>NZ_JAKSYL010000056.1 GCF_022829515.1 Methylobacterium sp. J-048
GCTGCGGCCGCAACGTCTTTGACCACAAGAAACAGACCGAATTGACCGGGTTTATGTCTGCCAATGATCGCCATGGCCGATCCCCATGCTTCGTGAGCTGGATGTTAGCACTATGGTTATCGGGGACAAATACGGGCCGACCCGGTTTGCCTGACAGATCTCAACGAAGGCGCGGCACCGTGCGCTAAGCCCCCAGATACCGCCCCTCCAGATGCGCTCGGAACGCCGCCGTCCCGAGGGGCGCTCCCGTGGCCTGGACCAACAAATCATCCGTTCCAAGCAGGCTGCCGACCTCGTGGACGTTGGCGCGCAGCCACGTGCGCAGCGGTGCGAAATCGCCCTCGGCGAGGCAGCCCGGCAAGGCCGGCTCTGCCGCCCGGGCCGCCCGGAACAGCTGGGCCGCGGCGAGGGCGCCGAGCGTGTAGGTCGGGAAATAGCCGAAGGCGCCGCTCGGCCAGTGGATGTCCTGCAGGCAGCCGAGGCGGTCCTCCGGCACGGTGAGGCCGAGGAGGTCACGCAACCCGTCGTTGAAGGCGCCGGGCAAGTCGGCCACCGCGAGGTCGCCCGCGATCATCGCGGTCTCCAGCCGGTAGCGCAGCAGGATATGGGCCGGGTAGGTCGCCTCGTCGGCATCGACCCGGATGAAGCCTGGCCGGACCCGGGTGTTCAGGGCGTGCAGGTTCTCCGGCGACCATTCCGGCCCGGACCGGCCGAACGCCTCGCGCAGCAGTGGGGCCAGATAGGTGAAGAACGCCCGGCTGCGGCAGGCCTGCATCTCGACGATGAGCGACTGGCTCTCGTGCAGGCTCATGCCCCGGGCGGCGCCGACCGGCTGGTGGCGCCAGGCGGCGGGGCGGCCCTGCTCGTAGAGGGCGTGGCCGGTCTCGTGCAGCACGCCCATCAGGGCGCGGCCGAAATCGGCCTCGTCGTAGCGGGTGGTGATGCGCACGTCGTCGGTGGCGCCCCCGCAGAACGGGTGCAAGCTGATATCGAGGCGGCCGCGGGCGAAATCGAAGCCGAGGGCGGTCATCAGCTTGAGGCCGAGCGCGCGCTGCGTGCCCGTGTCGAACGGCCCCTCCAGGGGCAGCGGCGCCGGGCGCGCATCCTGGATCGCCCGGGCGCGGGCGATCAGGTCCGGCAGCCAGCTCGTCAGGTCAGCGAATAGCGGATCGATCACCGCCCGGCGCATGCCGGGATCGTAGCTGTCGAGCAGGGCGTCGTAGGGGTCGAGCCCGAGCGCCGCGCCCTTGGCCTGCCCGATCTCCCGTTGCAGCCGCAGCACCTCGGCGAGATACGGCGCCAGCCGGGCGAAATCGGAGTCCCGCCGCGCCTCGCGCCAAACCATCTCGGACCGGGACACGGCCCGCGAGCTCGCCTCCACGAGGTCCCGGGGCACCGCGCCGGCATGGGCCTGGGCGCGCCGCATCTCCCGCAGGTTGGCGGCCGTCCAGGAATCGAGGCCGCCCTGCCGCTCGGCGGCGGCGAGCTCGTCATGCGTCTCGGGGGCCGTCAGGATCTCGTGGGCCAGACCGCGCAGGATCGCCAACTGGTCGCCCCGCGCCTCCGCGGCCCCGTCGGGCATCAGCGTCTGCGCATCCCAGCCGAGGATCCCGGCCGCGCCTTCCAGGGCCGCCAGGCGGGAGAAGCGCTGTTCGAGGGTCTGATAGGCGGTCATGCGATCATCCGTTCCGTTCGGTTCCTGATCGTTGCGGCCCCGCGGGATCGCGCCCGCCGAGGCCGTATAAGACAGTTTTCCTAGTCCCTGTCAAGGGCCGGCATCACCCGGCCTGCAGCATCTCCAGTTCCAGCCAGCGGTCCTCGGCCTGGGACAGCTCGGTCTCGGCCTGGGCCAGCATGGCGGTGGCCTTGTCGAACCGGGCCGGGTCGCGGGCGTAGAGGTCCGCATCGTCGAGGATCGTCTTGAGCTGGGCGATCGCCGCTTCGAGCTTCTCCATGCGGGCCGGGAGCGTCTTCAACTCGTGCTGGTCCTTGAAGCCGAGCTTCGGCTTTCCGGCAGGCTGGGCGGCCGGGGCCGTGCGCTCGCGCGGTTCCTTCTTCGTGGGCGCGACCGTGCGCGCCTCGACCCCCTGGCCGCGCTGGACCAGCATGTCGCTGTAGCCGCCGGCATATTCGACCCAGCGGCCGGCCCCCTCCGAGACCAGCACGCTGCTGGCGACCCGGTCGAGGAAGTCGCGGTCGTGGCTCACCAGGATGAGCGTGCCCTGGTAATCGCCGAGCATCTCCTGGAGCAGGTCGAGGGTCTCGAGGTCGAGGTCGTTGGTCGGCTCGTCGAGAACCAGCAGGTTGGCCGGTTGTGCCAGCGCGCGGGCGATCAACAGGCGGTTGCGCTCGCCGCCGGACAGCACCGAGACCGGGGTCCGGGCCTGCTCGGGGCTGAACAGGAAGTCCTTCAGGTAGCCGATGACGTGGCGGCTCTGGCCGTTCACCGTGACGCTGTCGCCCCGGCCGCCGGTGAGCACCTCGGTGACGGTCATCCCGGGCTCCAGGGTCGCCCGGGCCTGGTCGAGCACCACCGGCATCAGGTTGGAGCCGAGCACGATCTGCCCCGAATCGGGGGCGAGCCGGCCCATCAGCAGGTTGATCAGCGTCGACTTGCCGGCGCCGTTGGCTCCCACTATGCCGAGCCGGTCGCCGCGCATCACCCGCAGGGACAGACCGTCCACGATGGTCCGCTCGCCGTAGGATTTGGCGATGTCGCGGGCTTCCACAACGAGGCTGCCGGAGGATTCGGCTTCTGACGCCTGCATGCTGACGCTGCCCACCGGGCGCCGGACGTCGCGGCGATTCTGGCGCAGCTCGTGCAGGTTGCCGAGGCGGCGGACGTTTCGCTTGCGGCGCGCGGTGACGCCGTAGCGCAGCCAGTGCTCCTCGGCGACGATCTTGCGGTCGAGCTTGTGCTGGTCGCGCTCCTCCTCCTCGAAGAATGCGTCGCGCCAAGCTTCGAAGTTGGAAAAACCCTGCTCGATCCTTCGCGTCTCTCCGCGGTCCAGCCAGATCGTGGCGCGGGATAGCGCGGAGAGAAACCGCCGGTCGTGGCTGATCAGGACCATCGCGGCGCGGGTTCCGCGCAGCTCCGCTTCGAGCCACTCGATCGCCGGCAGGTCGAGATGGTTGGTCGGCTCGTCGAGCAGCAGCACGTCGGGCTCGGGGGCGAGCGCCTGGGCGAGCGCGGCGCGCCGCCCCTCGCCGCCCGAGAGCTTTTTCGGATCCTCGGCCCCGGTCATGCCGAGGCTTTCCAGCAGGTACCGCGCACGATGAGCGGATTCGCCCGGCGGCAAACCAGCCTCGACGAAATCCAGGGTGTTGGAGAACCCCGAGAAATCCGGCTCCTGCGCCAGGTAGCGGATCGTGGTGCCGGGCTGGACGAACAGCCGGCCCTTGTCCGGCTCGACCAGGCCGGCGGCGATCTTCATCAGGGTCGACTTGCCCGAGCCGTTCCGCCCGACGAGGCAGGTGCGCTCGCCGGGGGAGATGGTCAGGTCGGCGCGGTTGATCAGCGGCGTGCCGCCGAAGGTGAGCGCGACGTCCTGGAGAGTCAGAAGGGGGGGAGCGGCCATGCCGGGCTTATGGCAGTGCCGGGCGTCCGGTTCAAACGGCGCTCCCCGTCGTTCAGGCGATCGGGTTGGCCGGCCCGGTCGGCGGGCTGATCTCCGGCGGGCCGGGATCGTTCACCGGGATCTCCGGCGGCTGGATGCCCGGCGCCTCGGCCGGAGTGTTGCCAGGGATCTCCGGGCCAGGCGGCTGCGTCGGCGCCTGGGGCGGATCGTACGGCGTATCCGGCGCCGGAGTGGGCTGTTGCGGCGGGATTTCCGGCACTTGGCCCGGATCGGCGAGGGTGAAGTCCGGCACGGTTATCCTCCAGAAGGCCCGCGGTGCTGTCCCGCACCGTTCGGGCAGCAACGACAGCCCGCGGCCGGGGTTCCGGAGCGCTACTTCTTGGTGAGCAGGAGATTGCCTTCCTTGCTCGCCACCTTCTGGATCTTTTCAGCGAACAGGGCGAGCAGGAACGGCAGCTTCACCTCCAGGCGGACGCTCTCGGCGCCGACATCGATCGTGCCGCCGATCTTCTGGGTCATGGCCGAGACGCCGAAATCGAGGCGGTCGCCGGTCCAGGCGAGCTGGTCGACCGTGACGCCGCTCTTGGCCAGGAACGCCCGCGCTTGATCGGTGCCGTGCTCGAGGCGCCGCTTGGCCTCGTCGCGGCCGAGGTCGTGCGGGATGTCGACGATCAGGGGTTTGGGCATGGGTCGGCTGGATCCGGGCTGCTTTCGCAGCACATGGGGCCTCCCGATGCTGCAGACAACGTCGGGAGGCCGGACGGCTTCAGGACTCGTTCGGCCAGGAAGCCGTCAGTCCCGGATGCTCAGTTCAGGACCTGAAGCGAGACGTAGCTCGTGCCGCCCATGCCGAGGGCACGGGCCGAGCCCCGCGAGAGATCGATGATCCGGCCGCGCACGAACGGGCCGCGGTCATTGATCCGCACCACCACCGAGCGGCCGGTCCGGCGGTTCTCGACGCGGACGCGGGTTCCGAACGGCAGGCTGCGATGGGCAGCGGTCAGTCCGTTGGGGTTGAAACGCTCGCCGTTCGCGGTGCGATGGCCGCTCCCGTACCAGGAGGCCGCGCCGCTCTGGGCAGCAGCCGGGAGGGTCGTTCCGACGATGGCAGACAGCATTCCAACGGAGGCCACGAACTTACCGAAACCAGATGTCATTCTTCCCGCATTCCCTTGTTGTTTCCGGGGCGGCGCCAGTCGTTTCAGAAACGGGCCGGAATAAGGCGGGCTTTTCAGGCGAGTTCAGGTCACATTTTGGCCGGTTTGTGCCTGGTCATGCCGATGACTTGGCGTTTGGTTTCGATTTATTTCCGACCTCGACACGATTTGTATCGGCGACAGTCGTGCCAAGCGAACGGCAAGTCTTCTTGCCGAACCTGCTGCCATTCCTCAGATCAGCATTTAAGCCTAAGGTCTGCGCTGGGTGTGACCCTGCATCCCGCTCAGGTGGAGGCGAGCACCGACTTCCGCCGAAACTTGACGTTCTGTGCAGATCAGCAGGATTGATCGCTACAAGACCCAGTGACGGCGAGAAGACCGGTCTCACTTTATGACACCGTGCACGTAAACGCGGCGTCCGGAACGCGCTACATCTGAAGAAGGATTGGTCGGGCCGGCGCTAGGCAAAAACTGCAGCCCCAGAACGGGACGCGAGCCGGGCAATTTCGACAACGCGACCTTTACCGTGTCCGACGCATGGTCTGCCGGTCAGTCGCGTAACCGGTGTTTGCCATGGCTTCCCCGCGTACCGTGGTTGCCGACGCCGTCGCCCGGAAACAGGTCTCGCGTGCCGGGCGGCCCGCGTCGGCGCCACGGATGGGTCTCGTACCCGTCCAGCGTCCCCTCCCCCTCGACCAAGTGCTGGTCGGGGATTGCATCGCGGCCATGAACGCGCTGCCGGCGTCCAGCGTCGACTGCGTCTTCGCCGACCCGCCCTACAACCTGCAGCTCGGCGACGCCGGCTTGCTGCGTCCGGACCAGAGCCGTGTCGACGCGGTCGACGACGACTGGGACAAGTTCGCGACCTTCGAGGCCTACGACACCTTCACCCGCGAATGGCTCGCCGCCTGCCGTCGGGTGATGAAGCCGAACGCGACCCTCTGGGTGATCGGGTCTTACCACAACATCTTCCGGGTCGGGAGCGCGTTGCAGGATCTCGGTTACTGGATCCTCAACGACATCGTCTGGCGCAAGGCCAACCCGATGCCGAACTTCCGCGGCAAGCGCTTCACCAACGCCCACGAGACCCTGATCTGGGCCTCGCGCTCGGCGGACTCGAAGGGCTACACCTTCCATTACGACGCGATGAAGGGGGGCAACGAGGACCTTCAGATGCGCTCGGACTGGTTCATCCCGCTCTGCACCGGCGAAGAGCGGCTGAAGGATGCGGAGGGCCATAAGGTCCATCCGACCCAGAAGCCCGAGGCGCTCCTCGCCCGCACTTTGATGGCGGCGACCAATCCCGGCGACGTGGTGCTCGATCCGTTCTTCGGCACCGGCACCACCGGCGCCGTCGCCAAGCGCCTCGGACGCCGGTTCATCGGCATCGAGCGCGAGGCGACCTACGCGAAGGCCGCGATGGAGCGGATCGCCGCCGTGCAGCCGCTGTCGAAAGCTGCCCTCATGGTGGCGCCGACCAAGCGCGCCGAGCCGCGGGTGCCGTTCCTCTCGGTGATCGAGGCCGGGCATATCCGCCCGGGCGAGATCGTCACCGACGAGCGCCGCCGCTTCCGCGCCACGGTGCGTCCGGACGGACAGCTCGACAATGGCCTGGTCATCGGCTCGATCCACAAGATCGGCGCCCTGGTCCAGGGGCTCCCGGCCTGCAACGGCTGGACCTTCTGGCACGTCGAGCGCTCCGGCAAGCCGGTGGTGATCGACAGCTACCGGGCCGGGCTGCGCCAGGCGATGGCGAACGGCTGAGCTGGTCCCCTCTCGGTCACGGGATCCCAAAGGGCTCAGCCCTTTGGCGGGTGCAGAGCGGAGCCCTGCGAACAGCTTGGGGCTTCGCCCCAATCCCCACCAAAGGGCTCGCCCTTTTGGGAACCCGGTTTCTTTTGAGATTAACGCCGCCGCGCAGCGCCAGGCCGGCGCGGCGTCGACCGGGCGCGCACCGGGGCCGGGGGTGCCTCGGGCTCGCCATCCAAAAAATCGTCCGTGTCCGGCGGCGGCTCCGGCGCCGGTTTCGGCCGAGGCTTGGGCACCGCGCGCACGCTCGGCCGCGGCTCCGGATCCTCCATCGTGATCGGCGCCTCCATGGCCGCGAGCAGCGGCATCGGCGGCGGCTCCTTCTTCGGGCGGCCGCGCGGCTTCTTCTCGGGCTCCGGCTTCGGATCGAAGGCGTGGGCCAGCACCTTGCGCATCAGGCCGGGCAGCGGCTCGTCGTCCAGCGCCGCGCGCGGGGTGAAGCGCATACCTGGGGGCGTCGGGGTCGAGAGCGCGACCCGGGCCGAGAACACCGTCAGCTCCAGCGGGAAATGCGTGAAGCCGTGGCGGACGAGGCCCGGCAGGCGCTTCCAGCGGGCGTCGAGGGGGGCGTCCAGCAGGGCCGCGGCGACATCGTAATCCGGCTCCCAGGCGCTGCCGGGCGGCTCGGCCATGTTGCCGAGCAGCCCTTCGGGCGCGCGCGTCCGCAGCAGCACCGCCTCGTCGCCGCTGCGGATCGCCACGAAGGCCGCGCCTCGCCGGAGCGCCCCCTTGGCCAGCTTGATCTTGCGCGGGAACGTGTCCTGCGTGCCGAGCGCCCGGGCTTGGCAGGGCAGCATCCACGGGCAGAGCGCGCAGGCGGGGCGCTTGGGCGTGCAGATCGTCGCGCCGAGATCCATGAGCGCCTGCGCGAAGTCGCCTGGCCGGTCGTGCGGCACCAAGCTTTGCGTCAGCCGGCGGATCTCCGGGCGGCTGCCGGGCAGTGGCGCTTCCACGGCGTAGACCCGGCTCAGCACCCGCTCGACGTTGCCATCGACCGCGGCCTCCGCCCGCTCGAACGCGATCGCGGCGATCGCCCCGGCCGTGTAGGCCCCGATCCCCGGGAGCTTGCGCAGGCCCTCGGCCGTGTCGGGAAAGCGGCCCGCGGCCGCGACGGCCTTGGCGCAGGCGTGCAGGTTGCGCGCCCGGGAATAGTAGCCGAGCCCGGCCCAGGCCGACATCACCGCCTCCTCGGGAGCGGCGGCCAGGGCGTCGATATTGGGGAAGCGCGTGAGGAACCGCTCGAAATACGGCCGCACCGCCGCGATCGTCGTCTGCTGCAGCATCACCTCCGAGAGCCAGACCCGGTAGGGATCGGGCACCTCACCGGCGAGCGCACGCCACGGCAGGACCCGGCGGTGCCGGTCGTACCAGGCGAGCAGGTCGTCGGCGTGGGGTCCGGGACCGGACCCGGAATCCGTGGCTGGGCAGGGCGGCATGGGCCAGGCTGCATACAAGGCGGGGCCGAACGATCATAGGGCCGAGAAACCCCAGGCTCGTGCTCCCTTCGTCAACGAAGCTGCGCTAACCTCGCGCGACTCATTAGGGATGGCGAGGCCCGAACCCCCATGGCGCGCGTCAAACCGCTGGCCGAGCTGATCGAGAGCTGCATCGGGCCGGCCTTCGCGGCGCAGGGCTTCGCGTCGACCGATATCCTGGCCGCCTGGCCGGAAATCGTGGGCGAGCGGCTGGCACGCTACTGCCGTCCGTCGAAGCTCGAATGGCCGAAGCGCCGCCGCAAGGATGGTGACTCACCCGAATCCGGGACGCTGGTGGTCCGGGTCGAGGGCGTCTTCGCCATCGAGCTCCAGCATCTCGCGCCGGTGGTGATCCAGCGCATCAACGCACATTACGGTTGGGCCTGCGTCTCCCGGATCGTGCTGCAGCAGGATCGGGTCGGCCGCGGCGGTCGGCCGGCGCCGCGCACCGGAATCGATCCGTCCCGGGCCGTCGAGGTGAAGCGCGCGGTGGCGGCGATCGACGATGACGGCCTGCGCGCCGCCCTGGATCGCCTCGGTATCGCGGCCGTGGCGACCCGGCCGGAGCGCTGAGCCGCAAGATCCGGCGGCGATTCCGTCACCTTGCCAGGACAGTCACAGCCGCGTACCGAACCGCGACGCCAAGACCGAATAAATCCGGCGGAGCCTGCCCATGACCACGCGACGCGACGCTCTCAAGTTCACCGGCCTCGCGCTCGGCGCCGGCCTTGCCCTGCCCTACCTCGCCCGCTCGGCCTGGGCGCAGAACGCCGACCTGGCGGCGCTGATGCAGCCCGGCCCGCTCGGCGATGTCTGGCTCGGCCCGGCCGACGCCAAGTGTACGATCATCGAATACGCCTCGATGACCTGCTCGCACTGCGCCGCGTTCCACCGTACCACCTGGCCGGTGCTCAAGGAGCGCTACATCGATACCGGCAAGGTGCGCTTCACCCTGCGCGAATTCCCCCTCGACCCGCTGGCGACGGCGGCCTTCATGCTGGCGCGCTGCCAGGGCGACGCCAAATATTACCCGATCACCGACCTGCTGTTCGACCAGCAGCCGGCCTGGGCCTTCACCCAGAAGCCGGTCGACGCCCTGGAGCAGATGCTCCGGCAGGCCGGCTACACCAAGGACACCTTCGAGGCCTGCCTGAAGGACCAGAAGGTCTACGGCGCGGTCAATTCCGTGAAGCAGCGCGGGCTGGACGTCCTGAAGGTGGATTCGACGCCGACCTTCTTCATCAACGGCGAGCGCTACACCGGCGAGATGACGATCGACGGCATGGAGAAGGTGATCAAGCCGATCCTGGGCGCTTGATCGGCGGTGCGGGGCGATGCGCGAAGCACCACGCCCCCGGGCCGCGCCAAGAACCCAAAACATCATATCCGTCAAAGGTTTAATATGTATCGGCGTCGCCTTGACACTCAAGATAGGCGAAACTATGGTGCGCCCGCTTGATGGGGGCGTCCAGCCGGTTTCAGATCCTCCCGCCCTGTGAGTTTCAGCCGTGAGCGGCGACGATTCCAGGGATGGGAACGGGACCGAAGGAACGCCGACGGACAGCGAACTCTCCGCGAGGCTCAGACATCTCGAGACGCAGATCGAACGGAAGCGTCCGCAAGCCGCTCCCGATCCTTCTTCGCGGCCTCGGGGTACCGGGCCCTCCTCGCTTGGCCAAGCCATGACGATCTCCACGGAGTTCGTCGCGGGCGTGATCGCGGGGGGCATACTCGGCTGGATCGTCGATCATGTCTTCGGGACGAAACCCTGGGGCCTGATCGTCCTTCTGATGCTGGGGTTCGTGGTGGGGATCTACAACGTGATGCGGGTGTCAGGTTTTGCCGGCGCGCGTCCCGGACGAGGCGATCGGCAAGAGCCATAAGGCACGCCGTTCGATAGAGGTTTGAGGCGGCCGAGTTCATCGGCGCGCCGGATCAAGAGGGGCGGAAGCGAGAATGGCGGTCACGATCGACCCGATCGAGCAGTTCGAGCTGAAGCCGCTCGTATCGCTGGGCCATATCGGCCATCAGCAACTCGCCTTCACACAATCCGCTCTGTACATGTTTGCCGCCGTCGGGGTGATCGCGCTGATCACCGTGGTGGCGACGGCCTCGCGCTCGGTGGTGCCGGGGCGGATGCAGTCTATGGCCGAGATCTTCTACGAATTCATCGCGGATACGCTTCACCAGGCCACCGGCGACGGCGGCAAGCGGTTCATGCCGCTGGTGTTCTCGCTGTTCATGTTCGTGCTGATCCTGAACCTGTTCGGCATGATCCCCTACGCCTTCGCGGTGACCAGCCACCTGATCATCACCTTCGGCCTCGCCGCCCTGGTGATCTCGGTGGTGGTGATCTACGGCGTCATGAAGCACGGTACCCACTTCTTCGGGCTGTTCGTGCCGTCGGGCGTGCCGAAGCCGCTCCTGGCGATCCTCGTGCCGATCGAGATCATCTCGTTCGTCTCGCGACCGATCAGCCTCTCTGTCCGTCTGTTCGCCAACGTGCTCGCCGGCCACATCGCGATGAAGATCTTCGCGTTCTTCGTGGTCCAGCTTCTTCTCGCGGGGGCCTGGAGCGTGCTATCGCCGCTTCCGCTGTTCCTGACGATCGCGCTGACCGCCCTCGAGTTCCTCGTTGCGGCGCTTCAGGCCTACGTCTTCGCGACGCTGACGGCGATCTACCTCAACGACGCGCTTCATCCCGGCCACTAGGCGCACGCCCCGGCCGCTCAGCTTCACCCCGGCCTCCGCACTTGGCCGGCTCCACCCGCCGCGAACGTCACCGCACGTTTCGATCTGAAGAGACCTCAGGAGTTATCATGGATCCCGTCGCTGCGAAGTACATCGGCGCCGGCCTCGCCTGCCTTGGCATGGCGGGTGCGGGCATCGGCCTCGGCAACCTGTTCGGTCAGTTCCTTGCCGGCGCCCTTCGCAATCCCTCCGCGGCCGACGGCCAGCGCGCCACGCTGCTCCTGGGCTTCGCCCTGACCGAGGCGCTGGGCATCTTCTCGCTGCTCATCGCGCTGCTGCTGCTGTTCGCCGTCTGATCGACGCGCTCGGGGGCCGCGGATGACGCGGCCTCCACCGGGCTCTCACCGCCCGACCACCAGGTGGACGCTTCGCGAACGGGGCGTCCGCCTTCTTCCGTCACCGCGTCGGCGGCGACCCAAGCGAACGGTGTCAGTGTAGCGGTCTCATGGCTCAGCCGAATCCCCTCACCACGCCGCCCCCGGGCGCCGACACGCAGGTCGTGCCCGGCCATGTCGAGCACACGGAAGCGCATAGCGGCGCCTTCCCGCCCTTCGAGACCTCCGGGTTCCTGTCGCAGCTGATCTGGCTCGCGCTGGCCTTCGGTCTCCTCTACTACCTGATGGACAAGGTCGCGCTGCCGCGGATCCAGGCGATCCTGCATGCCCGCGCCGAGCGCCTGCGCGCCGACCTCGATCAGGCTCAGGCCATGAAGGCCGAGGCGGACGCCGCCGGCATCGCCTACGAGACCGCGCTGCGCGATGCCCAGGGCAAGGCCCGCGACATCGCCCAGACCACCCGGAACGAATTGGCTGGCGAGGCCGAGACCAAGCGCAAGGCGCTCGAGGCGGATCTGAACGCCAAGCTCTCCACCGCCGAGGCGACGATCCGGACCCGGACCGAGGCTGCGATGGGCAATGTCCGCAGCATCGCCGGCGAGGCCGCGACGGCGATCGTGGAGCGCCTGACGGGACAGGCGCCCGATCCGGCGACCCTGGACCGCGCCCTCGACGCCACCGCACACTAGACGGGAACCCACGATGCTGCTCGAAGCCGAATTCTGGGTCGCCGTCGCGTTCGTCATCTTCTTGGGCATCGCCTGGAAGGCCGGCGCCTTCTCGGCGATGACCAAGGGCCTCGACGGTCGCGCCAACCGCGTCCGTCACGAACTCGACGAGGCCAAGCGCCTGCGCGAGGAAGCTGCGACCGTGCTGGCCGACTACAAGCGCCGCCGCGCCGAGGCCGAGAAGGAAGCCGAGGCGATCATTGCCGGCGCCCGCGAGGAAGCCAAGCGCGCCGCCGAAGAGGGTCATCGCAAGCTCGACGACTTCCTGGCGCGCCGCACCAAGGCGACCGAGCTGAAGATTTCGCAGGCCGAAGCCCAAGCCGAAGCTCAAGTCCGGGCGACCGCTGCGGACGCTGCCGTCAAGGTTTCCGAGACCATCCTGCGCGAGCGGATGCAGGGCGACGCCGCACAAGGCCTGATCCGCGCCAGCCTCGGCGAGGTCCGGACCCGCCTGCGAGCCTGATTGTTTCGAACGCCACTCAACCTGCGAGAAGCCGCCTTCGGGCGGTTTTTTCGTTTGAGCGACCTGTCGGTTATCCGCCGGGCCCGCCCGCGGTCTCAATGGAGACTGACGAAGCAGAGCGATGGGAGTCTCGCGCCGTTCCTGTCCTGGGCGCATGCCGCGTAACCGGAATGCGACCCGGGACCCGGGACGAGACGGCGCGACGCGCGTGATTGAGATCGGCACTCCCCGCAAGATGCCCGTCAGGCCAAGTGTTCGGCCAGCATAGCTCTGGCTTCCAAGATGACGGATGGCGCGTCGGGGCGCGATGGGACCAGGCAGAACTCGACCTCCGGCAGAGGCGGCAGCCGCGGGTTCCCAGTCAGCGGAACGGCGCCCTCGGGCACAGCGGACGCGTTGAGGCAGGCGATGCCCAGGCCCGCCGCGAGCGCCAGATGCAATCCGCCGATCCCGGAGGCCGAATGCCCGATCGCATACGGGACGGCATGGGCGTCGAGCGTCTTGACGATGAAGCGTTGCAGCGAACAGGTATCGGGCAGGACGACGAGCGGAAGGATATCCGGCTCGGGCGCTCGGAAGGATCGATCGGCAACCCAGAGCAGGGGCTCGCGGCGCAATCGGATGTAATCTTCGCTGGCGTGAGTGCTGGATCGATCCCCAGTCAGCAGGGTCATGGAAAGCCCGATATCGAACGATCCTGCCGCGGCCTCTTCTTCAATCCGGGCGCTCTTCCGGATCGAGACATGCATGCGCAGCCGAGGAAACCGCTCGCGCAAGCGCCGGAGGATGACCGGCAAGGCTTGCGGCCGGAAATAATCCGTAATCGCTAGACGTAAGTCGCCGGCCAATCGAGCGCCCTGCATATCTCTGTAGGCGACGTCACTCAGGGCGAGCAACTCGCGTGCATGGGCGACGAGGCGCTTGCCCGCCGGCGTCAGGCTCGCGCCGGTCTTGCCGCGCACGAGCAGCGGGCGGCCACACATCTCTTCGAGCTTGCGGATCTGTTCGCTGATCGCCGATTGCGAGCGGCACAGGCGCGGAGCGGCCGATGACAGGCTGCCCGTCTCCGCGATCGTCACCAGAGTCTTAAGGCGATCAAGATCGAACAGCTGGGCCATTCATCCATCCGGTAAACCGATGGATGACATCGTATCTTCCTGCTTTTGTCGTCACAAGGAGCGCGGCATGCTGGCTTCGGCCGTAACGTAACCGGTAGGAGCCGAGATGCCCGGTATCACGCTGACCGTATCGGGGCAGCCCGATCAACATCTGACCCGCCGCCTTGCCGAGGAAATCTCTGCTCTGACCTGTCGTGTCTTGAAGAAAGAGGTGAATCGCACGGCAATGATCGTTCAGTATCAGCCAGATGACCAATGGTTCATCGCAGGCCGATCGTTGTCCGAACTCGGCAGGAAAGCGTTCCGTCTTGAGGTGAAAGTCACGGACGAAACGAACACCAAGACCGAAAAGGCCGATTTCCATCGCGCCGCTTTCGACCTTCTTTCGAGCATCCTCGGCAACCTGCACCCGCATTCGAACATCCACATCATCGATAGTCGAGCGGCGGCTTATGGCTATGGCGGTATCACCCAGGAACATCGGCTCCATCGCGCCGAGTCCGAGTGAGCGGGCGGCGAGCGCCGCGTGAGTCAATGCACGAACATCGGCGCCCGCACGGCGTTCACCGGGAGCGAAAATTCCTGGAGACGGCATGGCGGACAAAGCGCGGATCGTGATCATCGGCGGCGGGGTCGCGGGGATCGAGGTGGCGACCAGCCTCGGCCGGGGCGGCAAGGCCGAGGTTGTGCTGGCCGATCGCAGCCTGTCCCATGTCTGGAAGCCGATGCTGCACACGTTTGCCGCCGGCACGGCCCAGCCCGACCGGCAGAAGGTCGATTTCTTCGCGCAGGCGCGCCGGAACGGTTTCCGGTTCCAGCCGGGCACCCTGGTCGAGGTCGACCGCCCGGCCCGGCGGGTTCGGCTCGCGGTCGAGGCGGCGCAGGGGCGGCCGGAAGCCGATCTCGCCTACGATCTCCTGATCCTCGCCATCGGCAGCCGGGCCAACGATTTCGGCACCCCGGGGGTCACCGAACATTGCCTGACCATCGATGACCTCACCGAGGCCGAGTCGTTCCACCGGCACTTGCGGCGCCATCTCCTGGCCCGGCTCGACAGCCCCGAGATGCTCGAGATCGCCATCGTCGGTGGCGGCGCCACCGGCGTCGAGCTGGCCGCGGAGCTGAAGCACGCGATCAACCTGGCCTCGGAATACGGCTCCCCGGACCTTCCGCAGCGGCTGCGTCTCACCCTGATCGAGAGCGGGCCGCGGCTGCTGCCGGCTTTCCCGGAGCGGGTCTCCCGGGCGGCCGCCCGCACCCTGTCGGATCTCGCCGTGGAGGTTCGGACCGGCGCCATGGTCACGGGCGCAGATGCGTCAGGCTTCACCCTGAAGGACGGCAGCCGCATCCCGGCCGGGCTCAAGGTCTGGGCCGCTGGCGTGAAGGCGCCGGACGTGCTCGGCGCGATCGAGGGGCTGGAGCGCTCGCGCACCGGCCAACTCGTGGTCGGTCCCGATCTGCGCACGACCCGGGACCCGGCGATCGTCGCGCTCGGGGATTGCGCCAGCCAGGCCGATCCCAAGACCGGCAAGCCGGTCCCTGCCACCGCCCAGGCGGCGCGGCAGCAGGCGCAGCACCTTTCATCCCATCTCGGGCGGGCACTCGCCCGGGGGGATACGGTCGCGACGGAGCTGCCGCCGTTCCAGTATGTCGAGAAGGGCGCCATCGTCTCGCTGGCCGATTTCAACGGCTGGGGCACCCTCGGGCGCTACACGTTCGGGGGCGGCCGGCTGAACGGCCTCTCGGCACGGCTTACCCACGACCTGCTGTACCGCCAGCACCAGATCGGCCTGTACGGCCCCCTGCGCGGGACGATCACCTGGATCCTCGATGACCTCGACCATCTGATCAGCCCGCCGGTGCGGCTGGATTAGAGCTTGAGGTCAGTCGGTGCGCTCGCCCTCGACCTCCTTGGTTTCCTCGACCTGCGGGGCGACCTGGCCGTAATTCAGGACCGCCACCAGGGTGACGCCCCCGATCGTGTTGCCGAGCAGCGTCGGCAGGAAGAAGCGCAGCGCGTAATCCTCCAGCGAGGCCGCGCCGGTGATCAGCAGGTAGAAGGCCTCCACCGAGCCGGCGACGATGTGAGCCAGCCCGCAGAGCGAGACCAGCCAGGTCATCAGCATGATCACGAAGGGCGCGGCGCCGCCGGTGGCGGGCAGGAACCAGACCATCAGGGCGATCATCCAGCCGGCGAACACCGCCTTCACGAAGGTGGACCAGAACCCGTGCCCGACGGCGTCGTGGCTGATCGCGGCGAAAGCCTTGAGCACCGGCGGCTCGAAGGCGCCGGCATGAGCCAGCACCGTGGCGATGGCGAGCGTCCCCAGGATGTTGCCGAAGAGGACGATCAGCCAGAGCCGCACCACGCGGAACGCGGTCTTCATCGAGCGGTCGTGCAGCAGCGGCAGGATCGGCGTGATGGTGTTCTCGGTGAACAGCTGTTGACGGCCCAGGACCACCACCAGGAAGCCGACCGAATAGCCCATCGTGGTGACGACCTTCACCCAGTCGGCCTCGGGCAGGTGGCTCTTCAGCACCCCCGGCACGATCAGCGACAGGGCGATGCTCAGGCCCGCCGCGAAGGCGGAGATGAACAGTGCGAAGCCGTGGCGGCGCAATTCCTCGTCGCCGCCGAGCCGGATGACCTCGTGCAGCACGTAGGCATCGGGCCGGCCGACCTCGGAGACCTCCTTCAGCAGCGCGTCGCGCCGCGCCTCCTTGTCGGCCCGGTCGTTCCGATCCCGAATCATCCGCTCCGCTCCCCGACCGGATGCCTTCAGGCCGAGAGCCGCGCCACCAGAGCCGCGACGGCGTCGCGCGCTTCCGCCAGCGCCTGCGCATCCCGGCTGCGCACGACGATCCGGTTGCGAAACCCCTCCGGCGTCATCGCCGGGTAGGAGCCGATCGACACGGAAGGCCGTGCCTTGGCGATCTCGCCGAGTTCACCGGCGTACTGACCTTCGGGCAGAGCCGACGCCTCGATGGTCTCGGAGATCATCGCGGCGCCACCCTTCAGGGTCGGCGCGATCGCGTCGAGCATAGCCTGCATGACGCTCGGCACCCCGGCCATGACGTGGACGTTGCCGATGCGGAACCCCGGGGCCTTCGAGACCGCGTTGGCGATGAGGTCAGCGCCGAAGGGGATCCGCGCCATGCGCAGGCGCGCTGCGTTCAGATCCTCAGGCTTGTGGCGTTCCAGCAGCATGGCCCGCGCGCGCTCGTCGATGTCGATGCCGACCCCAAAAGCCTCGGCCACGCAATCGGCGGTGATGTCGTCGTGGGTCGGGCCGATCCCGCCGGTGGTGAACAGGTAGGTGTAGCGCGCCCGCAGGGCGTTCACCGCCTCCACGATCATCGCCGCCTCGTCCGGCACGACCCGCACCTCGCGCAGGTCGATTCCGGCGGCGGTGAGGAAATCGGCGATGGTGCCGATGTTCTTGTCCTTGGTACGTCCCGACAGGATCTCGTCGCCGATGACGAGAATCGCGGCCGTGATCGGATCGGAAAGCTGGTCCATGGGACTCTGCGGTCGGAGGGCATGCTAAAGCGCGGATCGCGATCCGGCCGATCGTATCCTGCGCCCATCGGTCTCGCCGCGACAGCGGTGACACCTTCGGCGGCCGGTGCTCAGCAGATAGCGCGGCCGCCGGCCCGGACCACACGAACCCGGAGATATCGATGCTCTTCGCCGCGCCGCTGACGCCCGGACGGCTGGTGCAGCGCTACAAGCGTTTCCTGGCCGATATCGAGACGGACGACGGCCTCGTCACCGTGCACTGCCCCAACCCCGGCGCGATGCTGGGCCTCAACCTGCCGGGCCGGCCCGTCCTGCTCTCCCGCTCGAGCAATCCGGCGCGCAAGCTGCCGCTGACCTGGGAACTGGTCGAGGCCGACCTGCCGGGCGGCCCGCAATGGGTCGGCATCAACACGATGCGCCCGAACGCCCTGGTGGCCGAGGCGTTTCGCGCCGGCCTGATCGCGGACCTCGCCGGCCACGACCTGTTCAAGCCGGAGGTCCGCTACGCGCAGGCCAGCCGCGTCGATTTCCTGGCGAGCGGCGCGGCCACCGGGCCCTGCCATGTCGAGGTCAAGAACTGCCATCTGATGCGCCAGGCCGGGCTCGCGGAGTTCCCGGATTGCGTCGCTGCCCGCAGCGCCCGGCACATGCGCGATCTTGCCCAGGTGGTCGCCGAGGGCGGCCGGGCGCTGGTGATCATCGTGGTGCAGATGCACGCGGAGGCGTTCGACGTCGCCCGGGACATCGACCCGGCCTTCGACCGGGCGTTCCGGGAGGCGCGCGCGGCGGGCGTCGCGGTGCGGGCCTATCGCTGCACGGTGAGCCCCGCCGGCGTCGCGCTAACGCATGAGATCCCGGTGGTCACGCCGCCCTGATCGGTTCCCGACGCTCGAACATCATATTCAGCCGCGAGCGCGAAATCTCGCGATAGCCGAATTTTTCGAGGTGCTTCGGCAGGTCGATCTGCCACTGGCCAGTGCCGTTCTCGATCAGCAGGATGCGCGGGAGCAGCGAGTCCGGCGCCTCGCGCAGGAACGGCTCCAGGATCAGGTCTTCGGCGCCCTCCACGTCGAGCTTGATCGCGTCGACGCGGGTCAGGCCCTCGGCCCGCAGCAGGTCGAGGAGCGTCACCGCTGCCACGGTGATTCGGGCACCCTCATTGGTGCCGACGATCCGCAGGCTCGATTCGCCGCGGTTGCGGGGGTCGATGAACAGGGTCAGCTCGCCGGCCTTGTCGGCCACCGCGCAGGCCACGGCCTTGACGGTGTGGAACGGGTTCTGGGCGATGTTGTAGGTCAGGCGACCGAACACATCGGGCTGCGGCTCGACCGCCACGATCCGGGCGCCCGGTCCCGAGAATGCCGCCACGCACAGGGCGTAGGCGCCGATATTCGCGCCGATATCGAGGAACACGCAATCCTGCGGCAGGCGCTCCTGCAGCATAGCCCGCTCCTGCGGGTCGAAGAATTGCGGCGTGAACAGCACCTTCTTCTCGCAGTTGTTGTTGTAGGGGTGCAGCCGCATCCGTGCGCCGTAGCGGGTCACGTCGAGGGGCTTGCCGCCCAGCCGCGAGATCGCGATCCGGCGCAGGAACAGCGCCAGACGCCGGCCGTACCAGGATTCGGCCGGGATCCGACTGGTCCGGCGGGTGATCGCCGCCACGAGGCCGGCCGGTTCGTAGGTGCCGTAGGGCTTGGTATCGGTCATAACCGGGGCGGTGTGCCAGCCGGCGCCCTCCCCCGCAAGCGGACGGATCCGCGTTGCCCCCGCGCGGGCGGGTGGTCTAAGCGGAGGCCGAGCGTCGACGGCACGGGTTGCGCGGCATGGATTCCTTCAATTCGGACGGCGTGCGGATCGCCTATATCGACGTGCCGCCGGCGGAGGGCGCCGGCACGCCGGTCCTGCTGATCCACGGTTTCGCGTCCAACCACGCGGTCAACTGGGTCAACACCCAGTGGGTGCGAGCCCTGACCCAGGCCGGCTACCGGGCGATCGCGCTCGACAATCGCGGCCACGGCGAGAGCGAGAAGCTCTACGACCCGGCGGCCTACAGCTCCGAAGCCATGGCCGGCGACGCGGTGCGGCTGCTCGACCATCTCGGGATCGAGCGCGCGCACGTGATGGGCTATTCGATGGGCGGTCGGATCACTGCCCATATCGCCCTCGACCATGCCGACCGGGTCCGCTCCGCCCTGATCGGCGGTCTCGGCATGCACCTCGTCGAGGGGAAGGGGCTACCGTCCGGGATCGCAGAGGCCCTCGAAGCGCCTGCCGGCACGCCCGCCCCGAATCCGACCGCCGCGGCGTTCCGGATCTTCGCCGAGCAGACCCGGAGCGACCTGCGGGCGCTCGCGGCCTGCATGCGCGGCTCGCGCCAGACGCTCAGCCGGGCGGAGCTCGCCCAGATCGAGGTGCCGGTGCTGGTGGCGGTCGGAACCCTCGACACGGTGGCGGGCTCGGGCCCGGCCCTGGCCGCCCTGATCCCGGACGCGCGGGCGCTTGAGATCGAGGGCAAGGACCACTCGACGGCGGTGGGGGCCAAGCCGCACCGGGACGGCGTCTTGGCGTTCCTCGCGGCGCAGCCCTGAATTCAGCTCTTCAGGCGATAGCCGGTCCGAAAGATGTAGGTGACGAGGCCGAGGCAGATCACCAGGAACAGGGCTGTCATGCCGAGGCTGATCGCGATGCTGACATCGGCCTTGCCGAAGAACGCCCAGCGGAAGGCGCTGATCAGGTAGACCACCGGGTTGATCAGGCTCACCGCATGCCAGAACGGCGGAAGCATGCTGATCGCGTAGAAACTGCCGCCCAGGAAGGTCAGCGGCGTCACGACAAGCAGCGGCACCAGCTGCAGCTTCTCGAAGCCGTCGGCCCAGAGGCCGATGACAAACCCAAATAGGCTGAACGTGACCGCGGTGAGCAGCAGGAAACCGATCATCCAGACCGGGTGATCGATGCGCAGCGGTACGAACAGGGCCGAGGTCGCCAGGATGATCAGGCCGATCAGGATCGACTTGGACGCCGCCGCGCCGACGAAGCCGAGCACCACCTCCAGGGGCGAGATCGGAGCCGACAGGATCTCGTAGATCGTGCCGGCGAAGCGCGGGAAGTAGATTCCGAACGAGGCGTTCGAGATGCTCTGGGTCAGGAGCGAGAGCATGATCAGGCCGGGGACGATGAACAGCCCGTAGGGCACATCGTCCACCGCCGAGACCCGCGAGCCAATGGCAGCCCCGAACACCACGAAATACAGGGTCGTCGAGATCACCGGGGCCAGGATGCTCTGCCCGGCGGTGCGCCAGAAGCGGCCCATTTCGAACCGGTAGATCGACCGGACGGCCGGCCAGTTCATGTTCATGATCGCACTCATGCCTGTGTCTCACCCTCGCGCACGAGGCCGACGAAGATGTCCTCCAGGGAAGACTGCTCGGTGTGGAGATCGCTGAACGGGATGCCGGCGGCAGCCAAACCGGTGAGCAGCCCAGTGATCCCGGTTCGCTCGGCCCGTGTATCGTAGGTGTAGACCAACTCGCGGCCGTCGCCGGATAAGGCCAGCCCGTAATCGGACAGTTCCGGCGGAACCGCGGCGATCGGTGCCTGGAGCTGAAGCTTGAGCTGCTTGCGCCCGAGCTTGTGCATCAGCGCGGCCTTCTCCTCGACCAGGATGATCCGGCCGCGCCGGATCACCCCGATGCGGTCGGCCATCTCCTCGGCTTCCTCGATGTAGTGGGTGGTGAGGATCACGGTGACGCCCTGCTGGCGCAGGTCGCGCACAAGGCGCCACATGTCCTGGCGCAGCTCGACGTCGACGCCGGCCGTGGGCTCGTCGAGGAACAGCACCCGGGGCTCGTGCGACAGAGCCTTGGCGATCAGTACCCGGCGCTTCATCCCGCCCGACAGGGTCATGAGGCGGCTGTCGCGCTTGTCCCACAGGGACAGGGCCCGCAGAATCTTTTCGATATGGGCGGGATCCGGCCGCAGCCCGAACAGGCCGCGGGAGAAGCTCACCGTGTTCAGCACCGTCTCGAAGGCGTCGGTGGTCAGCTCCTGCGGGACGAGGCCGATGGCCCGGCGCGCGGCCCGGTAATCCCGGGCGATGTCGTGCCCATCGACCGTCACCGTACCGGAACTGGGCGTGACGATGCCGCAGACGATGTTGATCAGCGTCGACTTGCCAGCGCCGTTCGGGCCGAGCAGCGCGAAAATCTCACCGCGCTCGATGGCGAGGTCGATGCCGCTCAACGCGGTGAAGCCGGACGTGTAGGTCTTCGACAGCTTCGAAATGGAGATGATCGGCATCAGGGCCTGAAGCGAATGCGGGGCATCGTGCACCGGCGACCGCAATCCCGGCTCGGGGATGTCGTGTGCCGAGGAGGTCGCGATGTTCCTTGCGGCCTGCCGATCCGGCGGGCCGCTCTCGGAATCGGGCGCCCCTATAGCACGCGGTCGGCCCGGCTCTTACTGTGCCGACGTGCGCGAGCGCACAACGGGACGAGCCGCGATCCTACGCGTCGGCGCAGCGTTCGACCATCGCCAGGCATCGCCGGCGGGCATCCGGATCGCGGATGCGCGAGAACGCCGCCAGGATCGCTGCACATTCCCCTGCCGTCGGACCGTCGGCCGTCGGATCGGGCCGGCGGCGGCGGAAGACCGAAACCGGAAGGTGCAGCATTTCAGCCAGCTGGCGGAGAAGCTGCTCCTGCTCGCTGAGGCGCGATGCGGCATCGAGGGCTACGAAGCCTCCTGCATCGGTCATCGTGCCGTCCAGCCCAAAACTGAAGCCGAGCCTGGAAGCGCGCACCTCGACAGGCCTGCGCTACCCGGGGCGAATCCGGCGCGACCATTCATGACTTTTTGCTGCGCCGCAATCGATCGTTGCGCGTCTCAGTAATCAACCGAAATTCAAATGGCGGTTGAATTTGGATTTATACTGCAAATTTCGCCATAAAAAATGAATTTTTGACGATTTGTATTATAAAATGTTCTGCATCAAAGGCGCAAAATGCAATTGGCGATCGCGTAGATCGATCGAATCGCCCTTGAAAACGCGCTGACGAATCGCCACCGACGGCCTGAACGAGCAGGACGCAGACGACGCGTTGGCGGGGGCTGAAGCGGATACCGGTTCCGCGTTAGCGGGCGCGTTCAATCGAGGGCTTAGAGCCGTTCCCGATCGCAACGCCACGGTACACAACGCTGCCTTGGCAGGGCGGTCGGCTGCGCGGACATAACCTCGATCCGGTCCTGATCGACGATCATCCAACCTAGCCCCCTCATCCTGAAGTGTGAGCGACGCGAGCCTTGAAGGAGCCGCTGCGCGTCGCCGCCTCAAGGATGAGGGGGTTGGCGTGGGCGGGCGCCGATCAAGATAAAGCCAGCCCCTGTCGCGCATTGTGTCGCAACCCGATCGGGAACGGCTCTAGCCGCCGCTCCGAAGGGTGACGAGCGCGGCGAGACCGAGCAGCGTGGCGAGGCCGAGCAGCCTGCGCCAGGGATTGACGCCGCGCACGAGCTCATCGATCGCCCACCAGCCGAGGGCGAGGTCGGCGGCAATGCCGAGCCACGCGGCGATGGGCTCGGCGCTGCGGGCGAGCCAAGCAGCCAGCGTGAGCCCGAGGAACAGCCAGAGCGGCAGGTTCGGCCATTGCGCGACGGTGATGGCGCCGGTCCCGCGATCGCGGAACATCCAGTCGCGCGCCCGCACGATGGCGCTGATCGGTGGCTGCGTCATGAGCCTGCGCTTTCCCTGTTGCCGCACGACCGTGCGCCGCCGCACGGCCGGCCTGCCGAAACGCGGTTAAGACCGGTTCAGCAGCACAGGTTGATCCTAACCGTTCATCAACCTTACCGAATGGAAAGCGCGGAACAATCCCTAACAGTTCCTGAAACGACTCGCGCAACAGTCGTTAATCAGGTGATAATTCAGCATCCGAGCAGCCACCCACCCCTTGAAGAATAAGGATCGATCATGAGCACGCGTTTCGAAGACCTGAAGTTCATGTTCCTGCTCAGCGCCGTCACCCTGCTCGGCAGCGGCCTCGACATCATCCTGCGCTGATCGGCGCTAGGCGGCGGGGCGCCGACCGGATGTTGCTCTGCCCGAGGGCGCGTCCCAGGGCCGAACGGGCAGCGGATTCGCGCGGCTGACCCGCACCGCGGCGATGGGCGGCGACCGGGACATCCACGACCCGCGGTGCGGCTCCGCGCCACCGGCTCGGCGATGTCAGGCCCGAGGCTGAGAGCGACGTCTGTCCGGACCGGAGGAAGTCGCGCAGGCCGGATGCGCGCGCCTGTCGTTCCGCACGGATGGCAAACCCGGCAACCGCAAGGCCGATCAGTCCAGACGTCTCAAACACCGCCGCAACCACGTAACCCGGACCCATCTCACGTCACCGTCTACACTGAACGAACCGCCCCAACCGGCGGCCCGTGACCTCTGGGCAAACGTAGTTACCGAAATATTAACGGCATCGTAAATTGATACATGCCGACGTGCTATCGGCAGTTATTGAACAGTCAAGGAAAAATCCAGGTCTGTCTGATAATTGCGTGCTTGGCCCCTTGTCTGTCTCTGAGGCCCGGGACGTCTCGCTCTATACCGGAATTTCGTCGGTCGTGGTTCGGCAGATAGTAATGGTTGGCGAAAATTATGCCGCCATGTCGTAAATATGAATTGGTATTTAGTGTCATCCGTTCTGTGAAAACGCGGAAATTCCGATATCGACCTGTCCGATTGCCACTACCGAAGCCATCCGGGCACGGCTATGGCCCGGCGCGGCCTGGATTTGCCTTTCCGTACGGCTCCCTAGGCTCGTCGAGATCGAGGGCGATTGCCATGGCCGAACCTGCGGCGCGACGCATGAACGCGGACGAGTTCTTTGCGTGGCAGCTCGGCCAGGACGGGCTCTACGAGCTCGTGGACGGCGTGCCGGTCCCGCACATCAAGATGATGACCGGCGCGAGCACGCAGCACGATCAGGTGACGGTGAACATCATCGCCACGCTGCATCAGCAGCTCCGTGGCAGCGGCTGCCGCCCGACAACCGACGATGTCGCCCTGCGCACCAGCATCGCGACGCTCCGGCGCCCCGATATCACGGTGGAATGCGGCGAGCGGGTCCGCGACATCTACGAACGCCGCGCGCCGCGCGCCGCGGCTCGTGGTCGAGGTGCTCTCGCCCTCGACCAGCAGCGTCGATCAATTCCGCAGGCTCGACGAGTACCGGCGTAACCCGACCCTGCGCGGCATCCTGCTGGTCGAGACGCGCTTCCCGAGCGTCCTGCTCTACCGCCGGGTCGACGAGTCCTGGCCGGCGGAGACCTACGAAGCGCCGACCGACATCATCGACCTGCCCGAGATCGGGGCCCGGCTCGCGCTATCCGACATCTACGAGGCGGTTGCCTTCGAGCCGGGGCGCGAGGTGACTTAATGCGCCCTACCACATGTCCAGGGCGACGCGGGCCTCGTCGGACATACGGCTCTGATCCCACGGCGGATCGAACACCATCGTCACGGCGCAGGATTGCACGCCCGGCACGGCACTGACGGCGTTCTCGACCCAGCCCGGCATTTCGCCGGCCACGGGACAGCCGGGGGCTGTCAGGGTCATGTCGATCGCGACCTTCCGGTCGTCGCCGATATCGACCTTGTAGATCAGGCCGAGCTCGTAGATGTCGGCCGGGATCTCCGGATCATAGACGGATTTCAGCGCCGCGACGATGTCGTCGGTCAGCCGGTCCAGCTCGGCCGGGGGGATCGCCGAGGCGGCCTCGACGGCGGGGGCGTTGGCGCCGCCGGTGATTGTGGCGTCGGTGCTCATGGTTTCATTCTCCCCCGGGCCCGCGCAGACGGACCTGGTTTTCTCGCGGCTCGCGCATTGCCGCGCGATTGACTTCGGGACGCTGCGCCGATCAGGCGAACATCATCTCGGCTTTGCCGAGCGCCTCGGCAAGGGCATCGATCTCGGCGGTGGTCGTATACAGGCCGAACGAGGCCCGGCAGGTCGAGGTGACGCCGAAGCGGGTGAGCAGCGGCATGGCGCAATGGGTCCCGGCGCGCACCGCGACGCCCTGGCGATCGATCACCGTGGCGATGTCGTGCGCGTGGGCGCCTTTCATCTCGAAGCTGACCACGCCGCCCTTGCCCTTGGCCGTGCCGATGATCCGCAGGGCGTTCATGGCGCCGAGCCGCTCGTGAGCGTAGCGGGTCAGCGTCGCCTCGTGCGCCGCGATGTTCTCCCGGCCCAGCCCAAGCATGTATTCGAGCGCCGCCCCGAGCCCAACTGCCTCGATGATCGCCGGGGTGCCGGCCTCGAAGCGGTGCGGCGGGTCGTTGTAGGTCACCGTATCCTGGCTGACGGTGCGGATCATCTCGCCGCCGCCCTGATAGGGGGGCAGGCGCTCCAGCCATTCCTTCTTGCCGTAGAGCACGCCGATGCCCGTCGGCCCGTAGACCTTGTGGCCGGTGAAGACGAAGAAGTCGCAGTCCAACGCCTGCACGTCGATCGGCCGGTGGACCGCACTTTGCGCCCCGTCGAGCAGCACCGGCACGCCGTGGGCGTGGGCGATGCGGATGATCTCTTCCGCCGGCGTCACCGTGCCCAGCACGTTCGACATGTGGGTGATCGCCACCATCTTGGTGCGCGGCGTGAACAGTTTTTCGTAGTCTTCGACCAGGAAGTTTCCGTCCTCGTCGACTGGCGCCCACTTGATCACCGCGCCGCGGCGCTCGCGCAGGAAGTGCCAGGGCACGATGTTGGAGTGATGCTCCATGATCGACAGGATGATCTCATCACCCTCGCCGATCAGTCCGGCCCAGCCCATGCTGGACGCCACGAGGTTGTAGGCCTCGGTGGCGTTGCGGGTGAAAATGATCTCGTCGGTCGACGCGGCGTTGAGGAACTGGCGCGTGGTCTCGCGGGCGCCCTCGAACCCCTCTGTGGCGGCGTTCGCCATGAAGTGCAGGCCGCGATGGACGTTGGCGTAGCCGGTCTCCATGCAGGAGACCATCGCGTCGATGACCTGTCGCGGCTTCTGCGCCGAGGCGGCATTGTCGAGATAGACCAGCGGCTTGCCGTAGACCGTCTGCGACAGGATCGGGAAATCCTTGCGGACGGCCTCGACGTCGAAGCTGGGGGTGAGGACGGGTGCGTTCATCGTCGCGACCTTTTGAGACTTAAGTCCGTCCCAGGGGCCACCTCATCGGAGGCGCCGGAATGAAGCGGAGGCCTCGGCGAAGGCCTCCGAACGAGCGTTGCGATCCCGGAACGGGACTGGCCGCGGGGTCAGGCGCGCGCTGCGAGCCAAGCCTCGATCTCGCCGATCAGCGCCGCGCGGGCGCCCTCGTGCGTGACCGACTCGATGGCCTCGCCGACGAACGCCTGGACCAGCAGGCTCTCGGCCACCGCGCGCGGCAGGCCACGGGCCATCAGGTAGAACAGCAGATCGTCGTCCGGGGCGCCGCAGGTGGCACCATGGCCGCAGGCGACGTCGTCTGCGAAGATCTCCAGCTCCGGCTTGTTCATCATCTGCCCCTCGTCGCTGAGGAGCAGGCAATCCGACTTCATCTTGCCGTCGGTCTGCTGAGCCGCCTGGCGGACGATGATCTTGCCCTGGAACACCCCGGTGGCGTTCCCGTCGATCACCGTCTTGAACATCTCGCGGCCGATGCCACCCACGGCCGCATGGTCCGCCAGCAGAGTCGAATCCGCCAACTGACCATCGCCCAGCATGGCGGCGCCGTTGACCACCGCGTTCACATTCACGCCTGCGACATGCATGAAGATCTGGTGGCGCGACAGGACGGCGCCCGTCACCAGATTGACCGTTTCCAACCGCGATTCATCGTCGAGACGGACGCTGATCGTCGAGAGCGCAATGGCGGCGTTGCCCTCGCGGTTGAGCCGGGCATGGCGGAACACCGCTTGCTTGCCGACCCGCACGTCGAGGGCGTCGTTCGGCTGGTAGGTCAGGCCGTTCGGACCCTCGTGGCTCTCCAGTAGCGTGATCTCTGCGTCGTCGCCGATATCGACCAGGACACGCGTGGCAGTTGAGAAGCTCTCGGATCCGCTTCCGATGAAGCGCAGGTGCAGCGCCCGCTCGATCTTCGTGCCGGGAGCGACCGAGATCAGCGCGCCGTCGGCCAAGAAGGCGGTGTTGAGCTGGTAGACCGGGTTTTCGCGGGCCTGCTCGACCGGCGCCAACAGGCGAAGCCGGGCGTCGCTCTTGCCCATCGCATCGTTGAGCGGCGTCACGGTGAGGCCAGCCGGCAAGCCGTCGAGGTCCGACAGGTTGCGGATAAGATGGCCGTTGACGAAGGTCAGGCGCGCCGCATCGAGACCGGCAAAGCCCTTGGCGGAGGCGACGGCAGTCTGGGCAGCCTCCGCCGAGGGCGCCTCGGCCGGCGGCACGGCCTCCTTCATGGCGGCGCGCAGGTCGGTGTACTTGAACGCCTCGACGCGTCGGCTCGGCAGGCCGGCGGCCTCGAAGAAGCGGAACGCCTCCTCACGGGCGATCGCCTCTTCCGTGCCGAAGCTCTTGCGCGAGGCCTCGAACAAACTCGACAGCCCGGTTTCGGCGCTGGTGCGCAGGTTCTGGATCTCGGCCATGGGCTTACGCAGCCTCGTTGGTGCGGTATTCGGCATAGCCCGACGCTTCGAGCTCGAGCGCCAGCTCCTTGCCGCCGGTCTTCACGATCAGACCCTTCGACATGACGTGCACGGTGTCGGGCACGATATGGTTGAGCAGACGCTGATAGTGGGTGATCACCAGGAATGAACGGCCCTGGGCCCGGAGCGCGTTGACGCCCTCTGAGACGATGCGCAGGGCGTCGATGTCGAGGCCCGAATCGGTCTCGTCGAGCACGCAGAACTTCGGCTCCAGCAGCGCCATCTGGAGGATCTCCATGCGCTTCTTCTCGCCGCCGGAAAAGCCGACGTTGAGCGCGCGCTTGAGCATCTCCTTGTTGATCTCGAGCTTGTCCGCCGCAGCATTCACCTTGCGGATGAAATCGGGCGTCGAGATCTCGCCCTCACCGCGGGCGCGGCGCTGGGCGTTGAGGCAAGCCTTGAGGAACGTCATGGTGCCGACGCCGGGGATCTCCAGCGGGTACTGGAAGGCCAGGAAGACGCCGGCGGCGGCGCGCTCGTCGGCGCCCATCTCCAGCACGTTTTGCCCGTCGAGCAGGATCTCGCCGTCGAGAACCTCGTAATCCTCCTTGCCGGCGATGACGTAGGACAGGGTCGATTTGCCCGATCCGTTCGGCCCCATGATCGCGGCGACCTCGCCGTCGTTCACGGTCAGATTCAGGCCGTTCAGGATGCGGTTGTCCTCGATCTGCACGACGAGGTTCTTGATTTCCAACATGTCAGCGTAGTCCTAGAGTCATTGTATGACGACGGCGGGAAGCCTGCCCGTCAGAGAAATTTCTGCAACGCCGCGATTACGGCGACGGCTGCCGCGATCATGGCGCCGAGCTTTACGATCATGCGAAGTTCGAGTTCACGAAGGGCGCCGTCGGTCTCTTTTTTGGAAGATCCGAATTCGGCTCTGAATGCACCGATCTCAGATTTCACGCTCGATAGTTCAGATCGCAGTTCCGACTTGAAGCCGGCCATCTCGGATCGAAACTCTGATTTGACACCGGCTGTCTCGGATTGAAGCTCCGACTTGATCGCTGCCTCTAGTGTCAGCAAATCCGCCTTTGTCGCCATGTCTGCCAGGATCATGTCCCGAGCAAGCTCGGCATGTGCCTCAGCCTGCTCGCGTCCGACGCCGACCTGTTCAAGCCGCTGCGTGAACTTGAGGGTGTCAAACGCGTAGGTCATGGCGGTCTGCTACCCCACGGAGCCTTCGAGGCTGATCGAGATCAGCTTCTGGGCCTCGACGGCGAACTCCATCGGCAGCTGCTGCAGCACGTCGCGGACGAAGCCGTTGACGATGAGCGCGGTTGCCTCCTCCTCGGAGAGGCCGCGCTGCAGGCAGTAGAACTTCTGATCTTCGGAGATCTTCGAGGTGGTCGCCTCGTGCTCGAACACCGCGGACGCGTTCTTCGACTCGATGTAGGGCACGGTGTGCGCCCCGCACTGGTCGCCGATCAGCAGCGAGTCGCAGTTGGTGAAGTTACGCGCGTTCTTGGCCTTCTTGTGGGCCGAGACGAGGCCCCGATAGGTGTTCTGCGAACGCCCGGCCGAGATGCCCTTAGAGATGATCCGGCTGGTGGTGTTCTTGCCGAGGTGGATCATCTTGGTGCCGGAATCGACCTGCTGCATGCCGTTCGACACCGCGATCGAGTAGAACTCACCGCGGGATTCATCGCCGCGCAGGATGCAGGACGGGTATTTCCAGGTGATTGCCGAACCGGTCTCGACCTGGGTCCAGGAGATCTTCGAGCGGTCGCCGCGGCAGTCGCCACGCTTGGTCACGAAGTTGTAGATACCGCCCTTGCCTTCGTTGTCGCCGGGGTACCAGTTCTGGACCGTCGAGTACTTGATCTCGGCGTCGTCCAGGGCCACCAGCTCGACCACCGCGGCGTGGAGCTGGTTGTCGTCGCGCTTCGGGGCGGTGCAACCCTCGAGATACGACACGTACGAGCCCTTGTCGGCGATGATCAACGTGCGCTCGAACTGACCGGTGTCGCGCTCGTTGATGCGGAAATAGGTCGACAGCTCCATCGGGCAGCGCACGCCCGGCGGGATGTAGACGAACGAGCCATCGGAAAAGACCGCCGAATTCAGCGTCGCGAAGAAGTTGTCGGTCGAGGGTACCACCGTGCCCAGGTACTTCTGCACCAGCTCCGGATATTCCTGCACCGCCTCGGAGATCGGCATGAAGATCACGCCGGCCTTCGAGAGCTCCTTCTTGAAGGTCGTGGCTACCGAGACCGAGTCGAACACGGCGTCGACCGCGACGCGGCGCTCAGGCGCGATGCCTTCCAGCACCTCGACCTCGCGCAGCGGGATACCGAGTTTCTCGTAGGTCTTCAGGATCTCGGGATCGATCTCATCGAGCGACATCGCCGCTGGGCGCTTGGGCGCGGCGTAATAGTAGATGTCGCTATAATCGACCTTGTCGTACGAGACGCGCGCCCACTCCGGCTCCTTCATGGTCAGCCAGCGGCGATAGGCGTCGAGGCGCCATTCCAGCAGCCACGCCGGCTCGTTCTTCTTGGCTGAGATGAAGCGCACGACATCCTCGGAGATGCCCTTGGCGGACTTCTCCATCTCGATGGTGGTCTCGAACCCGTACTTGTACTGGTCGAGGTCGATCGAGCGGACCCGGTCGATGGTTTCCTGCACGGCAGGCATCAGCGTCTCCTGGCAAGCCCGGTTTCAAGGACCGGGAAGCGTCTTTCGGAAAGCGTGGGTCGCGGCATTCAGGCCGCTTTCCCTCGCCGCTTATATAGGGGCTGCAAGACCCGTTCGCAGGCGTCGAGAAAGCATGACGCATCCTCGTCCACCGTGTTCCAGCCGAGGCTGACGCGCAGCGCCCCCCCGGCAAGCTCAGGATCGACGCCCATCGCCGCCAGCGTCGCCGAGCGCGCGACCTTGCCCGACGAGCAGGCCGAGCCCGACGACACCGCTACGCCGGCGAGGTCGAGGGCGATCAGGGCCGCGGGGGCGTCGAGCCCCGGGACCGCGAAGCTCAGCGTGTTGGGTAGGCGCGGGGCACCAGCCGCGAACACCACGGCCTCGGGGGCGCGGACGCGCAGGCCGGCTTCGATCCGGTCCCGCAGGCCCGCGAGGCGAATGCCCTCCGCTTCGAGAGCGTCCGCCGCGATCCGCGCCGCCTCGCCCATGCCGACGATCGCCGGCAGGCACTCGGTTCCGCAGCGCTGGCGCCGCTCCTGCCCGCCGCCGCGCAGGAAGGCGGCGTCGAGGGCGACGTCGTCGGCCAGGATCATCGCGCCGACGCCCTTCGGGGCCGCGAACTTGTGGCCCGAGAGCGTGAGCGCGTCGATCCCGAGGGTCGCCATGTCGAGGGCGATCTTGCCCACCGCCTGCACGGCATCGCTGTGCACAAGGGCCCGGCCATGGGCGCGGGCCAGGGCGGCGATGTCGGACAGAGGCTGGATCGCCCCGGTCTCGTTGTTGGCGGCATGGACCGAGATCAGCACGCTCTCGTCCGAAAGCATGCTTAGACGGTGTTCGAGGACGCCGAGATCGATCACGCCGTCCGGGGTGACCGGCAGATGCTCGACCGCGCCATCGGGGAACCGATGGCCCGCGGCGACGCAAGGGTGTTCGGTCGCCGAATGGAGCAGGTGCGTCGGCCGCGCCTGGCCGCGCCGGCCCAGCGCCCCGGACAGGACCGCATTCGCGGCCTCCGTCCCGCCGCTGGTGAACACGACCTGCCCCGGGCGGGCGCCCACCAGGGCGGCGACCTGGCCGCGGGCGGCTTCGAGGGCGGCGCGGGCGGCACGGCCCTCCTGGTGGATCGAGGACGGGTTTCCGGGCAGCATCAGCGCGCGTGCCACCGCTTCCGCCACGGCGGGGCGGACGGGGGCGGTCGCGTTGTAATCGAGATAGGCGCGGGCCCGGCTCATGCTGATTCCGTGTCGTCCCCTGCTGCGGCGCGTGACAATTCCTTGCCCGCGCACCGGCTCGCCGTGCTAAGGCGCGCCGACAAATGAAATGTCGCCAACCGCAAGGCTGGTCCGGAAAGCTAGCCTGTCGCGGCTGCTCACCTACATTAGAACAGTTCTAATCGCCTAGAACTGTTCTAAGAGTGTTTGTATGGTGTGCGTGCGGCGAGTCAAGGCTGCCTCTTCATGGTCCGAGATCGCGCGGCCGGCGACCGCTGTAACGAGAGTCGAACGATGCCTGAAGTCATCTTCACCGGCCCGGCCGGACGTCTGGAAGGCCGCTACCAGGCCCCCAAGAAACGCGGCGCGCCGATCGCCATCGTGCTGCACCCGCACCCCCAGTTCGGGGGCACGATGAACAATCAAATTGTGTACAATCTTTTTTACACCTTTGCCAATCGCGGCTTCGCAGCCCTGCGTTTCAATTTTCGCGGGGTCGGCCGCAGCCAGGGCGCGTTCGACCACGGCTCGGGCGAGCTGTCGGATGCGGCCGCGGCGCTGGACTGGGTGCAGTCGGTCAACCCGGAGGCGAAGTCGTGCTGGATCGCCGGCGTGTCCTTCGGCGCGTGGATCGGCATGCAGCTGCTGATGCGGCGTCCCGAGATCGAGGGCTTCATCTCGATCGCCGCCATGGCCAACCGCTTCGACTTCACCTTCCTGGCGCCTTGCCCCTCCTCCGGCCTGTTCGTGCACGGCTCCGAGGACCGGGTCGCGCCGGCCCGGGATGTCATGCCGGTGATCGAGAAGGTGAAGGTGCAGAAGGGCGTCATCATCGAGCACCAGATGGTCGAGGGAGCCAACCACTTCTTCGACGGCAAGGTCGACGAGCTGACCCAGACGGTCGACACCTACCTCGACAAGCGCCTCGGCAAGCGCGAGGAAGCAGCCTGAGGTCGCAGGTCCCGCGCCTTGACGGGGGCAGGCCCGGGGCATACGGCGCGGGCTTCGCACATCGCGTCCAAACCTTTGCAGGTCTGATGACAGAGAGCCCGTCCGGCCAACCCGTGGTGCTGCTGGTGGAAGATGACGGCCTCCTGCTCATGGAGGCGTCCGACACCCTGGCGGAGGCCGGCTTCACCGTGCTGGAGGCCAGCCACGCCGACAAGGCGCTGAAGGTCCTGGAAAACCGCGACGATGTCGGCGTCCTGATGACGGATGTCGACATGCCGCAGGGCTCGATGGACGGGTTCGCCCTCGCCCGCCTGGTGGCGCATCGCTGGCCGGCAATTCCCGTGCTTGTGGTCTCCGGCATGGGCACGCCGGGCCCCTACGACATGCCGGACGGCGCCCGGTTCATCCCGAAGCCCTACGAGCCGACGACCTTGGTCCGAACCCTGCAGGCTTTCATCCATCGCGCGGCGTGAAGCCTCCTCCGGCTCGGACGCGTCGACGATCCGGGCGCCGAACAGCCGATCGAGAGCCATGACGGATTTGAGCCGCAAGCACCGTTTCGCGACCCGGGCGATCCATGCCGGCGCAGCGCCGGACCCCGCCACCGGAGCGCGGGTCCAGCCGATCTACTTCACCAACGGCTTCGTGTTCGATTCCACCGAGCAGGCGGCCGACATCTTCGCGGGCCGCCGGTCCGGCTTCTCGTACTCGCGGGGCTCGAACCCGACGGTGGCCGCCCTGGAGCGGCGGGTGGCCGATCTCGAAGGTGCCAAGGCCGGCGTCGCGGTGTCCTCCGGGCAGTCGGCGATGCTGCTCGTGCTGATGACGCTGATGAAGAGCGGCGACGCCTACGTGGCCTCGCCGCGGCTGTTCGGCGGGTCGCTGGGCCTCATGCGTCGCCTCGACGGCCGCTACGACCTGAAGCCGCGCTTTGCCGCCGGCATGCGGCCGGAGGATTTCGAGGCCGCGATCACGCCGGAGTGCCGGGCCATCTTCTGCGAATCGATCGTGAATCCCTGCGCCTCGGTGGTGGACCTCGACGGGATCGCCGCGGTGGCCCGTCGCCATGGCCTGCCCCTCGTCGTCGACAACACCCTGGCCTCGCCGGCCCTGATCCGGCCGATCGAGCACGGTGCCGACATCGTTTGGCACTCCACATCGAAGTTTCTGAGCGGCTCGGGCCAGACCATCGGCGGCATGATCTGCGATGCCGGCACCTTCGATTGGACGAAGGCCGGCGGCTACAACCTGATCACCGAACCCTGGCCGGACTACGACGGCCTCGTCCTGACCAAGAGCTTCCCGGAGACGCCGTTCGCGGCGGCCTGCCGGTTCTTCGGCCTGCGCGACCTCGGCCCGGGCCTGTCGCCGATGAACGCCTTCCTGACCCTGATGGGGATCGAAACGCTGCCGCTGCGCATGGAGCGGCACTGCGTTAACGCGCGAGCCGTCGCGGCTTTCCTAAAGGATCATCCGGCGGTGGCCTGGGTGAGCTATCCCGGCCTGCCGGGCCAGACCGGGGAAGAGCTCGCCCGGCGCTACACACCGCAGGGTCCGGGCTCGATCTTCACCTTCGCGCTGAAGGGCGGCGAGCCGGCGGCCCTGGCGTTCATCGCCGGGCTCGAGCTGATCTCGCATCTGGTCAATATCGGCGAGATCAAGTCGCTGGCGATCCACCCGTCCTCGACCACGCACCGGCAATTGCCGGAGGGCGAGAAGGCCGCTGCGCAGGTCGGCCCCGAGACCGTACGCCTGTCGATCGGCCTGGAGAACGAGGCCGACCTGATCGCCGATCTCAAGCAGGCGCTCGACAAGCTCGGCTGAGTGGGCGGTGTCTGGCGGCAGATGCACACCCTAAGGTCAATCCCAATCCCCTCATCCTGAGGTACGAGCGCAGCTAGCCTCGAAGGAGCCCGCCAGGGATCGCGCTGCCGGCTGGAGGGCTCCTTCGAGGCCTTCGCTTCGCTCCGTCGCCTCAGGATGAGGGGATTGGGTTGGAGGGGCGCCGCCGATCAGGATCGGGCGAGCCCCTTGTCGTGTGCCGCCGCGACCGCGGAGCGACGGCACACCGAATGCTAGCTCAGCGTCGCCGCTCCAGGATCGACACGTAGTTGGCCACCGCCGCGCCGCCCATGTTGAAGATTCCGGCCAGGTTCGCGCCGGGGACCTGCATGTCGCCGGCCTCGCCCATGAGCTGCAGGCAGGCCATCACGTGCATCGAGACGCCGGTGGCGCCGACCGGGTGGCCCTTGGACTTCAGCCCGCCGGACGGGTTGATCGGCAGCCGGCCGCCCTTCTCGGTCAGGCCCTCGCGGACGACGCGAAAACCCTGGCCGGGCTCGGCGAGCCCCATCGCCTCGTACTCGATGAGTTCGGCGATGGTGAAGCAGTCGTGGGTCTCGACGAACGACAGGTCGTCGTTGCCGATCCCGGCCTGCGCGCGGGCCTTGTCCCAGGCGAGCCGGGCGCCCTTGAATTCGGTCGGGTCCCGGCGCGACAGGGGCAGGATGTCGTTGACATGCGCCCGGGCGCGGAAGCCGATCGCGCGCGCCAGACCCTCTGCCGTCTCGGCATCCGCCACCACCAGGGCGGCGGCGCCGTCCGAAATCAGCGAGCAGTCGGTGCGCCGGAGCGGCGCCGCGACGTAGGGGTTTTTTTCTGAAACTTTGTTGCAGAACTCGAAACCGAGATCTTTTCGGAGCTGCGCGTAGGGATTCGCGACGCCGTTGCGGTGGTTCTTGGCGGCGATCCGGGCCAGCTCCTCACTGCGGTCACCGTAGCGCTGGAAGTAGCCCGCCGCGATCCGCCCGAACACGCCCGCAAAGCCGCCCTCGATGTCGGCCTCCTCCTTCCGGTAGGAGGCGCCGAGCAGGATGTCGCCGGTCTCGGCCACGGATTTCGCCGTCATCTTCTCGGCGCCGACCACCAGGGCGATCCGGCCGCGGCCGCTATCAACGAAATCGAGGGCCGCGTAGAGCGCCGCCGAGCCGGTGGCGCAAGCATTCTCAAGATGCGTCGCCGGCGCGTGGGCGAGCCCCGGCCGATGCAACGCGACCTGCGACCCCTCAAAACCCTGCTTCGAGAAGCCGGTGTTCATGACGCCGACATAGATGCCGTCGACCTGGGACTCCTCGACGCCGGCATGCGTCAGCGCCTCGCCGGACACCCGCGCGATCAGGCCCTCGACGTCCGGTTCCTCGAGCTTGCCGAACGGTGTGTGGGCCCAGCCCACGATGCAGGCGCGCGTCATTTTTTCGACTCCTCCCGATTCTTCGTCGAACGATGAGCCCGGCGTGCCCGAGGATCAAGCCGTGAGCTTCAGCCCGTCTCGCCGTCTCCGATCAGGAAGTCGAAGTCGCAGCCTTCCGGCGCTTGGGTAACGGTGCGCCGATAAAGCGCCTTGTAGCCGCGCTTGGGTGCCGGCGGCGGTCGATGGTCCACGAGGCGCCGGGCGATCTCGGCGTCGTCCACCAGCAGGTCGATCCGCTTGTCCCGGATCGACAGCCGGATCCGGTCGCCGTCGCGCACGGCAGCCAGCGGCCCGCCGATCGCGGCCTCCGGGGCGATGTGCAGCACGATCGACCCGAAGGCCGTGCCGGACATCCGTGCGTCGGAGATGCGCACCATGTCCTTGATCCCCGCCCGCGCGAGTTTTTTCGGGATCGGCAGGTAGCCCGCCTCGGGCATGCCGGCTGCGTGCGGCCCGGCATTCTGCAGCACCAGCACGTCGCCCGGCGCCACGTCGAGGTCCGGGTCGTCGATCCGGCGGCTCAGGTCTTCAAGGCCGGTGAACACCACCGCCCGCCCCTCGGATTCGAACAGCTCCGGCGTCGCGGCGGCGCGCTTGAAGATCGCCCCGTCGGGAGCGAGGTTTCCGGTCAGCGCGACCAGGCCGCCCACCGGGGAGACCGGGTTGTCGAACGCCCGGATCACCGCGCGGTCGACCCAGCCGGGCGGCTCGTCGAGGCGCTCGGCGAGGGTACGGCCCTCGACATCGACGGTGTCGAGATGCAGCAGCGGGCGCAGCTCGCGCAGCAGCGCGCCTATGCCGCCGGCCGCATGGAAATCCTCCATGTAGCCGTCACCCACCGGCTTCAGGTCGACCAGCACCGGCGTCTCGTCCGAGATGGCGTTAAAGCGTCCGGCGGGGATGCGGATGCCGAGGCGCCCGGCGATGGCCGTGAGGTGCACGATCGCGTTGGTCGAGCCGGACACCGCCATCAGGACCCGGATCGCGTTCTCGACCGATTTTTCCGTGATGACCTGCGCGGGCGTGACTTGGGTCTGGATCAGCCGCACGGCCGCGCGGCCGGTCTCCTCGGCGGCGACCAGCCGGTCCGAATGCACCGCCGGGATCGCGGCGGTCCCGGGCAGCGACATGCCGAGCGCCTCGGCGATGCACGCCATGGTCGAGGCCGTGCCCATCACCGCGCAGGTTCCGGCCGTGACCGAAAGCCTTCCCTCGACCTCGGCGATCTCTTCCGAATCCACCGTGCCGGCGCGGTATTTGGCCCAAAAACCCCGGCAATCCGTGCAGGCGCCCAGCCGCTGGCCCCGATGACGGCCGGTGGACATCGGGCCGGTCACCACCTGGATCGCCGGCAAGCCTGCGGAAGCCGCGCCCATGAGCTGGGCCGGCACGGTCTTGTCGCAGCCGCCGATCAGCACCACCGCGTCCATCGGCTGGGCCTGGATCATCTCCTCCGTGTCCATGGCCATGAGATTGCGGTACATCATGCTGGTCGGATTGAGGAAAACCTCACCGAGCGACACGGTCGGGAACGGCATCGGCAGGGCCCCAGCCGCCAGCACCCCGCGCGAGACCGCCTCCACCAGTTCCGGCATGCCGCGATGGCAGTTGTTGAAGCCGGACGGCGTCATGGCGATGCCGACCACCGGCTTGTCGAGGAGCGTGCGCGAGATGCCCATCGACCGGGCGAAGGACCGGCGCAGGTAGCGGGCGAAGTCCCGGTCGCCGTAATTGGTCAGCCCCCGGTCGAGGCCGTGCGGTTCTGCGGTGCCGGTGTCTTCGCTCATCGCTTCGATCCCTGAGACGGGTTTTGTGCTCAGCGCAGGTGGAACGCGATCCAGGCGACCGCGAGAAACACCGCGCCGGTGATCAACCATTGCGCGAAGACGCGATAGCGGATTCTCACGCCGCGAAAAGCTCCGGATGGCGGGCGCGGAGCGCCAGGACCAGCGTCAAGGTCTTCAGATCGGTGAGTTCGGCCCGGTCCGCCAGGCGAGCGAGCTCGGCGAGCGGCATCTCCACGATCCGAATGTTCTCGTGCTCACCCTCGGCGCCCCCACCCTGCTCGGCGCGGTCGGCCCTGCCATAGGGGGCGAGGTAGAGGTGCAGTTTTTCCGTGGTCAGGCTGGCGCAGGAATAGGTCGCGCCGACGAACTCCAGGTCGTGCAAGCGCAGGCCCACCTCCTCCAGCACCTCCCGGCGCCCGTTCTCCTCCGGGCTGCCGTCCTCGATCAGGCCGGCCGGCGCTTCGAGTTGGACCTGCTCGCCGGACGCGAACAGGGGCGGCACCCGTAACTCGCGCACCAGCGTGGCGACTCTTCGCTCGGGATCATACGGCAGGACGCCCACCGAGTTGCCGTGATCCTCGATCTCGCGCTCGACGACGGCGCCGTCGGCGAGACGAACCGTCGCGATCCCGAACCGGCTCCAGCCCTCATGAATGAACCGGACGTCCAGAATCTCGGCTTTCATGGCTATCCCCGTCTGCTGGGCTGGTGCTCGGCACAGGTGGCTCTACACGAGGATGGAGCGTCGAGTTCCGAGGATGATGGAACGCGAGGCTCTGAAACTGCGGTGGCCTTTCAGCGATCCGTCGCTCAGGCTGCCTGAAATAGGCGCATCTCCGGTTCGGTCGGCATCTTGCGTGAGAGCTGTGACCGACCGCGGAAGAGAATGGTGCCGGAGGAGGGATTTGAACCCCCGACCTTCGCTTTACGAAAGCGCTGCTCTACCACTGAGCTACACCGGCAACCGGCAAGACCGGTGACCCGGCCTCGACCTCCTGCCCCGGGTGTCGCGCGGACGCTCCGAGCCAGGTTTCCGCGCGGGTCTGAACCGTCCCGGACGTGGCAGGCTCATAGCGGTCCGGCCGGCGCAAGGCAAGGCCGATGGTGCGGTCAGGGGCGCGGGTCTGCAGCGAGTTCGTCCTGCAGGAAGGCCCGCACCTCCGCCCGGTCGATCCCGGGGGCGATGAAGCTCTGGCCGATCCCGCGGGCGAGGATGAAGGTCAGGGCGCCGTCGCGCACCTTCTTGTCCTGCGCCATGGCGTCGAGGAGAGCGTCGGCATCGCCGCAGCCCCCCGGCACCGCCTGGAGGCGGGTCGGCAGCCCGGCAAGTGCCAGATGGTTGGCGACGCGGCCGGCATCCTGGCCGGCGCAGAGACCGAGCCGGGCCGAGAACCGGAACGCCAGAGCCGTGCCGATCGCGACCCCCTCCCCGTGCACCAGCCGGCCTGAGTCGTAGCCGGTCAGTCGCTCGAGGGCGTGCCCGAAGGTATGGCCGAGGTTGAGCAGCGCGCGCTCGCCGTCCTCCCGCTCGTCGCGGGTGACGACAGCGGCCTTGGCGCGGCAGCAGGCGGCGACCGCCTGCTCACGCTCCGGGCCGCCGGAGAAGATGCCGCGCCAGTTCGCCTCGCACCAGTCGAAGAAGCCGGCATCGGCGATCAGGCCGTATTTGGCGACTTCGGCGTAGCCCGCGCGCATCTCGCGCTCGGACAGGGTGTCGAGCGCCGCCGTGTCGGCCAGCACGAGACGCGGCTGATGGAACGCGCCGATCAGGTTCTTGCCGAGCGGCGCGTTGATCCCGGTCTTGCCGCCCACCGAGGAATCGACCTGGGCGAGCAGGCTGGTCGGGACCTGCACGAAGCGCACGCCCCGCCGCAGGGTCGCGGCCGCGAAGCCCGCGAGGTCCCCGACCACGCCGCCGCCCAAGGCCACCACGAGATCGCCGCGCTCGACCTTCAGCGCCAGCAGGCCGTCGCAGACCTGGGCGTAGCCGGCATAGGATTTCGAGGCCTCGCCGGGCGCCACCGTCACCAAGCCGGCATTGAGTCCGGCGTGCTCCAGGCTGTTCCGCAGGCGATCGGCATACAGCGCCCCGACGTTCTCGTCGGTGACGATCGCCGCCCGCCTGGCCCCGAGACCGGCCATGTGCGCGCCGGCGGTCTCGATCAGGCCGCGGCCGATCAGGATGTCGTAGGCGCGGCCGGTATCGAGCGGCACATGGACGGTCAGGGGAACCGGATGGGTCGAGGGCTCGGTCACGGACAGGCTCACTGCAAGGTCACTGGGCGGCGATGGGGCTCGGCGCCGCGGCGTTCAGGTGGGCGTCCAGCGCCTCCAGCACGTCCTGGACGACGCGGTCGTGCGACACCTCGCGAGAGATCACCACCACGTCGGCCGCCTCGTAGACCGGGTGGCGGATCGCCATCAGGTCGCGCATCGTCGCCTCGGGGTCGTCGGTCTGGAGAAGGGGCCGGTTGCCGCGCTTGCGCAGCCGCCGCATCAGCACGTCGAGATCGGCCTTGAGCCAGACCGAGATGGCGGATTCCGCGATCCGTGTCCGGGTCGCCTCGCGCAGATAGGCGCCGCCGCCGGTCGCCAGCACCAGGGGGCCGGCGCGCAGCAGGCGCGAGATCACCCGCTCCTCGCCGTCCCGAAAGCTCGGCTCGCCGTAGATCGCGAAGATGTCGGGGATGGTCAGGCCGGCCGCCGCCTCGATCTCGCTGTCGGCGTCCTTGAAGATCAGCCCGAGCCGGCTGGCGAGGCGCCGGCCGACCGTGCTCTTGCCCGCCCCCATCAAGCCGACGAGCACGATCGAGCGCAGGCCCAGCGCCCGGCGCAGGCGCGCCTCGATCGGTTCACCGACTTCCTCCTCGTTCATGGACGGCAGCATTGCATGGTCGTGGCGTCTCCGGCTCCCTATCGGCCGCTCCGCATGCGCCTCGCGGGGGGCTTCCAATCCTGCGTCAGGCTCTTAGCGCGATTCAAGCGGCCTGCGAAACGCATCGCTGTGTCCTCGCGGGCCTTGTCAGCGCCGCGATCGCGTGATGGAAACCGATCTCTCGCGACATCTTGGGGGTGGCTTCCGCGCGCTCCCCTCCCCGCCGACTGCGCTCGTCTGCCCGAGGTTCGACCGACGTGCCGACCCTGTTCCGTTTCTTCGCCACCCTCGCGATCCTGGCCGGTCTCGTCTTCGCGGCGATGTTCGCCCTGGCGAATTTCGTGGTGCCGACCCCCCGGGAGATGATCGTGACCATCCCGGCCTCGAAGCTTCAACCGGGCAACCGTTGAGCGCGGCGGCGGCAGACGGCCCGGTCACGCTCCAGTCTCCGGAGGTTGCCGCCTATCTCGACATGCTGGCCGCCGAGCGTGGAGCGGGCGCCAACACGCTGGCCGCGTACCGGCGCGATCTCGACGATTATCTCGCCTATCTCGGCCGCAAAAACATCCCGCTCGAGGAGGCCGATACACACAGCCTCCGGGCCTTCATGGTCGACCTCGTGACGCGGGGGCTGATGGCCTCGTCGGCCGCCCGGCGCCTGTCCTGCGTGCGCGGTTTCCACAAGTTTCTCTATGCCGAAGGCTACGCCGAGGCCGATCCGAGCGTCGCGGTGTCGGGCCCGCGCCGGGGCCGGACCCTGCCGAAGGTGCTGTCGATCGCCGAGGTGGACGGGCTGCTGGCCACGGCGCATGCGGCGGCGGCTGACAAGGAACCTGGGCCGGCGCGGCGCGCCCGCCGGATGGTCTGCCTGCTGGAGCTTCTCTACGCGACGGGCTTACGCGTCTCGGAACTCGTCGCCCTGCCGCGCGCCGCCGGCACCACCCGCGAGCGCTATCTATTCATCAAGGGCAAGGGCGGCCGCGAACGGCTCGTCCCGCTGACCGAGGCGTCCCGGGCCGCGATGACCGGCCACCTCGCGGCGGTGCCGGAGGAATCCCCGTGGCTGTTCCCGACCGACAGCGACAGCGGCCATCTCACCCGGCAGGCTTTCGCCCGCGACCTGAAGGCCGTGGCGGTCGCCGCCGGGTTGCGTCCCGACCGCGTTAGCCCGCATGTACTGCGCCACGCCTTCGCCAGCCACCTGCTGCAGAACGGTGCCGATCTGCGCATCGTCCAGGAGTTGCTCGGCCACGCCGACATCTCGACCACGCAGATCTACACGCACGTCCTCGATGAGCGCCTGAAGGCGATGGTACGAGACCTGCACCCGCTCATGGATGGCTGAACGCCGCGGAGGATGTCTGGCACCTCTACCGTTGATGAGAATTGTACAGGTTTCACGAACTGACTAAGAGTGACCTGTGGGCATACCGGTACGATAGCCCGCCTTTACCAGAGAGAGTTCAACCGATGTCAGGCCCGACTGCTTCGCAGAGCGGCGCTGAGCCGAATCAGGCGGGTCGTGCGACCGTCGACCAGCCATCGCAGCGGGATCGGCAGCGCCTCGACAACCAATTGTGCTTCGCGGTCTACGCCGCCGCGCATGCCTTCGGCCGCGCCTACCGGACTCTTCTTGGCCGCTATGAGCTGACCTATCCGCAATACCTCGTCCTGCTGGTGCTGTGGGAAGAGGACGGCCTGTCGGTCAAGGAGATCGGCAACCGCCTGTTCCTCGATTCCGGAACCCTGACTCCGCTGCTCAAGCGCCTGGAGGCCTCGGGCCGCGTGCGGCGCGCCCGGGATCGGGCCGACGAGCGGCAGGTCAGCATCTTCCTCACGCCGGCCGGCCAATCGCTGCGCGACGTGCTCGCCTGCGTCCCCGACGAGGCGGGCGACCGGACCGGCCTCGATATGCAGGGCCGGAAGGACCTGCTGAACGACCTCGTCACCCTGCGGCTCGGCCTTCAGGCCGGTCTGATCCCGGAATAGCGCGCCATCGGCGCCCGATTACCTCGGTCCTGAACGGATGAGGGCACCCGCGTGGCTGCGCGGATGCCCTCCGGTTCGGTTGCGCTGTCGCGCGATGTCTCAGGACTGCGTCTTGAGGTAGGCGATCACGTCGTTGATCTTCTTGTCGTCGGGGTAGCCCTGGAAGATCATCTTGGTGCCGGGGATCTTGGTCTTCGGGTTCTTCAGCCACTCGTGGAGATTGGCCTCGTCCCAGGTGATGCCGGAATTCTTCACCGCGGCGGAGTAGTTGTAGCCCTCGTAGGTGCCGGCCTTGCGCCCGACGACGCCCTTCAGGTCCGGACCGACGCCGTTCTTCTGGAAATTGTGGCACGCCTTGCAGGGGGCGAACGCCTTCTCGCCTGCGGCCGCATCACCGGCCTCCTGGGCCTGGGCGGAAAGCGGAATCAAAGCAGCAAGGACGGCGCCGAGAACGAAAGAACGCATGGATTTCCTCCTTATGACCGCTTTCGCGGCAGCGTTTAGAGCAGAGCTTGCCTGCCTGGAACAGCTCTAAATGATTACACGCAGATCGTGCAACGGCCTAGCCGTCCGCGACCGTCATCCCGTGGATGAGAGAGCGGCCAGACCCTCAACACCAGGCCTCGGACTTCGCCGCCTGCGGCGGATGGAAGCTGGATCGCGGCCAGCCGGGCGACTGCGGTTCGCCGATCGAAGCGGCTTCGGCGCCGTGTCGGATTGCGGGACCGTCAGGCTTTGACGCCGCATCGTCGTTTTCCGAAAGCCGGTGACCATCTTTCGGCCCGATGCGCTAAGCAGGTCGAACCGGTTTGCCGCCGGATCGCACCGGTGGCGGTGTCGGGAACGGAGCGCCTCTGATGACCTTTCGCGCCCTGGCGATCGTCGTGACGCTCTGCGGCCTTGCCGCCGTCCTGATCGTGCTCATGGACGAGCCGGAACGCCTCTCGGCCATCGTCGCAAAGCTCGGCGAGGGCGGGATGTGGACGGCGCTGGCGGTCTTCGTCGGGATCGCGGCCGTGCTCGGCTATCGGCGGCGCGACGCGGCGGGGCGCCGTCGCTGAGGCGCCGCTCAGAGGCCTTGATAGCTCCGGTACCATGCCACGAAGCGTTCGATCCCGAGCCTCAGCGGGGTCGCCGGCCGGAACCCGGTGTCGCGCGTCAGGTCCTCGATATCCGCGTAGGTGGCCGGCACGTCGCCCGGCTGCATCGGCAGCAGGATCGTCTCGGCCTTGCGCCCGAGCGCGTCTTCGAGAAACGCGATCATCTCCATCAGCTCGACCGGCTCGTTGTTGCCGATGTTGTAGACTCGATAGGGCGCCGCGCTGGTGCCCGGATCCGAGGCGGCGCCGGTCCAAGCGGGGTTCGGGGCGGCCGGTCGTTCGGCCAAGGCGACGATGCCCTCGACGATGTCGTCGATATAGGTGAAGTCTCGGCGCATCCGGCCTTCGTTGAACACCTGGATCGGCTCGCCGGCGAGGATTGCGCGCGCGAACAGGGACATCGCCATGTCGGGCCGTCCCCAGGGTCCGTACACGGTGAAGAAGCGCAGGCCCGTGGTCGGCAGCCCGTAGAGATGGCTGTAGCTGTGCGCCATCAACTCGTTGGCCTTCTTGGTCGCCGCGTAGAGGCTGACCGGATGGTCGACGTTCTGGTGGATCGAGAACGGCATCGCCGTCACCGCGCCGTAGACCGAACTCGAGGATGCGTAGAGCAGGTGCTCCACGCCACCGTGGCGGCAGGCTTCGAGGATGTTGAGGAAGCCGACGAGATTGCTCGACGCATAGGCATGTGGGTTCGTCAGCGAGTAACGGACGCCGGCCTGTGCGGCGAGGTGGATCACGGTCCGGAAGCCGTGGCGGCGGAACAGCGCGTCGAGGCCGGCGCCGTCGATCAGGTCGAGGCGCTCGAAGCTGTAGCCGGCGAACGGTTCGAGGCGCCGGAGCCGCGCTTCCTTCAGGCCGACATCGTAATAGGCGTTGACGTTGTCGAGGCCCACGACCGTCCGGCCGGTTTCGAGCAAGCGCAGCGCGAGCGCGTTGCCGATGAATCCGGCGACGCCCGTGATCAGGACAGGAGGCAGGGACATGATCGGACGCTGTGGGCCGGCCGCGCCGCCGGGGTCGGCGATCAGTAACACGCACCCGCCTGCGATTCACCCGCGGCCATACCTTGCCGCGGAACTGGCGAAGCGTAATCTCTCGATTTGTGAAGACCGATCAACGAAAGCTGCCGGAGAGCCTGACGTGCTACCTCGCGGCGCCTCAAGGGGCTGTTGTCGAGACGGCGCGGCTGCCTGCCGAGCGCGGGATCCAGCCCGGCGATCAGGGTTCCGCGCATCACGCGTTGGAATCCGCGCTCCTGCGAGGCTTCGTCTATGTCACCTCAGGCCTGGTCTGGATCCTCTTGCTCGGCCTGGTCGTGCGTCACGTCGTTCGCTGAGTGCCGTCCGCCGGTCTCGGCCTGTGGATATCGGTCGATCCGCGATAGTACGGCGCCGTCGACCGGTACTTGTGCGGACGGGTCGGGTATTGGAGCTGCCGATAGCTGGGCGGTATCGGCTCGGTCGGGTCTTTTCAGGGAGATGGGACGATGGCTCTGACGGGGCGCTTCTGGTTCCGCAAATCCTGGACGGGCCGGCTGGTGCTGCTGGTCGAGGAGGTGCGCCCGCGCTGGTTCGGCCGCGGTGCCGGCAAGCCGCGCTGGCGCAACGCCCGGCTGATGGACTTTGCCGAGCCCGAATTGCGGCCCCTGATGGCGATGGAGAAGCTGCATCGCACGGGCGCCCCCACGGCGACCGTCCATAACCTCCGGCCCGTTCCCGCGGCCCCGGAACTGAGAGCCGCGAACGGCTGAACAGCGCTGGCGGCGGCGTGCGGGATGAAGCCCCGTCCCTGGACCGATCCCGGAGCGCCGCGCTGCTGACCTGAGACGTGCCGATCCCCATCTGAACAGCGCGCGCTCGACCACACGCGCTCGATATCGGGGACGAAGGCCATGCCGCGCTACTTCTTCCACACTCAGATCGGTGACGACACGATCACCGATCCGACCGGTTTCGAATTGCGCGACCCGGACCAGGCCTGGGAGAAGGCCCAGGACACGATCCGGGCGGCCCTGGCCGATCCGCAGAACCAGGTCCGGCTGATGACCGCCTGCCTGGTCGTCACTGACGCGGCCGGCGAAGTGGTGCTGGAATTCCCGTTCAGCGAGGCCGTCTCCCTCCCGCCGGACGCGGATCCGACCCTGCATTGAGCGCAGGCCGTCGCACGCCGCCTGCCCTACATCGCGGCGGACGCGACACACGGAGACCTGCGCCGACATGGATTCGCCCCCGAACGATCTCGACACGCACGCCCTCGGCCGCGCCGCGCCCGGCAAGGGCCTCGCCCGAGCGGCCTGCCCCTACGCCGAGGGTACGGAGGCGCGCACGCGCTGGCTTGCGGGCTACGACGAAGCGGTCTCCGATGGCGCCGAGCCGGTGACCGAGGGAATCGCCAAGCATCCGCCGGCCGGGGGGCCGACACGCTGATGGACGCCAAGACGACGATACCAGGCGGCGCCGCGCCGCATCCTGCCCTCGACCGCAAGGCGGTCGGCGCCGTGGTGCTGGGCAACGCCCTCGAATTCTACGATTTCACCGTCTACGCCTTCTTCGCCAAGCCGATCGGCGAGGCGTTCTTTCCGGCCACCGACCCGACCCACAGCCTGCTGGCATCGCTGGCCCTGTTCGGAATCGGCTACGTGATGCGGCCGATCGGCGGCGTGCTGATCGGCGCCTTCGCGGATCGGGCCGGTCGCAAGCCGGCGATGCTGATCACCATCGCGCTGATGGCGCTCGGCATGCTGATGCTGGCCGCCTGCCCGTCCTACGCGGCGATCGGCGGCTGGGCCCAAGTGATCGTCATCGCGGGCCGCCTCATCCAGGGTCTCGCCCTCGGCGGCGAGGTCGGCCCGTCCACCGCCTACCTGCTCGAGGCGGCGCCGCCGGCCAAGCGCGGCTTCGTCACCAGTTGGCAGATCGCCAGCCAGGGCTGCGCGGCCCTGTTCGCGGGCATCGTCGCGACCATCCTGGCGCTCGTCGTCGGCGACCAGGCGATGTCGGCCTGGGGCTGGCGGGTGATGTTCGGCCTCGGCCTGTGCGTCGTGCCGGTGGGCCTCGTGATCCGCAGCCATCTGCCCGAGACCGCTGGCGCCGAGGAGGATCCCCACGCGGCATCCTCGACCTTCGCAGTGGTCCGGCGGTTGCTGCGCGAGCATGGCCGCCTGCTGGGGCTGACCTTCCTGGTCATCGCCGCCTCGACCGTGTCGAACGCCGTGGGCACCAACATGCCGGTCTTTGCCGGCGCCACTCTGGGCCTGAGCGAGACCGCCGCCACCGCGGTACCGATCGCCCTGGGCCTCGCCTCGGTGATCTTTCCGCTGCTGGGCGGCTGGCTGGCCGACCGGTTCGGCCGGCGCCCGCTCATGATCTGGCCGCGGGCGCTGATCCTGGTCCTGGCCGTGCCGGCCTTCGCCTGGGTGGTGAGCGCCCCCAGCGCGGCCAGCGTCTATGCGGTGACCTTCCTGCTCTCGGCTCTGTCCTCGATCAACGCCGCCGCGGTGATCGTCGGTATCCCGGAGGCGTTGCCGCGGGCGGTGCGCAGCGCCGGCCTGTCGATCGTCTATGCGCTCTCGGTCTCGATCTTCGGCGGCAGCACCAACTACGTGATCAACTGGCTGATCGCTGCGACCGGCGACCGGCTGGCTCCGGCCTATTACCTCGCTGCCTTCAGCCTGGTCGGGACCATCGCCGCATTCCTGTTGCCTGAGACCCGCGGTCGCGACCTCGATGCGGAGCTCGAAGCGTAGCCGAACATGTGCGCTTCCGCACGGCCCGGAAGCGGAGCCGCGCGGGAGCCGGTCGTCAACGCTAGGTGGCGGCCGGCAGCGGGCCTAGACCGCGCGCATGCCGAACCCCTCCGAGACGCGCCGCCCGCTGGTCCTCGCCGCGGTGATGGCGGCGATGTTCATGATCGCCATCGAGGCGACCATCGTCTCGACCGCAATGCCGCAGATCGCCGGGCAACTCGGCGACCTCCACCTCTACGCCTGGGTGTTCGGTTCCTTCCTGCTGACCCAGACCGCCACCACGGTGGTGTTCGGCAAGCTGTCCGATCTCTACGGGCGGCGCCCGGTGCTGCTGTTCGGCATCGCGGTCTTCTTGGCCGGATCCCTGCTGTGCGGGCTCGCCTGGTCGATGCCCTCGTTGATCCTGTTCCGCCTCGTGCAGGGCGTCGGCGCGGGGGCGATCCAGCCGGTGAGCCTGACGGTGATTGGCGACCTCTACCCGGCCCGGGAGCGCGGCAAGGTCCAAGGTTATCTTGCGAGTGTCTGGGGCATCTCGTCCGTGGCCGGGCCGTTGGTCGGCGGCCTGATCATCGGCCATCTGAGCTGGCCCTGGATCTTCTGGATCAACCTGCCCGTGGGCCTCGTCGCGGCGGCTCTGTTCCTGGTCTACCTGCGGGAGAGCGTCGAGCGCCGCAGCCGCCCGATTGATGCGATCGGCGCGGCGCTGTTCACGGCGGCCATCGCCGCGCTGATGATGGCGCTGACCGAGGCCGGGACCTCGGCCGCGGCGGCCTTCTGGCCGGCCCTCGGCTTCGTGGTCGCTGCCATCCTGTTCGTGCTTCAGGAGCGCCGGGCCGCCGACCCGATGCTCGACATTCGCCTGTGGATGCAGCGCCCGATCGCCACCACCAATGCCGCCACCCTGCTCTCCGGCATGACCGTGATCGGGCTGACCGCGTTCCTGCCGATGTACGTCCAGGGCGTGCTCCGGCAATCGCCTCTGATCGCCGGCCTGACCTTGACCCTGATGGTGCTCGGCTGGCCGATCGGCGCCACCACGGCGGCGCGCAACTTCGTGCGCTTCGGCCTGCGCCCGACGCTCTTGTTTGGCGCGACGCTGTTGCCGCTCGGTGCCACGGCCTTCGTCGCCCTGCGTTCCGAGACCTCGCCGATCGTCGCCGCCTGCGGCTCGATCGTGATGGGGCTCGGCATGGGTTTTCTCTCGACCGCCGCCATCGTGATCATTCAGGACAGCGTCGCCTGGGCCCAGCGTGGCGCCGCCACCGCCTCGAACATCTTCGCCCGCAACCTCGGCTCGACCCTGGGCGCAACTGCGTTGGGGGCCGTGCTGAACTACCGGCTGGTGCATCCGGCCGGCGGGCCGGCGGTCGACCCCGGCCAGCTCCGGCGCCTCCTCGACGATCCCGCGAGCCTCGGGACGGGCGGCGACGCCATCCGCGACGGGCTGCAGCACGCCCTGCACGGCACGTTCTGGACGGTCTTCGCGGTGGCACTGCTGACGCTGGTGCTGTCGCTGTTCGTCCCGCGCATCACGATCTCGGACGCGCCGCGCGAACTGGCGGTGGAATAGTCATGACCTGGGCCTTTGACCTTGCGGCTGAGGCCGCCTAGCGTCCGTCCATGCCCCTCGTGCCGCCTCCGCGCCCCGCAGCCTCGCCCGCGGCGGATATCCCGCCGACCAGCGTGCTCACTGCCAACCAGCCCGAATGGTCGGTGGGCGAGCTGGCGGGGGCGCTCAAGCGCACCTTGGAGGACGCGTTCGGCCATGTCCGCCTGCGCGGCGAGATCTCCGGCTATCGCGGCCAGCACGGCTCCGGCCACGCCTATTTCTCGCTGAAGGACGGGCAGGCGCGGATCGACGCGGTGGTGTGGAAGGGCGTGTTCGGGCGCCTGCGCCAGAAGCCGCAGGAAGGGCTGGAGGTGGTCGCCACCGGGCGCATCACCACCTTCGCGGGCAAGTCCTCCTACCAGATCGTGGTCGAGAGCCTGGAGCCGGCCGGGCTCGGCGCCTGGATGGCCCTGCTGGAGGAGCGCAAGAAGCTTCTGGCCGCCGAGGGGCTGTTCGCCCCGGAGCACAAGCGCGCCATTCCCTACCTGCCCCGCGTCGTCGGCGTCGTCACCTCGCCCACGGGCGCGGTGATCCGCGACATCCTCCACCGGCTGGAGGACCGGTTCCCGCGCCCGGTCCTGGTCTGGCCGGTGCGCGTCCAGGGCGACGGCGCTGCGGAAGAGGTCGCCGCCGCGATCCGGGGCTTCAACGCGCTGGGCCCGGACAGCGCCATCCCGCGCCCGGACGTGCTGATCGTCGCCCGGGGCGGCGGCTCCATCGAGGATCTCTGGGCCTTCAACGAGGAGTGCGTGGTCCGCGCCGCCTTCGAGAGCGCGATCCCGCTGATCTCGGCGGTCGGCCACGAGACCGATACGACGCTGATCGATTACGTGTCCGATCGCCGGGCTCCCACCCCGACCGGCGCCGCCGAGATGGCCGTGCCGGTCCGTGCCGACCTGATCGCCACGGTCTCGGACCTCTCAGCCCGGGCTGTCGGTTCGATCGGCCGGCGGGTCGAGCGCGACCGGTCGGATCTACGGGCGCTGGCTCGAGCCCTTCCGAGCGCCGACGTCCTGCTGGCGGCCAAGCGTCAGCGTCTCGACCTCGCCGAGGCGCGGCTCGCCCCGGCGCTCGCGGCCGGCGCCAGCCGTCATCGCGCGCGCCTGCAACTCCTCCTCGACCGGATGGCCCGGCGCTCGCCCGACGTGGCGCTCGCCAACGCCCGCGCCCGCCTGGCGCGGATCGATCACCGGCCGCTGACCGCTTTACGCAACGACGTGCAGCGCAAGGGCGAGGCCCTGGCCCAGCTCGGCCGCCGCCTCGTCGTCGCCCGGGATGCCAGCCTGGAGCGGGCGCGGGCGCTGCAGGCACGCCGGGCCGACCGCCTGGTCGCCCTGTCCGATCGCCTGACCCAGGCCGGCCTGCGCGGTGTCGAGCGCCGCCGCGACCGGCTGGAAGGCCTGGCGCATCTCCTCGGCTCGCTGAGCTACCGGGCCGTGCTGGAGCGCGGCTACGTCCTGGTCCGGGACGCCGCCGGCCTGCCGGTCCGCCACGCCGCCGAGGCCACCGCCGCCAGCCGCCTCAGCCTCCAATTCGCCGACGGGACGGTGAATGCGGTGCCGGATGGGACCTCCGATCCGTCCGTCTCCGCGAAGTCCGCCCGGCGCGCCGCGCGGACGCAGCCGGCCTCCGGCGCAGAGACGGGCAAGCGCACGCCCGCGAGCGCCACTGCGCCGACGCGACAGGGGTCGCTCTTCTGAGCCGCGCGTCGGAGCCGGACAGCGTGCGGATCGACATCTGGGATGGGCGGCCATTCACGGGCGCGAAGATCGCCCTGGTCCTCGGCGACGAGATCCTCGTCTACCGGCGCGACGACCGGCCGGACATCCCGTTTCCAGGGCTTTGGGACCTTCCCGGCGGCGGCCGGGAGAACGAGGAATCTCCCGCGGATTGCGCGCTGCGCGAGACCCACGAAGAGTGCGGCCTGAACATCGAGCCTGAGCGGATCGTCTGGCAGCGTCGCTATCCGAGCTGGTCCGGCACTGGGGCCTCGGCCTATTTCTGCGCTGCGCCGCTATTGTTGGTTGAAGTCGAGCGGATCCAATTCGGAAGCGAAGGCACCGCTTGGCGCTTGATGTCGGCGGTGCGCTTCATTGCCCATCCGCGGGCGGTGCCGCATCTGCAGGACCGCGTTTCTGATTATTTGCGGGTTGCCAAAAACACAATCGAGAATTCGTCATGGTAGCGATAGTTCATAGATGGCGACGAATATCCAAATTACTCCCCTGATCCTGAGATGCCGGAGCGTCGTGTCGGCAACCAACGAGATTTCCAGCGAGCACGGAGATTTCTGGGCACTCCTTCGAGGCTTACGCTGCGCGGAAGCTCCTCAGGATGAGGCCGAGGATGGGATGGGCTTTATTTAAAAACTGATCAAGATCGCTGATGGATCAGGCCGGCTCCGGCCCCACCCGGTAGTGATACCGGTACAGCTCCCGCGCGAACCCCAGCCCCCGGTACAGCGCCCGGGCCGGCGCGTTCGTCGCGACCACTTGGAGGCAGGCCGCCCGAGCGCCCTGCCCCCGGGCCCAGTGCAGCAGCGCGCCCACGGCGCGTTTGGCATGGCCTTGCCCGCGCAAGTGCTCGACCGTCGCCACCGACTCGATCACCAAAAGATCGCTGTCGAGCACGCCGAAGGCGAAGGCACCGATGCCGCCGTCCACGACCGCTGACGCGAAGGCCCGCGGCAGGATCAGAGTTTCCACTGTGTCGCGAAACGCCTGCGCGGCCGCCGCGTCGGCGCGGTTCACGGCGTCGCGCACGGCCAGCCATTCGGCATCCGGTGCCGGCGTCAGCCTGACTGCCGGATCCGGGCCACCCGGCAAGGCGTCGAGATCGCGAAACAGCGTGCAGGTCTCGTCGACCACGGTGTAATCGCCCCCGGCCAGGAGCGGCTCCATCTGCGGCGCGATTGCCGGCACCCGGAAGATCGCCCGGCGCCCGAGGGCGGCGTAGAGCGCCAGCCCGGCCGCGATGGCCGGCTCGGGGGCGCCGCTGCCGCGCAAGGGGTTCACGGAGTTCTGCCGCTTCGAGGTGCCGCCGGTGGCGCGCAGCAGGTAGCCGTGGACCAAGAGTTGGCGCGGGCTCGGCCAGGCATTCAGGCAGGCCTCTTCCACGCGCCAGGACAGATCGATGTCGGACGTCATGAGTCGCTCCGACTGTTTGATCCCATGCCGATCGGGACCGCGCCACCCCTGTGCGCCCGGTGCTGTGCGGCGTCGCGTACGCTTGAAGCATTCCAAGTCTGCGCGATGTCCCCGCAATGCCCGCGCCCGACCTTCTCTTCAGCCTCCATTTTCTCGGCGGCAGCGCCCGAACCTGGGAGCCGTTCTCCTGGGCCCTCGGTGACACGCTGGTCTGCGTGTCCATCGATCTGCCGGGATTCGGCAACGCCTCCGGTGCGACGGGTTTCTCAGTCGACGCCATGGCCGACCACGTCGCCGCCGTGATCCGCACGAAGGCGCCGGTGCGCTTCGCCATTGCGGGCCACAGCATGGGCGCGAAGGTGGCGCTGGCCCTCGCCCGCCGCTCCGAGGACGGCGAATCGGGCCTGGAGGGACTGACCGATTTGATCCTGATCTCGGGCTCGCCACCTGGCCCGGAGCCGATACCGGAGGATCGCCGCGCCAAGATGATCGCGTGGATCGACGCGGATCCAGAGACGCGACTGCGCGAGGCCAAGGCCTTCGTCCGCGCGAATGTCGGCGATTCGCTCGATCCCGAAACCGAGGCCCGTGCGGTCGCCGACGTCCTGGAGGCTGCGCCGAAGGCCTGGAAAGCCTGGCTCGAATCCGGCTCGAACGAGGATCTGAGCCGTCGCGTCGGCGTTCTGCGCACGCCGGCCCTGATCCTGGCGGGGTCCGAGGATGCCGATCTCGGCGCCGATGCGCAGCACGCGCTGATGGCGCCGCATCTCGCCCATTATCGGGTCGTGACGGTCGACGGCGTGGGCCATCTCCTGCCGCTGGAGCGTCCTGAGGCCCTGGCCGACCTGGTGCGCCAGCATATTGGCGACCGGCCCCGCGCGGACGCTGCGCAGGCTGCCGAAATTCCCCCCGCCTACGCCGCGCTGATCGCGTCGGAGCGGGTCAACAGCCGCCTGCGCGGTGCCCTCGCAAAGCGCGCGGAACCCGATGATCCGGGCTATCGACCGGAAGCGCTCGACCCGGTGGAACTCGCGATCCTGCGCGCTGCCTGCGCCCGCGTCCTGCCGACTCCCGGCGTGGATATCGCCGCCCGGATCGACAAGCGCCTGGCATCCGGGGCCGGCGACGGCTGGCGCTTCGTGGCTCTGCCGCCGGACCTGGAGGCTTATCGCGCCGCCCTGCGCACCCTCGACGCGGCGGCCCGCGCCGCCCACGGCCGTCCGTTCGTCGTCCTCGACGGGCGGGAGCAGGATGCGCTGCTGACGCTCGCCGAGCGCGGCGACCTGTCGGTGCCGGAGATTCTCGGTGGCCGCCTGGATGGCGACCGGATGCGGTTCTGGTTCGAGGATCTGCGCGCCGACGCGGTGCGCCTGTGGCTCGCCCATCCGGCGGCCCTGGCGCGGGTCGGCTTTTCCGGCATCGGCGCCGGCGGCGACCGGCCGGGCCCGATCGCGAACGGATTGCCGGGCTTCCACGAAGTCGGGCTCGACGCGCCGGAACCCTGGGAACCGCGCCCGACGCATGGGGAGACGGCACGATGAATCTCGACGGGATGCGGACCTACCGCACGGACGATTCCGTCGATGCGGTCATCGTCGGCACCGGGGCGGGTGGTGCGCCGCTCCTCGCCCGACTGGCCGCCGCCGGCCTCAAGGTCGTGGCCCTGGAGGCCGGACCGAATTTTTCACCGGAACGCTTCGCCTTCGACGAGACCCTGGCCGACGAGATCTACTGGACCGAGGAGCGCCTGAGCGGCGGTTCCACCCCGGAGGCGTTCGGGGCGAACAACAGCGGTACCGGGGTCGGCGGCTCAACTCTGCACTGGGGCGCGTTCGTGCCCCGGGCCGATGCCCGTGACCTGCGCCTCCACACCGAGAGCGGCGAGGGTGTCGACTGGCCGCTGAGCTACGACGAGCTGGCCCCGTTCTACGAGCGGGTCGAGCGCTTCATCGGCGTCTCCGGGCCGCAATCCTATCCCTGGGATCCCGGCCGCCGCTATCCCCTGCCCCCGGTGCCGCGCAACGCGCCTGCGCAGATCATGGCCGGCGCCTGCGATGCGCTCGGCATCCGCTGGGCCGACGCGCCTGCGGCGGTGGTCTCGCAGGCGTTCCAGTCCGAGGGCGGTCCTTACCGCAACGCCTGCATCAACTGCGGCTTCTGCCACCAGGGCTGCCGCAACGGCGCCAAGACCAGCATGGACGTCACCTACCTGCCGCTCGCGGTCACCCACGGGGCCGAGATCCGGGCCGGGGCCTTCGTCCACGGGCTCGAGCGCGGCACCGACGGCCGGGTCACCGCGGTGGTCTACACCCAGGACGGGCAGGAACGGCGCCAGCGCTGCGGCGCGGTGTTCCTCTGCGCCGGCGCCGTCGAGACGCCGCGCCTGCTGCTGCATCTCGGGCTGGCCAATTCCAGCGATCAGGTCGGCCGCAACTACATGGGCCACGTCGCCACGCAGGTCTGGGGCACCTTCGCCAACGAGGTGCGGATGAACCGCGGCTATCCCTCGTCGCTGATCACCGAGGATTTCATCCGCGCCGGGGCCGACTTCGCCGGCGGCTACCTGATCCAGAGCCTCGGCGTGGTGCCGCTGACCTTCGGCAACGCGGTGGCGCGCGGGCGCGGCCTGTGGGGTCAGAAGCTGCTCGATTATCTCGACGGCTACAACCACGTCGCCGGCATCGGCATCAACGGCGAGACGCTGCCCTGCGACGCCAACGTGCTGACCCTGTCCGACGAGACCGACGCGCGTGGGATGCGTAAGGCGCAGATCAGCTTCGGCTACAGCCGCAACGAGGAGCGCCTTAACGCGCATGCCACCAAGGTGATGCGCGACCTGTGGCAGGCCGCCGGCGCCGAGGACATCTGGGTGCTGGAGCGCGTCGCCCACACGATCGGCACCTGCCGGATGGGGCGCGACGGATCGAGCGCCGTGGTCGATCCGGTCGGCCGCAGCTTCGATATCGACAATCTCTGGATCTGCGATGGCTCGACCTTCCCGAGTTCGCTCGCGGCGAACCCGGCCCTGACCATCATGGCGCTGAGCTTGCGCACCGCGGAGGCCTTTTTGGCCGCCGGAGGCTGAGATCAGCTTGGGTCGGCACGTAACGCGGCGAGCCCGCGTCGCTGTCGGCCATCGGCATCGAAATTCGCCGGATCGAGCCACGCCCTGAAGCCCGCCCGCACCCGCGGCCATTCGGCGTCGGTGATCGAGAACCACGCCGTGTCGCGGGAGCGTCCTTTTACCACCGTGGCGTTGCGAAAGATGCCCTCGAAGGTGAAGCCCAAGCGGAGCGCCGCCGCCCGGGACGGGGCGTTGAGGCTGTCGCATTTCCACTCGTAGCGGCGGTAGCCGAGTTCGTCGAACGCTCGTGCCATCATCAGCGCCATCGCCTCCGTCGCCGCGGGCGCGCGCTGGAGCCGCGGGCCGAAATTCAGGTGGCCGACCTCGATCACGCCGTTGCCCGGATCGATGCGCAGGTAGGAGGCGATCCCCAAAGGCGCACCGCTTGCCCGGTCGAGTATCGCGTGGAACAGCGGGTCCTCGCTCTGCGCCCGGGATTCGAGCCGGGTTCGAAACGCGGTTTCGCTGTCCGGCATCTCGTCGGGAAGATAGGTCCAGTTCCGCCGGTCGGGCGCTGCGCTGTAAGTCGCGAACAGGCCTGCCGTATGGGCCTCAGCATCGAGCGGCACGACCCGGCAGGTGCGGCCCTCCATAGGCGTCCGCGGCGGAAGCGGACGCGGGGTCCAGTCCGGCAGAGCGGGGCCGATCGGCTGGCCGAAGGCGTTGAGACGCTGGCTCACGATCCGCTCCGCTCCGCGACCATGTCGGCGAGGGTTGTCTCGCCCTCCGCCCGCATCCCGGCGATCACGCCGGCGCGGTCGGCCTCGGACCTGTTCTGGCTCATCTTCCACTTCCCCTCGATGCGGGTGATCGGGATCTCGATTCCGACGATGGCGGGCAGCTGTGCAGCCACAAACGGCGCGGGCGCGTCGTCCACCGCCCAGGGCGCGACGCGCGGGGCCTCACGCAGGGCGGTGAGGTCGGCGATCTGACGACGCAGCCAGTCCGCATCCTCGATCACAAGCGGCCGGCCCCAGGCGTGGACGGTGGCATAATTCCAGGTCGGCACCACCCGGCCGTGCTCGCGCTTGCTCGCGTACCAGCCCGGGGTGACGTAGCCCTGCGGTCCCTGGAACACGATGAGGCATTCCTCAGCCTCGGCCAACGCCTGCCATTGCGGGTTGGCGCGGGCGAGATGGGCACGCAGGGTGCCGTGCGCGCCAGCCTCGTCCAGCAGGAACGGCACCGGGTTGGCGACCAAGCCGTCCGCGCCGCCGGTGATCAGCAAACCCAGCGGATAGGCGCGGATCAGCGTTTGGTGCGCCGCGCGTGACTCGTCCTGAAAGTGCGGCGGCTGGTACATCGAACCGGTCCCGAGTGAGGGCGTCACGCTTGACCACACGGCGGACCAGACAAAAGATCCAGTTTCCGAAATGCGACTGGACCACTTTCCGCCATGGCCCGGGACCCGCTGCCGCTGCCGGTCAGCCTCGATCCTGCTTTACCGATGCCGCTGCACGCTCAGCTGCGCGAGGGCCTGCGTGCAACGATCCTCGACCGGCGCCTGCCGCGCGGGGCGCGGCTGCCGGCCTCCCGGGTGATGGCGGCCGATCTCGGCTGCGCGCGCGGCACGGTGGTGCTCGCCCTGGAGCAGCTCATCGCCGAGGGCTACCTCACGACGCGAACGGGGTCGGCCACGCGCGTCGCCGCGACCCTGCCGGATGACAGCCTCCCACGATCGACCACGGCCGAGCCCAAAGCGGATGCGGCTGCGCCGATCCTGTCGCGCCGGGGAGTCTGCCTCCTGGCGGCGCCGGCTCGGCCGTACATGGCCGGTCCGGGTGTGCCCGACGCGTTCGCACTCGGGCGACCGGCGCAGGACGCCTTCCCGTTCGCCGTTTGGGCACGCCTGCTCCAGGCCGAATGGCGCCATGGTCCGGCGGAGCGGCTCGATCCGCGCGGTTCGCCGGCGCTCCGGGCGGCCATCGCCGCGTATCTGTCGCAAGCCCGGGGCGTGACCTGCGAGGCTGACGACGTGATCGTCACGGCGGGCATCCGTCAGAGCCTGCGTCTGCTGGCCGAATTGCTGCTCGATCCCGGGGAACGCGCGCTGGTCGAGGAGCCGGGATTTCCTGGGATCGCCCTGGCCTTGGCGAGCGCCGGCCTGCATCCGGTCCCGATCCCGATCGGCCCCGGCGGGCTGTCGGTGGCCGGTGCCGGGCCGTTTCCGCGAGATGCCCGGCTCGCCGTCGTGACGCCGGCCCAGCACTATCCGCTGGGCCACACTATGAGCCTGGAGAACCGGCTCAATCTCCTGGCCTGGGCGGAGGCCGTCTCCGGCTGGATCGTCGAGGACGATTACGACGGCGCTTACCGCTATACCGGGCGACCGCTGGCGCCGCTGCGGACTTTGGATCGCGGCGGACGGGTGATCTATGTCGGCAGCTTTTCCAAGCTGCTGCTGCCGGCACTCGGCCTCAGCTATCTGGTCCTGCCCCGGGGCCTCGTGGCACCGGTGAACCAGGCGCTGGCAGAGACCGGACCGGCGCCCCCGGGCATCGGCCAGTGGGCGCTGGCCCGGTTCATCGAGGACGGCCATCTCGCCGGCCATCTGCGCCGGACCCGGCGGCTTTACGCCCTACGCCAGGAAGCCTTGGTCGAAGCCGCACGCCGCCATGCAGCCGATGTGATCGCGCTCGCCCCGATGGAGGGCGGAATGCACCTGATCGCACGCCCCGGTTCGGCCTGGGGCGCAGCGCTCGGCGATGCCGAAGCCGCCGCGTGCCTCGGCCGCGCCGGGATCTCGGCGGTGCCGCTCTCGGCCTATCATGCCGGCCCGCCGGAGCCCGGACTTCTGCTCGGCTATGCCGCGGTTCCCGAGCGGGCGATCGAGCCGGCTGTGTGCCGCATGGCCGAGACCCTGAGACCTGACGGTTGAGGTCGTTCGATCCGCCTTTCGTCACTCGGCCCGTGGGGTCAGCGTCACGGTGACGGCGCCTCGACCGGAGCGCAGTTCCAGGCTTCGCAGCGTCTTTGGCCGCACCGTCGCGCCGCTCGACGGGCTGACGCGCTGCACCCGCTCGCCGTCGAGGCGCAGGCTGATCACGCCCTCCGCGGTGATGCGCAGCGACGTGGCGTTCCGAAAAGATTTCAGCGCCACCGCGGTCCAGGCCGGCCCGACCTCGATCCGCGTCGGCGCCGGGATCACCTCGCGGCGCGCCAGCGCGAGCCCCGCTAGAGCGCCGATCGCCGCGAGCGCCAGCACCACCTGACGGGGCCGAACTGAGCTTTTGCGGCGGCGCGGGACCGGGCTCACGGTCCAGACCGCCCCCGGGGGCACCGGGTCCGGCTCGGCCGGCGGTGGCGGCGGCGCCGCGGTTGGAGGCGCCGAGGGCGGCGTGGGCTCCGGAGGCGTGTCGACCGGGGGCGGCTCGTGAACGTCCGGCGGTGGTGGTGGAGGAGCCGGCGGTTCGGCTTTCGGCCGCACCTGCGCGGCGCCGCAGAACGGGCAGAACCGCACCGCCACGTAATGGCCGCGGTCGCATTCGGTGCAGCGCAGGGGCGCGGTCGGGATTCCGGGTATCACGGCGGAGCGCGGGTCAGTGCACCAGCGTGCCCGTTTCCATGAACCGGGCGAGCCGCTCCACCAGAGGCGCGACCATCACCCGATCGAGCTGCCGCAGCAAGCCGTGCCGTGCGTGGGCGACATTCGCCTCGGCCTGCTCGCGCGCCCGGCGCTGCCAGGCGGCGCGATCGCGCTGGCAATCGGTCCACGCCGCCTCGATCGACCGGAACACCTGCGGCAGGCGCTCGATCGGGGCGGCGATCCGGTCGTAATGGTGGTCGATCAGGCTGCCGAAGGTGTGGAAGCCGAGTTCCGACAGCAGCGCGACGGCCCGCGGCGCGCCCACCATCACGAACGGCAGCCCCATGGCGGCGGCCTTCAGCGACTTTTCCGTGATGCGCTCGACGCCCAGCTCGAAAAAATCGGTCTCGGAGATGATGGTCAGGTCGCAAGCCCCATAGGCCTGCGCGTCGAGCGTCAACACCATGTCGCCGCCCGGCGCCGGGGCATCGAGCCGCTTGGCCTGCCGGGGGATCCAGGCGCTGATATCGGCTAGCAGCGGCCCGAAAGCGTCAGTGATCTCCGGCGGGGCGTGGAACACGTCGATCCCGCCCGCCTTCGGGTTGTCCGAGCCGATCCCGTGGAACGAGATCAGGCCGTCGCGGTCGAGGCCGTTGAGCTGGAACCAGCGGTAGAGCAGCACCCGGTGCCAGCGCAGGGCCGCGTTCTGGCAGAGGAACCGGGCCGGGCCGGAGCCCTGAGCCAACGGCGCGTAACCGGTCCGGTCGAGGGGATGCTCGGGGAACAGTCTCGGGCCGGCCTCGGCATCGAGCCAGAGGGCGACCTGGAGCGGGAAGAACTCGAAGATCCAGAACCGCAGGCCCTCGCCGTAGAGCCGCTCGTAGTCCAGCCGCAGCAGCCGGTTCTGGGTGACCAGGGTGACCCGGTCCCGCGGGATCCCGAGGACTTCGAGGTTGCGGTGCAGGGCCTCGAAGGTCGGGGCGTGCAGGCCCGGCCCCTCGTTCGACAGATCGAGCAGCAGCGCCGCCCGGCCGGAGCGCAGGTTCTCGACATCACCGGGCTCGAGGAGGTCCAGCCGCCCGTTCGCCTCCGGGAAGCCGAGGCGCACGAAGTCGAGAACCGGCAGGCACAGGATGTGGTTGGCCTCGCCGGGACGGGCGGTGACGGTGATGCGCTTGCCCATCCAGCCGAGCGCCGCCGCCAGGAAATGGCCGGCCTCCCCGCGTTGAACCAGGACGATCTCGGGGGATGCTTGGCTCATCGCGATGCTCGGGCGGCCGGTCGCACGGGTATCCGCCGCCTGAACGCCGCGCGAAGCCGGATAAAGCCTTCGCGCGGATGCGTCGATCCCCGGCCCCGGTTCAGGCTGGGACCAACTCGGCCGCGCGCACGGGCGTCGGCCCGGCCCGGTAGGCCGCCGCGGCCTCCTCGGTCCGCCAGCAGGCGACCTTGTGACCGGGCGTGATCTCGGCCACCGGCGGCATCTCCCGGCGGCACTGCTCCTCGGCCAGGAAGCAGCGCGGCGCGAACGGGCATCCCGGCGGCCGGTTGGCGAGGTCCGGCGGGCTGCCCGGGATGGTCTGGAGCCGCGAGCCCTTCGCCAGCGCGCCTTCCGCCCGGCTGCGCAGCAGGCCGATCGTGTAGGGGTGGTGCGGGTCGAGCACGACCTGATGCGCGGTCCCGGTCTCGACGATCTTGCCCGCGTACATCACGGCGATCCGGTCGGCGACCTCGACCGCCGCGCCGAGATCATGGGTCACGATGATGATCGACAGGCCGAGGTCGCGCTGCAATTCGCGCAGGAGCAGGAGCACCTGGATCTGCACCGTCGCGTCGAGGGCGGTGGTCGGCTCGTCGGCGAGCAGCACCTGCGGGCGGCAGGCGAGCGCGAGGGCGATCATCGCGCGCTGGCGCATGCCGCCCGACATCTCGTGAGGGTAGTTGTCGAGCCGCCGCTCCGGGCTCGGGATCCGCACCCGCTCGAACAGGGCGAGCGCGCGCTTGCGGGCGTCCTCCTTCGAGATCTTCTCGTGGCGGTGGATCGCCTCGGTGATCTGCCGGCCGACCGTGTAGACCGGGTCGAAGGCGAGCAGCGGCTCCTGGAAGATCATCGAGACGTCGCCGCCGCGGAAATCCGCGAGCTGTCGCTTGCTCAGCGCCTGCACGTCCCGGCCGGCCGCCAGGATCGTGCCCTCGATCCGGCTGCGCCCCTCGTGGAACAGCCGCAGGATCGCCCGCAGGGTCACGCTCTTGCCCGAGCCGGATTCGCCGATGAGCGCCATCGCCTGACCGCGCTCAACGGTGAGGTCGACGCCGTCGACGACCTGCACCTTGCCGAAGGCGACGCGCAGGTTCCCGAGGGTGACGGCGGGTTCCGGGTTCGACATCGGGGCGCTCATGCCGCGAGCGCCCGGGCCGGGGCGGCGGAATGGCCGGAGCCCGGCTGGCGGGCGAGGCACGAAACCCGGTGCAGCGGCCCGACCGTGTCGAGGGGCGGCTCCGTCTCGCTGCAGACCGGCTCGGCCAGCGTGCAGCGGGGATGGAACCGGCAGCCGGAGGGCGGGTCGATCGGGTTCGGCGGGTCGCCCTGCAGCAGCGCGGCCTGCGTGCGGTTGTCCGGATCGAGCGACGGCATCGAGGCCAGCAACGCCTCGGTATAAGGATGGGCCGGCGCATCGAGCACCGTATCGGACGGGCCGATCTCCGAGACCCGGCCGAGATACATCACCATCACCCGGTCGGAAATGAACCGCACGACGTTCAGGTCGTGGCTGATGAAGATGTAGGTCAGGCCGAACTCGGCCTTGAGGTCGAGGAGGAGGTTGAGCACCTGCGCTTCCACGGACTTGTCCAGCGCCGAGACCGCCTCGTCGAGCAGCACCAGCCGCGGCTCCAGGGCGAGCGAGCGGGCGATGTTGACCCGCTGGCGCTGGCCGCCGGAGATCTCGTGCGGGTAGCGGCCGGCGAAGCGCTTCGGCTCCAGGCCGACCCGGGCCAGCAGGGCGCGGGCGCGCTCCACCGCCTCGCGGCTGGGCACGCCGTTGACCTTGGGACCGAAGGCGATCGACTGCTCCACGGTCATGCGCGGATTGAGCGACGCGTAGCTGTCCTGGAACACCATCTGGACCTGGCGGCGGTAGGACCGCCACGGCATCACCCGCTCGCCCACGGCTTGCCCGTCGTACAGCAGGGACCCGGAGTCGCGCTCGATCAGGCCCATGAGCAGCTTGGCGGTGGTGGACTTGCCGCAGCCGGATTCGCCGACGATACCCAGGGTCTCGCCCTTCAGCACGTCGAAATCGACGCCGTCGACGGCGCGCACCACCTGCTTCTTGCCTCCGGCCTTGCGGACCGGGAAGTGCTTCATCAAGCCCGAGACCGACAGGAGCGGCTGGGCCGGTCCGCCGCGGTCCTGGGCGAACGGGTCGGGAGCGTCCGGGATGACGCTCACTGGCGAATCTCCATGGCGGCACGCAGGCCGTCCGAGAACATGTTGAAGGCGATCGAGACGACGAAGATGCACACCCCTGGCAGGGCCGCGACGACCGGGTTGGCGTAGATCGCGGTGCGCAGGGTGTTGAGCATCAGGCCCCATTCCGGCTCCGGCGGGCGCACGCCGAGGCCCAGGAACGACAGGCCCGAGGCCAGGATCATCGAGACCGAGATCAGGCTGGTGGCGTAGACGAAGATCGGTCCGACGACGTTGCCGAGCACCTGCACCCGCATGATCGTCAGCGGCGAGGCGCCGGAGAGCTTCGCCGCGTCGATGTAGTCGCGCCTGCGGATGCCGGTGGTGACGCTCTCGGCGACCCGGGCGATCTGGGGCACGAACACGCAGGTCAGCGACACGATCGAGTTGAAGATGCCGGCGCCCAGCGCCCCCGACAGCGCGATCGCCAGCAGCACGGAGGGAAATGCAAAAAAGACGTCGATGGTGCGCATCAGGATCGTGTTGGTCCAGCCGCCGACATAGCCGGCCAGGATGCCGATGCCGGAGCCGATCACGAAGGCGATCAGCACCGGCGTGACCCCGATGAACAGCGACAGGCGCGAGCCCAGCATCAGCCGGCTGATCATGTCGCGCCCGAGCTCGTCGGAACCCAGCCAGTAGGTGGCGTCCCCGACATGCTTGAGCCGGCGCAGCATCGACCCCTTGTACGGGTCCATCGGGGTGATCCAGGGCGACAGGATCGCGATCAGCACCACGAGCAGGATCACGGCCCCGGCGCCCATGGCCACGGGATCGCGCACCAGCCGGTGGCCGACATGGCCCCAGAAGCCGCGGGACGGGACGAAGGCGGCCTCCGGGGCGGCGTCCCCGGTGGAGAGCACGCCGCCGTCGAGGGCCATGGAGGTGGCGGTGATCGGAGCGGTCATCATCGGCCTCCGGGTCAGGCGCGTTCGATGCGCGGGTCGAGGGCGGTCTGCATCACGTCGACCAGCAGGTTCAGGACGACGAAGAACATCGCCAAAACCAGGATCGAGCCCTGGAGCAGCGGCAGGTCGCGCTGGAAGATCGCGGCGTTGAGGAGGAAGCCGGTGCCGGGCCAGGCGAACACGGTCTCGACCAGGATCGAGCCGCCGAGGAGGTAGCCGAGCTGGAGGCCCATGATCGCCAAAGCGGTCGGGGCGGCATTGCGCACCACGTGCTTGAACACGCCGAACTCGTCCATGCCCTTGGCGCGCAGGGCCTCGACGAAGTCCTGGGCCAGGATGTCAGCCACCAGGGCGCGGACGGTGCGGGCGATGATGCCGGTGGGGATTACCGACATCGTCACCGCCGGCAGGATCAGGTAGCGCAGATGGTCGAAATCGGGCCGCCAGTTGCCGGAGCCATCGGGCCCGGCGCCGGTGGGCGGCAGCCAGCCGAGTGTCGCCGAGAACACGATCACCAGGATCATGCCGAGCCAGTAATGCGGCACGCTCACGCCGAAGACCGAGAGCGCGGACGCCGCCCGGTCGGCCACGGAGTTGCGGTGATACCCGGCCACGAAGCCGAACAGCGTCCCGAAGGTGAAGCCGATCACGGTGGCGACGGAGGCGAGGATCAGCGAGTTGATGACCGCGCGGGTGACCTCGCCCAGCACCGGCCGGCCGGTGGCGATGGAGGTGCCGAGATCACCGTGCAGAACGTGCCACAGCCAGATCAGGTACTGGACCGGCAGCGGCTTATCGAAGCCGTAGGCCGCCTTCATCTCGTTGATGGTCTCCTGGGTCGCGTCCGCCGGCAGCACCGCGCTCAGGGCGTCGCCTGGTGCGAGGTGGACCAGCAGGAAGCAGACCAGGCTGACGCCGAACGCCACGGGTGTCACGTAGACCAGGCGTTTGAGGATGTAGATCAGCATCGCATGCCTTGCCGTGGCCGATGAAAGTCCCTCCCCCCTCTGCGGAGGAGGGTGACCCCTGCGTCAGCAGGGGTCGGGAGAGGGGAGCAACGCGTGCGGAAAAGGCGTGCCGGGAGCCGAAACCCGCATCGTCGCGCTGCCCCTCTCCCCCCTGCTGCGCAGGTACCCTCCCCCGCAGAGGGGGGAGGGAAACGACGGCGCTACCGCCCCGCCGTCGCGATGGTGATCTTCGAGAAGTCTTGGAACCAGTTTTGGGCCTGGACGAAGCCCTTCACCTTCGGGCTCATCGCCCGCGGGTTCACGTCGTGCGTAATCATGATGAACAACGCATCGTCCACGAACTTCTCGTGGACCTTCTCCAGAACCTGGGTCTGCTCAGCCTTCTCGAAGGTATTGCGGACCTGGTCGAACAGCTTGTCCATCGCCGGGTCGCTGTAATAGCCCCAGTTGGTGCCGTTCGGCGGGGCGAAGTTGCTCTGTAGATGTCGGATGAAGCCGGTGAACGGGTCCTGGATGAAGTACGAGTAGTTGATCGCCGAGACGCCGCGGGAGATGTCCGCCTTGGCGCCGGCCCGCCAGATGTTGATCAGCGTGTTCCATTCGACCACCTCGTAGTCGACCTGGATGCCGACCTCGGCGAGGTTCTGCTGGACGAACTCGTTCATCGGCAGAGGCTGCATCTGGCCGGAGCCCGAGGCCGAGATCGCGACCTTCAGCTTCAGGGGCTTGGCCGGGCTGTAGCCGGCCTCGGCCATCAGCTTCTTGGCGGCGTCCGGATCGAACTTTACGTCGAAGGTCGGGTGGCCGAACCATTGATGGCCCGGCGGCATGAAGCCTTTGGCCGGGATCGCGAGGCCGCCGAGCAGCTCCTTCAGCCCGTCGCGGTCGATGGCGAGGTTGGCGGCCTTGCGCACCCGGATATCGTTCCAGGGCGAGCCCTCGACCCGGGACAGGTGCCAGGTCCAGTTATGCGGATAGGCGTTGGTCACGATGGTGAAGCCGGCGCCCTTGAGCGAGGCCACGGCGTCGGGCGCGGGGGCCTCGATCCAGTCGACCTGGCCGGAGCGGAGCGCCGCGACCCGGGCGTTGGCCTCGGGCAGCGGCACCAGCACGAGCTTGTCGAGCTTCGGCACTCGGTTCGTGTCCCAGTACTCCTTGAACGGCACCATCTCGGCGCGCTCGCGCGGGGCGAACAGGGTCAGCTTCCATGGGCCGGTGCCGGAGGGCTGCTTGGCGAAGGCGTCCCAGGACTTGCCGACCTTCTCCCACTGCGCGGGGGAAGACATCATGATCCAGGCGATCTGATAGGGCAGCGTCGCGTCGGGGGCCTTGGTGACGATCTCGACGGTCAGCGGGTCGATCACCTTGTAGGAGGCGACGGCCGGGATGCGGGTCTTGCCCTGCGCGGATTGGCGCGGGTCGTATTGCGGCGCGTCGGACTTCAAAAGCTTGTCGAGGTTCCACACCACGGCGTCGGCGGTGAAGTCGGAGCCGTCGTGGAATTTTACCCCCGGCCGGAGCTTGAAGGTCCACTTGGTCTTGTCGGCCGCGTCGACCGCCCAGCTGCTGGCGAGGCCTGGCACGAGGTCGGAGGCGAGCTCGGCGCTCGACAGGTCCCAGTTAATGAGGCCGTCATAGACCGTATAGCCGAGAAACCGCATGCCCTCGCCGCCATTGTCGGTCTGGCCGGTGGTCAGCGGGATGTCGGATGCGGTCATGCCGATCCGCAGCGTACCCTGCGCGAGGGCGGCGGTGCTCGCGGAGAGCACGAGGGCGCCGGCCAGCGCCGCACGGGCGCCAAGAGTTTTCAGACGAGACAGCATATCGGTTCGGATACTCGCTCTGGTCCGGGCCTGGGACCCGGAATGCCATCGACCGTATGCAAGCCCGCGGCCAACCGGCTCGGGTCCATGCACGGTCCTGCGCTTACCCGGCGTCGATGACGCTCACATGTGCGGCCACCACCCGCCAGCCCTCGGGAAAGCGCACCCAGGTCTGGCTCTGGCGGCCGGTCTTGCCGGGGGCGTTGTCCCGGGTGAACAGCGTCATCGCGGTGGCGAAATCGCGCCCGTAGGTGGTGATCACCGTCCGGGCCAGCACCCGCTCCAGGCCCACCGTCGAGCGGGCGCGCCGGAAGGCCCGGATCGCGTCCATGCCGTAGAGATTCTCCCCGGCCCCGTACCGGATGGTCCTGGGATCGTCCCGGAACAGGGCCTCCAGGGTGGCGACATCGTTGGTGGTGAGCGCGATCTCGTAGGCCCGGAACGCGGCCTCGACCTCGGCCTTCACGGCGGGATCGTCGATGATCATCAGGACAGCTCCGCCACCGGGGCCGTGCAGATCCCGTCCCGCTCGAGCTGGCGCGCCACGCGCAGGGCGAGGTCTTCGCGCCAGGGCGCGGCGATGACCTGGACGCCGAGCGGCAGCCCGGCATCGAGCCGCACCGGCACGGCCACCACCGGCAGGCCGATGAACGAGATCGGCTGGGTGAACAGGCCGATATTGGCCCGCACCGGCAGGGTCACGCCGTCGAGGACGAAGTGGGTCTGGCCGCCCTTCGGCGCCCGGCACGGCGTGGCCGGCGCCAGGATCACGTCGACGCTGCCGAACAGCTCGAGCACCGCGTTGCGATACCAGCGCCGGAAGCGCTGGGCGCGCTCGACGAACGGCGCCGGAATCATCGCCCCGGCGATCAGCCGGTCCCGCACCGCCGGGTCGAAATCCCGCGGCCGGGTGCGCAGGCGGTCGAGGTGGAGCGCTGCGCCCTCGGCCGCGGTGATCAGGTAGGCCGCAGCCCGGGCGCGATGGGCCTCCGGGAACTCGACCGTGCGGCTCGCCCCGAGCGCTTCGGCGACGCGCGCCACCGCGGCGAAGGCTTCCCGGTCTCCGCTGCGGGCGAAGTAGCCGCCCGCCACGGCGATGCGCAGGCCGCCGATCCCGGATTCGAGGCCCGGGGCGGCGGGCTCGGGCGTCCGGGTGGTGGCGACCGGATCCTCCGAGTCGGGGCGTTGCATCGCGTCATAGGCCAGGGCGAGGTCGGTCACGCTCCGGGCCATCGGCCCGAGATGGTCGAGGCTCCCGACGAACGGAAAGCTGCCGGCCCGGCTGATCCGCCCGTAGGTCGGCTTGAGCCCGAAGCAGCCGCAGAAGGCCGACGGCACCCGGATCGAGCCGTTGGTGTCGGAGCCGAGCGTCAGCGGCACCAGCCCGGCCGCCAGCGCCGCCCCCGAGCCCCCGGAGGAGCCGCCGGTCATGTGGTCGAGGGCGTGGGGATTGTGGGCGTCGCCGTCGTGGACGTTCTCGCCGGTGAAGTCGTAGGCGTACTCGCCCATGTTGAGCGCGCCGACCAGGATCGCCCCGGCTGCCTCCAGGCGTCGCACCACCGTGCCGTCGCGCCCGGCCGGCGGGCGGTCCCGGTTGATCTTCGAGCCGGCCCGGGTCGGCAAGCCGGCGACGTCGATCAGGTTCTTCACCGCGAACGGCACCCCGGCGAGCGGGCCGACCGGCTCGCCCCGGCCGATCGCGGCATCGAGCGCGTTGGCCCGGGCCAGCGCCCGATCGGTCAGCACGTCCGTGAAGGCGCCGACGCGGCCGTCGATCCGGTCGATCCGGTCGAGGGCATCGGCGACGGTCGCGCGGGCGCTGGCACGGCGCTCCGCGATCGCGGTGGCGATGGATGCGGCGTCGAGGATGGCGGCCGCGCTCATGCCTCGAACCTCGGCGCCGCCTCGACCTCGTCGGGGAGCGCGAAGCCCGCCACGAGTTCGGCCGCCGCAGCGAGAACCCGGAGGTTCGCGGTAATCGGCGGCATCCAGTCCGGCTCGATCGCCAGGCCCAGAAGCGGCGCGGCCAAAGCTGCGTAGGCATCCGGATCGAACGGAGGGGGCGTCTCGGGCATCGCGGTCCTCGCGCCGGCCATCAGGTCGGCCAGCCGGTGTTCCCGATAGCAGGCATCGTGCCGGACGCGATCAGCCGCCCGGTGAAATACGGCATCCACCATGCTTAATTCGTGAGCAGATTTCGCCGCTCTTCAGAGCGGTTCCAGGCCATCCAATCGATTGGCGCTGGTTTAGGCACTTTCCGGAAGGTCGATCGCCAGCGCCGCGATCGATGCGAAGCGGCAATCCGCCTCTGTGCCGTCCTCATGGACCAGCATCGCGAAGACACCCGGGGCTTGCAGGGTCATCATGTGGGCGTGCCACGTTCCCGCACGATAATTGATGCCGACATGGCCCGGGACACGGAAAGCCTGGATTCGGGCCTCGTCCGGGCTGCCGTCGCGGTCCGGTGCCACGACCACGACGTAGGCCTCGACGGAGAGCGGCAGGAAAGCCTGGCTTGAATGCGGATGCTGCTCCAGACGGCAGAGCGGCATCAATTGCCGGACCGGATCGCTCCGCACCAGAGCGAGGTTCGCCCGGGCGGTCGGCCGGGTGTTATGGATCTGCCCGGCCTGGTCCCGGCGCGGCGATGGACCGGGCGCGTCCAACACGTCGCCGTAGGACGCGAAGGCCTCGGACGAGATGTCGATGATCGGTATCGCGCGCATCGCGGCTCCTCGCAGTCCGGTGATTGACGATTTTCGGCCCGAGATCGTCGAACTGAGGCTTTTCGGTATCGACGGGCAATCCGATTTACAGATTCGACGTGGATTGTCGCCGCATCGGCCGTCTCCGCACACAGACCCGATTGCGTCCCGAGGGCCACTGGGTCTAAGGGCTGTCGCGTTTTTTCAGATATGGTCCGACCCGAGCGCTCTTGCGCGAGCCGAGCGCTCGGGTCGGACCATCGGCAGCGCCGATGGATCGGTGCGGTTCCGGGGCCCGGGGACGGCAGCGGAGCCCGTAGTATCAGTACGTGTCCGGCGTAGCCGGATGTCCCCGCGAAACGCGTGACGTACACAACCGAGAAAGGTCAAATGAGCGCATTCGACTACCGGAATTTCGACGATCGCCGTCAGCATTCCCAGAGTGCCAAGGCTGCCCTGCTGGCCAAGTTCAAGGCCCGCCCGCCTGCGGACGACCCGGAGGTTGTCGCCAAGGCCAAGGCCCGCGCGGAGATCGTCCAGGCCCGAGAGGATCGCGCCCGCGAGCGCGAGGCGGCCCGGATCGCCGCCGAGCGGAAGGCCGCCGAAGAGAAGCGCATCCGCGAGGAAACCGAGCTGGCCGCTCGGCTCGCCCGCGAAGCCGCCGAACTCGCCGCCGCGCAGGAGCGGAAGTCTGCCGAACTCGCACAGAAGAAGGCCGAGCGCGACGCGCGCTACGCGGCCCGCAAGGCCAAAGCCAAGCGCTGAGACGCCGCGCCGATGACGGCGCGTACCCGGTAACGCATTCGAACGCCGTCCGCCCCCGGGGCGGGCGGCGCATTTGTTTCAAGCTCCGCGATCCGCATCGTCATCCGTACGTCGGATAGACGACAGAGGCCGAGAAGCGCGGCAGTGCTTTTAGGAGATCATCCAGCTCGCAATCGTGCTGCCTGAGGAATGAAGCGGTCGAGCAACCTGCGGCACGGCGACTCGGTGGAAACCGGTGCTCGCAACCATCGCCCGGCGATGCGTGTTGAGCGCCGCTGCCGACGCACAGGATCGCGGCATGTGCGGTTCCCCTTCAAGTACCGGGTTTGACTGGCGAGGAAGCGATGCAGTCTCGAACCATGTTGGCGGCGCTGGCGATCGGTCTTGCGGGGGCCGGCTCAGCCGCGGCGCAGGATCGAGCGACCGTTACGGCCTGCGACTCGCTGATCGCCACGCGCCGGATCGATGCCGCGACCGGCCCGGCCCGCGAGACGCCGGAGGCCGGATGCCGCCGGATTTCGCGGGCCGATATCGGCACCGTGGAGCAGCGGGCGCTGATCGGCGGTGCGCCCTATGAGTGCATGACGGTCGCGGGTGCGGGCCGCTGCCTCTGGGTCGTGCCGTGAGGCCCTGAACACCGGCCGGTTCTGTTGAGATCGGCGCGTGTCAGAGCCGAATTCCAATCGAAACCAGCAGTCTGACGAAGCTTCACGGCAGGGCGATCCGCCCTATCTCGGCGGATCGGTCCAAACGGGAATACGCTCCGGTATGTTGAGTATCCAGGCCAGGACGCAGGTCGTCGCATCGGTATCGGCTGTTATCCTCGCAGTGTTCCTGGGAGGCGAGCCGGCCCGGGCCGAGCCGCCGATCCGCAGCCCGGAAGACGCGGCCTGCCGAAACGAGGCCCGAGCCAAGGTGTTCTCCGCACCCAATCCGCAAGGACTGGAACTCGAGGATATCGGCCGGCAGATCTACTTCGCCTGCATGGCCCGGACGACGCAGGCCGCGGCGCAACCGCAGGGACATGCTGCGAAACGGAAGCATCATCGGCATCGGCGGCACTAGGATTTTGAGTCGTGCATCATTCCGAACGCCGGCACCGCCGTTTGGAATGACGTTTTAGAGCCGGATCCGACCCGATTGCATCAGGTCGCGGACTCCAGGTCTTTATCGTGTGCGCATTGTTCCGACGAACCGGATGCTGCTTCGTCGGAATGCGCTTTCACGCTTTGCCGTGTCGTGCTCGCTCAGGAATCCAGGGGGGCGCCGATCCGAGCGCGCAGCTTGTGGCGGAGCACCTCGTTGCCGCCCTCCGCGTTCAGGGCGGACATCAGCCGCAGCAACTGGCTGAGCGGGGTGGACCGGCATTCGATCGCTTCGGCGATCTGGTCCGCCAAAGGCTTGGCCACCGGCACGAAACGCGGTGCGGGGCTGGCCTGGTGAGTCTGTTGCATGCGCTGCGCTCGTGCTTGGAGACGTTCCAGATGGCGGCCGGGTGGCTACGCCTTCCGGTCGCACCGCGCCAGCCCCAATCGCACTTTTACGTAGCCGGCATCGGGCTCCGTTACCGCATTGCAACACCGCGCGCGGGAAACCGTGGAGGGATGCAGCGGCGCTGCGGAATCCGCTTGCTTTTGTCGTTAGTCAGCCTGCCGCCAGCGGCGAACGATCGAATCCGTCGAGCAGATCCTGCGGGTCGCGAAAGATCGCGATGCAGCCTGCGCCCGCGAGATCGGCCTCCGGAAAGCCGCCGCAGAGCACGCCGACGGTGCGCAGGCCTGCCTTCGAGGCGGCTTCGGCATCGTAGGGCGTGTCGCCGATCACGATCATATCGGTCTTGGCGAGGCCTTCGAGCTTCTTCGCAGCGGCCTCGAAGATGTCGGGATGCGGCTTCGAACGATCCGCGTCGTCCGAGCTGGTGACGACATCGACGAGATCGGCGATCCCCAGGATCTCTTGGTAGCGCTCGACCTCGGGGCCCTTACCGGAGGACGCCAAGGCGATTTTCAGTCCGGCCTCGCGGATCCGCTCGAACAGCGGCCGGACCGCCGGGAACGGCCGGACCTCGGGCAGGTACTTCGTCTTGAACAGGTCGGAGCGGAAGCTCTCGATCTCCTTGCCCTCGCGCTTGATGCGCTCGGCCGGCAGAAACACCGGCATCAGCTCGTCGCCGCCCTTTCCGATCTGGCTGCGGACCTTCGTTTCGTCGGTCTCGACGCCGAAATGCGCGAAGGCCTCGACCCAGGCGCGGGCATGCAGGTCGACGCTGTCGAGCAGCGTCCCGTCGATGTCGAAGATCACGGCGCGCATCACGGGCCCCTTTTGCGGCGCACGGCGTACGCATCCGGCCGAACAACGATGGCGGGGGCGGCCTGTTCCGGGCTTTTGCCGGGCGGAAACGGCAGGAGCCCGCCCCTCGGTGAAGGGGCGGGCTCCTGAAGGAACCGTGATGGTGCCGCGAGGCGCCGTCGGCTCAGTGCATTGAGGCCGGGGCGCGGGCCGGCTTGGCCTTGGCGGCGAGGCCGGCCGTGACGGCGGCCTTCGAAGCCTTGGCGGTCTTCGCGGCGACCGGCTTGGCCAGCGCAACCTTGGGGGTCACGGTCTTCGCCGCAGCGGCCTTGGGAGCGGCGACCTTGGCCGGAGCCTTCGGAGCCACGGTCTTGGCGGCGGCCTTGGGTGCGGCCGACTTCGCAGCCGCGACCTTGGGGGCTGCCTTCACGGCGGCCGGCTTGGCCTCGACGGTCATGCCGTCCGCGAGCACCACGCCGGCGCGCAGCTCGGCCTCGGCACGCATCCAGTGGGCGACGGCATGACCGTGGATCCGGCCTTCCTTCTCCCAGATGTAATAGGCGCATTCGCGCACGTGCTGCTCGCTGATCTGCATGCGTCCAATCTCCTGTCCGTCCTGAGATCGACGATGCGAGCGTAGGGTTAAAGGCCGGTTAACCGTGTGATTTTCAAGGTGCTGATTTATTTACGTTTTTTTTAGGCATTCCTCGGTCGTTCCTTGCGCTGTTCCTGAACCGTTCAAACTGTCGGCTTCGGACCCCGTCGGCCGAGGCGAGCTGTCGCGAACCGGCGGTGCGCTTCGAGGCGCTCCCGGTCGTAGATGTCGGCGGTGGTCCGCGGGCGGGTGTGACCGGCAACCTTCGCCGCGTCGTCCGTCTGGGCGCCCCCTCCCCGGCCCTCGGTGACCGCGGAGGCACGGAGATCTCGGCTCCACAGCTCCGTTGGCAGCCCGGCCTGGAGACGCACCTTCTTCCAGGTCCAGTTGAACTGGGGGTCGGTGTACGGCAGGCCCGTGACCTCGTTGACGATCAGCGGTCCGGAGCGCGCGTCACCCGGCACTCGCGCGAGCTCGTCGAGCACCATCGGGCAGAGCCGCAGGTCGATGACGACCTCGACACCCGTCTTCTCCTTCGTCTTCGAGGGCACGTAGCGCAGCACCAGGTCCTCGCTGATGTGGCGCCACTCCAGGCCGGCCCATTTGTGCCTGCCATGGACGACCGGGCAGAGGATCGCGTCCTCGATCGGGTACCATTGGCCGGCAGCGTCCCACTGGCGGAGCGCCGTCTCGAACTGAACAGCATAGCAGAGCGCCAGCGAGGGGCGGCCGAGCGTGTGGGCGGCGGCGATCGCCTGGCGGACCTGGTCTGCGGTTGCCACGAGGCTCCGGGAGCGGATGGCGGGCAAGCGCAGCTCGGAGATGTCATCGCGCAACGCCCGGCAGCTGCGATGACCGGCGACGATGCAGAACGTGAGCGCCGCCTTCAGCACCGCGATCCGCATCTTCGCCGCTGCGGGCCGGGCGCCTTCCTGCGCCCACCCGGAGTGCCAGCGCTTCACCTGAAGCCCCGTCAGCCCCTCGATGCGATGATCGCCGACCTCCTGCTCTAGCAGGCGCAGGTAGACAACGTACGGCTTGCGCGAACCGGGCTTCAGCGCGTGGAACGGCGAGTCCTCGTGCTTCTGGTAGATCCGAAGCACGCCGCCGATGGTCCCGTCGAAGGCGAGCGGATCTCGCCGTAGACCATCGAGCCAGGCCAGCATGTCGCTCTGCAGGCGGTTGCAGGCGTCGACGAGCATCTCGGGCGCGGCGATGTACTGCGTGAGGGTGGCGGACCCGCTCGGGTAGCCTCGGCGGACGGCCTCGGGCGACGGGACCCAGTACGCCGCCCAGCTCCCACTGCGCGGCCGAAACTTCAGGCCCGGCGCCTTGATCGAGGGCTTGTCCATCCCACCGCTTCCTGATGCGCCCCCGAGTCGGCAGGTGCCTTCGCTGCCGGACCATACTGCCGATCGTAGAAAGCTCGAACGGCCGGCGTGTAGCGCTTGCCATAGAGAGCGGTCTGGCGGGGGAAGCCGCAGGCCTCCAGGCTCGCCACGCTCGCGCACCACTTACGCTTGTCGTCCTCGTCCGGGCCGACGACAGCTTCGGCGATGTCGCGGTCGGCTGCGAACAGCGGTAGGTCGTCGAAGGTCAGGGCCGGCCGGGCGGATCTCGTCGTGCGGGGCTTTATCACCTTCCAAGCCTCCCGAAGCGATAGCCCTCGATCCGCTCGATCTCGGAGCGCAGCTGCTGGAGGTATTTCGCTTGGCGCTGTCGGGCATAGTTCTCGGCCGCCCACCGGGTACGATGCCAGTTGGCCCCCTCCCCGGCCAGGTAGCGGTACCCACCGTCGTCGCTGATCCGGCAGCAGTCGTCCGTGACCTCGGCCCAGACGGCCTCGATCACGCCATCGGCCAGGATGTGCGAGGTGACGTAGACCTGGACGATCTCAGTCTCCTCAGCCATCGAGCGCGCTCGTTGCGTCGAGCCCCCGCTCCCTCTTGGCCTTCGCTTCGGCGATCACGGCCGTCAAAGTCTCACCGGCATGCCGGCGCCAGTCCGTCCCGTGCTCCAGGACGAGTGTCACCAGCCAGTGCAGGATGAAGGCCTGCTCGTCCTCGCATTTGCTCCGGATCTCGGCGCGGCCGGCGTTGCGAAACGCATGCGCCATCGGACCGGTCCGAAAGTTCGGCATGCCGAGGACCTCGATCAGATCCGCGGTCAGCTCCGGGACGGTGATCTCGGCCGACAGCTGCGGGATGTTCCACAGCGCCTTCGGCAACCGGACCTCGACGCGCATGGCGCGCTCGTCGGGCGACAGCCGCGGCGACTCGCGGTTGAGGCGGACGTTGCCGTCCTGGCTGAAGGTGAGCCAGAGCGAGTAGAGGATCTCGGTCGGGGTGGACCGATGGTGCTTGCTCGATGCGCTCATGCCGCCCGCTCGCTGGTGTCTTCGGACGGCCGCACGCCGCGCTCCGCCAGCAGTTCGAGGTCCGGGATCATCTCCGGCACGATCTCGGCGCGGGTGTAGTTCCAGCCGGGCAGGCAGCGGTGCCAGTAGTAGCCCTTGGGCCCGTTCACGCGGACGAAGCCGGGCAGGTTCGCCCAGGTTTCCCACCACTCGCCGCGGCGGGGGCGGGACAAATCAACGTGCGCAACCTGACGCTCGCCCATGGTGGACGGATCGGCGATGGCGGCGCGCAAGGCGCGGGCGGCGATCGCCGCGTCAGCTCGCACGCGCATGGTCGGTGGTGGCAGGGGGTTCGGAGCGCGCGAGGTCATGCCACACCGTCGTTGTCGAGCCCGGCAATTGGGGCGAGCAACTGCCAGCCGATCACAGTGTCGTGTGAGCTTTCAGCACTCAAATACCCGGCAAACCAAGCGTTTACGGACTTAGTGCATCGTCCAGGGTTGATCCTGGAGGCTACAGCGATGGATGATAGGCGGGCTTCACCGCGCAGACGAACGCTCCTTGAAGGCCACATCGAGATCGCTGGTGGGGGCGCCATCGACTGTACCATCCGCAACCTATCCGACGGTGGTGCGCGTCTTCTGGTTGTGAGCGTGATCGGTGTCCCCGATGAGTTCGTTCTGTCATTCGGGGCGGCGGCAGAGCGCCGGTCAGCGCGAGTCGTATGGCGCAAGGAAACCGAGCTCGGCGTTGCCTTCGTTGGGGCCTGAAGCGGATGGTGCATCGAAGACCGCGCGTTCACAGCTCGAACCCTTTCAGGTCGTGGTAGGCCCGGATCATCGCGGTTAAGTCGCCGGACTCGATCGCTTGCTGACCGCGCTCGACCGCGGCTTCCATCAGGGCGGCGGCGATGAAGCCATTCTCGACCTGGCGGTACTGGCCGGCGATCTTGGTGACGCGGACCATCTCCCGGGGGAGCGCAGCGGCGAGGGTGTCGGATCTTTGCTGGATGGAAACCATCAGCGCCAAGTCCTGAACAAAGATCTATCGCAACGGAACCTGTCTAGTCCGCTCTTTAACCAACCTTTAATCAGAGAAGGCAATGCTCGCTGTAGGTGGAGGCGCGCAACATGGTTAGCGTATCGACAGACAACTACTATGCCATGATCCGTGCCGCGCAACTTCAGGCAGTACGCACAGGGATGCCGCTCGACGACAAGCAAACCGTGTCTGTCGCAGTCCAGGAGCAGGCTCCGCCGCCAGCACCCCAGAACGTGAACGCCGCCGTGAGTCGCGTCGTCGACGTGCTCGTCTAGGATCGCCGGAACGCCCTCACCGTACCCCTTTGCGCAACGGCTCTGGGAATGCGCTCCTGGGCCAATCGGCCTGATCAGCCCAAGGGCAATACCCGAAAGGCGTAAACGTCGGGCGGTTTCACCTATTACGTGCACCGCACAAGCTGCGCCGTGGCAATCCCACGATCGGCTGAGGAGCGAGAACGGATGGGCGATGATGTCCCGGACGACTACGAATGTGGCATCGAGTGGGTGTCGGATCCGGTACAGGAAGCCAACGGTGTCGCGTTCCTTCTTGCCAGTGCCGCTTATCTCACCCTCGCCGACGCTCACCTGAAACGAGAGGGGCCGGCCGGTCTCGTGTTGATGAACGAGATCGAGGCTCACATCACGAGCGCGTTGCAGCGCTTCGTTTCCGAGACACCTGCCGATATGGCGCGCCCCGACATCGTTCTGATGGCCGCTCGGAAGGTGCGCGCCCTCCTTGAAGCAGGGCGCTCGACGACCCGCGGAGCAGGCGATCCCCATTGACGCTACGCTCATCGGACCCGCCTCCCCGCCGCTTGATCTCGCTTCGCGTTGCCGTTGGCCGCCCGCCGCGCTGTCTCCCGTCGCAGCTCATCATCGAGTATCGGGATCAGCCCGATCGCCCCGACGATCAACAGGATGAGAAGCGCCATGGCGAGGGCGAGCGGGGCGGAGCGGCCGGTCATAGCGTCGCCTGCTGGGCGAGGCGCATATGCTCGGCCTACGCGAGGCTGACACGCTCGGCCACCGGGACACCGTTATGGATCAGCTTCACCACGTAGCGGTGCGTGTCGGCTGGATAGAGCCGACGGCGTTCGGCCCGAGCCCGGTTGTTGGCTCGAATGATCGCCGCGTGCTGGGGCAGGTCGCTGACCCACTTGGAGACGCAGGCCTCCGTCACGCCGACGTCGGCGGCGATGGTGGCCAGCGTGGCGCCGCTCTTCTGGCGCATGGCCCGCTCGCGTTCCCGCAGGACCGCGTACGGTACGCCGCTGATGGGATGCTTGCGCGCGGACCAGGCCATCAGGCTTGTCCCATCCGCACCGGCGCCGCCGAGCGCGTGACGAACCGATCCAGATCCGCCCGGCCGAAGGCATCCCGCAGGAAGGTGGAGATCCCGATCATCAGAGCCGTGGCCTCAGCCGCGGCTGCGGTGCGATCGCCGGCCATGAACGACATGGCGTGCGACATAACGGCGTTGCCGAGGGCCGCCGCGATGGCCTCCCGGATCTCGCCGCCGGCGACCCCGTGGTCGAGCATGTCGGCGACGCCCAGCAGGATCGCCTCCTGGGCGTCGATCCCCATGTGCAGCGTCATGGCGGCGACGTCGCCCGGATCGCGTGTCGGGAGATCTCGGCGCGCTGCGTCGAGGGCGGCCGTCAAGACCTGGCGGTGGGGTGTGAGCGTCGCCGAAGTCTTGGGCGCACTTGGAGGCGCCGAAAAGGTTTCGACAGGGACCTTCAGCGTTGCGGCGATCTGCTCCAGCAACTCGGCCGAGCGTGATGCGGTGGCGCTCATGCGGGTTCGATCTCCACGCGCAGGGGCTGGAAGGGGACGGCGTTGGCGAGCGCCTCGACGCGGCGGGCACGGCGGACATCGAAGCGGAGATCCCCGGACTCGATCAGGGCCTCCAGGAGCCACAGCGCGGCGTCGGCCAGCGCGTCGGTCTCCCGGTCCGGGTGCCGCACGGTCCGGCACGGCAGGAGCGCCAGCGCGGGCGCGGCCTCACCCACGCCATGCCCGGCGGCGGCCGGCGGGAAGCCGATGCGGGCCCGGAACGCATCGAACTCCTGGATCGGCAGGACGACTTCGACCCGGAGCGTCCGGTCGGCCTTGTGGAAGCGCAGGTCGACGAGCTCGCCGAAGAAGGCGGCGGGACGGTTCACGCGGAGGCCTCCGGAGCGGGATCGGCGGGCAGAGCCGGAAGCGCCGCAGCGATCGCCGCCGCCAGGGCGTCAGCTGGCGCCGAAGCGCAGCGGCGGGCGAGCGTGCGATTGCCGGAGGCCGCAAGCGCGATGTCGACGGCGCCGTCGCCGGGTAGCCGACCTCGCGTGGGCTGTGCTCATCCCGGTCCTGATCGACCACGGGATCGTCCATCCGTGGCTGCGCTACGCCGTGCCGGTGCTGATCGTCGCCGGCTTCGGCATCTGGGCCCACGCCGCGATCTGCTGGTTTCGCATCCGCCAGGCAGAAAAGGCGGCCGGCGCTGCGCCGACCGCCTTCGCTTCTCCTCACGCGCCCAACAGCTTCCCGGCCCCGGCGCGTGATCGTCCGCATGGTTCTGTCGACCTCCTCGCGAGGGACGATCGATGACCGCCTCGCTGTTCCCGACCGGCCCTATCGGCCCGTCTTCCTCGATGCCCACAGCATCGAGGAAGACCATGCGGAAGTCTGGGTGCGATGATACCCAGGGTTGGGTGATAAAACCCCATCGCTGGGTAGAACAGTGGCGGGAACTTTATCCGAGTAAGGCCGCCCAATGTGTTGCTACTGACCTTGGCGCGCCGCTACGCACCGTCGAGAAGTGGTTCTCCGGGGAGTCGAAGCCGTCGTTCGAGTACTGGGGTCCGATCCTCAATCGCTACGGCTTAGCCTTCGTCGTCGGCGCCATGTCAGCGCCGCTACCATACCTCGACGACCTCGCCCGCGAGGACCGCAAGCGCAGGCTCCTGGCCGAGCGACAGGCGATCGACGTCATGCTCGCCGAGGACTGGCAGCGGAGGGTGGGCTCGTGAGGCCGATCGCCTTCCATTGGCACCGCCTCGCCGAGTGGGTGTTCATGCGCCTGGCCGAGCGAGCCTTCGCGCGCGGCCGGCGCCACCACGATCTGGCCCTGGCGCACGGGGTGGAGGCCGACCGCATCTGTCCGCCCGTCGGACCAAACGGCCGAACACCGCCGGAAGACGCGCCGCCCGAGTGGAGTGAGCGCCTTAGCGCGCGCAGCCGCCGTACCGATTTCTCCGCCCCCCCCAGAGCCTGAGACCCTTCATGCGCGCCCCGCTCGCCGCCCTCGCCCTCATCCTCGCCACCAGCGCTTCCGCCTATGCGGTCGAGCCGCCGACCTTTCGCCTCTGCACCGGCTCCGAATCCGGCAACTACTTCCGGGCCGGCCACATGCTGAAGAGCAAGGCCGGTAATCTGAAGATCGAGGTCGTCCCGACGCAGGGCTCGCTCGACAACCTCGACAAGCTGTCCGCCGGCCAGTGCGACGGTGCCTTCGTCCAGTCCGACGCGCTCCTGGTCTACAGCTCGAAGAACGCGGCTGCGCTCTCCACCATCGAGCGCGCCGGCGTGCTCTATCCGCTCGTGCCGCAGGCCTACAGCACGCGTCGGTCGGAGATCTCGAAGGCGATCCAGTTTGGCGGGTCGACCCGCCGTGCACAGCAGGCGGCGGAGTGATTTGATGTCGATTTGGGATCGCAAGCCGCCGGGCAATCAGAGCCCCTACGAGAACATCGGCCGCGGTGGCGGCAAGATCATGCGGCCGGCCGAGCAGGTCGAGCCGGAGCACGTGCAGGGCTGTGGAGATCGCAGCTGCCCGATCTGCATGCCGAAGGGCGGGCGCGGAGGCGGAGCGAAGATGGGTGGCGGCAGCGGCGCTTTCGGAGGCGACTACATCCGGCGCGAGATGGAACGCGTGCTGGAGGCACAAATGCAAAGCGCGCTGCTCGGCGGTCCCTTAACGGTGACGTTCGACGGCGTGGACATCCGCAGCTTTGGTGGTGGGGGCGGAGGCGGTTCGTCCTCGCGCAGCAGCGACGATCCAGCTCGGAGAAAGCTCGAAGCGGAAGAGAAGCGCCTCCGCGGTCCGGTCGAGAAGTATTTCCTGACCACCCGCCTCGGCGTCGCCTGGGACGACGTGATCGGGAACGACACCGCCCGCACCCACCTGGTGGAAGCGATCGAGCACCCGATCCGGTACCGCGAGCTCTACGCCCACTACGCGAAGAAGCCGACGAAGGGTGTGCTGCTCTACGGGCCGCCCGGCTGCGGCAAAACGATGTTCGGCAAGGCGGCGGCGTCCGTGCTCGCGGAGCTGCACGGCCGCAAGGACGGCGAGGCCTCGTTGCTGTCGATCAAGGGCCCGGAGATCCAGAGCCCCTACGTCGGCGTCACCGAGGAGATTATCCGGGCCGTGTTCGCCTATGCCCGGGCCTACAAGGCGCTCCACGGTTTCCCGCTGGTCGTGTTCATCGACGAGGCCGACGCGATCCTGCCCAGCCGCGATGGTAACGGCGGCGGCCGCGCGCTGCCCTGGGAGGAGTCGAACGTCGCGACCTTCCTGACCGAGATGGATGGCCTGGAGGACTCGGGCGCGCTCGTGATCCTGGCGACCAACCGTCCGGAGGCGATCGACGCGGCGATCCTGCGGGACGGGCGCTGCGACCGGAAGATCCGGGTCGAACGGCCGACCCTGAAGGCGGCGGCCGGGATCCTGCAGCGGGCCCTTCAGGACGTGCCGAAAGCGCCCGAGGTCGTGTCGACGGGCGAACTCGCGCTGCACGTGGCCGACGCCGTCTTCGCCTCCGAGCAGATCGTCGCGCAGCTCGCCACCGATGCCGGCCCTCGCTTTATCTGCCTTTCCGACATCGTCACCGGCGCCATGCTGGTCGGGATCGTCGAGCAGGCCAAGGGCAACGCGTTCCGCCGGGACTTGGCCGCCGGCGGTACGCCGACAGGCCTCATGCGCGAGGACCTCGACCAAGCGGTCATCGCGATCATCGCGCAGAACCGCGGCCTCAACCACGCGAGCATCATCCAGGAGATTGCTGCGCGAGATGGTTTCAGCGTCGCGAAGGTCATTCCTGAAGGCGTAGTGCCGCCCCGCTACACGGTAGATGCGGACGACAAGGTCGTGCGACTTCAGTGAATAAATGGCCGAGGTCTTTAGTGGGTCTCGGCCGCCTCGATGCGCTGGACGTAACTGAAAACGAGCTGAAAGGCTTCCTCGTCTCCAAGAGCTTTCGCCGCATGAGCAATCGTAAGAAGACCGCGGTAATAATAGTTCCAAGCGTCTCTTTGGTAACCCTTCATCCTTGGCGTCCCGAGCATGCCTTCCACGTGGAACCGTGGCGGGGATCCGACATACATATCCATCACCTGTGGAGACGCTGCATGCACGAACCCAGAATAAGCTTTGTGTAGCACCTGGCTTGCGGCGATACCGCGAGCTGGGTTGTCGTCTGGGAACAGGCGATGGATGTACGCGCGTATTTTCTTTCTTGGCACCATTGCTCGAACTTGTTGAGATTTGATAGGGTCAGGATTGTCAAATTCTTCAGACCAAAAATCCTGAAGATATCTTTTATGTAAATCTGTAAAATCGTCCTGCATTTTTGACGCACTCAAGAATATTATATCTTCGCAGATTTCATCAACCATCCTTTGAATAGCACCTTGCTCCTGGCTCAGGCCGTTGTCGAGCAAGACTTGTACGGCCTTCAACCCGCTCAACACCCGAGCTAACTTCAATATGATTGCTTGCTCGATAAGCTGCTCTTGATAGCGCATATACAACCCGGAAGGAGTTGCAGTCAGGCGCGGGCGTGGAAGCCTCGCTTCTAATCGGTTGAATATCTCCGTCATAAAGCGCAGTACGTCTGCGTGCGCTTCCGGTCTATAAGCTCGCATCTTAAAATCCGAAGATACTCGACGCCTCAAACATCCGATACAACGTCGCTCGGGTTTTATGGAGATCGCGGCGGTGACTCCGAGCAAAAAAGCTACGGATCGCAGTCAATCCGATTGCCCCCGATTTGAATGGCCGAGGCACTGGGGTGAGGTAGGGATCGAATGGACGGTCGCCTGAACGCCCTACCGCTCCGCACGTCGATTGATCTCTACCTGACGTGGCAGGTGCACCAGGGGTGAGATGTCGATGCGGAGGTGGTAACTCTCCATGGACTCAAGGGCCGCCCTCTGACGCATCGGGTCTTCAACGCATTCCCGGCTTTCGCTGCCGCGGCTCTCGGAGGCTTCTACAGCGCGCTCCATGTGACGATGGAGGACGGCAATCTCGAAGACGACTTCGTTGAGGATGCGGTCCGCGAGGCAACGGAAGAGGGCAACGCCGGCGAGATCGCCCTCGCTCGGACCCTGCAGGCTATGACCTATGCCGCGCGGGTAGCGCTGTATCTCAGCCTCTCGCCGTTCGAGGAGACCGTCTTCGGCGGCGAATACTACACGTGATTGCTTTGCCGCAACGGCTCGTCCGGTCGGAACATGCTAGGAACGAGGAGCGGCGATGTGGGCCGCGCCACCGCGTTCAATGCTGCCCCGCCAGGAAGGTCCACCACTCCCCGTAGGCCTCGGTCACACGCCCTCCTGGACGAGCGGCGACGTGCTCCTCTGGATGAAGCGCGCAGTTAATACGGACCCGCGCAGGCCGACGGGTAAAGTAGGGCTCGCAGGTCGAATACCCGCTTGTGTCGTCGACCTAGGGTGCATAGCGGTCAGAGATCTTGAAGGCGATTAGGTTGGGCCGCTGAGCGGTGAGTAGGGCCCGGGAGGTGTCGGGCTGACTGGCCGGTAGGATGTGTGGCTGAACTGGTCTACGTCGCTACCGCTCCCTCACGCCGCGCTATGATCGACGGGTTCGCAGGTTTCCTGGGTATCGAACACGGATTACGCGGCGTCCATCAGGATAGGCCGAAGAGGTTCGGGAGCTGGTCGTTCTGGTCGTCCAATTAGAAACCCTTGCACAGCGTCGCAGCCGAGCGTTCGTAAATAGTCCAGCTGTTCCGCATCCTCGACACCCTCAGCCAATGTAGGGATATTCATGTCGCGGCCCATTTGGGTGATCGCCCGCACGACGGCCATCGAGTGCTTGTCGTTCAGCGCAGACGCTACGAAACTGCGGTCGATCTTGATCCTATCGAGCGGCAGATCGCGCAAGTGAGCGAGGGATGAGTATCCCGTGCCGAAGTCATCCATAGCGATCTTGATGCCGAGGCTCCGCAACGCCGACAACGTGTGCACGATCTGCCGGCCATCCTCGACCAACGCCGTTTCGGTCAGCTCGATCTCAAGTCTTCGAGCCGGTAGACCGCTCAGTGCGAGGGCCTTTGTTACGTCCGCCAAAAGCAACGGCGAGCGGAATTGTACAGCCGAGACGTTGACCGCGACATGCTGCGATGATGGCCAGGAGACAGCCTGACGGCACGCCTCTTCCAACACCCAACGCCCGATCGGCAAGATAAGGCCCGTTTCCTCGGCCAGCGGGATGAACGCAGCCGGAGAGACCAAGCCTCGGACGGGATGCTGCCAGCGGATCAACGCCTCGAAGCCGACAATGCCGTCGTCCGTCAGCGCCATGATTGGCTGGTAGACGAGGTGGAACTGGCGTTCGGCGATCGCGACCCGGATGTCGTTCTCAAATACATGCCGCTCGGCGACGGCCTCGATCATTCCAGGTGTGTATCGTACAGCACGTCCCCGCCCGTGACGCTTGGCTTCGTACAAGGCGATATCGGCGCGCTGCATCAGATCGCTCGGATCCGACTTTTCCTCTGTGCCACAGACGCCGATGCTGCACCCGATGACGATGGTCAGATCGTCGAAGGCGTATGGTTCTTCGACTGCTGCGACGATCCGCTGGGCGAGGTCCATGGAGGCATCGCCGGCCTCACTCACGATCACCGCCAGCTCGTCGCCGCCCAGGCGCGCCACGAACCCGGCCTCCCCCGTCAGCGTATTTAACCGATCGGCAACGCCGACGAGGAGGCGATCACCGACACCGTGGCCGAACATATCGTTGACGGCTTTGAACCGGTCGAGGTCGATCAGCAGAAGCGTGAAGGGGAGTTCGGCCTCCCGATTGTGCGCCAGTCGTTCGATCAGCGAGCGCCGGTTCGCAAGGCCTGTCAGCGGATCTCGGTAGGCCAGATGTGAGATTTCTTTCTGGGCGAGCCGCGCCTGTGTCACGTCGTCGAACGTCAGCACGGCACCGTCTCGCACGGGCTGGCACGTCACTGACAGGATCCGGCCGTCGTCGAATACATGTTCGACGCGCGTTTCCTCCGCCTTCGCCATCCACTCGCGGTGGTTCGCCAGCACGCGGGCGATCCGGTCGTCATCCCATCCGTTCGCAAGCCCCGTCTGTTCCAAGTAAGCGCCAAGGCTCATCCCCTGGAATACGGCGCCTGGCGTCAGATTAAGCATGGCGCATAAGCGCTCGTTGTAGAGCTCGACGACTTCAGTGGCTGAAACCTTAAGGATGCCGTTGGACATGTTGTGCAGGGCGGTCGCTAGAACCTGTCCATGCGCAGCCTCCTGGTTCTCGAACTGTTTGGCCGCGACCAGAGCGAGAAACGCGCCGATCAAGAGGAAAGCCGCGCCGATCGCAACCAGCACGCTCAGGGCGACCTGCAGGCCCGGCATAAGCTGATCGACGCGCGCGCCGTCGAGGACCGTACCGGCGATCGAGATGAAATGCGTGCCGCAGACCGCGACGACGATGAGCAAACCGATCGCGAGCGGATGGTTTGCGCGTCGGGGCAGTACGCGGGCCATGGCCATGCAGAAGGCGCCGATCGCACACGCAAGCGCATTGAGGCCGGTCGATTGTACCTGACTGCAGCCCTGCAAGGCGGCCATTCCGGTAATGTGCATCACGCCGATGCCCAGCCCCGACGCTGCGCCGGCAAGGAGGCGCGTCCAAGTCCGCGTCCATGCGGTCGATAGCGCGAGCGGTATACCGACTACGACGATCGTCGCGAGCGCGGAGGCGATCGTCGTACCGAGGTGATAACTCAGGGCGAGATCGGTACGGTAGCCGAGCATGGCGACGAAGTGGGTGGTCCACACGCCGATACCCGCCACGATACTCGTACCGACCATCCACCAGCGCTGAGTCGTCTCGCCGGCAACTTCTGCGCAGTGGATCAGGCATGCGATCAGCCAGGCGCTGAGCGCGCAGATTGTACCGGCAGCCAGGACGAAGCTTGGCGCCTGGTTGTCGAGCAGCGATGCGACGGCTGTAAGCATGCAACCGTATTGCGCCCAATAGGTATGTATCACCTCAACTATTTTAGTTAATCAGATGTTAATGGCAGGCTCGCTAGCGATTTGTTGTATGATCTGTAGTGGTACGCAGACTTTTGTAGCACAACTATTACGGGAATTTCGATCGCATTAGGCCGATGGCGGCGTTAGCGTGCTCAATGGCGGCCTCTGGGATCGAACGCAAAGTCGGGTGGCCGACCTTATGCGCGTAGATCTTGCCCGACGGCGAAATGAGTGGTCGCCCCGTTTAGCGGGGCTACCACATCTCCACCATTGAAGCGATCAACGCATGGGTCCGGTCCGGTGTGACGTAGGCCATGACGGACGAGTCCACACCGACACAGGGTTGATGTGGCGATCACCGTCGTACTGCTACAATAGCATCGCCATGAAGCGCTCCCGTCACGTCACTCTCGTCCTCCTCGGCACGACGGCGCTTGCCGGATGCCAAGACGACCGGTCAGCCCCGCCCCAGCCGACGCCGGAGCAGTTCGCCGAGAGCCTCGCGCTCCCGGTACCGAAGCCCCATTGCGACCGGCCGGAGGATTTCCCGCGTCCGGAGTGCCACGACCCGCAGGCGCCGGTCGCCGCGGCCAGCACCGGGCACGCGTCGTCCTCAAGCGGCCATGGCGGGGCTGGGATCTTCTGGTTCTTCCACGGCGGCGGCTCGTCCTACGGCCCAGCGACGCCGGCCGCGCACGCCTATGCCTCGGCTGGTCCCGCCGTCCGGGCCGCAGCACCTGCGGGCACTACCTCGTTCGGCGGCTTCGGCTCGGCCGGGCGCGCGGCGGCTTCGTTCGGCGGGGGCGAATGATGCGCTGTCACGGCTTCACACCCCGCCCAGGCTGGCGCGAGCTGGCGGCCGAGAGCGGCTTCGACTTCCACACCACCGAGGACGGGCACGAAGTGTGGTCGGAGGCGTCCGCCTACGCCTTCACCCTCCGGCAGATCGAGGAGGACCTGGAGGCACCGACCGCCGATCTGTTCGGCCTGTGCCTCGACCTCGCCGCCGAGATCTCCGAGAGCCCGGTCCTGATGCGCCGCCTCGGCATCCCGGATTGGGCGCACGCGCTGGTGACGAAGAGCTTCCGGGCCCGCGATCCGCACCTCTACGGCCGCTTCGATCTGGCCTACGACGGTGTCGGCCCGGCGAAGATGCTGGAGTTCAACGCTGACACGCCGACCGCGCTGTTCGAGACGGCGGTGTTCCAGTGGCGGTGGCTGGAGGACCTGCGCGCGAGCGGTGCGCTGCCGGAGGACGCCGACCAGTTCAATTCGGTCCATGAGCGCTTGGTGGCCCAGCTCGGCCGGATCCGAAGCCGAGTCGGCGACGTGCTGCACCTGACGTGCATGACTGAATTTCCCGAGGACCGGGGCACGATCGGCTACCTTGCGGACTGCGCCGCCCAGGTCGGCCTGGAGGTACGCTTGGTCGACGTGGCGGACATTGGCCTGCATCAAGAGGGCGGACGCTCGTCCTTCGTCGATCGCAGTGGCGCGCCGGTCCGCCTCCTGTTCAAGCTCTACCCGTGGGAATGGATGCTCCGCGACGGCTTCGGCCCTGCGATCGCCGGTGCCTCCACCATCTTCGTCGAGCCAGCCTGGAAGATGGTCTTGAGCAACAAGGGCGTCCTGCCCCTGCTCTGGGAGCGTCACCCGGGCCACCCGAACCTACTGCCGGCCTACTTCGAGGACGACCCGCGCAAGTTCGAGCTGGGCAAGAGCTTCGCCCGCAAGCCGCTGCTCGGCCGCGAGGGCGCCAAGGTAACGATCGTCACCGACGGCCAGGTCTCAGCCGCCGAGGACGGTCCCTACGCGGACAGCGGCTACGTCCGGCAGGCCCTGGCGCCGATCCCGGACTTCGAGGGTCGACGCGTCGTGATCGGATCGTGGGTTGTCGGCGACGAGCCGGCCGGGATCATTCTGCGCGAGAGTGCGGGGCCGATCTCCAACGACACCGCGCAGCTCGTTCCGCATTTCATCCAGCCATGAAGGGTGGCAGACGGATGAAATACCCTATCGAACGAGGGGAGGACGGAGGGGGCGCTCGGGAATGCCGATCTACACGGGAGAGCGCGTCACACGGATGATGCTCCGCGAGCAGCGAGATCGGCTCTACGTGTTCGCGGACAACCTTGAGCGGCGTGTCTTGCGCGGCCAGCCGGACGAGATGCGGGGTGAGCCGAACGCGGTCGGCATCCCGACGAGGCGATCGCCCAGCCAGCTCGTCGACGCTTTCTTCAGCGACGATGATCTCGACGCCTATTACACCGAAAGCCGGGCCGCGTTGCAGCGCTTGGTCAGCCGCCTACGCAAGGGTGGGACTGTAATTCTACCCATTGCCGGACTCGGGACCGGGTCGGACCGTCTCAAGGACAAGGCGCCCCTGATCTGGCAGCAGCTGCAATATGACCTCGCCCGGTTGTATGCGGCTGCCGGGGAGGCCGCTGCGTTTGTCCCGCCAATTTGGGTCGGCGAAGACGAACCGATTGGACCGTAGCCGGCAGGTGAACAGCAATCTCGCCCGGTATTCGGATAGGAGCGTCGCGAGGATGCAGTAGGGCTTGGGCGGCGGATCAGGCCAAAACCGGCTGCCGTCGCAATGTCGGCCTCGGGCGCCATTCGGTTACGAGCGCGTCGGCGATGCAGCCGATCTGATCGTCCTTCCGCCAAGCGGCCCGACAGACCAGCGTCTCCCCGGTACCATCGACCGTGAGGATGAATGCGTCGGGCACATCATCTGTGCTCGGCAGCGTGATTTTGATGCCGCTCGGCGAGCGGTCCGACACGATGCACAGCACGGTCCTGTGCTCGTCGATCAGGATCCGACCGGTGACGTCCGGTAGGCATAAGCGGGGCTCTGCTCGGCGCTCGATCATTAAATAGGGCTCAAGACTGCACAAATACAGCAAGCACCTCACGCGTGTAGATTGGGCCTCTATAATCGTTCAAATTGTTTGGAACGAATTTTTGGGGCTTAGCAGTAGTCGATCGCTCACGTCGCTTAAAGCATGCCGCTGCAGGAGGAGCGTCCCCCTCCCCGCCGGTGTGCAAACGGTTGCGGATCATCGGCGAGCTCGCGCCTCGTATCGACCCGTCTGTGCGGATACCAAAAATTGCTGGAGAGAAAGTCGCGCCGATATTTCAGCCTGTTAGGCGTGCCGAGCCGTGAACTCCTCGAGCATGCGAAGCGCCTCCAGCCGCCTATCGTCGTTCGGGAGTGCGCGAAAGGCTCGGATCAACCTGCCCAGCAGGAGCGTGCCGTGCAGATCACCGACCACGTCCAGATCGACTGCATGTTCGTTCCAAAAGGCGTCCTCGGATACGCCGAGGGTTGCCGCGATCAATCGCAGGAGTTGAGCTTCGTGTTCGTCGTACGCCAAGGGCTGCTCTGATCCTCTGCCGGTCGATGCGGGCTGCCCCCTACCTAGACGATCAGACCGAGCCGGAAACCCTCTGCTACCGACTGAGCTCGATTGCGCGTACGAAGCTTCATGCGCACGCCACGTAGGTGAGAGTCGACGCCGTGTTCCGAGATGCCCATGATCTCGCCGATTTCCCAATCGGTTTTGCCTTCGGCAGACCATTGCAGGGTCTCACGCTCGCGCGGTGAAAGAGCTGCGGATTTTTCGGCTGGCTGGCCGCGCACGAGTAGGCCGTGGCCGAAAGCATAGCTCGCTACGAGCGTAAGCATCCCTCGATGCTCCGGGGCGATCTCCAGCCGGCGGCCCGCGAAGCTCATCCCGCCCATCTCGCCTTCGACGGTTGTCAAAGGTACCGTGTAGCCGTCGCGGAGACCAAATTCGGCGGCCTCATTCATGACTTGAACGGCGGTCCCCGACGTGGGGGTCGGAAGAGTGGGATCGCTCCACCCAAACCCAGTTTGTCTCTGCAGGGTTTGCGCTACGATCGGATCATGTGCGGCGTATCGCCGATGTAGATACCGTTGGCGCCACTCATCGGGGACATTCTCCATCACCAGGAACTGCCGGTTGAAGCCGGTCAGGGCGGGAGATGACGGAAGAAGCGCGGCGATGATCGCGTCGACGCCAAAACCCGCGAGTTGTCGCTGTACCGTCGCCACCACCTCTGGGACGCTGCCGGCTCGGTCAAGCTCTTTGAGCAACTTGAGCGTGTGATCGAGTGATTTTCTGCTCACGACGGCCCCTATCGTCTGCTCTCGAAAACTTCGAGCTGCAGTTCGACCGACGATAGCATCCGAGACCTCATCTCCGGAAATAGCCCGCAGCGCGCAACAAACGGGCCGACACCACGCGTTCGCGTGGTGTCGCGCGCCTGGTTGGGCGGGCACACCAAGCACGGAGGTGTTACATGATCCAGGTTATCACTGCAGCCAACATCGATCACAACAAAGAGCTTATGGAGCAAGCGTGGCGTCTGCGTCATAAGATTTTCGTGGAAGAGATGGGCTGGGCAGCGATCGCGCGCGATGACAAACGTGAGATCGACGAATTCGACGATGAACACGCCGTCCATCTTCTAGCCGTCGAAGACGATGAAGTAGTCGGATACTCCAGGCTACTCCCGACCGCACGACCCTACGTTCTATCCACTCATCTACCTCAGCTATGCGAGGTCGACCCGCCCTGTTCGCCGTATATCGTCGAGTGGAGCCGGATCGGCGTCGCCGGCACCGCTCGTACCTCAGGCCGTCGGCTCAACCCGACTGCCCTGGCCATTCTCACTGGCATCGTGGAGTGGGGATTACCTCGCGGCCTGAAAGGCTTCGTCTCCGAAATGCCGACGAGTTGGCTCCTCCGGCTGCTGCAGTTGCATATCCATGCTCTGCCGCTCGGTCTCCCGCAAATGATCGACGATGTCGAGATCGTTGCGGTCAATGCCGGCTTCGACGGTCGCAGCCTCCGGCAACTTCAAAAGATGCGCGGCAGCACGGACTCGGTCTTGGCGCCAGAGAGCCGGGTCGCTGCCCGGTTGGCAAGCTGAAGAAGGCCTTTATCTCATGAACAACGCGCCGGCCAACGGCAGTGATGTCGAGGACGACAGTGAGCTCATAAAGCGCGCCGTAAACCAAGCCCTCGATCTTCGACAGACTGTCAACGAACTTTTCGATCCGCAGTTACTCGAACTCGTGGACTTAGTGCTGATCGAACTCGGACGGCGCACCGCCAAGCTGAGTTGAGTTGACGATCGCATCGCTCCCCCGGCCTTTGCTAACGGTGCGTGCGATCCTCTCCAGGCAGCGGGATCGCCCTCTGCTTCAACTCTATCCTACCGTCGCTGGATAAAGGCAATGATCCAGCGACGGTCACCTGTAAGCTACAAAGTCTTGCTGCCGATGCCACGCTTCATTTCGCGGCTCGGGCATTGTGCTGATTTTACTAGCATTAAAAACAAACTAAGGACTTCGAAAATGCCTGAAACTTATCTTCAAGGATTGCAGTCCCATTCATTTGTGAAGATCGCAGCTGAGATCACGGCTGCCTACGTCTCTCACAACCATGTCGCCGCCGCTGAGCTGCCAAAGTTGTTTGAGTCCGTTTACTGGGCTCTCTTCCACCTTCAGCATCCATCGAAGGCAGCTCGGTCAGCCGCATCAACCACCGAATTGGCGACCCCGGCGCAGATCCACAAGTCGATCCAGAACGACCACATTATGAGCTTCATCGACGGGCGTCTGTACAGGACACTCAAACGGCACCTGACCACCCATGGCCTTACTCCCGAGACGTATCGCGCCCGTTACGGCCTGCCCCACGACTACCCGATTGTTGCGCCCAGCTACACCGAGCAGCGCTCTGCGATCGCTCGGGCGATCGGTCTTGGGGTGCCGGGCGCACAGGCTGCTCGGCGGCCGCAACAGGCAGCGGAATGATTGAGTGGCACGTCCCAAGCGAGGCCATTCCCTGACTGGTACCGCTCAGGACGCGATTAGGTTTTGTCACAGCGGCTTCCTGGACTCGGCTTCGACCCGGACCCAGCGTCATTAGCTCCCGTGCTGTTCGTCGTTCCAGATCGGCTCATATTGCCCGTCGAAGGACCGCTTCCACTTGCTCACGGCGTAAAGCCGGATCCGGCATCGTTTGCCTCGGTGCTGTTCTCGGTCCCGGACTAGCTCGTCGGCGCAGAGTTATTATCGGCGGCGAGTGCCGCTGAGTTGGTCACTAGTAAGCCGGCAACGGCGAGCGTCATGACCTTCATCACATATCTTCCTATCATAATATGAGATTGAACCTGCGTGCACGGATAGCGGCGATGCTTCTGGGCCTGAGGCAGTGTGTAGATGGGGCGGTATTGAAGCCCGGTTCTCCCATGGCCTCCCAATGCCACGCTTGATGAATTCGGCCAGCGATAAACCGGATGCGGGGAAGCCCTTCAAAAACACGACGCGACCGCCTTGTCTGTAGGCGTCATTGATCGGTCCATTCTTTGCGTCCAGCGAAAGCACCACGCCGGTGAATGCTCGGGCGCCCAACGAGCGATCAGCCTCATTCTTGTATAGTTTGGTCTTGGTTCTCAGGGCGCCGAGTGAGGTTTTCTGCAGGGCGAGAAAGGCGATTTCCTCTTGCTGAGCCCAACGGCCCTGACCGAAGCCACCAACCCGCTGCTCATTTGCAGGTAGGCTCGCCTCGGCAAAGCCGAACAAGACGTCAGCGGAAATCGAGCAGTCGCTGATCGTCTTGTCGATAAATGCCTTCAGCTCGGGCTTCTTCTCGGCGATCGGCGGGATCTCAAATTCGGCTTCGCGTGTAATACAGACGCAAAATTCGTCCTTCGGCAGCTCCTTGGCGAGATCAATGCCGAGTGCAAACAGCAGATCCCAGACATTGTTGTCGATAAAGACGCTGAGCAGATCCTGGGCAATGTCATCGAGGTTAGCGGCAGCTCTGCCACGGCGCCATCCGTTGGAACATGCTAGGAACGCCAAGCGGCGATGTGGGCCGCACCACTGCGTTCAATGCTGCCCCACCAGGAAGGTCCACCACTCCCCGTAGGCCTCGGTCACACGCCCTCCTGGACGAGCGGCGACGTGCTCCTCTGGATGAAGCGCGCCTTCGACACCAACCCGAAGACGCGCAGCGCGGCCGAGATCCGGCCCATCACCTGGCCCAACGTCTACTTGTCGGTCACCGACCCGGACTGGGCCCATAAGCGAGACGTGATCTTGGCTTGGGCCCGCTGCCGTGCGTGCAAGGAAAGCTTCCAGGAGTTCACCCGCGGGCGCGGATGGGGCTCTTCTGCAACGCTGTACCGCATTCGAGATGAAGCGGCCGAAGAGATCGCGCAGGGGATCAATGCGGCGATCGTCCGCGCCCAGACAGATCAAAATAATGCTTGACGGTGAGAAAACCGCCCCCGGATCAATGCGGTGTTGCTGACCGATGTCGCTCGGCACCACCATTGGGGACCAACCGTGCAAGCAACGACGAAGTCGCCGAGCACCACCCAGCCGAAGAAGCTGAGAGCCGCTGTCGCCGGCCGGCGCCGGAAGCAACCCGTCCACCTCGCGCCCATCACCGCGCGGGACACGTACGTTGATGTCGGAACCAAGCTGGTCGCCGACCCCAGCGAGTACGGCAGCTTCACCCACGCACCGTTCAACCGCCGGGTCGACGTGTTGGAGGACGAGATCTCCAACCACCGCATCAGCATCTCGCAGTACGAGATCGGCCGCACCATCCAGGCCGTGTTCGAGCGGGCCTCCGGCGCTCGCCTTGGCTCCGGCGGGATGGGGGAAGGCGGCTCGCGCGACCAGACGATCGCCAACGAGCTGAAGGTCATCTACGCGATCGAGGACGCCGAGACGGTCCGGCGCTACGTCTCCCGGATCGAGCGCGTGATCGGCACGGTGGGGGCGCGGTTCCTGCGCCAGGTGCTCGCCGACGGGACGACGTTCGCCCAGTACGCCGAAGCCCGCGGCAAGGGTGGGGAGCGCGGACGCAATCAGATCGGCGAACACTTCCGGCTCTTGCTCGAAGGGCTCGACGACGCCTGGGCCGCGCGCGGCGCCGCGATCTTCGAGGAGGACGCCAAGGGCGAGGCACACCCGCGGATCCTGGCGCAGCGGGCGCAGCGCGAGGCCACCGAGACGGACGAGCGCGGGCGCGTTGTGCCGCAGGGCCAGGGCTATCGCTGGGGCCGCCGCACGCAAGATTGAGCTTGACCGCTGACAGCGGTTTGGTGCAAAGAATCCAGTGTCGCGAAACGTATGCCCGGGCCGAGAGGTGCCGGGCATCGGCGTTTCTGGGGTCAGCCCCCAACAGCGAATGCGGGAGGCGATCATGAAGCGCTGATCGCCGCCTGCTCTCACACTCGACAGACAGACCTATAGCGGCCCTACCAAGCCGGGATCGGGCAACAGCCTCGCGCCCCCGATCAAGCTCGCCGCACGACGACCCCCGATCCCCCGAGCTCCAGCAGCTGGAGAAATGGCCGCACGTCACGGGCGGCCGAGAGGACAGAGCCGAGGCCCACATCATCGCAGACCTCGCGGGAGCTACAGGCTCACCGCTTCAGCCCTGCGGGTGTGAGAGCCGACGTCTCACCTTCAACGAAGCTTGGAAGGGCCGCCGCGCCGTCGGCGTATATCCGGCCGAGAGACCCGCCGTCACACGGGCCGCCAGCCGAGGGGCGATGCCTCGGCACCCTTTCACGAATGGTGCGGCGCGCTCCGGCGCGTGGAAAAGGCATCGCAGTAAGCCGGCCAGCCAGGACGCCCGAAAGACCCGCAGCTGCCCCCGGGCAGTGGTTGAAGCTGTAGCCCCGGCCCGCACCTACCTCCTCCGCTCCCAAAGCGGCTCATTCCTTGATAGGGTCGCGCCATGACGGATCCGCGGCCGTGACCGAACGCGACATCGTCCAGCGCTTGCACGGCCTCTGCCTCCTGGCGGATCGCCTGCGCGCCCCGAGTCACCGGCACACCGCCGAGGACTACGTCGCCGATCGGGACGAGATCCGCGACCACGTCCGGCGCCTCTACAAGGATCTGACCGGCACCTGGCCGGGCCACGAGGCCGATACGGCCGATCCGGAACGCCGCCAGCGCCCGCCGGTGCCAACGGCGATCCTGCGCCACCGCGAACGCACGAAGGCCGCTCGCGCACGCGCCATCCGCGACGTCACCGTCGTCGTGTTCGACGACTGCACCGAGCTCACCGTCGAGCGGCCGGCCACGCGCCTGGTGCAGCACAGCCGGGACGTCCCGCAACCGATGCAGAGCTGTTGATCATGGCCGATACGGTGACGAACGATCGGATCGCCGCCCTCGGTCGCGATCTGCAGGCGGCGCGGAAGGCGCAGCGTGACGCGGCCGACCAACTCGTCGACGCACGTCGCGCCGTGACCGCCCGGGAGATGGACCTCTGGGCGGCCGAGCGTCTCGCCAATCGCCTGCACGAGCGCTTCCTGGCGCTGGTCGATGGCTCCTGATCACGGGCCACCACCATGAAGTTCATCCGCATCCTGGATCCGCGCACCGGCAAGGTTGTCGCCATTCCAGTGCCCGTCAAAGGCACCCGCTGACCTGCACGACAGCGGCGCACCCGCCGCCTCCGCCGCGCCCGCCGGCGCTCCCGCCGCCACCGAGCACCAGGGCTAAGCCGCGATGGGCATCACCACGATCCCGGACAACTACAAGATCCCGGGCCCGAACACGCAGTTCGATCCCTCGCAGGCCGGCACCCCGGTCTCGCCGAAGTGGATCCTGCTGGTCGGCCATCCGACCGCGGCCGCCAACGTGCCCCCGAACAAGGCCGTGGCCTGCGGCACCAATGCCGACGCCGACATCGCCTTCGGCCCGGGCTCGATGCTCGCGCGCATGTTCAAGACCGCCTTCAAGGGCGTGACCAGCGTGCCGATCATCTGCCTGCCGGTGCCCGAGCCGACCGCCGGCGTCGCCGCCACCGGTACGATCACGGTGGCGAGCGCGCCGACCGTCGCGGGCACGCTCGCGCTGTACGTCGCCGGCCAGCTCGTGCCCGTGGCGATCGTCTCGGCCGACACCACCACCACCGTGGCCGCCAAGATCGCAGCCGCGATCACCGCGACCCCGGACCTGCCGGTGAAGGCGACCTCGGCCGCGGCCGTGGTGACGCTGACCGCCAAGTGGAAGGGGCTCACCGGCAACGGCATCCGGGTCGAGGACAGCTATCGCGGTACCTATGGCGGCGAGCAGCTGCCGGCCGGCCTCGCCCTGACCTATCCGACCGACAACCTGCTCTCGGGCGGGACCGGCACCCCGGACTTCACCAGCGCGATCGCTGCGCTCGGCGACCGGCCGTACAAGTTCGTCGGCCTGCCGTTCCACGACAGCGGCTCCTACGCGGTGTGGGACCAGGAATACGGCTTCACCGACAGCGGACGCTGGGGCCCGTACCGTCAGAGCTACGGCCAGATCTTCTCGGCGCGCCGCGGAAGCTACTCCGACACCTTCCTATGGGGCCAGTCGAACAACTCGGCGCTGATCTCACCGATGGGCTTCGAGACCCAGAGCCCGAGCCCGGGCTGGGAGTGGACAGCGGCCTACGCCGCGGCCGCGGCCTTCTCGATCAACGCCTACCCGGCGCAGCCGCTGCAGACCCTGCCGCTGATCGGCGTCCTGCCGGTGCCGGCGGATTTCCGCTGGAACAAGGCGCAGCTGAACTCGCTCGCCCAGGTCGGTATCGCCATCCAGGGCACCGACATCTACGGCGGTTCGACCAACCAGCCGGTGATCCTGCGCGAGCAGACGGCCTACCAGAAGAACGCCTACGGCCAGGCCGACAACGCCTACGAGCTGGTGACCACGCTGGCCACCCTCGACGAGCGCTACACCCGCGTGCGCCAGTCGCTGACGAACAAGTTCCCGCGCTGCGCGCTCGCCAACGACGGGACCAAGTTCGGGGCCGGCAAGCCGATCGTCATGCCGCTGATGATCAAGGGCCAGATGGTTTCGGACTACCGGGCCATGGAGCTCGACGGCCTGGTCGAGAACGCCGACCAATACATCGCGAACCTCTCGGTCGTGCGGTCGGCCACCGAGTCGAACACCGTCGAGATCTTGGATCCGCCGGACGTCGTGAACCAGCTGCGCAGGCTGAATATCAAAGCAAGCTTTCGCCTCCAGTTCCCGCTCAGCGCTTCCGGTTCCTAGTTGCTATGATATGGTCTGTGCATGAGCGAACTTCGCGCATGCACAGACTGCAGGCATTTATATCCGGCTACGCTGGAGCATTTCCACCTCAATCGACGTCGCAAGGACGGATTGGTTCTCTGGTGCAAATCATGTGCGGCCACGCGCTGGCAAAAGCATTACCGGCAGAACCGCCAGAAGCTTATCGATCGCGCAACAGAGAATACGAAGCGGCGCCGTGAACGGCCTGAGATGCGGGAGGCCGAGCGCGCGTATGCTCGAACGCGAAAGCGTGTCGAACTTTCGGATCCTGAGGCGCGGGCGGCTCATCGGAAGCGCGCCTCCGATTGGGTGAAGTCTCATCCTGATCGAGCTAAGCGCTTTAAACACGCACAGCCCGCTTGGAGAGCTTTCCGATACGCCATGCACTTAGAGCGGGTGAGGCGGGCGACCCCGCCCTGGGTAGATCGTCAAGCTATCCAGGCCGTGTATGAAGAAGCGGCTTGCATGACTTTAGAGACTGGGATCCCTCACGAAGTGGATCACATGGTTCCTCTTGGCGGCCGGAATGTCTGCGGCCTTAACGTGCCGTGGAACTTAAGGGTAATCACAGCCGAGGCTAACCGGCTGAAGTCGAACACTTTCATAGAAGAGCTGGCGCTGCCTTAGGTCGCCCGGTCCTCCACCCATCCCTGCAACTGACCCGCCCCTCGTGGCGGGTTTTTCTTTGGAGGCCCCACCATGGGTCAGAAGATCGGCGGCACCGCCTACCTGACGGCGGGCGGCAAGATGTACGACCTGCGCGGCGGCCTGGTCGTGTCGCCCTCGCGGATCAAGCGCGAGTCGGTCGCCGGCCAGGATGGCCCGCACGGCTTTATCGAGACCCAGCTCGTGCCGTTCATCAAGGCCGAGCTCTCGACCACCGATGGCCTGTCCGTCGCCGAGCTCGACGCGATGGTGGACATCACCGGAGCGCGCGCCTGATGTTCGACTTCTCCACGACCGGCATCCTTTGGGCGCTCGCGTCGATGCTGTGGGCGGCGCTGTCGCCCGTGGCGCTCAAGCAGATCGGCGTGGTCCTGGCCATCGCGCTGATCGGCCTCGTGCTGCTGCCGCGGCGCCTCCGCCCGATGGCGCTGGCCATCGCGGCGGGGCTCGGGGCGTTCGCCTTCTGCTGGCAGGTGGCCGAGGCGGACGGTGCCGGCCGCATGCTCGTCCACGACCACGCCGTTGCGATCCGCGCCGAGCAGCTGCGGGCCGCGGCGGCCGAAGCCGTGACGCGCGAGGCGGTCGAACTCCGCGCCCGGGACCTCGCCGACCGGCAGACCGACGCCCTCAAGCTCAAGGAACTGACCGATGCGCTCGCCCATGACCCGCGCCGCGATGGCGTTTGCGTGCCTCGCGATCTCAGCAGGCGGCTGCGCAAGCTTTAGGGACGCCCCGCCCACGATCGATCCGGCCGCGTCGGCCGACATACGGGTGGCGTTGCCGGCGCCGCCCGAGAGCGTCGAGGCGTGCCTGCGCGCGAGCTTCCCGGATATTCCGGATCGATCCCTGACCCGGGGCGACGTCGTCCGGATCATCGGCCGGGCCAAAGTGCTCGACCGGGCCAAGTCGGCCTGCGGTGAGCGCGCGCTGGCCTGGATCGCCGCCGTGCGGGCCGACTTCGCCAAACCCTGACCGACACCAAGGCCCGCGAAAGTTTCGCGGGCCTTCCCGGCTGATCGGGCAGACCTTTGCCTCTCATTCACCCGACCCAACACGGCTTGCCTCTCACCGGGGCCGGCTCGTGCAAATCAACGCGCGACCGGAACACCGGCGCGCGGCTCTCCGGCCTTGGGGGCCAGGATCATGACCACACAGTTCCAGCAGCAGCAGTTGCAGCCCCTGACCGGACGGCCGACCGAGGAACGCCTCGGCGCCCTTGAGGTGCGGGTCGGCGGTATCGAGGACGGGATCCGCCACATCGTCACCAAGCTCGATCAGAAGGACCGCACGCCCTGGGGCATGCTGATCGGTGCGGCCGGCTTCATGGTCACGATCATCGGCTCGATCGGCGGCCTCGCCTTCTCCCCGCTGTCGAGCGGCATCGCCGACGTGAAGGCGGCGATCGTCAAGTTCGAGGGCAAGACCGAGAGCTACATGAAGCGCGAGGACATCGAAGCGCAGATCTCCGGCGTGCGGGTCTCCTTCGACGATCGCTTCAAGGTGAGTGCCGAGCGGCGCAACGACCTCCAGGTGCGCAGCGACGACCGCATGGCCCGCATCGAGCGCGACGTCGACGCCCTGCAGAAAGCAGTCGTTCCCCGGGGCGAGCATGAGCAGACCTGGGCCGGCCAGCGCATGAAGGACGAGGCGCTACAGCGCCAGATCGACCAGGCACGCAACGAACTGAACGGGCTCAACACCCCGCGCGATACGATCCAGGGCATGCAGAAGCGGATCGACGAGCTGGAGCGGGATGCCCGGGCGCCGGTGCGCCGGTAGCGCCACTTCACACTGTGCTTCACACCTCGGGCGCCCTGGCTTCGGCCGGGGCGCCTTTCGTCGTTTCGGCCCAGCCGGCGCCGCATCGTTGGCTGGGCGGTCCCGCGGGACCCGCCGGGCTGACGGGAACCACCGCCCCATCCGCGCGTCTACCGATTCCCTAGAGCGAGACAACCTTAGCCCTGGCAGCCATGCGCTGCCGGGGCTTTTCTTTGTCTGCAGTCTGGCTACGGTTTCGCACGGCGCTCGTCTCAACAGCTGGCGCCATCAGCGCTTCGGATCCCGCGGTGACACCTCGATCCGAAGTCGAATGCCCGCCCGGCTTGGCGCCGCGGCGGGCATTTTGTTGGGCCGCAGCCCGTTGCTACGTGGTTCGGCCCGATGCCGTTCGGCCAACGCTTAGGCCGGAGCGACACTGGATTTTCTGTGGAATGGCCCGCCGGCACAAGACCGAAATCCTACGTCAATCGGTTAGGTTTGCGTGGAGTGCCTCAACAGGTTCGCAGCTTCAGCCGGCTTCGATCCGCCCACCGTCGCTACCTGGCGCGATCAGCTCGAACGCATCTCCGAGCGCGCCTTGCCCTGTCGGTACCTTACGCCGGCGCAATGGGCGACGATGCGGGAGTCGGCTGTCGATTTCTATGGACGATTCATTGTCCAGGTCCATCGCCTCGTCTAAACGCACCGACTTGGTAGCTATTGATCAATTTACATGGAATTGTCCGATGATGGCTGCGTATCGAATGACGAGCATTATCAAGGCCTGCTTGGAAATTTATAAATACTGATTGACCGGACAGTGAACTTTAGCAAAAATTGCGTTATTTGCGGGTCAATCCTGTGTCGCACGAAGGATGGCGCAGTAAGGAGCCAATGCTTTTTACCAATTAAATGCGTAGTCGCCAATGATTGGAGTATCACAAGCATACACAAAATATACGCCAGCTCTTGAAATAAAAGGCTCATCTGAGCGAACGTCGATATCTGAATACAAGTCATGATTTTGAGATCGACAGCAATCCATAGAGGCGCAATCAGATAGATTTGGAATGCATCACGCCCTAACGATGCCAGCGGCTTGATCATATCCTTCTTCTGTAGAACCGTTGCGCCGGCTGTAACCAAAAATATACCCAAACTGCTTTCAAATATTGCTAAAGACGGTATCGAAAACGCATCAAAGGGAACTACGAGATACGCTATTGGGGCATACGTTGTGAGGCAAAATAAGACTAGTATACCGCTATACTTCTGCAGAAACGCAATCGATAGATCCCGCGTGTAGATTCCCACAACAGTGAATAATAAGGTGTATATTAAAAAGTTTTGTATTTTGTAACCAGAGGTTGTAACGAATAAAGATGCTGAAACTAGGAAGATTATAATCAATACCGTCGAAACCCGGCGAGTCAGTGTGCAGATGGTTAAGCAGCAAGCCATCCATAAAACAAACCACAACTCAGGGGCGGGGAAAATTAATCTTTTAATCGCTGGAATGAGTCCAACTTCATTAGAATGGCGCTCAAGGATATAGAAAGCAACATGATATATTACTGCCCATATTATGTATAAATATAGATACGACCCGATAGAGGCCGCGATTAGACCAAGGCGTTCTTTCTTAATCAGAGCACTAAATGAGTTTCCCAGAAGAAAGAAAAACAGTGGTAGAGGTATGTACCACAAGCATTTGAAAATTGTGCCATGAGCTTGATAGGCTGAATAATTAAAAGATAATTGTATGTCCACATGCCACAATACGGCTATGGCTACTGCTATACCTCTAGAAGCCGCGAAAGCTGAGCTTAAATTGAGATTTTTGTTTCCATCCATTGCCTTGCCTGAATTCCAAGCGAACGTAATTAGTATGTTTTTACCCTATAGAATAGACGGACCAGACACGCAAGTTATGTTCGCGGCTGTAATCTCAAGACACTTGATACATACCGGTTTTAGAGGGGAAATATAATATTTAAGGAGCTTGCCTATCTCGAGATTTTTCGGCATCAAACTTAAATCACCAGATAATGCAAACTGCCAGAAGTGCGCCAATGCCCATTCCGTCGTCGCAGTTACGCCAACCTACGCCTTGCCTCCGGCTCGTCGAGTAACGTAGACCTGGTCTTGTAAGTTGAGGGCAAATAAGTATGGGCTGCAAGCGCCTTATATTGAGGCTGATTTGTATTGGCGAATAGACTGAACCATTAGATGTTGTTGTGTACCTTGACGCCTATGATCTCGAATTTGCTTATTGAGGCGTATCCATAACAGCCGTGACTACGTTCAGAGCATCAAGGCCGATCGCATCCTGTTCGAACGGACGGACGCGCGGCGGGACAAGCCCGGCCAGGTCTGGGGCCCGCCGATCTGGGAGTTCGCAGCGTCGGGCGCTCGAAATACCTGATACCGCTCACGTTCTCCCGCGCGATCCACACCACCCCACCGGCAAGGTGAAAGCCGCAGCCGGCGACCGCTGAACCACACCGCCGGATCTGACATGTTCTTCCTTCGTTCCAGAACGGAGAGAAGCGGTGGCGGGGCTCCTACGCGATATCCAGCCGGGTCGGGTGTACGTGGATCGCTCGTCCTGCAAGCGGTCCGGCCGGTACACCGTCGCGAGCCTCCAAGAACGGTTCGGGCCGGACATGTCGACGCTCGACGTGCTGCGTTCCCTGACGGCCTCGTGCCGCTACCAGCGTCCGCCCGGTTCGCCACCGGCCCGGAAATACGAGCACTTGTGCCTGGCCGCGATCACGCTGCCACCACCGGCCCGGCCGGACATCCCGGTGCCGCCGGGCGTGCCCTACACGGTCGAGGTCTGGACCAAGACGGGCGGTGGCATCGAAGCGCAGCTCGCGGTGATCTACCCGATCGACATGGCGCGGGCGGCATTCCGAGTGGCGTGTGAGCTCTGGCCCAAGCACGAGGTTACGTTTCGGGATCGCTGCCGGATCGTGGAGAAGCGGGAGCGGCCAACCGAGCCCGCCACCGCGGCACCCGCCGCTGCTCCCCATCTTTGATCGCCAGGCCATCCACCTCTAGGCGAGCAAGCACCAGGGCGGCTTCCCGCCCACGCTCACGCCCGGGAATGCCGGCGCGTTCCGCGATCTGGACTGCCGTCTCGGGCTCGTCGGGGAGCGCCGCCAGGATGCGGGCACGGGTGTCCTTGCGCGGCCGCGCGCCGGTTCGTTCGGCGCGCACCGTTAATGCAGCCTGCCGTTCCCGGCGTTCAGGCCGAGGCAGATCGCCAGAACCAGCAGATCGCCGGCGGTGAGCCAGGCACCGCCATCCACGCGCCAGCTCTCGAAGTAGGCGTCGGGTTCGACGGTATGGCCGCGGGACGCGATGACCGCCACGGCCTCCACGATCGGGTCCTCGCCCTCGCTCATGCCTTCACCGGATGCGCCAGCAGGATCGCTGTGCGGATCATGTTGCGCTTGTAGGCGTCCCGGTCGGTGTGCAGGGCGTCCTGAGAGGCTTTGTGTGCGGCGATCGCCGCGACAAGATCGAGGGTCCAGCCCTTCGCGAGGGGGTAGGAATCGATCGCGAGGTCGGCCAGCACCGCGTCGACCGCGGCGGTGATTTCGTCGTCCGTGACGTCGGACGTTTTCCGGAGCTCAGAGACGGTCGGGTAAGAGGCCATTTTCGTTCGAGCACCCCAGGAACGAGCAACAACGCGATCAATACGTTATGCTTGAAGGCCGGTTAACCTTGGCGGCCGGGGCGGCCCTGGTCGGCCGATCGCCCTAACCGGGGATGCCCAGAACCCGGCGCGCCTCGGTCAGAAGCACCGCGTGCCGGGCCGCGCCGGGGCCGTCGGTCGGCGCCTCGCGCCCGGCCCGGGCGATGATCTCTTGGAACCGGCGCCGGTCGAGCGACCGGCTGCCGATGCTGTCGAGCACGGCGCCGAGCACGCTCCGGACGGCCTCGGTGCGCTCGTCGGCCTCGGCCAGCGCTTCCGCGGAGGCCGCGCTCGTCCGGGCTTCCGCGAGGTCGGCCTCCAGGGCGTTCACCTGGGTGCGGACGCCCGCCAGCTCGGCCGCGAGACGCTGCGCGTCCTGCCAGGCCAAGTCGTGCTGGTGCGTGCGCAGGGCGAGCAGCACCTTGAGCGACGCCGCGTCCTCACGCGCGGCCTCCAGCTTGGCCTGTGCCGCACGCAGGTCGTTCAGCAAGTCCTGAGCGAGCATCCCATCCCCGGTTACATCCACTGCCGGCTCCGTCAGCCTATCGGTTGGCCCGTCCTGAAGGGGCGTGGCGCGAATGTCCACTCTCCAGGCGCTCAGGCCCGGTTGAGAAAATCCACCCGCCGGTCCACATGGAAGGAAGCACCGCGCGGTGCCTGTCCCGGCCGGCCTTGAACCGGCGCAGCGGAGTTCGCCGACCATGTTCATCCAGACCGAAGCCACGCCGAACCCGGCGACCCTCAAGTTCCTCCCCGGCCGCGTCGTCCTGCCCGAAGCCACCTTCGAGGCGCGGGATGCGGAGACCGCCGAGCGTTCCCCCCTCGCCTCCGCGCTGTTCGCCGTTCCCGGCGTCGCTGGCGTCTATTTCGGCCACGACTTCGTCTCCGTCACCAAGGCGGAGGACGGTTCCGAATGGGCGCAGGTGAAGCCCGCCGTGCTCGGCGCGATCATGGAGCACTTCCAGTCCGGCGCCCCGGTGATGGCCGAAGGCGGCCTCGACGATCAGGGCGGCGAGGACGAGTTCTACGACGCCGCCGACCACGATACCGTCGTGACCATCAAGGACCTGCTGGAGACCCGGGTCCGCCCTGCCGTGGCCGGCGACGGCGGCGACATCACCTTCCGCGGCTACAAGGAAGGCGTGGTCTATCTGGAGATGAAGGGCGCCTGTTCGGGCTGCCCCTCCTCCACCGCCACCCTGCGGCACGGCGTGCAGAACCTGTTCCGGCACTTCCTGCCGGAGATCCGCGAGGTCCAGGCGGTCTGAAGACCAATTCAGACGCAGTCAGGACCGACGCCGGCGGCCTCGAAACCGCCGGCGTTTTCGTGTTCCGTCGCCGGCCTGGAGCGACATGATCGGATGCTTTCACGGACGCACAATCCCGGACACATCCAAAACCGTTTTCCGTGCTGAAATCCCTCGGCCTTGCTTGTTGCGGACTTACGCAGACCGATTGATAAGATATGCCTGACTGGTTCCGGGTACGGTAAATAGTCTGATATCAATATAAAAGTTGGAGTATTAAATTTAGAGCTCGTTTTTCAGCTCTGCAGCCGCGCGTATCGATCTACGACGAAAGCTTTCGATAGAAGAAATCACCATACCATTGCGGTGTCGCGATAGGGCGAAGTTTTACGGCTCGGCCTTGACGTAAGGTTTCATCGGGTTGTTCGTATCCGGCGGTTTCCCGGGGATTCGCATGAACCTGCTCAGCCGCACGAACATCGTCACGAAAATGCTCGCGATCAATCTGATCATCGCGGTGATCGTGGGCGGTTGCATCTGGTTCGCGCAGTCCCGGATGACGGTGATCGACCAGATCTACACGAGTCTGATCGCCCGGGAGGCCAAGGCCGTGTCGAACGTGCGGCGCAGCAACCGCTTGCACAACACTCTGAACTATCTGACATTCCGGACGATCGCCGAGACCGATCCGGAGCAGATCCGCCAAGCTGCTGCGCAATTCGACGTCATTGTCGCGCAGACCGACAAGACCTTGTCGGATCTCGCCGCGCAGGTGCCGGCCTTCGCGGACTTAATCCAGGCGCAACGCGCACGCACCGCACGCTTCGTGGCGGAAGCGTCCGAAGTGCGGCGCCTGGCGATTGCTGGAGAGACCAGCGCCGCGCTGAAGCTGGCGCATGAGAAGAGCGAGCCGATCTTCGCCACCCTTGGGGTCGAGGGCACCAAGCTCGGCGATGCCATCGAAGACTACATGCGCAAGCGTTCGAACGACCTCACCGACGAGACCAACGCGACGCGCTACAGCCTGATCGGCTTCGGAGCCCTCGGCCTGTTCATCGGCATCCTGTGCTCCCTCCTGGTCTCGACCGTGGGCATCACGCGGCCGCTCGGCCGCCTGGTCGCGGTGCTCCAGCGTATGGCCAAGGGTGAGACCGAGGCCGAGATCGCGGAGGCGCGCCGGGGCGACGAGATCGGCGCGGTCGGACGGGCCGTGGAGGGCATCAAGGCCATGGTCGTGCAGAAGGCCGCCGAGGAGGCCGAGCTCAAGCGGAAGGCCGACGAAGCCGCGGCCGAGGAGCGGCGGCGTACCATGGTTGAGCTGGCCGATCATTTCGAGGAGGCGGTGGGCGGCATCGTCGGCCGGGTCTCGACCTCGGCCACCGAGCTTCAGAGCACGGCCCAGACCATGACCGCCACCGCGACCCAGACCGCCGGCCAGACCACGAATGTCGCGTCCGCGGCCGAGGAAGCCGCCGCCAACGTCAACACCGTGGCGGCGGCGGCCGAGGAACTCGGATCCTCGATCGGCGAGATCGGTCGCCAGGTCGAGGGCGCGTCCGAGCTGGCTCAGCGGACGGTGGGTGAGGCCGACCAGACCGGCGCCCTGATGCAGGAACTGAGCAGTTCCGTGGCGCGGATCGGCGACGTGGTCGGGCTGATCGCGTCGATCGCCAGCCAGACCAACCTTCTGGCGCTGAACGCGACGATCGAGGCGGCCCGCGCCGGCGAGGCGGGGCGCGGCTTCGCGGTGGTCGCGGCCGAGGTGAAGGCGCTGGCCGAACAGACCGCCAAGGCCACCGACGAGATCGCCGCGCAGATCGGCCGGGTCCAGGGCGCTACCGGCCAAGCGGCGTCGGCGATCACCACGATCACCGGGCTGATCCGCGAGATCAACGGCGTGGCGACGAGCATCGCCGCCGCCGTCGAGGAGCAGGGCGCAGCGACGCAGGAGATCGTCCGCAACGTCGCCCAGGCGGCCAGCGGCACCGGCGAGGTGACGCACAACATCGTCGGGGTGGCGAAGGCCTCCGAGGCGACCGGTTCGGCGGCCACCCACGTGCTGGCCTCGGCGTCGGAGCTGTCCCGGCAATCCGAGCAGCTGAATACCGAGGTTCGCGGCTTCCTGACGGTCGTCCGGGCGGCCTGAGGGCTGACGCGCCCGCTGACCGGCGCAAGCCGGCAACACTTCACCGCCAACGCGGTTCTCACCGCCGCCCCGCGCTGACGGCGCGGCGGATTTGTTCTAACGCTAGGGTCTTCGCGCTCTTCGGGGCAGAATGGGAGCGGTCGCCGGTCCGGACCGGCATGCGGGAGTGGGCGTGCGTATCCTAGCCATCGACACAGCGCTGGACCTGTGCGCCGCCTGCGTCGCCGCGGACGATGCCGACGCGCCGCTCTCGGCCGAGTCGCTGCCGATGGTGCGCGGGCACGCCGAAGCGCTGCTGCCGCTGATCGAGAGGGTGATCTCCCGGGTCGAGGGCGGCTTCGCGGCGATCGATCGCATCGCGGTCACGGTCGGGCCCGGCAGCTATACCGGATTGCGGGTCGGCCTCTCGGCGGCCAGGGCCATCGGGCTCGCCACCGGCAAGCCGGTGGTCGGCGTCGGCACCCTCTCGGCCCTTTTGGCGCCGCTGCTGGCGGATTCCGGCGAGGGCGTGATCGCGGCTGCGATCGATGCCCGGCACGGCGCCGTCTACGTCCAGGCGCTCGGCCCGAGCGACGGCCTTGCCCCGGCCCACCTGCCGGTGGAGATTGCCGCGGAACGGCTCGGAGCCGGCCCCGTGGTGCTCACCGGCTCGGGTGCGCCCCTGGTCGCGGCCGCCCTGGCCGCGCGTGGCGTCACCGCGCGGGTCGCCGGCCTCGGCGCGCCCGACATCACCGCCGTCGCGTCGCTGGGCCTCGTGGCCGATCCGGCCCAGGCCCTGCCGCGGCCGCTCTACCTCCGCGGGCCCGATGCCCGGCCCCAGGACCATGCCAGGATCGCGCGGCAATGACGCGGCCCCTCCCGTTCTGGCCGCTGGACTGGTGGGCCGCCTGGTGGGACGCCCTCACCCCGGCGCCCTACGTCGCGCCCCTCAGGGACGCCGCGCAGGCGCCGGCCCTTGCCCGGCTCCACTCTACGGCGTTCGCCCGGCCCTGGGACGCCCACGAGTTCGAGCGCATGCTGTGCGAGCGCTCGACCCAGGCGCATGCTTTGTGGCGGGCCGGGACGCTCCAGGGCTTCGTCCTGTCGCGGCGCGCGGCCGATGAGGCCGAAATCCTGACCGTGGTGCTGTCGCCGACGCTGCGCGGCGGCGGCCATAGCCGCCGGCTCCTGCGCGAGCATCTCTCCAGCTTGGCGCATTCCGGGATCGCCCGGGTGCATCTGGAGGTCGACGAGGGCAACACCCCCGCGCTCAAGCTCTACGCCCGCCACGGCTTCCGCAAGGTCGGCGAGCGCACCGGCTATTACCTCAAGGCCGACGGCAGCCGGGCGACCGCGCTGACCATGAGCGCCGACCTGTAACGGCGTGAGCCGGTCCGGCGTCATCGCGCGGGTCGCGGCCCTCGCCCTCGCCTTCCTGGTGCTGGCGCCGCCGCATTGGGTCGCCCTGCGGCTGCTCGGCCGCCGCCCGACCCTGGCGCCGGTCTTGTTCCACCGTTTCTTCCTGTGGCTGTTCTCGGTCCGGGTGACGCAGAGCGGCACGCCGCCAGAATCCGGCGAGGCGGCCCTGGTGCTGGCCAACCACGTGTCGTGGCTCGACATCGTCGCGATCGGGTCGCTGCGGCCGCTCTCCTTCGTGGCGAAGTCGGAGATCGCCGGCTGGCCGGTGATCGGCGGCCTCGCGGCGCTCCAGCGCACGATCTACATCGACCGCCAGCGCCGGGGCGCCACCGCCACGGTCAGCGCCGCCATGGGCCATCGCCTGGCCGAGGGCGAGCTGGTGGTCCTGTTCGCGGAAGGCACCACCGGCGACGGCAACCGGCTGCTGCCGTTCCGCTCCGCGCTGGTCGGCGCGGCCCGCGCCGCGCTGCAGGCCGAGGCTGGGCGGGGCCGCGTCCGCCTCCAGCCGCTCGCCATCGCCTATCCCCGACGCAACGGCCTGCCGGTGGTGCGCTCCGAGCGCTCCGAGATCGCCTGGTATGGCGATATGGAACTGGCGCCGCATCTGGCCGCCTTCGTGAATGGCGGGCCGATCGACGTCCACGTGGTCTGGGGCCAGCCGATCGCCTTCGAGGCGTCGACCGACCGGAAGGCCGCCACTGCCGCTGCCGAGGCCGAGGTGCGCGCCGCCCTCCAGGGCATCCTGACTGGCCGCGGCGAGGCTCAGCCCACGGCCGGCACCCGCCCGGCCGCCCCCGGTCTCGACCTCGGTAGCTCTGAGATCGCGACGGTCTGAGGCTTTTCCCGGTGCGCTTCAGTCGTTCGCGCCATTGCGAGCGCAGCGAAGCAACCCGGTGACGCGCTACGTCCTCCAGTCGCCCGCTGCCCTGAGTTGCTTGGCTGCGCTCGCAATGACGGTCGAGCCCGCGACTGCGAGAACCTGGTAAAACCACCCCCTGAATACAGGATGCATGTCTGTTGAGCGGCTGGTGTCCCTCTGCTAGCTAGGCCGAAACCCGTGAAGTCGGGATACTGGGAGGACGCCCGTTGCAACCCTGGAATCAGGTCTACGATCCGTTCGGGAGCCCCTGGCTCTCGACGCTGGCCGCCTCCGTCCCGGTCATCGCCCTCCTCGCCATGATCGCGAGCGGGCGCGTCAAGGCGCACCTCGCCGCCGTCATCGCCCTGGGCCTCGCCCTGCTGGTGGCCGTCGTGGGCTTCGGCATGCCGGCCGGGCTCGCGTCCCGGGCGGCGATCCTCGGCATGGTCACGGGCTTCTTCCCGATCGGCTGGATCATCCTAAACGTCATTTTCCTCTACCGGCTGACGGTGGAGAAGGGCTGGTTCTCGGTCCTGCAGCAATCGGTGGCCGGCATCACCGCCGACCGGCGCCTGCAGTTGCTGCTTGTGGCCTTCGCGTTCGGCGCCTTCTTCGAGGGCGCGGGCGGGTTCGGCACGCCGGTGGCGGTTACCGGGGCGATCCTGATCGGGCTGGGCTTCTCGCCGCTGGCGGCTTCAGGCCTGTCCCTCATCGCCAACACAGCTCCGGTTGCCTTCGGGGCGCTCGGCGCGCCGATCCAGGGCCTCGCCTCGGTCACCGGCTACCCGCCCGAGATCCTCGGGGCGATGATCGGCCGGCAGCTGCCGCTGTTCTCGCTGATCGTGCCGTTCTGGCTGATCTGGGTGTTCGCCGGCTTCCGCGGCATGGTCCGGGTCTGGCCGCCGATCCTGGTCTGCGGCGCCTCCTTCGCGGTCGCCCAGTTCCTGATCTCGAACTACGTCAATCCCTGGATCGTCGATATCGGCGCCTCGCTGGCCTCGATGCTCTGCCTCGTGCTGTTCCTCAAGGTCTGGCAGCCCCGGGAGGTCTGGACCTCGCCGGCCCTGCGCGGCCACGATCCGTCCCTGGCGCTCGCCACCCCGCGCCCGGTGGCGCTCGGCGCCGGCGTTCCCGGCAGCCCCCCGGTTCATATCGGCGCGCGCACGGCCTCGCAGCGCGAGATCCTGCTGGCCTGGGTGCCGTGGATCATCCTCTCGGTGATCGTGGCGATCTGGGGCACCGGCTGGTTCAAGGGCATCGTGAACCCGCTCTTCACCTGGAAATACGAGGTGCCGGGCCTGCACAACGCGATCATGAAGGTGCCGCCGGTGGTGCCGAAGCCCGTGCCCGAGGGCGCGGTGTTCCTGTTCACCTACATGTCCTTCACCGGGACCGGGGTGCTGATCGCCGCGGTCATTTCCGGCCTGATCATGCGGTTCTCGCCGGTGCGTCTCGTCACTGCCTATGTCGAGACCATCTGGGCGCTGCGCTACTCGCTGATCACCATCGCGGCGATGTTGGCGCTCGGCGTTCTGACCCGCTACGCGGGCGTCGACGCCACGCTCGGCCTCGCCTTCGCGGGCACCGGCATTCTGTACCCGTTCTTCGGCACCCTGCTCGGCTGGATGGGCGTCGCGCTGACCGGGTCGGATACCGCCTCGAACGTGCTGTTCGGCGGGCTGCAGCGCATCACCTCCGAGCAGCTCGGGCTCCCGGGCGTGCTGATGGCGGCGGCGAACTCGTCGGGCGGCGTGATGGGCAAGATGATCGACGCCCAGTCGATCGTCGTCGCCTCCACGGCCACCGGCTATTTCGGCCAGGAGGGCAAGATCCTGCGCTTCGTGTTCTGGCATTCGATCGCGCTGGCCTGCCTGGTCGGCCTGTTCGTGATGCTCCAGGCCTACGTGCCGTTCTTTCAGCAGATGGTCATCGACGTCCCGGCCGCCGCGGCGGCCCACTGACGACGGGGCGGCGGGCAGGCCCCGCCGCCTCCCCTGCCCTGGGCTCTCGATCCTGGATTCGAAAGGTCCGAGACCTTTCGCGGGTCCAGGGCAGAGCCCTGGGGTCTCGGGGGGCAGCCCCTCAAAGGGCACGCCCTCTGGAAACCCCGTTCTGCCGTGGGTGTCGCGACGGCCCGCGCGATCCGTGCTACAGGCTCCCGCCCGCCGGTCCGCATAGGATCGGAGCGGGCCCATGGGGAAGCGGACGGTTTAGGGCGGAACGCGTTGAAGAAGGCCTTCGTCAAATCCTACGGTTGCCAGATGAACGCCTACGACGCGGCTCGCATGGCCGACGTGCTGGGCGCTGAAGGGTTCGTGGCGACCGATTCGGTGGAGGAGGCCGATGTCGTCGTCCTCAACACCTGCCACATCCGCGAGAAGGCCGCCGAGAAGGTCTATTCCGAGCTCGGACGTCTGCGCGTCCTGAAGGGCGAGCGGCAGGCCCGCGGCCTCGACACGCGCATCGTCGTCGCCGGCTGCGTCGCCCAGGCCGAGGGCGCCGAGATCCAGGCGCGCCAGCCCGCGGTGGACGTGGTGGTCGGCCCGCAGAGCTACCACCGCCTGCCGGACCTCCTGGCCCGCTCCCGTGAAGGTCGGGTGGTCGATACGGAGTTCCCGGTCGAGGACAAGTTCACGCACCTCCCCCGGCGCCGGATGTCCGGGCCGACGGCCTTCCTCACCGTGCAGGAGGGCTGCGACAAGTTCTGCGCCTTCTGCGTGGTGCCCTATACCCGCGGCGCCGAGGTCTCGCGCCCGGTGGCGGCGGTGCTGGCCGAAGCCCAGAGGCTTGCCGAGGGCGGCGCCCGCGAGGTCACGCTGATTGGCCAGAACGTCAACGGTTATCACGGTCTCGGTCCCGACGGTTCGCCGGTTGGGCTCGCCGAACTCGTTCGGGCCGTTGCAAAAATCCCCGGGCTCGCGCGGATCCGCTACACCACGAGCCATCCCAACGATTTCGACGACGCGCTGGTCCGCGCCCATGCCGAGGTGCCGGCCCTGATGCCCTACCTGCACCTGCCGGTGCAGTCGGGCTCGGACCGGATCCTCGCCGCGATGAACCGGAAGCACACCCGCGACCAGTATCGCCGCCTGATCGCCCGCGTGCGTGCCGCCCGGCCGGACGTCGCCCTGTCCTCCGACTTCATCGTCGGCTTCCCGGGCGAGACCGATGCCGACTTCGCCGACACCCTGGACTTGGTCCGCGAGATCGGCTTCGAGAGCGCGTTCTCGTTCAAGTACAGCCCCCGCCCCGGCACGCCGGCGGCCGAGCGTGCTGATAGCGTCCCGGAAGCGGTGATGGCGGAGCGGCTCGCCGAACTGCAGGCGCTGCTGGACGCGCAGCGCTACGCCTACCAGCGTGCTGCGGTCGGCCAGGTGTTCGACGTCCTGGTCGAGAAGGCAGGCCGGCATCCGGGTCAGGTCGCGGGCAAGACGCCGCACCTTCTGGCTGTGCAGTTCGACGCCGCGCCCCACCATATCGGGTCGGTCGTGCCGGTCCGGATCGTCCAGGCCAGCACCAACAGCCTGTTCGGGCAGCCGGCCTCCGAGGCCGTGGCGGCGTGAGGATCGGATCGATGGGGATGGTGGTGAGGATCACAGGTTGAGCGCGTCGGACGGGTCTGGCGCGCGCGGCACCCTGAAGGGCCGCGGGCCGGCGGCCAGGCCGGCCGGATCGGACGAGACGGTCGAGGTGCCGCTGACCTTCGACGACAACCGCCTCGCGAGCCTCGTCTTCGGTCAATACGACCAGAACGTCGCCCATATCGAGCGCCGGCTCGACGTCACCGCCACGGCGCTCGGCAACCACCTTGTCATCAAGGGCTCGCCCGATGCCGCCGAGAAGGCAAGGCGGGTGTTCCAGAAGCTCTACGCCCGGGTCCGCACTGGCGGCAGCACCCTGACGCTGGGCGATGTCGACGGGGCGATCCGCGAATCCACCGCCCAGGCCAGCCTGTTCCCCGCCGAGGCGATCGCCGCCGAGGCCGACAAGCCGCATTTCGAGCAGATCGCCACCCGCCGCCGCGGCGCGGTGCGGGCGCGCAACCCGGCGCAGGACCAGTACATCAAGCTCCTGCGCGCCAACGAACTGGTCTTCGCGGAAGGACCGGCCGGTACCGGCAAGACCTGGCTGGCGGTGGGCCACGCCGTGTCCCTGCTCGAGCAGGGCCATGCCGAGCGGCTGATCCTGTCCCGCCCGGCGGTCGAGGCCGGCGAGCGCCTGGGCTTCCTCCCGGGCGACATGCGCGACAAGGTCGATCCGTATCTCCGCCCGATCTATGACGCCCTCTACGACTTCATGGAGGCGCGCCATGTCGACCGCGGCCTGCAGACCGGCATCATCGAGATCGCGCCGCTCGCCTTCATGCGCGGGCGCACGCTCACCAACGCCGTGGTGCTCCTCGACGAGGCGCAGAACACCACCTCCATGCAGATGAAGATGTTCTTGACCCGCCTCGGCGAAAACTCGCGCATGATCATCACCGGCGATCCGAGCCAGGTCGACCTGCCGCCGGGCCAGAAATCCGGCTTGGTCGAAGCTGTGAAGGTGCTCGACGGCGTTGAGGGGATCGGCCGCGTGACCTTCAAGGACGTGGACGTGGTCCGCCACGACCTCGTGCGCCGGATCGTCACCGCCTACGAGCACGCCTCCCACGGCGAGGGTGATTCCGACCGCAATCCCAACCCCCGGCGCCGGCCCCTGGCGTGAGCATGCCTCACGACATCGACATTTCTGTCGAGGACGAACGTTGGGAAACTGCGATCCCGGATCTCGAATCGCTCGTCATCCGTGCTGTCGAGGCCGGGCTCGCCGCCGCCCCCGCGCCGCCGGACGGCCCCGTGGAGGTCAGCGTCATGCTGACCGACGATGTCACCGTTCAGGAGCTCAACCGCACCTGGCGCGGCAAGGACAAGCCGACCAACGTGCTGTCCTTCCCGGCCGCGCCGCAGCCCCGCCATGCGGGCGCCGCGCTGCCGTTGGGCGATGTGGTCCTTGCCTACGAGACCCTTGTGCGCGAAAGTGCGGAGCAGTCGAAGCCGCTCCAGAATCACCTCGCGCACCTCCTCGTCCATGGCACCCTGCATTGTCTCGGTCAGGACCACGAGATCGGCGAGGCCGAGGCCGAGGCCATGGAAGCGCTCGAAGTCGCGGCCCTCGCGACCTTGGGCATTTCCGATCCTTATGCCTGAGCGGCCGATTCCCCACCGCCCCCAGATCCGAGAGACATGAGCAACGATCGAAGTCGCGGCGCGGCCCTGGCCGCGCCCAGTTCCACCGAGGGCGAGTCCCAGTCCCGGGAGCCCTGGTACGATCGCCTGTTGCAGGCGCTCCACCTCAAGCCGCGCGATTCGCTGCGCGAGGGCCTTGAGGAGGCGCTCGCCGAGCCCGATGCCGGCGAGAGCGGTCTCTCCCCCCTTGAGCGGATCATGCTCAAGAACGTGCTCGGATTGCACAAGGTGCGGGTCGACGACGTGATGGTCCCCCGGGCCGACATCGTCGCGGTGTCGAACGACACCAATCTCGGCGACCTGCTCAAGCTGTTCCGCACCGCCGGCCATTCCCGGCTACCGGTCTACGGTGAGACGCTCGACGACCCCCGCGGCATGGTCCACATCCGCGACCTGGTCGATCACATCGCCGCCAAGGCCGAGCCGACCCGGCGCAGCCCCAGCACCGTCGCTGCGGCCCCGGTCGTCACGGCCGTGGAGGCCGAGGCCACCGTCGTGCCGCGGACCCGCCGCCAGCCGGTACGGCTCCCCCGGGCGCTGGATCTCGGCAAGGTCGATCTCACCACCACGCTGGCCGCCACCCGCATCCAGCGGCCGGTGCTGTTCGTGCCCCCCTCCATGCCGGCGATCGACCTGCTGGTGCGGATGCAGGCGACCCGGACCCACATGGCCCTGGTCATCGACGAGTACGGCGGGACCGACGGGCTGATCTCGATCGAGGATCTGATCGAGGTCGTGGTCGGCGACATCGAGGACGAGCACGACGTCGCCGAGGCCAAGCAGGTCCAGCGGGTCGACGGCGAGGACGAGGTGTTCGTGGCGGATGCCCGCACGCCGCTGGCTGAAGTGTCCGAGGCCACCGGCGTGGATCTCGTCGCGGCGGTCGGCGACATGGCCGAGGAGATCGACACACTGGGCGGCATGATCGTCACCCTGGCCGGCCGGGTCCCGTCCCGCGGCGAGCTGATCACCGGGCCGGGCGACCTCGAATTCGAGGTGCTCGATGCCGATCCGCGTCGCCTCAAGCGCCTGCGCTTCCACAAGGGGCCGGCGCGGATCAGCAAGGTGGTGCCGCTGGCCCTGCCCCCGCCCGCCCCGTCGCCGGTCCCCGAGACGCCGCATCCATGACGGTCATCGCGTGACGGGTGCTGAGTGGCGATCCTGACCGTGGGGCATGCCCGGGACGTTGGCGACCCGCGCGGTGCCATGGGCCGCCCCTCCCCGGGCTTCGTGCAGGCCATCGCCCGGCTGACCGGCTGGCGGCGGCTCGGGCTTGCCTGGCTCGCCGGTGCGCTGGGCGCGCTGGCGATGCCGCCCTACGGCTTCCTGCCGGCTCTGGCCGTCTCGCTCTCGGTGGCGGTCTGGCTCACGGATGGCGCGGCCGCGGACCGGACCGTCCTGCGACGGCTCTGGCCCTGCTTCCTGATCGGCTGGGCCTGGGGCTTCGGCTACCTCACCGCCGGCCTGTGGTGGCTCGGCCAAGCTTTTCTGGTGGAGGCCGACGAATTCCTCTGGGCCCTCCCGCTCGGCGTCGTCGGACTGCCCTTCGCGCTCGGCCTGTTCTACGGCGCGGGGTTCGGCGCGGCGGGCCTGCTCTGGGCCCGCGGCCCGGCGCGGATCGCAGCGCTGGCCTTCGGGATCGGCGCTGCCGAGTGGCTGCGCGGCCATCTGTTCACGGGTTTCCCCTGGAACACGCTGGGGATGGCGCTGGCCCAGAACCTCTGGCTGATGCAATGGGCCGCCGCGATCGGCCTCTACGGCCTGACCATCCTGGCGGTTCTGATCTGCGCCGCGCCCGCAACCCTGGCGACGGGCTCGCATCCGCGCAGCCGGTTCGGGCCGAGTGCCGCCGCCGCGATCGTGCTGATCGGCATGGCCCTCTACGGCGCCGTCCGCCTCGGGCCGCCCGATCCGGTGGTGACGGGCGTTCGGCTCCGCCTCGTCCAGCCGAACCTGCCCCAGGATGCCAAGTTCCGGCCCGAGAATCGGGCGGACATCGTCGACCGCTATATCGAGTTGAGCCAGCGCCCGACCGAGGCCGGCGAGCCCGATCCGACCCATATCGTCTGGCCGGAATCGGCCTTCCCGTTCCTGATCCAGCGCGATCCCGACGCCCTGGCCAAGGTGGCGGCCGGACTCAAGCCCGGGCAGCACCTGGTCACCGGGGCGGCACGGGCGGAGGAGCCCCTGCCGGGCGAGCGCCTGCGCTACTTCAACGCCGTGATGGTGATCGGACCGGACGGCGTGATCTCCGACACCTACGACAAGGTCCACCTCGTCCCGTTTGGCGAGTACCTGCCGGCGCCCCTCGACGCGGCGCTCCGGGCGTTGGGCCTGCGCCAGTTCGTGGCGATCCCCGGCGGGTTCTCGGCGGGGACCCTGGCGGCGCAGCGGATCCTGACCGTGCCGGGCCTGCCGCCGGTGGCGGCCACGATCTGCTACGAGGCGATCTTCCCGCACGCCATCCTGCCGGCGGCCGCTCCCTCGGTGCCGCGCCCGCCCGGGCTGATCCTGAACGTCACCAACGATGCCTGGTTCGGCGATACGCCGGGCCCCCGCCAGCACCTGGCCCAGGCGCGGCTGCGCGCCGTCGAGGAGGGGCTGCCGCTGATCCGCGACGCCAATACCGGGATCTCCGCGGTGATCGACCCGCATGGCCGCATCCTTGCGCAGACCGAACTCGACAAAGAGATCTGGCTCGATGCGGACCTGCCCGCCCGCATCGTCGGCGGCACCCTGTACGGCCAATTCGGTGACGCCGCCTTCGCGCTGATGCTCGCCGCTTGCCTGGGCGGCGCCCTCACCGCCCGGCGGCGGCCATGAGCCCGGAGCGGACGGCCCCGGGCCGGATCCTCCTCGGCCTCGCGCTGATGCTGGTCGCGTTCAACCTGCGCCCGGCGCTCAGCACGATCGGGCCATTGCTGGCGACCATCCGGGACAGCACCGGGCTGAGCGCCGGCGGCGCTGCAATCCTCACCACCCTGCCGGTCCTGTGCCTCGGGATCGCCTGCGCGCTGGCGGCGCCGCTGATCCGCCGGATCGGCCCCGACCTCGCCGTGCTGGTCGGCGCCACGATCCTGGCCGCGGGCCTCGCCCTGCGCGGCCTCGGTGGCCTCGGGCCGCTGTTCGCCGGCACGGCGCTGGCCGCCATCGGGATCGGGCTCGACAACGTGCTGCTGCCGGCCCTGGTGAAGCGCGATTTTTCCGGCAGCAGCGGGCTGATGACCGGCCTCTACACCATGACCCTGTGCCTCGGCGCGGCGGCGGGCGCGGGCGCCGCGGTCCCGGTGGAGCATGCGCTCGGCGGCGGCTGGCCCTCGGCGCTCGCAATCTGGGCGCTGCCCGCGCTGGTGGCGGGGTTCCTGTGGATCCCGTTCGCCCGCCGCACGGCCTCGACCCAGGCCCCCTCCGCCGGGCGGCTGCTGCGCGATCCCCTGGCGTGGTGGGTCACCGGCTTCATGGGCCTGCAATCCTCGCTGGCCTACATCCTGTTCGGCTGGCTGCCGCTGCTGCTGCAGGCGCGCGGTCTCTCGGCGCTCGATGCCGGCCTCTACGCCTCTCTGATGACCCTGGTCCAGGCGCCGGGCGCGCTGATCACCGCCATGCTGGCCGCCCGCGGGCGCGACCAACGGGCCTGGATCGTCGCCATCCCGGGGCTCACCGCGGCGGCGTTCGTGGTGCTCGCCTTCGGTCCCGACGCGCTGCGGATTCCCGCGGCCTGCGCCCTCGGCTTCGGCATCGGCGGCTGCTTCGGCCTCGGCCTGACGCTGATCGTCCTGCGCGCCGCCGATGCTGCCAGCGCCGCCGGGCTCTCGGCCATGGCGCAGGGCATCGGCTATACCGGCGCCTGCCTCGGACCGCTGGCCTTCGGGCTCGCCCACGAGGCGACCGGCGGCTGGGGCCTGGCGGGCGGCCTGTTCGTCGGTATCGCGATCACCGCCATCCTTGTCGGGCAGGCCGCCGGTCGCGACCGCAAGGTCAACGCCGCCGCGCCGGATTCGGGGAGCGCGCCGCTCCAGCCACCGCCGCGTCCGGCCCGAAGCCGCTGATCGGTGCGGCACACGCCGCCCATCCGCCTCGCACCGGACAAGTTATTCTGCGCGGGCGACAGATGAGGTCGCGATGCCGGAAGCACGCATGAAGCACTCTTGACGGATCCCTCGGCCGGACCAGGATAATCCGCAGTCTTCCGCCGAGTCCGCGTGCCAGCGAGACCGGCGTCTTGCTTCGGGTGAACGGCATGGCAGGTATCGACAGGTTGACGCTTCTTCTGGTTGCGTCCGCGATCATCGCGCTCCCGCTGGCGATGACGAGCGCCGAAGCGCGGGGATTCGGGGCCGGTTTCCACGGCGGTGTCGGGACCCGGGTCGGCGCCTGGGGGCGGCCCCTGGGGCCGGTCCGGCCGGGTCCGGCGATCGTCGGTGGGCGAGCATACCGGCCCGGCTTCGGCTTCCGGCGCCCATATTTTTATCGCCCCTGGTATGGCGGTCCTTACGCCTACGGGCTTGCCGGCCTCGGGCTCGGCTTTGGAGTAGGCAGTCTCTGGGACGATTTCGGCGAGCCGTTCTTCGACGATGCCTATGTCTACGCGCCGCGGATCTACCGTCGCCCGGTCTACGTGGCGCCGGCCGACGTGCCGCCCGTGGTCGAGGCGGACCCGGCCGATCTCTCCGCCGCGGTCGCGGCCTGCGCCCGCCGCTTCCGGACCTACGATCCGGTGACACACACCTATATCGGCCGGGGCCACGTCCGCCGCCGCTGCCCTTGAGCGTGGATCGCGCTCCCCGATCAGGCCAAAAAAAGGCCCCGCGGGCTCTCACCCGCGGGGCCTTCATTCATTCAGGGCTGGTTCGGCGCCGCGTGAAAACCTTACTCGGCGGCGACGCGGTGGGCCTGGGAGCCGTCCGTGTAGGTCTCGGCCTGCAGGCGCTTGTGCGGGGCGGCGCGGCCCGGCAGCGGCGGCAGGGCCTTGGCCTTCTCCAGATCGATGCCCGCACCCTCAGCGACGCGACGGCCGTAATCCTCATCCGCGTGCCAGAAGTGCCAGACCATCCGCAGCTGGATCGGCTCCGGGCACTGCTTCATGTCGCCGACGAGATTGGCGATCAGGTCGTCCCGCTCCCAATCCTGGAACGAGCGGTACCGGACGCCGGCCTGGGTGTAGTCGTCCTCGGTGCGCGAGGTCTGGTAGCGGCCGAGCTGGCCCTGCACCGGCTGACGGTACTCCTTGGCCGGCTTGGGGGCCTCGCGCAGGCCCTCGGCCAGGGTCGAGGGCTCGTAGTTGATGTGCTTGTTCGGCCCGGTGCCGTCGACCGAATAGGTCATCTGGCCGTCCCGCTGGTTGGAATAGACCTTCACGCCCGGTTGCGGCGCGTTGATCGGCAGCTGGAGGTAGTTCGGGCCGACGCGGTAGCGCTGGGTGTCCGAGTAGGACAGGGTCCGGCCCTGCAGCATCTTGTCGTCCGAGAAGTCGATGCCGTCCACCAGCACGCCGGTGCCGAAGGCCGACTGTTCGACTTCAGCGAAGAAGTTGTCCGGCACCCGGTCCAGGACCATGCGGCCCACCGGCAGAAGCGGGAACTGGTCCACCGGCCACAGCTTCGTGTCGTCCAGCGGGTCGAACGACAGGTGGTCGTTCGGGCCGTCCGGCATAATCTGCACGCAGAACTCCCACTCGGGGAAGTTGCCGGCCTTGATGTTGTCGTAGAGGTCGCGGGTCGCGTGGCCGACGTCCTTGCCCTGGATCTCCGCGGCCTGCGCCGAGGTCAGGTTGCGAACGCCCTGCTTGGGCTCCCAGTGGAACTTGCAGAGCACGGCCTCGCCCTGGTCGTTGACCAGCTTGTAGGTGTTGACGCCCGAGCCTTCCATCTCGCGGTAGTTGGCCGGGATGCCCCAGGGCGACTTGAGATGCGTCACCATGTGGATCGACTCGGGGTGCTGGGCCACGAAGTCGAAGAAACGCCACGCCTCCTGGCGGTTGGTCACCGGGTCCGGCTTGAACGCGTGGATCATGTCGGGGAACTTGATCGCGTCCCGGATGAAGAACACCTTCAGGTTGTTGCCAACCAGGTCCCAATTGCCGTCGACGGTCTTGAACTTCACCGCGAAGCCGCGCGGGTCGCGCTCGGTCTCCGGGCTCTCCTTAGCGCCGGCCACCGTGGAGAAACGCACGAACATCGGCGTCTTCACGCCGGTCTCGTTCAGCACCCGGGCGCGGGTGTACTTCGAGGCCGGCTCGTTGCCGATCTTGCCGTAGGCCTCGAAGTAGCCGTGGGCGCCGGCGCCACGGGCATGGACCACGCGCTCGGGGATGCGCTCGCGATCGAAGTGGGTGATCTTCTCGATGAACTGGTAGTTCTCAAGCGTCGCGGGGCCGCGCTCGCCGACCGTGCGGGTGCTCTGGTTGTCGCGGACCGGATGGCCCTGGCGGGTGGTCAGGATCGGGCGTTGATCGCTCATGCGTCTCGTCTCTCCGTGGTGCCTGTGGTCGGCATATGGGGCCGACTCGCCAGACTGGAACCGTTCCGACGAGGTTATGGACCTCCGCGGGCCCAATGGCTAATGCATCGTCGCAAACGCCGTGATAGGCACAGCCTATGAATCTGTCGGGTCTGTCCCTACGCGACCTCGAGTATGTGGTCGCCGTCGCCGACGAAGGCCATTTCGGCCGGGCCGCCGAGCGCTGCAACGTCAGCCAGCCGACCTTGAGCGTGCAGGTCCGCAAGCTCGAAGCGTCCCTCGGCCTGACCCTGTTCGAGCGCTCGAACCGCCGGGTGCTGCTCACGGAGGCCGGCCAGGGGATCGTGCGGCAGTCGCGGATCGTCCTGGCCGAGGCCCAGCGATTGCTGGCGCTCGCCACCGAGGGCCGCGGCTCGCCGCTCACCGGCCGGCTCGTGCTGGCTGCGATCCAGACGCTGGGCCCCTACTTTTTCCCGCTCGTGCTTCGGCCCCTGCGGCAGCAATACCCGCTGCTGACCCTGTCGCTGTCGGAATCGCGCACCGCCGAGATCGTCGAGGGCCTGCGCGACGGCCGCATCGACGCCGCCCTCGTCTCGCTGCCGCTGCCCCCCGTCGGGCTGGCGGTCGCGCCGCTCTTCGTCGAGCCGTTCTGGCTGGCCTGCCCCGCCGAGCACGCCCTGGCCCGCGGCGGCGCCCTGTCGGCCACCGAGATCGCCGGGCCGGACCTGCTGCTGCTCGACGAGGGCAATTGCCTGCGCGACCAGGCGATCGCGGCCTGCGGTGCCGGATCATCGGTGGGGCGGCACGCCACCAGCCTGGAGACGCTCCGCTCGATGGTGGCGGCCGGAACCGGCTACACCCTGCTGCCGGCGCTGGCGGTGCCCGCCGGCCCCGACCCGACCGGCCTCACCGTGACCCGGGCCTTCGACGTCGACGGGCCGGGCCGGACCATCGCGCTGGCCTGGCGAGCGAGCGACCCCCGCGCGCCCGGGCTGGCGAACCTCGCGGCGTTCTTCCGGGCTCATGCACCGCCCGGCACGGCGGCGTGCCGGGATGGGGCGGCTTAGTTTTCAGGTTTGGGCCGTGGGGTAAGGACGTTCGTTCAGCGCCCTATCATTCCGGGCTCCACGACGCGGCCCCGGAATGACGGGGTTGTTCACAAGGCAGCGGGCTGGTTGGTCGAACCGTGCTGCCGACGAGCTGAGGACTTTCCAATAGACGCCCTCCTCGCATGCGATCCGGAATGTGAAGTGTGAAGACCCTGCGGATCGGAGAGAATGCCTCGTCCGGCGCGAAACGTCGGCCCACAGGAGCAGGCGCATGCGGCGCAGACTGATCGCGACCCTGGTCGCCCTCCTCGCCCCCGTGGCGGCCCGCGCCGAGCCGCACGACAGCTTCGCCCGCATCGACGCCATCGACCGCGCCTCCCTGCTGATGAGCGTGGAGGCTGGCATCGTCCCACGCGATCTCGGCGCGCGGATCGCCCGGGCCCTCGACCAAGTCGCCTCCGACGCCGCCAGGCCGGGGGCCGAGCGGCCGGACGATTACCTGCGGGTCGAGCCGCTGATCACCGCCATCGCCGGCCCGGACGCCACCCGGATGCATTCCGGCCGCAGCCGCCAGGACATCATCCCGACCGTGCTGAAGCTCGACCAGCGGGACCGGCTGCTCGACCTCGCCGAGGCTCTGGACGCGACCCGCGCCGCGCTCCTCACCGTGGCCGAGCGGGAGGCCGACACGATCGTCCCGGCTTACACCAACGGCGTGCAGGCGCAGCCGACGACGTTGGGCCACTACCTACTCGGCTATGCCGGGGCGCTGGCCCGCGACGCGGACCGCCTGCGCGAGAGCTGGACGCGGGTGAATCTGTCGCCGCTCGGCGCCGCGGCGTTGGGCACGTCGAGCTTTCCGGTCGACCGCGTCCGCCTCGCCGGGCTGCTCGGCTTCGACGCGCCGGTGGAGAACAGCTACGATGCCGGCCAGCTCGCCCCGATGGATCTCGGCCTGGAGCTGACTGGCCTGTCCGCCAACCTCGCCACCACGGCCGGCAGTTTCGCGCAGGACCTCTACGCCCAGTACCACCAGACCCGGCCTTGGATACTGCTGCGCGAGGGGGCGCTGACGGGGCCGAGCAGCATCATGCCGCAGAAGCGCAACCCGGTGGCGCTCTACAGCCTGCGCATGAAGGCGAGCGATGTGGTCGGCGCCGCGCAGGCCTTCGCCATCATGGCCCACAACGTCGAGTCCGGCATGCCGGACTACAAGCGCAATCAGGCCGAGCCACCGGGCCGGACCGTGTCCGAGGCGGCCGAGACCTGCCGGCGCTGGACCCGGGTCCTCGACGGCTTGGTGGTCGACCGCGACCGGGCCGCCGACGAGGTCGCGGCCGATTACTCCACCACCACGGAACTTGCCGACACGCTCCAGCGCGAGGCCGACGTGCCGTTCCGGCTCGGGCACCATTTCGCCTCCGAGCTGGTGAGCTACGGTCGCAGCCACGACCTCCGCCCGGCCGACCTGCCCTTCGCCGAGGTGAAGCGGATCTACGCGGAGGCCGCCGCGGGCTCGGGCCTGAAGCCCGACCTGCCCCTCGACGAGGCTCGGTTTCGCGCCGCCCTGTCTGCCCGCGGCATGATCGACGCCGCGAAGGGCCTGGGCGGCCCGCAGCCCGCAGAAGTGCGGCGCATGCTCGCCGCCGCCCGGACGCGGCTCGACGCCGACCGGACCTGGCTGGCCGATCGCCGCGCCGCCCTTGCGGCGGCTCGCGACCGGTTGGATGCGTCTTTTCTGGATATCAGGAAGGGCCCGTAGAACCGTACCCGATATAGCGCTCCTCCGACCCACCCCCCTCATCCTGAGGTGCCGAAGCGCAGCGTAGGCCTCGAAGGAGCCCTCCAGGGATTGCGCGGCCGGCTGGAGGGCTCCTTCGAGGCCCGCTGACGCGGGCACCTCAGGATGAGGGGGTTGGATGGGATTGGCCGTGTGACGGGCGGCAAGCGGTCGAGATGCCTCAGCTCGAGAGAAGGAGGTTCGTGCAACCTCACGCGAACACCGGAATCGCCAACCCTAACATTGGCATTCCAAAAAATCTTTGCCGTGACAGGGCCCATATTGCGGTGTAGCGGGCCTCCGCCCGGCAATCAGTGCGGGTGAATCGTCCACCGGTCGCCTTGCCCTCCTCCCGCACTCTCGGCCTATGGGCCGCCCTCGCCGTCGCGTCGGCGGCCGTCTCGTACGGGCTGCTGCAGGCGGGTTTCCCCGCGGCGCTGCTGCTCGGCCCGATGATCGCCGCGATCGCCTTCGGGGTCGGCGGCTCCCGGCTGCACGTGCCGCGCTTCGCCTTCAACGCCGCACAGGCGATGATCGGCTGCCTGGTGGCCCACGCGGTGACCGGGCAGATTGCCCAGACCCTGTTCGATGACGGGCCGCTGATCGTCGCCGTCGTGCTGGTGACCGTGGCGGCGAGCGGCCTCGTAGGCTGGGTCCTGACCCGGCTGCGGGTCCTGCCCGGCACCACGGCGGCCTGGGGCTCGTCCCCCGGGGGCGCCTCGGCCATGGTGGCGATGGCCGAGGATTTCGGGGCGGATCCGCGCCTCGTCGCGTTCATGCAGTATGTCCGCGTCGCCGCGGTGGTGTTCTCGGCCTCGCTCGCCGCCCGGTTCCTCATGGAGGCGCCGGTCCCGGGCGCCGCCGCCGGCGGAGCCGAGGTCACCGGGCCGCTCTCGCTGCTGGCGACGCTGGCGGTCGCGGTGGTCGGCGCTGGCGTCGCCTTGGCGCTGCGGGTCCCGGCCGGCGCGCAGATCGGCCCGATGGTGCTCGGCAGCCTGCTCCATGCCAGCGGGCTGGTGCGGATGTCGCTCCCGGCGCCGATCCTCGAACTCGCCTATGCCTGCATCGGCATCTATGTCGGCCTGCGCTTCACCCGGGAGACCCTGCGGCTGACCGTGACGGCGCTCCCCGGGATCCTGACGGCGACCTGCTCCGTGATCGCCCTGTGTGCGGCCTGGGGCTGGGGCTTGACCTTCCTGCTGCCGATTGACCTGCTTACGGCGGTGCTGGCCACCAGCCCGGGCGGCCTCGATTCCGTGGCGATCATCGCGGTCGGCTCGAAGGCGGATGTCTCCTTCGTGCTCGCCGTGCAGACGCTACGCCTGTTCGTCGTGCTGATCACCGGGCCGCTGCTCGCCAAATGGATCAGTCGGTCTGTGCCGGAGGGCGTGGCCCGATGAACGCCCTGGTCCTCGCTTTCCTCAATTCCTGGCGCGGCCTGCGTCACGGCGCCCGCACCGAGCGGGCCGTGCGGCAGGAGCTGATGCTGCTGGCGCTGGGCGTACCCGTGGCCCTGCTCCTCGGCGCGACCCTGTGGGTCCGGGTCGCCCTGATGGTGAGCCTGCTGCTGATGCTGGCCGCCGAATTCCTGAACACCGCTGTGGAAAAGCTCTGCGACCACGTCCACCCGGGGCATCACCCGATGATCGGCACCGTGAAGGACCTGGCCTCGGCCGGCACCTTCATGGCGCAAGCGGCGGCGCTGCTGGTTTGGATGGCGGCTTTGGTGGAACGGGTGGGATGAGGTCTGCCGAATCCGCTGAGATCGTCGCAGTGTCATTGCACCTGGCAAAATTTGAGACTCTTTGCCATGCTGCGCGGCGATGGAGGCCGTTCGGCATGGTGACCCTGAACGTGTCGTTGCCTGAGGCGATGAAGGACTGGGTCGAGGCTCAGGCCGGGACCGGGCGCTTTGGCAGCGCCAGCGACTATGTCCGCGATCTGATCCGCCGCGATCAGGAAAAGAGCGACGGCCTTGCGCAGCTTCAGACGCTGATTGCCGAAGGGTTCGACAGTGGCATCAGTGAACGGTCGCTGGATGATGTCCTGGCCGAGGCCCGGGAGCGCGTGCGGGTTACCCAGAATCCGTGACCATCCGGACGACGCGGCAGGCGGACCGGGATCTCATCGACATCTACGTGGCCGGTGCCGCCGCCTTCGGCAGCGACCAGGCCGAGCGATACTATGCCGGGCTGAAGGCGCTGTTCGCCCTGCTGTCCGAGAATCCGCTGATGGCCCGCCTGCGGGATGACTTCGTGCGGCCGGTGCGGCTGTATCCCTACCGCGCCCATGTCGTTGCGTATGTCGAGCAAGCGGACGGCATCCTGATCGTCCGGGTCCTGCACGGCCGCCAGGATTGGGCGCGGCATCTGACCTGAACGGGCACGCCGCTCGCATCTCGCGGCGCGAGGGTCTATCTCGGCCCAACCGCGTCCCGCGCCCCAAGTCCCAAAACAATGACCGACTACATCCGTAAGATCCTGACCGCCCGCGTCTACGACGTGGCGATCGAGAGCCCGCTCGATCCGATGCCCCGGATGACGCAGCGGCTCGGCCGGCCCGTGCTGCTGAAGCGCGAGGATCTGCAGCCGGTCTTCTCGTTCAAGCTGCGGGGCGCCTACAACAAGATGTCGGGCCTGAGCCCGGACCAGATCGCGCGCGGCGTGGTCTGCGCCTCGGCGGGCAACCATGCGCAGGGCGTCGCGCTGGCGGCGGCCAAGCTCGGGGCGCGGGCGGTGATCGTGATGCCGCGCACCACCCCGTCGATCAAGGTCGATGCCTGCCGGGCTCGCGGCGCCGAGGTGGTGCTGCACGGTGACGCCTTCGACGAGGCCCTGGCCCAGGCCAAGATCCTGGAGGCCGAGCAGGGCCTGACCTTCCTGCACCCGTTCGACGATCCCGACGTGATCGCCGGCCAGGGGACGATCGGCAAGGAGATCCTGGAGCAGCATACCGGGCCGATCGAGGCGATCTTCGTGCCGGTGGGCGGCGGCGGGCTGGCGGCCGGGATCGCGACTTTCGTGAAGTACCTGCGGCCGGGCACCAAGGTGATCGGCGTCGAGCCGGAGGACGCCGCCTGCATGGCCGCGGCTCTGGCCGCCGACACGCGGGTCAGCCTCCCCTCGGTCGGGCTGTTCGCCGACGGGGTCGCCGTGCGCCAGGCCGGCGAGGAGACGTTCCGGCTCTGCCGCGAATTTCTCGACGAGGTCATCACGGCGGACACCGACGCCATGTGCGCGGCGGTCAAGGACATCTTCGACGACACGCGGGCGGTGTCCGAGCCGTCCGGGGCGCTGAGCCTCGCCGGGGCCAAGCTCTACGCCGAGCGCGAGGGCGGCGACGGCACCCTGATCGCGATCTCGTCGGGGGCGAATCTCAACTTCGACCGGCTGCGCCACATCGCCGAGCGGGCAGAGATCGGCGAGCAGCGCGAGGTCTTGCTCGGCGTCACCATTCCGGAGCAGCCCGGCGCCTACCGGGCCTTCATCCGGGCGCTCGGGCCCCGCGTGATCACCGAATTCAACTACCGCCACGCGCCGGGCGCCGAGGCGCAGATCTTCGTGGGCATCAACATCGCGGGCGGCAAGCGCGAGAAGCAGGCGCTGATCGGCGACCTGCGCGAGGCCGGCTACCGGGTGCTCGACATGAGCGACAACGAGATGGCCAAGGTCCATGTCCGCTACATGGTCGGCGGCCGGGCCGTGGGCGTCGCGCACGAGCGGCTGTTCCGCTTCCAGTTCCCGGAGCGGCCCGGCGCGCTGATGAAGTTCCTGGATGCCCTGGGGCCGAACTTCGACATCACACTGTTCCACTACCGCAACCACGGCGCCGATTACGGCCGGGTGCTCGCCGGGATCGCGGTGCCGCCGGCCGAGCGCGTCCGGTTCGACGCGGCGATCGAGGCGCTGGGCTACCCGGCAACCGACGAGACCGAGAACCCGGCCTACCGGTTGTTCCTCGACGGCGAGGCGGCGGCCTGACCCTCAGCTGTTGACGGTATCGACCGAGATCACGTCCGCGGTCTCGCGCAGTTTTGTGGCGATCGCCTCGAAGCTCGTGCGCGACAGCCGGACGAAGGTGACGGTGACCTCGTCGAGATCCGGGTCGGAGGCCGGGCGGGTGGTGAACTGGCGCACCCGCGAGGCGCGCTCACCCGTGACGTCGTGGAGCGTGTCGATCGACATCGTGCCCTTGCGGACGGTCATGCGCAGGGTCTGCGACCGCATCCGCTCGCGCCAGCGCTCCTCGAACGGCTTGATCCCGGCCAGGATCCCGACCACCAGGACCGTGGTCGCCAGGGCCGGCACGTAGAGCCCGCTGCCCACCGCCAAGCCGATCGCGGCCACGCCCCACAGGCTCGCCGCCGTGGTCAGGCCCTTCACCACCTCGCCGCGGAGCAGGATCGTACCCGCCCCGAGGAAGCCGATGCCCGACACCACCTGCGCGGCCATGCGTGAGGGATCGAGCACGATGTCCTTGGTGCCCAGGACGTCGCTGAAGCCGAAGGCCGAGACGATCATGATCAGGCAGGAGCCGACGCAGACGAGCATGTGCGTCCGCAGGCCCGCTGCCCAGAGCAGACGCTCCCGCTCCAACCCGACCACGCTGCCGGCCAGAGCCGCCAGGGCGAGCCGGGCCACCATCTCCGCGTTGCTGATCAGAATCGCCTCCGCGCTCCGCGTCACGCGACGTGGTTTTGAGGCGTCCGGGAGCACGGATCAAGGCGGGTTCGGGATTCGACCACACGCCGTCATTGCGAGCGGAGCGAAGCAACCTAGGGAAACGCCAACGTCCTCAGATCGCGCGCCACGCTGGGTTGCTTCGTTGCGCTCGCAATGACGGTGAAGCGGAAAAACCGCTCAGGCCACCCCGAGTGCGGCCTTCTCAACCTCGTAGGCCGCCCGCACGGCGGCCGCACCGTAGGCCCGCTCCAGCCGCCGGACCGTGAAATGCGCCCGGGCGGTCGATTGGAAGTGGCTCATGAAGGCGGTGTTCACCGCGGCGCCCCCGAAGGCGCCGAGCACCGGCACCGCCTGCGCGGCGACCTTCTGCGAGACCACGAGGCCGAACCGGGCCGCGATCTGCGCGGTGAACCGGATCAGGGCCGGTGCCGACTGGTCGAGCAGGGTCTTGCTGCCGGCGTAGCGGGCCGCCTCCGACAGGGTCTTGGCCAGGGCCGCACGCACGGCGAAATAGCCGCTCTCGGTCAGCGCCGAACCGGCCTCGGTCTCGGGCGTGGTCCGCCCGCCGAGGGCGAAGACCTGAACGCAGGCGAGCGCGCCCTCCGGCGTTTCCAGGTTCTCGCCCTCCTCCCGGGCGATCTCGGCGATCGAGCGCAGCATCAGCGTCGTCGAGACAGGCAGTTCCACCGCCAGGGTCGCGAGGCCGAACGCCCCCCCGATGGCGCCGGAAAGAGCGGCGAACGCCTTGTGCTTGGTATCGCCCGAGCCGAGCATTCGCGTCAGCCGGCTCTCGGCCTTGGCGGCGACTGCCTCGATCTCGGTGCCGTCCGCGGGGACCACGTTCGTGCGCGGCAGGGTCGCCAGGGCGACCCGCAGGGCGCCGCGCATCGCCGCTTCGGTGGACCGGCCGACCGCCTCGGTGACCGGGGCGGGCAGCGAGCGGCCGATGATGTCGAGGGGTGCGCCGGCGGCCGAGGACAGGCGGGCGGCCAGGCTCGGCCGCTCCAGCACCTGCACGGCCCTGCGCAGGGCGGCCAGGTCCGCATCGCTCAAGGCGGTCTCAGGGATAGGCGCCGGCAGCGTCGTGTCGGCGCGAGTGAGGTCGCTCGTGCTCATCCGTGAATTCCTGGATCTGTTCGCGTCACGCGGTCCCCGTCGCCCGCGCCGTGGAAGGAAGCTCGGGCGCCGGGATGCGGTTCCCCGCCTCCTCGGCCGCCCGCGCCGCGGCCTCGTCCTGCCGCTGCCCGCGCCGCCCGACCGCGAGGCAGAGGATTAGAACCGGAATCCCGACCAGCGATGTCATCACGAAGAAGGCCGGATAGCCGATCGCCGCGACCACGAAGCCGGAGGAGCCCGCAATCAGCTTGCCCGGCAGCGCGTAGAGCGAGGAGAACAGCGCGTACTGCGTTGCCGCGTAGGCCGTGCTGGTGAGGCTCGACATATAGGCGATCAGGACGATGCCAGCGAAGGAGCCGCAGAAGTTCTCGATCGAGATCGCCACCGTCAAGCGCCAGATCTCGGGCGCACCGGCCGAGAGCCAGGCGAAGGCGAGGTGCGAGGATGCGGCCAGGAAGGCGCCGAGCAGCAGGGTCGGGAACAGGCCCAGCCGGGCGAGCGCCCAGCCGCCGGCGAAGCCGCCCGCGATGCCGACCCAGATGCCGTAGAGCTTGGTGACGGTGGCGATCTCCTTCAGGTCGAAGCCGAGCGCCCGGTAGAGCGGGCTCGCCATCACGCCGGAGAGGAAGTCCGGCAGGCGGTAGAGCGCTACCAGCAGCAGGATGCCCCAGAGCGCGCCGCCGAACCGCCCGTGCAATTCCGTCAGCGGCTCCAGTACGGCCCGGCGCATCGACCAGAACCGCGAATGGCCGGATGCCTCCGCCTGCACCCGCGGCGGCGCGTCGAAGGCCGGCGCCAGCAGCGCGGCGATCATGCCGACCAGCATCAGGGCGGCCATGGTCAGGTAGGCCAGGGTCCAGCCCCCCGAGGCGGCGATGAACAGCGCCCCGGCGCCTGCCGCGATCAGCCCAAGCCGATAGCCGAGGTTCGAGGTCGCCGCCAGGATCCCCTGGAAGTCGCTGCCGGCGGCGTCGATGCGCCAGCCGTCGACCACAACGTCCTGGCTCGCCGCGCAGAACGCCACCAGGAAGGCGCCCAGGCCGAGCAGCGCCAGATTGGTCTTCGGGTCGGAGAACGCCATCAGGATCAGGCACAGGGCGACGGCGGCCTGCGTCGTCACCATCCAGGCCCGTCGCCGGCCGAGCCGCGCGCTCAAGACCGGCACGTTCAGCCGGTCGATCGCCGGCGCCCAGAGGAATTTCAGCGAGTACGGTAGCGCCACGTAGCTGAACAGGCCGATCGCCCGCACGTCGATATCCGAGAAGGCGAGCCGGAGCGTGAACGTCCCCAGCACCAGCAGGAGCGGCAGCCCGGAGGAGAATCCGAGCGCCAGCATCAGCACGATTCGGCGATCCTCGACGATGTCGCGCAGATGAAAGCGCCGCGCAGCCTGTGGCGGGTTGGCCATCGCATGGAACTCCTGAGCCTTATTGGCCTTGATCCCGCGAAATCGTGGCAGCCTTGGGCCGTTCGGGTCTTGGCTGAATCGGGAGGCCGAGCGCCTTAATCATGGTCGATGCCTGCTTAACGTGGTGTCCACGTCCCGCATATGCGGAGCGCGCCTGGCTCCGCTATGCCGCCGCATTGTGCGGATCTGTCGGGTCGACCAAGTTTGGAATGATGTGTTGAGTACCCCGTCCGAGCCCGGCCCGCCGCATGCGATGCTGGTCGATGCCTTTGCGCGCAGTCCATCACCGATGGTGATCACCGACGCGCGCGCGCCCGACAACCCGATTTCCTGGGTCAACGATGCGTTTCTGGAACTGAGCGGCTTCGCCGCGGAGGAGCTGGTGGGACGCAATTGCCGCATGCTGCAGGGGCCGGGGACCGACCGAGCGGAGGTCGCCCGGATCCGCGAAGCTGTCCAAGCCGGCGATTCGATCACCGCCGAACTGCTCAATTATCGCAAGGACGGAACGCCGTACTGGAGCGCAATGACGGTCACGCCGGTCCACGACGCGGCCGGCCTCGCGTATTTCTACGCGGCTCAGGCGGACATGACCCATACCCGTGAGCGCGAGGTGACCATGCGGGTCACCAACGACGAGCTGGAGCGCCTGGTCGCGGCCCGGACCCACGACCTGAGCGCCGCGCTGGAACAGAAGACCGCCCTGCTCCACGAGGTCGACCACCGGGTGAAGAACAATCTTCAGGTGATCTCGTCGCTGATGCTTCTCAAAGCCCGCCGCACCCCGGAGGGCGATGCTCGGGACGCGCTCCAGGGCATGGCCGAACGGATCGGCGCGCTCTCCACCGCGCATCGGATGCTCTACTCGGAAGGCGACTGCACCCATTTCAACCTGGGCGACTTCGCGGCCGAGTTCCTGTCCGACGTGAATGCCGGGCTCGATCACGACAAGCAGCGGGTCGAGGCCGAGGTCGAGCCGATCTCGGTGGCCGCCGCCATGGCGGCGCCGCTCGCCCTGATGATCCATGAGCTGACCGCCAATGCCCTGCGGCATGCCTTTCCGAACGCGCGGGAGGGTCGCGTCTCGATCACCGCACGCCGCACCGAGGCCGGCATGCAGCTGACGATCCGGGACGACGGCGTGGGCCTGGCCGCCGCGGCGCCGAACCCGGCCGGCTTCGGGCACAATCTCGTGGAGATGGTGGTTCGGCAACTGCGCGGGACCATCGCGTGGGCCGATGCCGGGCCGGGTACCCACGTGGCGATCGATATTCCGCTTCAGTCGATGGCTTGAGAATTCGGCCCGAACGCTTCAAGCTGATGGCAAGCTCAGCGGTCGACACGCCAAAAGGGAGATCGCATGAGGGGTGGGAACGCCGGCGCGGACGCTGCGCTCCGCATCCTCGTGGTCGAGGATGAGGTGCTGATCGCGCTCGAACTCGAATGCCTGCTGGACGATCTCGGGCACGTGACGGTCGGCATCGCCGGCAGCTCGGCGGAGGCGATCGCCCTCGGCCGTGCGGCTGAGCCCGACGTCGCCTTCGTGGACATTCACTTGGTCGACGGTCCGACAGGCGTCGAGGTCGCCCGGGCGCTGGCGGCCGATCCGCGGATCACCGTGGTGTTCATGACCGCCAATGCCAAGCGCATCCCGGACGACTTCGCCGGCGCCATCGGGGTGATCGCAAAGCCCTATTCCGAGCGCGTGGTCGCCAGCATCCTGGACTGGGTCGCCGACCGCCGGGCCGGCCGGGTGCCGGAGCAGGGGGCGCCGGACGGGTTTCATTTCGCGCCGGCGCCGTAAGTTTTTGCAACGGACGCTCCCCGACCCCTCCCTCATCCTGAGGCGACGGAGCGAAGCGGAGGCCTCGAAGGAGCCCTCCAGCCAGCCGCGCGATTTCTGGAACGCTCCTTCGAGGCTGCTGCGCAGCACCTCAGGATGAGGAGGATTGGTGGGAGCCCCCCCGGTCACCCCGCGATCACCGCGTCTCCGCCCGCTCCCGCTTCAGCCGGTAGAGCGCATCCAGCGCCTCCCGAGGCGTCAACGCGTCCGGGTCGATCGCGTCGAGCAGCGCGCCCAACGGATCCTCCGCCGGGGGCTCCGGCGGTGGCGGCGGCGCGAGGGCGGCGAACAGCGGCAGGTCGTCGATCTTGGCCCGGGCCGGGCGTCCGCGCTCGGCCTTCTCCAGGCTCTTCAGGATCGCCCCGGCCCGGGCCACGACGCTGCCCGGTAGGCCGGCCAGGCGGGCCACCTGCAGGCCGTAGCTGCGCTCGGCGATGCCCGGCACCACCTCGTGCAGGAACACCACGCCGTCGCGGTGCTCGGCCACCTTCAGGGTGGCGTTGTCGAGCCGCGCCAGCCGGTCGCCCAGAGCCGTCAGCTCGTGGAAATGCGTGGCGAATAGCGCCCGGCAGGCATTGGCCTCGTGGAGATGCTCCAGGCAGGCCCAGGCGATCGACAGCCCGTCGAAGGTCGCGGTGCCCCGGCCGATCTCGTCGAGGATCACCAGGGAGCGACGTGTAGCCTGATTGAGGATCGCGGCGGTCTCGACCATCTCGACCATGAAGGTCGATTGCCCGCGCGCGAGGTCGTCGGCGGCGCCGACCCGGGAGAACAGCCGGTCGACCCGGCCGATCCGTGCCGAGGCCGCCGGCACGAAGGCGCCCATCTGGGCCAGCACCGCGATCAGGGCGTTCTGGCGCAGGAAGGTCGACTTGCCGCCCATGTTCGGGCCGGTGATCAGCCGGATCCGGCCCCGTGTCTCGCCCGACAGGTCGCACTCGTTGGCGATGAACGGCGCGCCGGCCCGGCGCAGGGCCGCCTCGACCACAGGGTGGCGGCCGCCCGCGATGGCAAACGCCAGCGAATCGTCGACCTCGGGCCGGCGCCAGTCCAGCTCGACCGCAAGCTCGGCGTTGCTGGCGGCCACATCCAGCGAGGCCAGGGCCTCGGCCGTCCGGGCGATCGTTTCGGCCTGGCCCAGGACCCGCCCGGCCAAGTCATCGAACACCGCGGCTTCGAGGGCCTCGGCCCGCTCGGTCGCACCGGCGATCTTCCGTTCCAGGTCCCCGAGCTCGACGCTGGTGAAGCGCATCGCGTCGACCATGGTCTGGCGGTGGACGAAGTCGCGCTGCAGACCCTTGAGGCAGGCCTCGCCCAACGATTGCGGAACCTCGATGAAATAGCCGAGCAGGTTGTTGTGCTTGATCCGCAGGGTCCGGCAACTGGTCTCCTCCGCGTAGCGGGCCTGGAGCGCCGCCACGACCTTGCGCGAATCCTGACCGAGCAGCCGGGCCTCGTCGATCTCGGCGGCGTAGCCCGCACGCACGAAATTGCCGTCCCGGCGGGACAGCGGCAGGTCGTCGGCCAGCGCCGCCAGCAGGGTCTGGATCAAAGCCGGGTCGGCGGCCCCGCAGGCCTGCGCGATCTGAGTCAGCTCCGCCGTGGTCGCGTCGGATCGCGTCAGGACGGTCCCGAGCCCGGCGGCTGCTGCGAGCCCGTCCCGGATCGCCGCAAGGTCGCGGGGTCCGCCGCGGCCGAGCCCGATCCGCGACAACGCCCGGGCGAGGTCGGGCGCCCTGGCCAGCGTCTCGCGGATCGTGCGGCGCAGGGCGTGGTCCTCGACCAGCAGCGCGACCGTCTCGTGCCGCTTGGCGATCCGGGTCAGATCGGTGAGCGGACCGGCGAGGCGCTCGGCCAGCAGCCGGGCACCGTTGGCCGTCACCGTCCGGTCGATCGTGTCGAGAAGGCTGCCTGCGCGTGCGCCCGAGAGGGTTCGGGTCAGTTCCAGATTGGCGCGGGTGGCGGCATCGATGGCGAGCGTCGCCCCGGCCTCCTCTCGGCTGGGCACCGACAGCGGCGCCCGGGCGGCGATCTGGGTCCGGGCGATGTACAGCAGGGCCGTCCCGGCAGCCTGGATCTCGGCCCGGGTGAAGCTGCCGAAGCCGTCAAGCGTCGAGACGCCGTATTGCTCGCGCACCCGCCGCTCGGCCGCGGCCGGCTCCAGTTCGGCTTGAGCCAGGGGGACGATCGCGGCCCGGCTCTCCTGCCAGATCCGAGCCAGGGCTGGCTCGGCATGGATCGCCTCGGACAGGACGATCTCCCGGGGATCGTGCCGGGCGATGGCGCCGGCGAGATCGCCGCCCGAGACCTCGCTGAGGGAGAAGCGGCCGGTCGAGATGTCGATGGCGGCCAGCCCGTAGGCCGTGGCGCCCTCCCCGGTCTTGCGCCGCCCGATCGCCAGCAGGAGATTGGCGCTGGCCGGATCGAGCAGCCGATCTTCCGTGATCGTGCCCGGCGTGACGAGGCGCACCACCTCCCGCCGGACCACCGATTTCGGCCCGCGCCGCTTCGCCTCGGCCGGATCCTCGGTCTGCTCGCAGACGGCGACCCGGTTGCCCAGGGCGATCAGCCGGCTGAGGTAATCGTCGGCCCGGTCCACCGGGACGCCGCACATCGGGATCTCGGTGCCGCCGTGTCGGCCGCGCTTGGTCAGCACGATGCCGAGCGCCCGCGAAGCGATCTCCGCATCGCCGAAGAACAGCTCGTAGAAATCCCCCATCCGGTAGAACAGGAGGCAGTCGGGGTTGGCCGCCTTGATCTCGATATACTGCGCCATCATCGGCGTGGCGCCGGCCGGATCCAGGCTGGCGGCGGGCGGCGTTTCAGGAGCGGTGCGGACGGCGGTTCGAGCCATGGCGCCTCTTAGCAGAGTGACGCCGCCGAATCAGGCCGTGCCGCGCGATGCGCCTGGGGAGAAACCATCACCACCCGTGGATGAGGCACCGTCGAAACAAAAAAACCCGGCGCTGTGGGCGCCGGGCCGTCGTTCCAACCGGGTCGGTCGGCTCAGTAGCGCGGACCGTTGGTGGTGCCGCCGAGGTTCTGCTGGTAGCCGCGCAGGGCTGGGTTCTTGGCGTTCGGGTTGCCGTGCCGCATCGTGTTCAGGCGGCGGGCTCGGCGCTCATGGCGCGTCGAGTGATGCCGGTGCATCCGGTGATGCATCACCACGGACTCGACCATGTCGTGCCCGACCAGGCCCGGCTGCGGCGCGGCCGGCGCAGCCTGCACCGTCGCCGTTCCGGCGACGAGACCGCCCAACACCAAGCCCGCATTCAGCAGTGAACGAAATGACATTGTTGAAATGCTCCGGTCGATTTCGGTTAAGTCCCACCACAATGGTTCGCGGACCGGTATGTTCCTGGGAGACAGGCAAAAAGGGTTCTGTGCAAACTGACTAAGCGTGGGATTAAGCCGTGATCCAAACCGTATGAGGCTGACGAAAACGACCCTAAGCAAGGGCTGAACTGTGTCGATGCAACTTATGAGGAGAAACTGGGTCGGCAATTACGCCGGCGGAGACATTTGCGCTGTCGTGAACCGCCCGATGCCGAGACGAGCAGAGATTCGGTGAAGCGGACGGATCGCGGGACTGGTGTGCGGGACCGGTGTGAAGGTGTGACCAGGCTTTGCGCTTCGAAGCCGGCTAGGCCAGGAAGGTCCGCAGCGCGGCGTTCACGGCTTCCGGCTCCTCATGAGCGAGCCAATGGGTTGCTTGCGCATGCCATTGGATCCGCCCGGACTCGCAGAGCGCCAAGCTGGCTTCCGCGAGGCCCGGTTGCAGGGCCGTGTCCTGCCTGCCCCAGAGGATCAGCGTCGGCACGGGCACGCGCGGCGGCTCGGTTCGCGGCAACTGGGCCAGGGCCCGATACCAGTTCAGCATGGCCGTCATCGCGCCGGGCTGTAGCCAGGCCGCGACGTAGCGGTCGAGGTCGGAGGCCGCGAAGGCGCCCGGCCGGCTCGTTCGGGTCAGCGCCCGCCGCAGGGCTCGGCACCGGTCCGCGGTGAGCAGCCGCTCCGGCAGGACCGGCAGCTGGAACAGGCCGACATAGGAACTGCGCAGCCACTGCCCCGGGTGACGGCGGATATAGGATCCGACCACGCCCGGATGCGGCGCGTTGAGGATGGCGAGCCGGGCGATCCGGTCGGGATAGTGGCTGGCCGTCCACCACGCGACGAGCCCGCCCCAATCGTGGCCGACGAGGCGGATCGTGGCGAAGCCGTAGGCGTCGGCCAGGGCGATCACGTCGGCGGCCAGCTTATCGAGGTGGTAGGCGGCCACGCCGTTCGGCTTGTCGCTGAGGCCGTAGCCGCGCTGGTCCGGTACGACGAGGCGCAGGCCGGCTTCCGCGAGCGGCCCGATCTGGTGGCGCCAGCCGTACCAGAATTCCGGGAAGCCGTGCAGCAGGATGGTCGGCGGACCCGAATCCGGGCCGGCCTCGGCGACGTGCAGGCTCACCTCCGGCAGGCCGATCCGGCGAAACGTGACGCCCACCACATCCGTCATCAGGTCCCGCGCTCCGCATGGCCGACGGCTCACGGCTGGAATCGCCGCGTGTCCGTCCCGTCAGAAGCCGAGGGCGGAACAGGCGCCCGCCTCGGCGTCGAGTTGGTCCCTGAGGCGGTCCGGAGAGGTCCGCGTCCAAAGGCAGAGCAGGACGAAGGCCGCACCGTGCAGCAGGGCACCTTTCGCCGGGACATAGGGCGATCCCGCGCCGTCCCGTAGGTTTTGCGCGACGTTCGTGTCGGCCGCGGCGTGCGGTCTTGGGGAATGGGGCATCATAATTCTCGGGCTCGACGTGTCTTCTCTCCAGTGAAGATCGTCGCGCGGGGCATTCGGTTACCCGCCGCGCATCGCCGCAGTGCGTTGGCGCACAACCGACGGTTCGGTCCGAACCGGCGATGGGTCAGCGCATCGGATCGAGCCACCGCGCCAGATGGCCGGCCGCGATATGCGCGCAGGTATCCCGGTAGCCGAGTTCGGCGGATTCCCGGAAGCTCGACCAGGCGCGCAGGTCGATGCCGGCGAGCGGCGGCTTGAGCAGAGCCGTGGCGTGGGCTGCCGCCACCATGGTCTGCGCATCGCTCGAGACGGTGGCGGCGCGCAGCAGCAGTGGCGCGAGGGCCGGCATCGCCGCCGGCGACCCGATCAGCCTGCGCAGGAGACGGCCGCGCCAGCCCCGACTCGGCATGTCCTGGAACGCGCGGTCGCTGCCGACGTCGACGGCCAGGACCGGGCCGCGCTCCAGGTCGGCGGCGACATCCGCCGGCACGTTGTTCATCATGCCGCCATCGACCAGGACGCCTTCGTCGCACAGGACCGGCGGCAGCAGCCCCGGGATGGCGATGCTCGCCCGCAGCGCCTTGGGCAGGTCGCCGTCGCGGTGGATCATCGCGCGCCCAGTCGTCAGGTTCGACGAGACGCAGAAGAACGGCAGCCACAGATCCTCGATGCGCACGCCACCGTAACGCGCGGCGAGGCTGGCATCGACCTTGGCGCCCCGGGTCAGGGCATGGATCGGCAGCGTGTAGTCGTTGATCAGGTTGCGGCCGGTGAAGGTGGTCTCGGTCTGCTCCCGGATCTCGGCAAGGCTCCAGCCCATGGCGAGGCTGGCCGCGATGATCGCGCCCATGCTGGTGCCGCCGACGAAGTCGGGCGCGCAGCCGGCCTCGTCGAGGGCCTTGAGGACGCCGAGATGGGCCAGCGCCCGCGCGCCGCCGCCGCCGAGCACGAGGCCCCGTCCTGCGCCGCAGGCGAGCCGAGCCAGCCGCGCCATGTCGTCCGGCCGACCGGAGCGGTGCTGGATCCGCATGGCCGCGGGCAGGTCCGCGACCGCTGGATGCAGGGCCTTCGGGCGTTCGGCATGCGGATCCTGGCGCACCACCAGATCCATGCGGATCCAATCCGAGCGCACCCGTTCCAGGTAGGCGGTCACGCCTGGATGCGGCGGCGCGCCGGGCTCGGCCAGCAGCAGGACGTGATCGCCCAGGCGCTGGCTCAGCCGGGACCAGGGACCGTCGATGTCCCGTGCCACGAACACCGTGCGGGCGTGCCGGGCTTCGAAAGCGTGAACCCAGTCTTCGTCGGCGCCGTCCGGCCATCGGGCCAGACAGCCGGTTGCACCGGGCAGGAGCGCATCCAGAGCGGCGGCGAAGGCCTGCGCGAACGATTCGGGATCCGGGCCGTCGGTCACCGCCAGCACCACGAAGGTGCGCGGCGCATGGTGCACCGAATGGCCTTCGTAGAGCGTGCGCAGGCGCTCGGCGAGCATCCGGGCGAAGTACAGGAGCGTGTGGGGATGCTCCGTGATCACAGCCTCGAAGGCCGGGCGCGTGAGGCACAGGAGCTGCGAGTCGCGCAGCGCCATCACGGTCGCCGCCCGCGGCGCCTCGGACAGCAGCGCCATCTCGCCGACGGTTTCGGGCGGCCGCAGGCGGGCGATCCGGGTATAGATGCCGTGTTGATCGCGGGTCGAGACGCCGACCGCGCCGGAGACCAGGGTATAGAGCGCGTCGCCGGCATCGCCCTGCTCGAACAGGATGTGGCCGGCCGGTACGACCATCGAGACCATGCGGCCACGCACCGCGTCGACCGCCATGGCGTCAAGGCCGGCCAGAAACGGGATCTCGGGTGCGTTCACCTCCGCCCTGTCCCGAACCCGCGCGCCCAGTAGTGATACGCCCCCATCGCGCCGCTCCCGATCCGCATCCCCCGTGCTCCACTATAGCGCGTCGCCGGCCGATACGGTCCGATCCCATCTGAAACCGATCGCCCTTCGCGCCGGGGCGGCGGTCCGGTACAGGCAGGACAACGTCATAATCAGGGAGGAAGCGATGTCGGGAGCGGATCGGATCGCGATCGTGACCGGAGCCGGCACGGGCGTCGGCAAGGCGTCGGCCCTGGCCCTCGCCGGGGCCGGGTGGCAGGTCGTTCTGTCCGGTCGGCGGCAAGCGCCGCTCGACGAGGTCGCGGCGCAGATCGAGGCGGGGCGCGCCCTGGTGGTGCCCACCGACGTGACCGACCCGGCCTCGATCGCCAACCTGTTCGCCCAGACCAAGTCCCGGTTCGGCCGCCTCGACCTGCTGTTCAACAATGCCGGGATCGGCGCGCCGCCTGTGCCCCTCGAAGACCTGCCGCTCGAGACGTG
>NZ_JAKSYL010000060.1 GCF_022829515.1 Methylobacterium sp. J-048
CGGCGACGACAGCGCGGTGCACCACCCCTTCATCGAGGCCGATCGCTTCGCGTTCGACGCCGGCGACCAGGAACCCGGCAAGCAGGCGACGCTGACCCTCAAGGAGCCCGGCGACTTCATCATCCAGTGCGGCATCCACCCAAAGATGAAGCTCACCCTCCACGTGCAGTAGCCCGAGTTATTTTTCCAGAACGCTATCAGCTCGAATGGACCAGGGTCTTCGCGGCGGGATCGAATGCCACCGCCACGGGCCGGAACGCGCGCACGAGATCCGCGTCGAGCCGTCCCGCCATGCCGTCCAGAATGGCGTAGGCCTGCGCCGCGTCCATCGCGGCTTTGTACGGCCGATGCTCGATCAGCGCCGCATGGATGTCACAGATCGTCACCAGTCGGACCAGGTCAGGGATCTCGGCTCCCCTCAGCCCGTCCGGGTAGCCCGAGCCGTCGAGCATCTCGTGGTGCGAGCGCACGACCGCGAGCAGGGACGCGTCGAAGCCGCCGTTGACGAGCATGGCGTACCCCTCTGCCGGATGGGTACGCATCACCGCCATTTCGGCCACGTCGAGCTTGCCCGGCTTGTTCAGGATCGCGGTCGGGATTTTCGTCTTGCCGACGTCGTGCAGCAGAGCGGCTTTTGCGAGATGATGACGGTCGGCGGCACCGAAACCGAGGGTCCCGGAGAACGCTGCGGCGAGGCCGGCAACGAGCAGGCAGTGCTGGTGAGTGACGTCGTCGAAGCGCTGGACTGCCTGCACCCAATCGTGGATGCCGACGTCCCGGATGGCCTGGATGATCAGCTCGGTGCCGGTGTCCGCTACCGCGATGGTGATCGCTCGGCCCGAGAAGAACGTCTCCGCGAAGAACTGCCTGGCTTGGACCGCCTGCCGTTCACCTGTCGCAATCGATCGGGTTTGCCCACTGATCTGGGCGAGCTTGTCGGTGACGAGGCGAGCCGAGGCGTTGACGGGGAGCGTCGCGGTCGCGCCTAGGATCCGGGCTTGGGCTTCGGCGCGGGCGACGTTGCCGTGGACGAGGAAGAGATACGGCATGCCCTCGTCGCGCACCCGCTCCAGGATGCGGCGCATGAGCACGAGCGCCTCGGAGTTCAGGCCCTCCACATCGCTGACGATCAGACCGGCGCCGCGGGACGGCGTCGCCTCGTCGTAAAGATCGTGGATCCGGCATGAACCGAACGCGCCGAGATCGCGGGCCAGACGTCGGCCGCGATGGATGTCGTCGGTGATCAGCAGAAGCTCGCCCATCGCCTATCCATCGTCTGTCGTCAGAGGATCACACGCTCGTTGAAGGTCAGCGGGCCGAACGGCATCCGGAACGC
>NZ_JAKSYL010000105.1 GCF_022829515.1 Methylobacterium sp. J-048
CATTCTCGGCGAGATGGGCGCGGAGCAGCTGCTCGGTCAGGGCGACATGCTGTTCATGGCCGGCGGCGGGCGTACCACGCGCGTGCACGGGCCGTTCTGCTCGGACAGCGAGGTCGAGAGCGTGGTCGCCCACCTGAAGCGTCAGGGCCGCCCGAGCTATCTCGACGCCGTCACCACCGACGACACCCCCGAGGAGCCGGCCAAGGAGGGCAAGTCCGGTCGCGGCGCCAAGGCGGAAAAAGTTGAGCGTTCCGAGGAGCCCGACGAGGAGGCCCCGGTTTTCGACATCGGCGCCTTCGCGGCGGCGACGGGCGGCGAGTCGGACGACCTGTACAAGCAGGCGATCGAGGTGGTGCTGCGCGATCAGAAGGCCTCGACCAGCTACATCCAGCGCCGCCTGCAGATCGGCTACAACCGCGCCGCCTCGATCATGGAGCGGATGGAGATCGAGGGCATCGTCGGCCCAGCCAACCATGCCGGCAAGCGCGACATCCTGGTCGCCGGCGCGCCGCACGCCTCGAGCGGGATGTACGACGACGAGTGAGGCCGCTGCCGGGCCGCGATCCGATCGGTCGCGGCCCGGCGCGTCGCATCTTCGCCACAGGGCGGGGCTCTAAAGCGCTCGACGCTCAGCCCCGCCCATCCCGTTTCTGCCGGAGCGCCCGCCCGGGCGCCCAGGAGGTTTTGCCGATGATCGGCCGCCGCACCCGCACAGCCGGCTCCCTGATCGCCGCCGGGCTGTGGCTCGCCCCCGCCGCCCCGGCGCAGGCGCAGGTCGGCGCGTTCATCGACAGCCTGTTCGGCCGCAAGGACGAGCCTGCCCCGGAGCCGGAGGCCGCCCCGGCGGCGCCCGCGCCGACGGCCAAGAAGCCGGCGGCCAAGCCCACCGCCAAGGACTCTGCCGCCAAGGATGCGGTCAAGGACGCGCCGAAGACCGGCAGCCTCAAGCCAGGCAAGGGGCCCGATAAATCCGACCACAAGGCGACCGAGCCCAAGGTCGCCGCGGTGGGCGCGCCCGCGGCGCTGGCCCCATCGGAGCCCGCGGACGCCGCCACGCTGCTGGCCCAGGCCAATGCGTATTTCAACGCCATGAACACCCTAACCGGCACCTTCATGCAGATCGGCGCGGACGGGCGCCGGATCGGCGGCAAGCTGACGCTCGCCAAGCCCGGCCGCCTGCGCTTCGACTACGACCAGCCGTCGCCGCTGGAGGTCGTGGCCGACGGCACCTCCGTGGCAGTGCGCGACCGCAAGCTCGCCACCCAGGACCTCTACTTCATCGCCCAGACGCCGCTGAAATTCCTGCTGCGCGAGAAGATCGACCTGGCCCGCGACCTCTCGGTCACCGACGTCGCCAACGACCCGGGCGGCGTGCGCATCAGCCTGGAGGACCGGGCGACGCTCGGCGGCACCTCGAAGATCCAGCTGTTCTTCGATGCCGAGATGAAGGTCCTGTCGCAGTGGCGGATCACCGACCCGCAGGGCTACGTCACCACGGTGCAGCTCTCGAACTTGCAAAAGCCTAAGGCCGTCGACGCCAGCCTGTTCTTCATCAATTACGGGCGCGCCGAGGACAAGGCGATGCAGCAGCAGATCCAGCAATCACAGCAGCCGAACTGATTTTTGGTCGGTGCGGGATGCTTCGTTGAGCAACGGTTTACGAAGATCTCATTCGCCCAAGGGGTCGAGGGTGGCACATGCGTTGAAACATCCACCGTGTCATCCCGGGGCCGCGCAGCGGAGCCCGGGACCCAGAACCGCAGGTGGATCAAGCCTTTGCACCGTCGGCGGCTCTGGATTCCGGGCTCGCCTCCGGCGCCCCGGAATGACAGAGCGGTTTATTTTGCGACCGTAAGGTCCCTGATCGAGAGCGAGCCTGAGAAACGCGAAATTTGTGAGCCGGAACTTGCGTAAAGCAATTTTTCTGCTGCCCCTTACGTCCCCAACCCGAGACCCGCCCGTGTGCCTGTCCGTCACCACCTGGAACATCAACTCGGTGCGGCTGCGCATCGATCTGGTCCTGCGCTTGCTCGCCGAGCACAAGCCGGACGTGCTCTGCCTCCAGGAGACCAAGTGTCCGGACGACGCGTTTCCGCTCAAAGCCCTGCGCGGTTCCGGCTACGAGCACGTCATGTTCGCCGGTCAGAAGGGCTATAACGGCGTCGCGATCCTGTCGCGCTTCCCCCTGCACACCCGCGGCGTGATGGGTTTTTGCGAGAAGCAGGATGCCCGGCACATCTCGGCGGTGCTCGGGCCGGAGGCGGGGGCGGCGTCGGGGATCGTGCTGCACGATTTCTACGTCCCGGCCGGCGGCGACGTGCCTGACCGCGACCTCAACCCGAAATTCGCCCACAAGCTCGACTTCCTGGGCGAGCTGCGGGCCTGGGGCGGCAAGCGCGTCTCCGGCCCGGCAATCCTGGTCGGCGACCTCAACGTCGCGCCGCTGGAGCACGACGTCTGGTCGCACAAGCAGCTCCTCGACGTGGTGAGCCACACCCCCGTCGAGACCGAGGCGCTGGAAACCCTGCGCGGGGAGGCCGGCTGGATCGACACGGCCCGCCACCTCACTCCGGAGCCGGAGAAGATCTACACGTGGTGGAGCTACCGCTCCCCCGACTGGTCGGCGGCCAACAAGGGTCGGCGCCTGGACCATGCCTGGGTGTCGCCGGATCTCGCCGGTACGGTCCGCTCGGTGGAGGTGCTGCGCGACGCCCGCGGCTGGGAGCGGCCCTCCGACCACGCCCCTGTGACGTTGACGCTCGAGCTGTGATCCGGTCACACGGAACCGCGATCACCACGGCGCATTGCCGGTTCACGAACCCGCGATGCGAGTTGGCCTGATGCGCAAGATCCTGATCGCCCTTCTGTTGCCCAAGGTCGTCACCTTCCTGCGCCGCCGCTACGGCGGTCCGCACGCCGCCCGCGACCGGGCGTTCTGAGGCGCGCCTCATCCTCGGCGGCGTGTCTGTGACGGCTGGGCGCGGCCCGTGATCCTTGGATCCCAGCCCGCAGGAACGCGCCCCCGATGACCGACGATCCCCGCGAAGCCGGTCCCCGGCCGCCGTTCCCCGGCGACCAGCAGCAGGAGCGGCCGGGCCTCATCTCCAGGATGACGCCGCCGCCCGACCACGGCGAAGAGAGCTATGTCGGCAAGGGCCTGCTCACCGGCCAGGCGGCTCTGATCACCGGCGGCGATTCCGGCATCGGCCGGGCTGTCGCCATCGCCTATGCCCGCGAGGGCGCCGACGTGGCGATCTCCTATCTGGAGGTCGAGCAGTCGGACGCCGAGGATACCAAGGCTTGGGTCGAGAAGGCCGGCCGCCGCTGCCTGCTGCTGCCGGGCGACATCCGCGACGAGGCCCAGTGCCGGGCGCTGGTGGACCGCACCATGGCCGCGTTCGGGCGACTCGACATCCTGGTCAACAACGCCGCCGCCCAGGTGGTGAACGCGGGTCTCGACGACCTCAAGGCCGCCGATATCGAGGGCTCGTTCCGGGCCAACGTCTTCGCGATGTACTACCTCACCCAGGCCGCCGTGCCGCACATGAAGCCGGGCGGCGCGATCGTGAACTCGACCAGCGTCCAGGCCAAGGTCGCCGACCCGACCATGCTGATCTACGCCGCCACCAAGGGCGCCATCGCCAGCCTGACCATCGGCCTGTCGAACCTGCTCGCCCCCAAGGGCATCCGGGTGAATTGCGTCGCCCCCGGCCCGGTCTGGACCCCGATCCAGCCGATCGTGAAGAGCCCCGAGCAGATCGCGGAGCTCGGTGCCCAGACCCCGCTGGGCCGCGCCGGCCAGCCTGCCGAGCTGGCTCCAGCCTACGTGCTGCTCGCCTCGCGCGAGGGCAGCTTCATGTCGGGCGCCCTGGTGCCGGTCACCGGCGGCATGCCGATGCTGTGAGGCCATCGCCTCACGCCACGCAGACCCCCCGCGCCCACCAGTGCGGGGATGCCGTCGAGCCCGTGCGGCTTCAGCGCTCGGCGCCTCTTTGGGCGAGGAGCGTCGTGGTCTTCGCCTTCTGCATGGTCGCGTCGGCCTGCTCGCGCTGGCGATTGAACTCGGCGAGCAGTCGGCCGTCCAGTTCGCGGCCGCGGGGGAGGCGGATCTTCATCGGGTCGACGAAGTGACCGTTGATGATCACCTCGTAATGGAGGTGTGCCCCGGTGGAGAGGCCGGTGGAGCCGACATAGCCGACCACCTGCCCCTGCCGGAGCCGGACGCCTTCCCGCACACCGGCTCCGATCCGCGACATGTGATTGTAGGCCGTGATGTAGCCGTTCACGTGCTGGATCTCGACGTGGTTGCCGTAGCTCGATGAGGTCTTCACCCGGGCCACGGTGCCATTGCCCGCGGCCAGGACCGGCGTGCCGACAGGGCTCGCCCAGTCGACGCCGGTATGCAGCTTGGCGTAGCCGAGGATCGGGTGGCGCCGATAGCCGAAGCTGGAACTCAAGACCGCGGTGGCCACGGGCTTGCGCAGCAGGAATTTCTTGAGGGAGCGTCCCTGGTCGTCGAGATAATCGATCGTGCCGTCGTCCGGGGACTGGAAGCGATAGACCTTGTGGGTCTCGCCGCCGAGGGTCAGCGCCGCGTAGAGCAGGTCCGGGCGGTCGGCGCCGGCCTCGTCGTCGTAGGTGTAGAACACGTCGAGGCCGTCGCCGCTGGCGATCCGGCGCTGGAAATCGAGATCGTAGCTGAACACCCGCACGATATCCTCGACGGTGGCGCGGGGCAGGTCGTAGCGTGCCGCGGTCTCGTAGAGGCTCTGGTAGAGGCGGGGACCGGATCCCGAATCCTCCTCGTCCTCGCCCGCCTCGGCCTGAGGTTGCGGCTTGGGGGCGGGGGCCTCCTCGGCCGGTGGGGCCACCGAGACGAAAGCGCCGCGGTCGTTGAGCGCCGCGATGCCCTCGATGCCGCTCTCGCCGTACAGGATGACCCGGGTGACCTGTCGGAGGTCGCCGGGATAGGGCCCGGGAGCGATCTGAACCTGTATGTGCTGGCCTTCCGCGAGGGCGGCCATGCGAGCCTTGCCACCCAGAGCCGCGACGATGCCGCGGATCTGCTCGTCGCCCGCCAAGCCGGCGGTCTTCAGGGCGGCCTCCAGGGACTCGCTCCGTCTGAGCGCGAGCTTGTGTTCCTCGACGAGCGGCGGCTCGTTCGGCTTCAGCTCGACCTTGGCGACCTTGGTGACGTTCTCGGGGACGACCAGAACCTCGATCGCCTTGAACGGGTTCGCGTCCTTGCTCGCAGATCCTGCCGTCGCGCCCTGTTGAAGGGTCCGGGACAGCAGGATCTGCGGCGCGACCGGGATGGCGGCCCGGCGCCCGGCCTCGGCGGTGATCCGGCGCTCCTCCTCGACCTGGGCGGTCACGTCGTCGTCGGTGAGCGCTGGCGCGCTCGGGCCTATGGCGGCGTCCCCGAGATCGCGCTTGATCACCGTCACCTCGGCCCCGGGCGCGTCGGCCGCCGCGTCGGGGACGCGCTCCAGGGGTTCGTCGGAAACGAACTTCATCGGGTCGAACCGGGGCGGCTCGCCGGCATAGACGCCCGTCGTCATCGACAGCGGCGTGGTGCTTCGCACGAAGGCCTTGGCCTTGATGATCTCGTGATCGCCCAGCCGGACGGTCACCGGCGCGCGAAAGCTCTGCTTGGCCGAGGCGATCATCAGGGTACGCACCAGACGGTCGCCCTTGCGCGCATTGTTCGAGCCGGTCTCGCCCGACCGCGCTCGGGCGCCCCCGATCTCCGGACGGATCGGAACGAATCCGTCCTCCTGCAGGGAGACATGGAGAGCGGCGGCGAGCAGGCCGGCGCCGATCAGGCCCGTGAGGGTGTTGGCACAGAGCCAGCGCAGGTTGACGGCGCGCCGATCGATCGGGGCCATACGCACCCCGAGATAATGCAGGGGCGCATGGGCCCCGCGCTCGTCGGCGAGCGTGGCGAGTTTCCTGATCTTGAGTCGCTTGGTGCGAACCCAGAATCTATCGCGGAATTTCCATGTCACAATTCTATTCGGTAAAATGTCATTATAAAATCGATCTGTATTGATTTTATCAGAGTTGGCTAGAATTAAACACGAGATTTATGCTTGATGGGCATGATAACAAAATCAAGCTGGAAAACTCAAGCCAATTTGACGTAAGACTCGGACAGATTATCTGAGTTGTGTCATTAGTAAAAAATGATATCTATAAATAAATGATCATGAATAGTGCTGAACTTACGGTGTAGGACTGATCCTTTCATGTACTCTGGAATCTGCATGAAACGAAAAAGGACCAAGGCCGGGGCCTTGGTCCTGAACAATCATCGTCGTGGCGAGATGCTTTTGCCGCCCCGGGATCCGGGCTCGGTCCTGCGGGACTAGAACGGGATATCGTCGTCCAGGTCGTAGCTGCCGCGGGCACCGCCGCCGCCGCCGCCACCGGACGAAGCCGGGGCCGGACGGCCGCCACCGCCGCCGCCCTGGGCGCGGCCGCCGCCGAAATCACCGCCGCGGTCGCCGCCCCGGCCACCGCCCGAGTCGCCGCCGCGGCTGATCTGGCCGCCACCCTCGTCCTCGCCGGCGAAGTCGCCGCCGCCACCGCCGCGGCCGTCGAGGATCGTCATCTCGCCGCGGAAGCGCTGGAGCACCACTTCGGTGGTGTACTTCTCGACGCCGGAATTGTCGGTCCACTTCCGGGTCTGGAGCTGGCCCTCGATATAGACCTTCGAGCCCTTGCGCAGGTACTGCTCGGCCACCCGGGCAAGGTTGTCGTTGTAGATCACGACCGAGTGCCACTCGGTCTTCTCCTTGCGCTCGCCGGAGGCCTTGTCCTTCCAGGACTCGGAGGTCGCCAGCCGCAGGTTGCAGACCGGGTCGCCCGAGCCGAGGCGGCGCATCTCCGGGTCGCGCCCGAGATTGCCCACCAGAATCACCTTGTTGACGCTGCCCGCCATCGCTCTCTCCTTACCGTACGGATCTCACTGGGCCTGGGGCCCGGCGGCCGGGGACTCATGCGCCCGGGCCGTCGGGGCGGCAACCTGCGGTGAGGGCTTGTGCCCGCTATCCGCAACGCGCCAAACATGCGTGTTCTATCTCTGTTCTATCTGGTCGGCAAGATCGGCTTACGGGATATGCACAACCAGCTTGCCGAAATTCCCACCTTTCAGCAGGCCGATGAACGCGTCGGGCGCGTTCTCCAGCCCCTCGACCACGTCCTCCCGGTAGCGGACCTTGCCCGCCCGGATCCACGCCCCGACCTCGCTCCGAAAGGTCTCGGCCTGGTCGGCGAAATCCCAGACGATGAAGCCCTGGATGTGCAGGCGGTTCGTGAGCACCGAGCGCATCAGGCCGGGCAGCCGGTCGGGGCCGGGGGGCGCCTCGGTGGCGTTGTAGGCCGAGACCAGGCCGCAGACCGGGATCCGGGCGAACGGGTTCAGCAGCGGCAGCACGGCCGAAAACACCGCGCCGCCGACATTCTCGAAATACACGTCGATGCCCTTGGGGCAGGCTTCGGCCAGCGCCCCCGGCAGGTCGGTCCCGCGATGGTCCACGGCGGCATCGAAGCCGAGTTCCTCCGTGAGGTAGCGGCACTTGTCCGGCCCGCCCGCGATCCCCACCGCCCGGGCGCCCTTCAGCTTGGCGATCTGTCCGACCAGCGACCCCACCGGCCCGGCGGCGGCGGCCACCACCACGGTCTCCCCGGGCTTCGGCCGGCCGATATTGAGCAGGCCGGTATAGGCGGTCATGCCGGGCATCCCGAGCACGCCCACCGCCGTCGAGGGCGGGGCGGCGTCCGGATCGACCCGGCGGGTGCCCTTGCCGTCGGTGGCGAAGTATTCCTGCCAGCCCGCGAAGGCCGTGCGAAGCTCCCCGACCGGGATGTCCGAATTCTTCGACGCGACGACCTCGCCGACCACCTCGGCGGTGATCGGCTCGCCGATCTGGACCGGGGTCGCGTAGGATTTCGCGTCGCTTATCCGGCCGCGCATATACGGGTCGAGCGACAACCAGCGGGTGCGCAGCAGGATCTCGCCCGGCCCGATCTCCGGCACCGGCACTTCTTCCAGGCGGAAGTTTTCGGGTTTCGGCTCCCCGTGCGGGCGCGACGCCAGGACGATGCGGCGGTTCACGGCGTTCATGAAAGGCTCCCGGATGCTCTGCCTGCGACCCCCGATCTGGGGCGCCAAGCGGCGGCGGCCAATGGGGCGCTCCGTGCGTTGACCGGGATCGGTAGGCGAGGAGGCTCGATGCGCACCACCCTGATCGGCTTCGGCTTGGCTGCCCTGACGGCAGGAGCCGCGATGGCCGGATCGCTCGACGCCTATCGCTGGCGCTCCCGGGTGCTGGTGCTGTCGGCTCCCGATTCGGCCGATCCGGATCTGCGGGCGCAGCGCGCGGCCCTGGGTCCGATGCGGGGCGCCGCCGCCGAGCGCGACCTCGTGGTGCTGGAGGCGATCGGGGACGGGGCCGAGGCCCGGCGCTTGCGCACGCACCTGTCCCTGCCGGCGGGCGAATTCCGGGCGGTGCTGGTCGGCAAGGATGGCGGCGCCAAGCTCAAAGCCGCAGCGCCGATCCCGCCCCAAACACTGTTCGCAACGATCGACGCGATGCCGATGCGGCGCGGCGAGATCCAGGGGCGTCGCTAGGTTCCGGCGCGCCCGGTTTCCGGGGATGGCGGGGCCTGCGGACACCAACGGTTAAGCCTACCAGCCTATCACCGAACGGTGTCGGCGGTCATGTTTCGGCCGTCCGTTGAGGCCCGCCAGGACGCGCGAACGAGACGCTCGCATCGATGACCCGAGAACAAGTCGCCACCGCCATCCGCCGCGTCGTCAGCCTCCAGGTCGAGGATATCGAGCGCGCGGTCCGCGACGGCCACAAGACCATCGCGCTGAACGAGCTGGCGGATCTGAACCGCCAGCTCAAGGCCTTCGCGGCCGCCCTCAAGAAGGCCCCGGCCCGGATCTGATTCGGGCCGTCCTACCAGCGGGGTCCGCCCCAGCGACGGGGCGGGTCATCCTCCGGCGGCGGCGGCGGTCCGCGCTCGAAGGCCGGCTCGTCGCAGACCCGCACCCGGCGCAAAACCGGCGCCCTGTCCGGATCGAACCGGCGCCGGACGAATTCCCGGCACGCCTCGGGGGGCGCCGCCGATAAGCGCGGCCTGCGGAATTCCGGCTCCGGTGGCGGAGGCGGGGGTGGCGGCCGCCGCTCGCGCTCGTAGCCGTCCACCGGGCCGCCATACCCATGTGGCGGCGGCGGGCCGTCGAAATCGGCCGCCAGCGCTGGGCCGGCGGCGAACAGCAGGGCGCAGAATCCGGCGCGCCCGATGACATGACGGAGGGGCACTGGTCGGCCTCGGCAGGAACGGGCGGCGGGGATCGCGGCCTCGATGCCGGAGACTGCGCCGCGCCGGCTGAACCCCTGCCGCGTCCCCGGTTGCCCGCCGTTCAGCCGGCTGTCCGGTTACCGCTCTGCCACAGCGGGCTTCAGTTCTGCATCGCGTTGATCTCGCACTGGGCGTATTCCCCGCTCGCCTTCACGTAGGCGTTGAGCTTCTGCACATAGGCCTCGGCGATCGGCCGGAACGCCTGCGCTTGCAGGTTGTAGGCCTTGACCGCGTCGTTGAAGCTGTAGGCCTCCCAGCCGGGGCAGCCGCCCTTGGCGTCGAGGCAGGCCGGCTTCTCGGGCAGGGCCGGCTTGACCGGCCGCGCCGAGGCCGGCGGCGGCTCGGGCGCCTTGCACGCCGTCGCCAGCGGGGCGGTGGCCGGCGGCGGCGTGCCTTTGTCCGGTGCCGTCTTATCTGGTGCCGTCTTGGGCGCTGCTAGAGCGAGGGTCGGCGCGAGCATGCCCGCGATGAGGAGAAGCTTGCCGCGCATAGCCCGTGTCACTCCGCTGCGGCCAGAACCGCCGGCCGCGGGTTCTGCGGCATCAGGCGGACGGCGACAAGGGTGAGGCTGCGGCTCGGGTGTCCGTCCCGCGCGGCGCGGGCACGCGGTCCCGGCCGGATCCCAACTTGGCGGTCCGGCCCGGCGCGCGTGCGCCCCGCACGAGCGCGATGGCGGGCATCAGCAGCCCGGTCGCCAGGACCCACCAGGCGGGGCGGATCGGGCCGGAGAAGTCGAGATTGGCCGCCAGAACGAGGCTGGCCGGAACGCCGCTGGCGAGCCCGTACCAGGCCGCCTCGAGTCCCGCCGTGGCGAGGCCGCCGAGGATCGCGAGCAGCAGCAGCGACCACGGCCGCTCCGGCAGCTTGAACCGCCGCATCGCCCGCCAGCCCATCAGCAGCAGGAACAGCCCGGCCGAGAAGACCGGGTCGCTGACGTCGATCTTCGACTGCAGGACGTAGTGGACCAAAGCCAGCACCGCGATCGTGTAGACGAGCCGGTGCAGCCGGTGCCAGTTCGGCCCCAGGTTGCGGATCGCCGCATCCGTTGAGGTCAGCCCCAGGGCGATCAGCCCGATCAGCGCCACGAAGCCGATGGTCAGGTAGAGCCGCAGGGCGATCTCGGTGACGACCTTGGTCAGGACCAGGTTCTGGTCGACCGCGTAGAGCGCGAGATGGGCCACCGCGTAGGCCATCACGGTGATGCCGAGCATGCGCCGGACCACCAGCACCTTCCCCCAGTCGGCGATCCGGCGCAGGGGCGAGATCGCCAGCGAGAACAGCAGGAAGCGCACCGCCCATTCGCCGGTGGCGTGGATCAGCGCGGTGATCGGCTTGGCGCCGAGCGCGTCGAGCCGGAACGCGGCCGCGAGGTACAGGGCTGGCGCGATGCAGCCCAGGAACATCGCGAGCTTCAGCCATGAGAGGCGCCCGGCCCGGTCGAGCCAGGGAAGGGGGATGCCGAGGGGAACGGCCAGACGGTCGATCATTGTTTTCGGACTTGGCCTTCTGACATGGGAAGCGGGGCGCCACGTGGCCGAGGATATTGGGAGGCGAAATGGGCGCTTCTGCGGATCGCTCCCCGCGCGGGTCGGTTCGCCGCGGATAGCTCGGGGTTACGCCTGAATGGTTGACCTCGCCGCCCCGGTGCCGAGATAGCCGACGGACGGACACCGGATGGATCCCATGCAGTACCGCAATCTCGGCCGCTCCGGCCTCAAGGTCTCGCCGATCTGCCTCGGCACGATGATGTTCGGCGGGCCGACCGACGAGGCGACCGCCGGCCGCATCGTCGGGAGCGCCCGGGAGGCGGGCATCAACTTCATCGACACGGCCAACGTCTACACCGAAGGCCGCTCGGAGGAGATCACCGGCCGGGCGATCCAGGGCGACCGCGCCGCCTGGATCCTGGCCACCAAGGTCGCCAACCCGACCGGCCAGGGCGTCAACGACCGCGGCCTCTCGCGCGTCCATGTGCTGAAGGCCGCCGAGGACAGCCTGCGCCGGCTCGGCACGGAATTCATCGACATCTACTACCTCCATAAGGAGGACCACGACACGCCGTTGGCCGAGACCGTGCGGGCGATGGCCGACCTCGTGCGGGCCGGCAAGATCCGGCATTTCGGCGTCTCGAACCACCGGTCCTGGCGGGTCGCCGAGATCTGCCGGCTGTGCGACGAGATCGGCATCGACCGGCCGGTGGTGAGCCAGCCCTATTACAACGCCTTCAACCGCATGCCCGAGACCGAGCACCTGCCGGCCTGCGCCCATTACGGGCTCGGCGTCGTCCCGTACTCGCCCCTCGCCCGAGGCGTGCTGACCGGCAAGTACGACCCGGACGCCCCGCCGCCCGCCGAATCCCGCGCCGGCCGGCAGGACACCCGGATGATGCAGACCGAGTGGCGCCCGGAATCCCTGCGCATCGCCCGCACGTTGAAGGAGCATGCCGAGGCGCGCGGCATCACGGCCGGGCAGTTCGCCACCGCCTGGGTGCTGAACAACCGCCTGATCACCGGCGTCATCGCCGGGCCGCGCACCGAGGCGCAGTGGCAGGAATATCTCGGCGCCCTCGACTACGCCTTCACCCCGGAGGACGAGGCCCTGGTGGACGGCTTCGTGGCCGCCGGGCATCCGACCACGCCGGGCTACAACGATCCGGCCTATCCGCTGGAGGGGCGTGTGCCGCGGGGCGTTTGATGTCGGCCAAATCCTGCGCCCGTCCGTATATTGAGGGCCGTCTGCACCGTGTTACAATCCGGATTGGCAACAGGATGGGCGACGATGGCCGCTGACGTGAAGGAGAAGGTCAGACTTGTGTCGAGGACCAAGTCGGTCCGGGCGCAGGTTGATCCGGAGGTCAAGCTTGAGGCCGAGGCTGTTCTCGGCGCGGTCGGCCTTTCGTTGTCCGACGCGTTCCGCATGATGCTTGAACGGGTTGTCGCCGAGGGGCGGCTTCCCTTCGATCCACTCGTCCCGAATGATGAGACCATCGCGGCTTTGCGCGCGGACCTTGCTGGTGATGTGATCCACGTCGGCGATCCGTCGAACCTCCTCGCCGCCCTTGACGCCGACTGACGATAAGCCGTCGGCAACGACCCCATCCGCGCCGGCAACTGCCCGGGCTACGCAGCGCGATGTCGTCATCACAGGCCAATTCAAGAAGGACATGAAGCGCGAGCGGAAGGGTCGATATCGCGCGACGGTGCAGGCGGATTTGCTGCAGGCCGTCAACCTGCTCGCCGCCGATCGTCCCCTTCCTGCCCACATGGTCGACCATCCGCTCGGAGGCAATTGGAAGGACCATCGCGACTGCCATATCAAACCTGATCTGGTCTTGATCTATCGGAAATCCGTGCCGTCAACGGCAAAACCGCACCAGCAGGCAGAGCGACCGAAACTGCACTTGGTCCGCATCGGTTCGCACAGCGAACTCGGCCTTTAAGCGGCGCTGCCACGGGTTCAACGAGGCATGGGGACTGCCCGACCAGTGCCGGGACAGTGCTTCCACGCCTGTGGTGCTCCGGCTCGCACGCGAAACGGCGATCTTGCGAAGGCCGCCGAGGCAGCGGCGCTCAAGAGCCGCCGCCACACGCACCGATCCACCTTGCGCTCACGACCGACCGCGGCTATCTATCCGTTCAACAGTTCTGATGGCAGTCGAGAGGCTGCGGTTCGGGAGTGGGCCCCACCGGGTCCGCTCTTTTTTTTCGCCGCGTCGGGTTTGGACGCGCGAGGCCGCACGCTGGGACGTGCCACCCAGGACGCCGCAAGGGTTGCGCGCTGATATTCATGTCGTCCGAGATCGAAGCGGATCTGTCCGAGAAGCGCCTGGTCCGTGAGACCGGCATCGCCGCGCGCGTGGTGCAGGTGATCGAGGGGCCGGTCCAGGGCCTCGGCTTCCGGCTGGTCCGGGTGAAGGTCACCAACATCAACGGCTGCACCGTCCAGATCATGGCGGAGCGGCCGGACGGCACATTCTCGATCGACGATTGCGAGGCGGTGAGCCGGGCGATCTCGCCGGTGCTCGATGTCGACGATCCGGTGGGCACCGCCTACAACCTGGAGATCTCCTCGCCGGGGATCGACCGGCCGCTGGTGCGGGTCTCGGATTTCGCCCGCTGGGTCGGCTACGAGGCCAAGGTCGAGCTGAGCCCGCCGCTCGACGGCCGCAAGCGGTTTCGCGGCATCCTGGGCGCGCCGGATGCCGAGAAGCTCACCGTCCCGATCGACCTGCCCGACGTGAAGGAAGGCCTGCCGAGCCGGGTCGACATTCCGCTCAAGGACCTCGCCGAGGCGCATCTCGTCCTCACCGACGAGTTGATCCGCGAGTCCCTGCGCCGCGGCGGCCCGCCGGCCGACGATACGGACGCGCTGGACGACGAGGCCGAGGACGACGCGCCGGCGGCGCCCACCCGCCCCGCGCCGAAGCTGCAGGGTCCGAAGGGCAAGGCCGCCAAGGTTGGCGCAAAGGCCGACCCGAAGGCCCCGAAAGAGAAGAAGCCGCCGCGCACCGGTCCCAAGCAGCCGGTCGTGTCCAAGGCGTCCCGGCTCAAAGGCCGCGACGACCTGCATTGAAGTGACTTGAGATTCGGGCTCGGCCGCCCCTGGGCGCCCGGCACGAAGACTTGACGGAAGAGAAGGACCGACACCGATGGCCGTCGTCAGCGCCAACAGGCTCGAACTCCTCCAGATCGCCGACGCGGTCGCCCGCGAGAAGGTGATCGACCGCTCCATCGTGATCGACGCGATGGAGGAGGCGATCGCCAAGGCGGCGCGCTCCCGCTACGGCGCGGAGACCGACGTTCACGCCGAGATCGACAACAAGACCGGGGCTCTGCGCCTGTCGCGCCACCTCCTGGTGGTCGATCAGGTCGAGAACGACGCCCGCGAGATCACCCTCGACCAGGCCCGCCGCTACAACCCGGGCGCGCTCGTCGGCGACGTGATCTCCGACACCCTGCCGCCGTTCGATTTCGGCCGGGTCGCCGCGCAATCGGCCAAGCAGGTCATCGTCCAGAAGGTCCGCGACGCCGAGCGCGCCCGCCAGTTCGACGAGTACAAGGACCGCATCGGCGAGATCCTCAACGGCATCGTCAAGCGGGTCGAGTACGGCAACGTCATCGTCGACCTGGGCCGGGGCGAGGGCATCGTCCGCCGGGACGAGATGATCCCGCGCGAGACCTTCCGGCCGGGCGACCGGATCCGCTCCTACCTGTTCGACGTGCGCTCGGAAGTGCGCGGCCCGCAGATCTTCCTGTCGCGCTCGCACCCGCAGTTCATGGCCAAGCTGTTCGGCCAGGAAGTGCCCGAGATCTACGACGGCATCGTCGAGGTGAAGGCCGTGGCCCGCGATCCGGGCTCCCGCGCCAAGATCGCCGTGATCTCCCGCGACGGCAGCATCGATCCGGTCGGTGCGTGCGTGGGCATGCGCGGATCCCGGGTGCAGGCTGTCGTGGGTGAGCTGCAGGGAGAAAAAATCGACATCATCCCGTGGTCAGAGGACGAGGCGACCTTCATCGTCAACGCGCTCCAGCCGGCCGAGGTGGTGAAGGTCGTGCTCGACGAGGAGGCCGACCGCATCGAGGTGGTGGTGCCGGACGACCAGCTGTCGCTGGCCATCGGCCGCCGCGGCCAGAACGTGCGGCTCGCCTCGCAGCTCACCGGCTGGGACATCGACATCCTGACCGAGGCCGAGGAATCCGAGCGGCGCCAGAAGGAGTTCGCCGAGCGGACCCAGGTGTTCATGGAGGCGCTCGACGTCGACGAGACCGTCGGCCAGCTGCTGGCGGCCGAAGGGTTTCGCAATGTCGAGGAGATCGCCTACGTCGACATCCAGGAGCTGTCCGGCATCCAGGGTCTCGACGAGGAGACCGGCGCCGAGATCCAGGCCCGCGCCCAGGATCACCTCGCCCGGATCGAGCAGGAGCACGACGCCCGCCGCACCGAGCTCGGCGTCGCCGACGAGCTGCGCGAGATCGAGGGCATCACCACGCCCATGATGGTCGCGCTCGGCGAGAACGACGTGAAGTCCATCGAGGATCTGGCCGGCTGCGCCACGGACGACCTCGTCGGCTACACCGAGGGCCGCGGCCCCGACGCCGTGCGCCACGCGGGCTATCTCGACGGCTTCGAGCTGTCCCGCACCGAGGCCGAGGGCCTGATCATGGCCGCCCGCCTCAAGGCCGGCTGGATCGAGGCTTTGCCCGAGCCGGAGGCCGAGGACGGCGCGGACGCCGCCGAGGGCGAAGAGTCGCCCGAGGCCGCCACCACCCCGGCCGAGGCCTGAGCGGAGGCTGCGGCGGACACGCGGATGGCCGAGGTCGACACGACCCCGCCCGACCAGGGGCAGGATCCGGGACTCGATCCCGGGGGGCTCGATAGCGGCCCCGGCCGGCGCGTGCCGCAGCGCACCTGCATCGTCACGCGCGTCGTCCAGCCGCCGGAGGCGATGATCCGGTTCGTGCGCGGCCCGGACGGCGCCGTCGTCCCGGACCTGCGCGCGAAGCTCCCCGGGCGCGGCGCCTGGATCAGCGCGAGGCGGGACGCGGTCGCGACGGCAGTCCGGAAAAACCTGTTCCCGCGGGCGTTCAAGGGACCGGCCCAGGCCGGTGCCGACCTGCCCGACCGGATCGTGGTCGGCCTGCGCGAGGATCTGCGGCAGGCAATCGCGATGGCCAACAAGGCGGGATGCGTGGTCGCAGGGTTCTCGAAGGTCGAGGCGGCGATCGGCGGACAGCCCGGCGCGGTGGCATTGATTCATGCCGCCGAAGCCAGTCCCGACGGCCGCCGCAAGATCGCTTCGGCCTTGTACCGGCGGCACGGCGAAGCCATGTCAAGGATACCGATCATCGACGACCTGTCCGAAGATGAATTGGACATGGCCTTAGGTCGGGATCATGTGATACACGCTGCGCTCGTCGCAGGAGCCGGAGCTGCCGGCTGCCTGTCGCGTTGGCGTCGGCTACGCTCCTTCGAGGGCGCCGCCGCGGCGACCGAGGAGCCCGGTCCAGCCCGAATCGGCGGGATCGACGAAGCCTCACGTTGACGACGCACCAGGACGAATTTGGCTGGCGCCACCGGGCGTCGGTTCACGGGACGATGGAAACCCTCAGGGTTCAGGCTGAATGAGCGACACGAACAACCCGGGCGACAAGACTCTGAACAGGACTTCTCCGAAGCCGCTCTCCCTCAAGCGGCCGATCGAGGCGGGTACCGTACGGCAGAGCTTCTCCCATGGCCGCTCCAAGCAGGTCGTGGTCGAGACGGTCAAGCGCCGTGGCGTCATCGGCGCGGCGCCGGCCGCCCCTGCCCGTGAGCCTGCGCCCGCCCCGCGCCCGGCCCCTGCCGCCACCACAACGCCACCGCCGCGCCCGGCCCAGCGCTCGGCGTCGGGTGTCGTGCTGCGCACGCTGAGCGAGCAGGAGAGCGCGGCCCGCGTCGCCGCCCTCGCCGACGCGAAGCGCCGCGAGGCCGAGGCCCGTCAGAAGGCTGAGGCCGAAGAGCAGGCACGCCGCAAGGAGGCCGAGGATCAGGCCCGCCGCGAGCGCGAGGCCGCCGAGGAGCGCCGTCGCGAGGAGGAGGCCCGCAAGGCCGCCGCCGCCGAGGCCGCCCGCGCCGCCGAGGAGGCCGCCAAGGCCGCCGCTGCGCAAGCGGCTGCTGCCGCCGCCCAGGCTCCGGCAGCCGAGGCTCCGGCTGCGCCGTCCGCCCCCGTGGCTGCTGCGCCGGCTGCCCCGGTCGCTGCGCCCGCCCGCCCGGCTTCGACGACGCGGCCGATGCCGGCGCGTCCGACCGCCGTTTCGGCCCGCCAGCCCGAGGGTGCCCGCCCGGCTGCGGCCACGCCTGCACGTCCGGCTGCTGCGGCCCCGGCCGGCGCGCCTGCGGCCCGCCCGCCGCTGACCGCCCGTCCCGCCACCGGCGAGCCGCGCAAGACCATCACGGCGGATTCGCGCAAGCCCCGCGACCTCAACTTCATGGCCCGGCCCGCCCCGGCGCCCGAGCCGGAGAAGAGCGCGACGCCGACCACGGCTGCGCGTCCCGCCGGCGCGACCGCCGCGGCGCGTCCCGCCGGCCGCGGTGCTCAGACGAACGAGGACGAGTCCGAGACCAAGCGGGTGATCCGCCGTCCCGGCATGCCGCTCAAGATCATCGCGCCGCCCAAGACGCCGAAGTCCCCGGGCGGTGACCGCAACCGCGGCCGCCTGACCATCGCCACGGCGACGTCCGGCGAGGATGAGCGCACCCGCTCGGTCGCCTCGTTCCGCCGCCGCCAGCAGCGCATGAGCGGCCGCGGCCAGGTCGAGCAGAAAGAGAAGCTGTCCCGCGAGGTGACGATCCCCGAGACGATCACCATCCAGGAACTCGCCAACCGCATGTCGGAGCGGGCCGTGGACGTGATCCGCCTGCTGATGAAGCAGGGCGAGATCCACAAGATCACCGACGTGATCGACTCGGACACCGCTCAGCTCATCGCCGAGGAACTCGGCCACACGGTCCGCCGCGTCGCCGAGTCCGACGTGGAAGAGGGCCTGTCGTCCGACGAGCCGGATCTGGAGGAGGATCTCGATCCCCGTCCGCCGGTGGTCACGATCATGGGTCACGTCGATCACGGCAAGACCTCGCTGCTCGATGCGATCCGCAAGGCGAACGTGGTCGAGGGCGAGGCCGGCGGCATCACCCAGCATATCGGCGCCTACCAGGTCGCGTCGCCGTCCGGCGAGATGATCACCTTCATCGACACTCCGGGCCACGCGGCGTTCACGTCGATGCGCGCCCGCGGCGCCAAGGTCACCGACATCGTGGTGGTCGTGGTGGCGGCCGATGACGGCGTGATGCCCCAGACCATCGAGGCGATCCAGCACGCCAAGGCGGCGGGCGTCCCGATGATCATCGCGGTCAACAAGATCGACAAGCCGGACGCGAACCCGCAGCGGGTCCGCACGGAGCTGCTGCAGCACGACATCCAAGTCGAGTCGATGGGCGGCGAGACCCTGGAATTCGAGGTTTCGGCCAAGACCGGCGACGGTCTGCCGGAACTGCTGGAGGGTATCCAGATCCAGGCCGAGATCATGAACCTGCGCGCCAACGAGAAGCGCGACGGCGAGGGCACGGTCATCGAGGCCCAGCTCGACCGCGGCCGCGGTCCGGTGGCGACCGTGCTGGTCCAGCGCGGCACGCTGTTCACCGGGGACATCGTCGTGGCCGGCGCCGAGTGGGGCCGCGTGCGCGCCCTGGTCGACGATCTCGGTGAGAACGTGCAGTACGCCGGCCCCTCGGTGCCCGTGGAGGTGCTCGGCTTCAACGGCACCCCCGATGCCGGTGATCGCGTGACCGTGGTGCCGAGCGAGGCCCGGGCCCGCGAGGTCACCGAGTATCGTGCCCGCCAGAAGCGCGAGCGGCAGAATGCCCGCACCGGCGGTGCCAACCGCTCGCTGGTCGACATGATGCGCGACCTCAAGGAAGGCGCCGGCCGCAAGGAGTTGCCGGTCGTCATCAAGGGCGACGTGCAGGGTTCGGTCGAGGCAATCTCGGGCGCCCTGGAGAAGCTCGGCAACGGCGAGGTCGCGGCCCGCATCCTCCTGTCGGGCGTCGGCGGCATCACCGAGTCGGACATCACCCTGGCGCAGGCGTCGAAGGCGGTCGTGATCGGCTTCAACGTGCGCGCCCTCAAGGAGGCCCGCGAGGCCGCCGAGCGGGCCGGGATCGATATCCGCTACTACAACATCATCTACGACCTCGTGGACGACATCAAAGCCACGCTGTCGGGGATGCTGCCGCCGACGCTCCGCGAGGAGCGACTCGGCGAGGCCACGATCCAGGAGGTCTTCGAGGTCTCCAAGGTCGGCAAGGTCGCGGGTTGCCGCGTGCAGGACGGTATCGTGGAGCGCGGTGCCCATGTCCGCCTGATCCGCGACAGCGTCGTGATCCACGAGGGCAAGCTCAAGACCCTCAAGCGGTTCAAGGACGACGCGAAGGAAGTCACCTCCGGCCAGGAGTGCGGCATGGCCTTCGAGAACTTCGAGAACATGCGCGCAGGCGATGTCATCGAGTGCTACCGGGTCGAAGAGATCCGTCGCACCCTCTGAGATCCCGGACTCGTCCGGACAGGGCGGTCGCGGCCTCAGCCGCGGCCGTCTTTTCTTTTGGGTGCATCGCTTCTTTCCTGCACCTCTCTCCGCTTGGACGTGAACCGGCCGCCTTGCGCTGCCGGCCCGAGACAGAATGGCCCAGAAACCCACATCCACCGGCCCCTCGCAGCGTCAGCAGCGCGTTGCCGAACTCGTCCGTCACGCCCTGGCGGAGGTGCTCCAGCGTGGCGACATCCAGGATCCGGTGCTCAACACGCATGTCGTGACGGTGCCGGAGGTGCGGATGTCGCCGGACCTGAAGCTCGCCACCGCGTACGTGATGCCCCTGGGGGGCATGGACGAGGCGCCGGTGATCGCCGCCCTGGAGCGCCACCGCAAGGTGCTGCGCCAGGAGGTGGCCCGCCGCGTGAATTTGAAGTTCGCGCCCGAACTGCGCTTCCTGCGCGACGAGACCTTCGACGAGGCGGCGCGCATCGACAAGCTGCTCCGGGACGAGCGGGTGAAGCGCGACCTCGTCGCCGGACGGGACGACGAGGATGGCGAACCGGAGACCGGGCCGGGGCATTGATCCCCGTCACCGAACGGACAGGCACGGGGCAACGACCCCGGGGGATACGAGGACATGACGGTTTCCATCGACGATCATCCGCCGGCCGAGCGCACGGCATCCGGTCCCGGCGCCGAGCGCCGGGGCCCGGAGGAGCGCCGCCCGCAACGCGGACCGCGTCCCGACCGGCCCAAGCGCCGGGACGTCTCGGGCTGGGTCATCCTCGACAAGCCCGTCGGCATGACCTCGACCCACGCCGTCGCGGTGGTGAAGCGCGCCTTCAACGCCAAGAAGGCCGGCCATGCCGGCACTCTCGACCCGCTGGCCTCGGGCATCCTGCCGATCGCGCTGGGTGAGGCGACCAAGACCGTTCCGTTCGTGATGGACGGCCGCAAGGCCTACCGGTTCACCGTGCAATGGGGTGTCGAGACCGACACCGACGATGCCGAGGGTCGCGCCGTCGCGACCAGCGACGCCCGTCCGGAGCGCGCGGCCGTCGAGGCGGCTTTGCCGGCCTTCGTGGGCGCGATCGAGCAGGTGCCGCCGCGCTATTCCGCCATCAAGATCCAGGGCGAGCGCGCCTACGACCTGGCCCGCGAGGGCGAGATCGTGGAGCTGGTGGCCCGGCCGGTGCAGATCGACCGCCTCTCGGTGGTCGAGCATGATGGCGAGCGCACCGTGATCGAGGCCGAATGCGGCAAGGGCACCTATGTCCGCGCGCTCGCCCGCGACCTCGGCCGGATGCTCGGCTGCTACGGCCACGTCTCGGCCCTGCGCCGCACCCGGGTCGGCCCGTTCTCCGAGGCGGAATCCTGTGCCGCCGACGGCCTGACCGAGGGCGGCCCGGAGGCTGCGCTCGCGCATCTGCGGCCGGTGGAGACGGCGCTCGACGCGATCCCCGAGGTGACGGTCTCCCGCGACCTGGGCCTGCGCCTGATGCGCGGCCAGCCGGTGATCCTGCGTGGCCGGGACGCACCGGTGGAGGGCAAGGCCTTCGCCACCTGCGGCGGCATCCTGGTCGCGGTCGGCGATGTCGAGCGCGGCGAGCTGGTGCCGCACCGGGTGTTCCATCTCGGCGGCACCGCTCCGGGCCGCAGCGCCTGAGCCGCGCTGCGCTGATCGCATCGTGAAGCGGGTCTCCTCTCCCTGCGCGCGGGGGCGAGGGGATCACCGCCCACACGCAGGGGCTGAAGCTTGAGTGGCGCTCGCCCCTGCATCGTGCATCTATCGAGCGACGCGAGCGGCGTCGGCAAGACGGCGCGGGCTGCGCAGTGTCAGCTTTGTACCATCTTGCAGTTGAAACAGGGTTTTCGACGGCACTGTCTGAAATCACACATAAGATTTGTCAGATTTAATCTGCGCCCAGCGACATCGTGATCCCTCCCTGATCTTGCTGCAAGCGCAAGCATTGCACTTCGCCACGCCGCCAGTCATATCAGACTGGATGAGCGGGGTTCTTTTCTGATGCCGCCGAACCAGGTCCCGGAAAGCGGCCTCGATCTCGACGTGCTCGCGTCCGATGCGCTGGATCGCCTCGACAAGGGCGTGATCGGCCTCGATGCGGACGGCACCGTCGTGGTGTTCAGCGAGGGCGCCAGCGCGCTCTCGGGCCTGTCGCGCGAGTCGGTGCTCGGCCGCAACTATTTCCGTGAGGTGATGCCGGGCACCAACGTGCCGAGCTTCCGCGGCCGCTTCCTCGCGGGCAGCCGCCGGGGGGCGCTGGACGAGAGCTTCGATTACGTGTTCGGCCGGTTGCCCCAGCCCCTGCGGGCGCGGGTCCACATGCGCCACGGCACCGCTGCCGAGACCGGCCCGGTCACCTGGCTGACCATCGACCCGATCGAGAGCCTCGGCGCCGGCCTGTCCCGCGAGGCGGTGATGGCCGCGATCGGCCGGCGCGCCCGGGCCGAGCCGGTGGATGCCAGCCATTGCGAGCGCGAGCCGATCCACATCCCGGGCTCGATCCAGCCCAACGCCGTCATGATCGCGGCCGATGCCGAAACCCTGGAGGTGCTGGCCTACTCGGCCAATGTCGGCGAGATCGTCGACGCCTCGGATCCGCCTCTGGCCGGCCGTCCCCTGGACGAGGTGCTGCCCCGGGACTTCGTCGCGCTCGTCCGGGACCGGCTGTCGGCCGGAACCCTGGTCGACGGCCATTCCGCCCGCCGCCGGCTCACCCTGACCGATCACGGCGCCCCCTATTACGCGGTCGCCCATGCTCATGCCGGGCGGGTGATCGTCGAGCTGGAACTCGAGCCCGAATCCGCCGACGACTTCCCCACCGCCAGCCAGGTCGACACCGAGCTCGCCGTCGGGCGCCTGCGCGAGGCCGGGACCCTGGTCGAGGCTGCCCGGATCGCCGCCCTGGAGATCCGCGCGCTCACCGGCTTCGAGGCCGTGCTGGTTTACCGGTTCGACGCGGACTGGAACGGCGAGGCGGTGGCCGAGGACAAGGTGCCGAACTGGTCGCGCAGCCTGCTCGGCCTGCGCTTCCCGGCCTCCGACATCCCCGCCCAGGCCCGCGCGCTCTACACCCGGGCGAAGAACCGGTTCGTGATCGATCGCGACAGCGTGCCGGTCGGGCTGGTCGCCGCGCCCGGCGCCGGCAACGGCCCGATCGACCTAACCTTCGCCCAGCACCGCACCCTGTCGCCGATCCACCTGGAGTACCAGCGCAACCTCGGCGTGAACGGCTCGATGTCGATCTCGATCATGGTCGAGGGCCGGCTCTGGGGCCTGATGATCGGCCATCACCGCCGGCCGCACTACGTCACGCCCGAGACCCGTTCGGCCGCCACCGTGCTCACCGACGCCTTCGCCATGCGGGTGCAGGAGATCGAATCGCACCGGCTCTGGACCGAGCGGCAGGCCCATCTCGCCGTCGAGGGCCGGCTCGTGCGCGGCCTGACCCGGTCCGACGATTTCGTGGCCGCCCTGACCGGCGGCACTGTCACCCTGCTCGACCTGTTCAGCGCCACCGGCGCCGGCATCGTCTCGGGGGATCGCGTCACGCTGATCGGCCAGGTACCGCCCGCCGACGAGGTCGCGCGGATCGCGGGCTGGCTGCGGGAGCGGCTGCAAGCGGGCGAGACCCAGTACAGCACCAGCAACTTCACCGCCGCCTATCCGGAGGCGGTCCCGTACCGGGAGATCGCCAGCGGCCTGCTCGCGGCCTTCGTGGACGAGTCCCGCGAGAACCTGCTGGTCTGGTTCCGGCCCGAGGTGCCCAGCACGGTGACCTGGGGGGGCGACCCGCGCAAACCCGTGCTGGCCGGCAGCGGCCCGGTAGCGCTGCTGCCGCGCCGTTCGTTCGAGCGCTGGGTCGAGGAGCGCACCGGCTTCGCCAGCGCCTGGGCCGAATGGCAGATCCAGCTCGCCGGCTCGCTGGCCGAGGCGGTCGAGGGCGTGGTGCTGCGCCAGCGTCGCAAGATCGACGAGCTGACCGGCCTGCTCGTGGAGAAGGAGCGCCTGCTCGAGCAGAAGGACCTATTGACCCGGGAGATCGACCACCGGGTCAAGAACTCCCTGCAGATCGTCTCGGCCTTCCTGCAGATGCAGCGGCGACAGATCACCGACGCCGAGGCCCGGCAGGCGTTTGCCGACACCTCGGCCCGGGTCATGAGCGTCGCGCGCGTGCACGACAGCCTGTACCAGGCCGAGCGCTTCGACGAGGTCGATCTCGGCCAGACCATCGAGAACCTGTGCAACGACCTCGCGGGCCTGGCCGGCAACGGCCACGCCGTCGACCTCTCGGCCGAGCCGGGGCTGATGGTGCCCTACCGCAAGGCGGTGGCGCTCTCGCTGATCGCCACGGAACTGGTCACCAACGCCTTCAAATACGCCGCCAACCCGACCGGCGGCGGCCGTGTCGAGGTCAGCGTCTCGGCCTCCGGCCCCGGCGAGGTCCAGCTCCGTGTCTGCGACGACGGCGCCGGCCTGCCCGACGACTGGGCCGATGCCAAGGCGCGCGGCAAGGGCTCGGGCCTCGGCATGAAGCTGATCCGGGCGATGCTCGACCAGATCAACGCCCGGCTCGACGTGGCGAACAACCCGGGCGCGTGCTTCACGATCACCGCGTGATCGCTACCGTCATTGCGAGCGCAGCGAAGCAACCCAGTGCAGCGCGCTCTCAGATCGTAGCGTGTCCCTAGGTTGCTTCGCTGCGCTCGCAATGACGGGTTGGAAGCTCAGGCGTCAGCCTTCGCCAGCAGCCCGTCGACGAACTGCGCCAGGCCCGTGCGGCGCGAACGCTTCAGCCGCTCGGCCGAGAGGATGCCCTGGAGCGCCTTGAAGGCGTCCTGCAGATCCTCGTTGACGATCACGTAATCGTACTCGCTCCAGCGCTGGATCTCGGTCCGGGCGTTGGCCAGCCGCTTCTCGATTGTCTCGGCCGAATCCTCGGCCCGGCGTTCCAGGCGCTGGCGCAGCTCGGCCAGGCTGGGCGGCAGGATGAACACCGTCACCACGTCCTGGGCGAGCTTCGCGCGCACCTGGCGTGTGCCCTGGTAGTCGATGTCGAAGATCATGTCCCGGCCCGAGCCCAGGACCTTCTCCACCGGCCGGCGGGGCGTGCCGTAGTAATTGCCGTGGACCTCGGCCCATTCGAGCAGGTCGTCGCGGCTGCGCAGGTCCTCGAACGCCTCCCGGTCGATGAAATGGTAGTGCCGCCCGTCGATCTCCGAGGGGCGGCGCGACCGCGTGGTGACGGAGATCGACACGTCGAGCGCCCAGGCGGGATCCTGTGCGATCGCCCGGGTCAGCGTGGTCTTGCCCGCCCCCGAAGGCGAGGACAGGATCAGGATCAATCCACGCCGCGCGATGGTTTCGGAGACGCTGGCGACGCTCTTGGCCGGCTCGGTCATCCGCGCGGCTCCGTCCTGTGGTGCATGGTCCGGTCCCAAAAGATCATTCGATGTTCTGGACCTGCTCGCGGAGCTGCTCGACCACGGCCTTGAGGTCGAGCCCGATCCGCGACAGGCTGATGTCGTTGGCCTTGGCGCACAGGGTGTTGGCTTCGCGGCCGAATTCCTGGGCCAGGAAATCGAGGCGCCGGCCGATCGCGCCGCCGACGGCGAGCAGCTCCCGGGCGCTGGCGACATGGGCGTGCAGCCGGTCCAGCTCCTCGCGCACGTCCGCCTTGCCGGCCAGCAGCATCGCCTCCTGGTGCAGGCGGTCCGGGTCGAGGTTCGTGTCGCTCAACGCCGCGATCGAGGCCGCCAGCCGGGCGCGCACCGCCTCGGGCCTGCGCGCCGGGTTGTCGTTGGCGGCCCGGGTCAGTTCGGTGATCCGGTCGACCTGCGCGGTGACGATCTCGGCGAGCTGGCGCCCCTCGGACCGGCGGGCCTCGACCAGGTCGGCGACCACCCGGACCACGCCCTCGGCGAGATCCCGGGCGAGCGAATCGGTCTCGGCCGCCGCCTCGTCCTCGATCTCGATCACCCCGCGCACGCCGAGCAGCCCGTCCATCGTGGCCGGGGCGACGCCCTCGGGCACCGGCACCCGGGCGACCGCCTGGGCGAGGCTCGCGAGCAGACCCTCGTTGATCCGAACCCGGGCGGTCGTCTCCGGCTTGGTCAGGGTCAGGGTGAGCTGGCATTGGCCCCGGGACAGGGTCTTCTGCAGGGCGCTGCGCGCGGTCTCGCCGAGCCCGTCATAGCCGGCCGGGACGCGGATGCGCACGTCGAGGCCGCGCCCGTTGACGCTCCGGACCTCCCAGGCCCATTGCACCGCCCCGCTGGTGCCCGCCGCCCGGGCGAACCCGGTCATGCTCGCGATCTGGGCCATGCCGACCCCCCGTCCTCAAGAAGATCGGGGCCTGTAGCACGGATCTGTTCGGGGGGAAGAGGTGGCGGAGGCGGGAGAGGGTGGGGACGGGTCCCAAGGTTGGGTGCCCCGGGTTCGATCACCAGCTGTGACGCCCGGCAGCGGGCAACGCGGCGGACATCCCATCTGCCACCGCAAGATGAGGACGTGGAGGGGAGATCGCTCTATCTAATCTTTCCCTTCACCGCCTATCGCCGCCCGCGCGGGGCCGGCGTCGGGTCGGCGAGAGCCGGGACCATCTCAGACGACTTCATAAAAGACCACGCGGCTGTCAGGCTTCAGTTGCTGGAGCAGATCGAAGTCCGAGACATTGGCCGTGAGAAGCGTGCAGCCCGTTCTGGCGGCGTGCAATAAGAGCGTGCAGTCGTGGAGAGCCTTCGTGCGTTGATCGCGCGCGTAGCCGCGCAGACGGCAGAGGATGCCGGCGACGATCGCCGCGTCGATCAAGACGTCTCGGTCCGGCGTGTAGAGGCGGTGCAGCGGAATACGATCGAGCAGCGCTCGGATCACAGCGACGTTCTTCGCGGTTTCGGGATGCGCGGGATCGAGAACGCCGATCGCGTGCAGGATCTCCTGCATGGCGATGACGCTGTGATGGACCGTACGCGTTCTCAAGAGCGACCGCAGGGCGGCTGGCGTCTGCCCTTTGAGGCCGTGAATGTAGACGCCGGTATCGAGCATCAGCGGCCCGCCCGGCGGTGCCGTCACTCCGATGAAAGGAAGATCGCGCCGAGCGCGCGGACGAATTCCTTTCAGGTCACGACGAAGGCTGAGCTTCTCCGTCGAGCGCGAGATCGGGAACACGCCTCAGAAACCGATATCGAGCTCGGGGTCCAGTTGGCCGTGCGCCGCCTCGAACGCATCCGCGAAGGCGTCCTCAAGGGCTAGGTTGGCGAGCGCGACAGTCAGCAGGTCCGTGTTGGAGCTGAGACCTGTCCGCCTCTTCGCTTGCCGAACCAGGCTCGCCGGCAAGCGGGCGCCGATCTGCTGCATCTCGCCCTGATCGAGACCCGCCTTCGGAAGATGCGCGCGTAAGCTATCGACCATCTGGGCGAGAGCCGCATCTTCGCCTGACATCGGAGCGGCAAGGATATTATGTGTCTGACGCCGCGTCGCGGGAAGGCTGTCTGACCTGGCCTTTTGGGAAGCCCGCCCGGTCGTCCGACCAGCCTTCCCGGTAGGGGGATCCGTCGTGATCCTGGCCATCGCCTCGCCGCGCCAATCAACAGACTTCTGATTCTGCTAACGTAAACCCTTGGCCTTCACCGAACAACGCAGTGCGTGAGTCAACACGCTGCCGCCGAGCAAGCGACGACGTTCGTAAGCTCCCCCCTATCGCCGCCCGCGCGGGGCCGGCGTCGGGTCGGCCAGCGCCGGGACGGTCTTGGGCGAGCCGAGATCGTAGCTGCGGTTCTTCAGCGGATCGAGCCGCGTGCCCTCGGAAGCGTCGAAGGCGCGGGTGCCCGGCGTGCCGGACTCGAGGGCGAAGGCCGCGTTGGTGTTCGGCGCGTTGCCGCCCGGGGCGCCGCCCGGCGCGAAGGCCGAGGCGCGGCCCGGGACGCTCGGGTCGGGGCCCGGCTCGACCTTGTCGACCGAATCCGCCGGCGGCGCCTGGCGGCTCTTCTCGACCGCGCGCCAGCGGGCGACGTTGCGCTGGTGGCCTTCCAACGAATCGGCGAAGGCGTGGCCGCCGCTGCCGTCGGCGACGAAGTACAGGTCCTTGGTGCGGGACGGGTTGGCCACCGCCTCCAGGGCGGCCTTGCCGGGATTGGCGATCGGCCCCGGGGGGAGGCCCTCGATCGCGTAGGTGTTGTACGGGGTCGGCCGGTCGATCTCGGCGCGCAGGATACCGCGCCCGAGGGTGCCGCGGCCGCCCACCAGCCCGTACACGATGGTCGGGTCGGATTGCAGCTTCATCCGCTTGTTGAGCCGGTTGATGAACACGCCGGCGACCCGCGGCCGCTCGTCGGCGCGGCCGGTTTCCTTCTCGACGATCGAGGCCAGGGTGACCATCTCGGCCGGGGTCCGCACCGGCACCTCGGCGCTGCGCCGGAGCCAGATCTGGTTCAGCACCTCGCGCTGCTTGGCCCGCATCAGGTTGACGATCTGCTGGCGGGTGGCGCCGCGCTCGAACTTGTAGGTGTCGGGCAGGAGCGAGCCCTCGGGCGGGATCTCGTTGATCTCCCCGGAGAGGATGTCGTTGTCGTTGAGCCGGGTGACGATCTGCTCCGAGGTCAGGCCCTCCGGGAAGGTGATCGCGTGCTGCACCTGCCGGCCGGTGGTGACCGTGTCGAGGGCGTCCGAGATGCTCGCATGCGCCTTGAACATGTACTCGCCGGCCCGGAGCGCCGGACGGCCGCCGAAGCGAGCGGCGAACTCGAACAGGCCGGTATGGTCGATCACGCCCTCGCGCTTCAGCGCCTCGGCGATCTCGCCGGTGCCGCTATGGGACGGGATCACCACGACCTTGTCGGCGGCGAGCGGCCCCGGCTCGCGGACCTGGCGCTGGAACAGGGTGATGCCGATCATGGCCGCGATGGCGATCACCACCGCGAAGGTGAGGGCGCCGCTGATGATGCCGACGAGACCGCTGCGCTCGCGCACCGGCTTCTCCGGCGGGGGCGGCGCGGCGGTCGGCTTGATCGCCTCGCCCGGCGAGCGCGGCGACAGCCGCTGCGGCAGGGCGGGGCCGTCCGTCGGATCCTGCGCGATCGAATCCTGTGAGATCCTCTCGGGCGCGGGCGTCTTGGAGCGGCGGAAGAACATCGAGATCCTGTCGAGAGCATGTTCCGATGCCGCTGGCATCGGCTCGGCTCAGAAAATCCGGCACCATCGAAGACCTGGCGCTCACCCGGTCGCGCGCCGCAGGCCGGGTGAGCGCATCGCGATCCGCGACCCTAGCCGGGTTTGTGGCGAAAATGCCGTTCTGCGCTGCGAGAGCGCGCCGATCAGACCGGCGGCTGGCAGGTCGCGCAGAAGAAGGTCGAGCGGTTGGCCTGCACGATCCGGGTGATCGCGCCGCCGCAGCCGGGATGGCGGCAGGGCTCGCCGACCCGGTCGTAGACCCGGAAGGCGTGCTGGAACGCCCCGGCGCTGCCGTCGGTGTGGGCGTAGTCGCGCAGCGTCGAGCCGCCGGCCTTCACGGCCTCCTGCAGCACCTGCACGATCGCCTTGGCCAGGGCGTTGGCCTTGGGCGTCGGCCGCCCGTCGGGCTTGACCAGGAGGCCGGCCGGGGTCTCCGGGTGAAGGCGCGCCCGGTGCAGGGCCTCGCAGACGTAGATGTTGCCCAGGCCCGCGATCAGGCGCTGGTCGAGGAGCGCGGCCTTGAGCGGCGCGATCTTGTGCCGGAACAAGCCGGCGATCACCGCCCCGCTCAGCCCGTCGAGGGGCTCGACCCCCATGTTGGCGAAGTGGCGGCAGGCCGCCAGGGTCTCACTCGGAACGAGGTCCATGAAGCCGAAGCGGCGGGCATCGTTGTAGGTGATCGTGGCGCCGGTGCTCATCGCCATCACGACGTGGTCGTGCTTGGGCGTGCCCTGCGCGCCTTCCAGATAGAAATCGCCGGGCGAGAGATTGCTGCCGTCGGGCAAGGCCACGTCGAACCGGCCGCTCATGCCGAGGTGCATGATCAGCGTCTCGCCCGAATCGAGCCCGGCGGTGAGGTACTTCGCCCGGCGGGCGAGATCGGTCACGGTCCGCCCCTCCAGCCGCGCCGTGAATCGTTCGGGGAACGGGAAGCGCAGGTTCGGCCGGCGCAGGGTGACGCGGCTGAACCGGGCGCCGACCATCGCGGGCACCAGGCCGCGCCGCACCGTCTCGACTTCGGGAAGCTCCGGCATTTTTTTCGGGACTTTTCGTGGGACCATACGCGAGGGGCGGATATCGACAGCTTCGCGGAGAACCGCAACAGTGCGGGTCCGGCGCGGTTTGCCGCCCCTCTCCGCGAAGAGCCCGCGAAGGCTGGCGCTCAACGTCTGCGAAGTCTGACGTAGAGCGCGCCGCCGCCGCCGTGATGCCGGGCCGCTTCCTCGAAGCCGAGCACGATGCCGCTCAGCTCGGCGCCGCGCAGCCAGTGCGGCACGCTGCGCCGGAGTACACCCCGCTCGGCAAAAGCGTCGGGATAGGCCGAGCCGCCCTTGTCCTGGCCGCCCTTGCCGGTGACGACCAGCACGTAGGCATGCCCGGCGGCCCTCGCCCGCAACAGGAATCCCGTAAGCGCAGCATGGGCTTGCGCCTGCACCATGCCGTGCAGGTCGATCCGCGCATCGACCGCCAGACGTCCCCGGCGCAACCCGATCTTGGCCTGCCGCTCCAGCCCCGACGGCGGCGTGTGGCTCTGCGGCGGCGCCTGGTAGGGGGCGGCAGTGACCTTGAGGGACGGTGCGGCCGACGGCTTGGGCGGCGGCTTCGGACGGAGTTTTTTCGGTGTCGGGTTCGCGGTCGGCTTCAGGATCGGTGCCGTCAGCGGTGGCATGGTGGCGGTCGGGACCAGCGGAGGGAGCGCCTCGGAAGGCAGTGTCGCGCGTCCCGTCAGCGGCGTCACCAGCTTGGCGATCTCGCCCCAGAGCCGGGCCTCCCCGGCGGAGAGGCGGCGTTTTTGGCGCGGCGGCCTCACGGCGCGACCCCGCGGGCGGACTTAGGCAGCAGCACCACGAAGTCGACGGCGTCGCGCAGGTTTCCGGCCGCGATCCCGGCCTGCGCCCCGGTCCCGACGAACAGGTCGCCCCGGGCCGGGCCGACGATCGCCGAGCCGGTATCGGCGGCGATCACGAGGCGGCCGGCCTCGCCCGGCACGGCGCCCGGGAGCTGTCCGACGAGCCAGAACGGCAGGCCGTAGCGCCACAGCCCGCCATCCACCGCGAGGCTGCGCCCCGGCGTCAGCGGCGCGTTGGCGGCCCCGGGCGGCCCGAGCGCGGGATCCTCCACGGGGGCGAGGCGGAAGAAGATGTAGGACGCGTTGGCGCGGATCAGCCGCCGGGCGGTCTCGGGATGCGCGCGCAGCCACGTCGTCCAGCGGGCGAGCGTCAGGCCCTTCAGCGGAAGATGACCCTCCTGCACGATCAGCTTGGCCACCGCCGTGTAGGGCTGGCCGTTACGCCCGTCATAGAGCACCCGGACCGCGCGCCCGTCGGGAAGGCGGACGCGGCCCGAGCCCTGAACCTGCAGCACCAGGAGATCGACCGCATCACGCAGCCACAGGATCGGCCGCGCCCGGGCGCCCAGCGCCCCGTCCTCGATCGCGGCCCGGTCGGGATAGGGCGCAAAGCCCTCCGTGGTGGCGCGAGCCGCGCGCAGGGCCGGGTCGAGACCGGGCCGGGTTTCGCCTGGGGCCAGCGAGACGAGGTCGTCCGGCCGCGCGAGCACCGGGGTCGGGAAGTCCGGTTCCCGGGTGAGCGACCCCTCCAGTTCCGGCTCGAAATAGCCCGTGAGGAAGCCGGGCCGCTCGGCCCCCGGCCGCACCACCCGGAACGCCTCGAACCGATCCCGGAAGAAAGTAGGCGCGGCTTCAGGCGCGACATCCACCGCGGCGGCGCAGGTCGCTGACAGGGCTGCCGGGTTACCGGCGACACCTGCCGGCTGCGGCGTGGGCGGCGGTGGGGCGGCGCAGACCCGCCGGAACGCATCGAGCGCGGCGGCAGGATCGGGGCCGGGAAAGCCCGGTAGGGCCTCGAACGGAACCGGAGTCAGAACGGCCCCGCCGACCTCGGCCGGGGCGGCCGATGCCGAACCCGCTAGGAGCGTCGCAAAAAGGACGGCCGGGAAACCTCCGGACCAGGCACGCAGGTTTGGCACGGCAACGGGATCACGAAATCAGGCGCCGGCCTCGGTGGCCACGAGTTGCCAGTTCGGGTCCCGCGAGCCGAGGGTGCGCGCGAAGGTCCAGACGTCCGGCACCTCGACCACGGTCTCGGCGCTGCCGTCGACGACCTTGCCCTCGGCGTTGCGGGTGGCGGTGATGAGGTTCGACAGGAAGCGCACGGTGATCTGGGCCACGCGGTTGCGCACCTCGATGGCGACGATCTCGGCCTTGTCAATCGACACGAAGGTGGTCTCCAGGGTCTGCCGATTGCGCTCGCGCTCGGCGATCGCCCGCTCGAACGCCTCGCCGACCTCCTTGGAGAGGAGCCCCCGCAGGGTCTTCCGGTCGCCCTTGGCAAAGGCGATCATGATCGTCTCGTAAGCTGCCTTGGCCCCCTCGATGAAGGCGCGCGGGTCGAAGCCGGGCTCCGCCTGCACGGCGGCTTCGAGGCCGCGGGCGATCTCGGAGCCGGGCTCCGCGATGCCCCGCCAGTCGCGCGCGGCCACGGCGGCTTGGGTCGGGACGGGCTGCACCCGGTCGGCGCCGGGCAGCCGCACGACGTTGTCGCCCTCGGAGCGGGCCTGCGGCTCGGTCCGGCTGCGATCCACCGGCTTGAACGGCGAGCGCTCCGCGCCGGTCTTCTGGCCGAGAACCGAGCGCAGGCGCCAGATCACGAAGACGGCGAGCGCGAGAAAGATGATCGTCGTAACGTCGAAACTGTCCTGCATCACCGATCCGATGGTGGCCGCGGCGGGACCTCGTGCCCCGTGCCGAGGTCGTGCGCGGTGCGGCGCCGGCAAAGCGCTCGCGGGTCTCAGCGACTCATAACCGACCAGCGCGCCCGGAGCGAGCCGGTTGTACCGGTGCGGAACGCCGCGATCCCCGTGCCGCAACCGATATGGGGCGCGGACACCGCCGCCGCCAGCGCCACGCCAGCCTGCTGCTTGTCCGTACCCGACGCGCGTGTTAGCGGCGCTGCCTTCCGGGCCGCTCCGCGGTGCCGTTCAGCGGCTTCCGCCGCGACAACCCGGGCCGGCCCTGCCGGCCCATCGAGAAGGATGATCCGCATGGCCGACTCCCCGGCAGCCAACGGCAACGGCGGCGGCATGCCGCAGGGCGACGCGCCGACCATCAACGCCCTGGCGCAGTACACGAAGGACCTGTCCTTCGAGAACCCGAACGCGCCGCGCTCGCTTCAGCCCAAGGAAGGCCAGGGCCCGCAGATCAACATCCAGGTCAACGTCACCGCTCAGCAGCTCTCCGACACCGATTTCGAGGTTGAGCTGACGCTGGAAGGCGATGCGAAGATCCAGAGCGAAGTGCTGTTCGCCTTCGACGTGAAGTACGCGGGCGTTTTTCGGATGGTCAACATCCCGGCCGACCAGCTTCATCCCGCCGTGATGATCGAGTGCCCGCGCCTGCTGTTCCCGTTCGCCCGCCAGATCGTGGCCGAGGCGGTGCGCAACGGCGGCTTCCCGCCCCTGTATATCGACCCGATCGATTTCGTCGCGCTCTACCGCCAGAAGGCCGTGGAAGCGCAGGGCGCCAGCGGCCCGCTTGCTTCCTGACAAGCCCAGGCACTTCGGCATTCTGCGAGCCGTCCCCGATCGCGTCGCATTGGGGACGGTTCCAAGGTTTTTACGTGAAGCACCGGTCGATGCGGCATCGGCATCTGCCTTTGGTGCAGACGCGGGCGCTCAATAAAATGCCTCTTCAGCCCTTGAGTGCGGCTGGAACCGAGCGTTTCGCTTCACCATCCTGCTTCGGCCCGTGTTCGCGGTCGAAGGTACGCGCGGATTGGAAGAAGTACGCGAAACCACCGCCGATTATTCCGCCGACCAGGAGGAATAGCAGGGACGTGTTCGTCATCGTTCAGCTCTCGCTTCGCATGAACCGTAGCATGATCTGTCCCGTAAGTGGCAGGAGGGCGCCTGCGCCAACCCCCCACGCGGACACCTGATCGGGCGATGCGTGATTCCCGATGTAGGGGACGATGAAGGCGGCGCCAATGATGGCCGCACCAAGCGTATTGGTGAAGCTGCCGAACAGTTTCAGGTGCTCGTTGAGCTTTTTGGCGTCGAGCTTTCGCAGGGCGTCGTCCGAATTCACTTTCTTGCGCCATCGGCCGAACCACTCGAGCGCGACGGCTATGACGACGCCAGCAATAATGCCGACGACGAACGACCATCCAGGAAATGGGTCGGAGTTCGTTAGACGATCGTAGATCGCATCAACGATTGCCCAGAACATCGTCCCGTCCTGTCTGCCGCTGCGTCTTCGGCCGACGGCGTCGATCATGCGAACGGCGCCGAACCGCGAGTCTGTCCCGTGGCGGTGTCGCGAGGCTTTCCCCGATGCTGGTTTGTACGGGATCTGGCTGCCAAGGCGCCGAGGTAACGTCCCGCGCTGCTTCCGGCGACGTACTGATTGGCCTTCAGCGACCTCAATTTTCACCTGATGCAGGCGAATCTTGAGAGCCGTCAGCGGCCGCCGGGACCGCGATAGGCTGCCGCCAGCGTCCGCAGCGCTTCCGCCGGGCGCCCGGTCAGTCGCCTGGACCGGAGCACGATCCAGGTGAGCGGCAATTCCGGCAGGCCGAGGCGCGCGCCGACCTCCACGGCCCCCGGCGGGGCGGTGCTTGGCGCCAGGGCGGCGATGGCGAGGCCCGCCATGACCGCTGCACCGACGGCGAGTACGCCGCCGCCGACGAACACTTCCGTCCAGGGCAAGCCGGCCGCGTCGAGGGTGCGGGCCGCCGCCGCCCGGACGTTGCAGGGTCCCGACAGGCCCGCGAGCCGCAGGGGCTCGCCCGCCGGAGAGGCCGGGAAATCCGGCGCCGCGAACCAGCCCAGGCGCTCCTGCGCCAGAACCGTCCCGCCGTTTTCCGGCGGCTCCTCGGTCCGCAGGATCACCGCGTCGTAGCCGCCCTCGCCGGGCGCCTCGAAGGCGGCTGCGAGGTCCCGTGACGGGACGATCCGCACCTCCGTGACGAGGCCGGCCCTGTCGAGGCCGAGGCGTCGGAGCAGGGCAGGCAGGTCCGGGCCGGCGACGTGGTCGCTGATGCCGAGGCACAGCCGGGCCGGCACGTCGGCCGTGATCTCCGACAGGGCGCTCTCATGCGCTTCCAGCAGCCGCCGCGCCGCCGGCAGGAACAGCTCGCCCTTTCGCGTCGTGGCCACGTGCCGGGGCGTCCGGTCGAGCAGCCGCTCCCCGAGCCGATCCTCAAGGCGCTTGAGGCGCAGGCTGATCGCCGCCTGCGAGGTGTCGAGGGCTTCGGCCGCCCGGGTGAAGCTGCCGAGATCGACCACCCGCACGAAGGCCAGGACGCCGTCGAGGTCGAGGGGGCGGGGCAGCATCACAAGCATCCGTTATGAGAGATATTGTCGGCGATATCTGGCTCTTATGTCGATGGACTGCAACCGTGTCGGTGCCACCCAGGAGAGGACGATGCTTGTTGCCCGCTACCGGCACCGCTTGCCGGCCGATTATCCGATGGAGCGGATCCGTGCGCGGATCGCCGAACGCGCGCCCGCCTGGGATGCGATGCCCGGCCTCGTCTTCAAGGCGGTCACCATCGAGGAACGCGTACGGGGGGCGGCGGCGAACGCCTACAGTTCGCTCTACCTGTGGCGTGACGCCGGTGCCGCGGCCGATTTCCTCGTCGGTTCGGGCTTCCGCGCCGTGATCGAGAGCTTCGGCCGTCCGCACGTCGAGACCTGGCTTGCGTTCGACGTGAGCCTCGGGGCCGCCGCGACGACTGTCGCCCTGTCTGAGGAGATGCGGCCGGTCGGTCCCGACGCGGATCTGACCCGCCTGCGCGAGACCGAGCAGGCCCGGGGCCGGGACCTCGCCGCGCAACCGGGTATCCTGGCCAGCGTGGCCGGGCTCGATCCGATGGCCTGGCGGCTGACGCGCTTCACCCTGCACGCGGATCCAACCGATGCGCGACCCCAAGCCGAGGTCGCCTATCTGGCAGCCCCCGGACTCGCCGCCCTGCGCGGCCTATGAGCGAGGCGTGAGGCGATGCCCCTGATCCGTATCTCCCTGCGCGCCGGCAGCGACCCGGCCCACCGCACCGCCCTGGTGGAGGGCGTCTATGCGGCCCTGCGCGAGACCTTCGCGGTGCCCGAAGGCGACCTGTTCGCCCTCGTCCACGAGCACGAGACCGCGAACTTCCACTACGGGCCGGACTATCTCGGCATCCACCGCGGCGACGGTCTCGTGATCATCCAGATCACCTGCAATGCCACCCGGACCACGGCCCAGAAGCGCGCGCTCTACGCCGCCGTCACGCGCAACCTCGGGCGCGGGCCGGGGGTGAAGCCGGCCGACGTGTTCATCAACCTCGTCGAGGTCGCCCCCGAGAACTGGTCGTTCGGCGACGGGCTGATGCAATACGGGCCGCCGGACTCCTGACGGCGCGGGAGGCGGGTGCGCCGGGCCGGGCTTGACCGTAACGAGACCGGAGTCCAGGTCCGGGTCCCGCCGCCAGACCTGGATCGCATGAGTCCCACAGCGCATCTCGCTTTCATCAACCTGTTCATCGGTGACATCCAGGGCGGCCTCGGGCCGTTCCTGGGGACGTGGCTGGCGCAGGCCGCATCCTGGAGCCCGGCGCGGGTCGGGTTCGTCATCACCCTGGTCGGATTCGGGACGCTGTTCCTGAGTGGTCCGTTCGGGGCGCTGGTCGATCGCTTCCCACGCCCGCGCCTGTTGGTAGCGCTCGCCTGCGCGGCGATCCTGGCGGGGACGCTCCTGCTCCTGCCGGCGCGCAGCTTCTCCGCGGTGCTGGTGGCGCAGCTGCTCGCCGCCGCCGGAGGCACCCTGCTGCTGCCGGCGGTGGCGGCGCTGACCCTCGGGATCGTCGGGAAGGACGGCTTCCCCAAGCAGCAGGGCCGCAACCAGGCCTTCAACCATGTCGGCATCCTGATCGCCGCCGGGGGCATCAGCCTCGGCACCGGCACGTTCGGCCCGGCCATCGCCTTCTGGGTGCTCGGCGGCATGGCGGCCGCCGCGATCGTCGCGACCCTGACGACGCCGGCCGGCGCCTGGAACCGCCGCCGCGCCGTGGGCTGGCAGGAGGATGCGGACGACGAGCCGCAGCGCAGCGGCATCCGCCAGGTCCTTGGCAACCGTCGCCTGCTGGTCCTGACCGTGGCGCTGACGCTGTTCAACCTCGGCAGCGGCGGCATGCTGTCCCTGCTTGGCCAGAAGCTGGTCGCCACCGCCGCCGACGCCACGACCTGGACCGCCCGCTACGTGATGGTGGCGCAACTCGTGATGGTGCCGGTGGCCCTGTTCGCCGGCTCCCTGGCGGATCGGCGCGGACGGCGTCAGCTCCTGATGGTGGCCTTCGCGGTGCTGCCGGTTCGGGCGGTGCTCTCGGGCCTGATCGACGATCCGGTCTGGCTCATCGCGGCCGAAGTCCTGGACGGCGTGGCCTCCGGCATCGTCGGCGTGGCGGTGCCGGTGATCGTCGCCGATCTGACCTGGGGTTCCGGCCGCACGCAGACGGCGCTCGGCAGCGTCAACGCCGTGCAGGGTGTCGGGGGCGCCCTATCGGGCTGGTATGGCGGGTTATCCTATACGCTGTTCGGCTGGACCGGCGCGTTCCTCGCCCTCGGCGTGCCCGCGCTCTTGGCCCTGGCGCTGGTGATCTGGCTCGATACCACCCCCGAGCCGGGCCGGCGCAGGCGTCGGCGGGAGCGGCGCAGCGCGGCGGTGCAGGGGGCGTAATGGGATTTCAAAGGGCTTCCAGCCCTTTGGCGGGGTTTGGGGCGGAGCCCCGAGTTCGCAGGGCTCTGCCCTGCACCCGCAAAAGGTCGACGACCTTTTGAAACCGGAACGCAGTTCCAGACATCGGTCGAATCGACGCCGTCGCTCGAGAAACGGGTCTTAAACAGCGAAAAGCCCGGCCTGTATGGCCGGGCTCATTCGAGCCATCCACGCATCGTTGCTCAGCGCGGACGATCAGCCGATATGCGGGCTGCCGGTGGCGGCAGGGAAGCGATCGGCCAGGGCGCGGCGGAGCTTTTCCAGGGCGCGGTTCTCGATCTGGCGGACCCGCTCCTTCGAGATGCCGAGGCGCTGGCCCAGAGCCTCGAGGGTCGCCTGATCCTCGGCGAGGCGCCGCTCGCGCAGGATGCGCAGCTCGCGCTCGGACAGGACCGTCAGCGCCTGCTGCAGCCAGCTGAGGCGCCGCTCACCATCCACCGTGGCGGTCACGGTCTCATCCGGCAGCGCAGCGCCGTCGACCAGAAAATCCATGCGCTCGGAGGAGGCGTCGTTGTCCTCGCCGACGGGGGCGTTGAGCGACATATCGGGGCCCGAGAGGCGGGCATCCATCAAAGCTACGTCGTCGCGCGAGACGCCGATGGCGGTGGCGATGCGACGGTGGATCTCGTCGCCGACATGCTCTTCGGTGGATTGCATCAGCCGGGCGCGCAGCCGGCGCAGGTTGAAGAACAGGGCCTTCTGGGCCGAGGACGTGCCCCCGCGCACGATCGACCAGTTGCGCAGGATGTAGTCCTGGATCGAGGCCCGGATCCACCACGTCGCGTAGGTCGAGAACCGGACATCCCGCTCCGGCTCGAACCGGGCGGCGGCCTCCATCAGGCCGACATGCCCCTCCTGAACGAGGTCGGCCATCGGCAGGCCGTAGTGACGAAAACGCCCCGCCAGGGCGATGACGAGGCGCATATGGGCTGAAATCAGTCGGTGCAGCGCACGCTCGTCGCGGTTGTCCTTCCAGCGGACGGCGAGGCCGCGCTCTTCTTCCCGTGCCAGGAAGGGCGCCTCCATGGCAGTCCGAATGAACTGCCGACGAATTCCAGCGATATCAGCCATCCCGCCTGCCTCTTGTTGCCGAGTGCTGTTGCGGCGCCGAACGGAGCGTCCAACCCGCAGGGCGTCACCGATGGGCGGCGCCAGGCAACCGACAACGGGAGGCAAAACACGAAAGTTCCGCCGCGTCGCTTCGCAGTGCGACAGCGGGGCGGCCACGTTTTCGTGTTCCGTCGAGAGAACATGGGTTTCGGCGGCGCGTCGTCCAGCCCCCGACCCTCCGAACCGGTGGGGAAAGCGACAGGTCGATCCCGCATCGCGCGCCCGGTGCGTCAGCATAAAAAAAGCCCGGCCACTCGGGGCCGGGCTTCGTATCACCGTAGAGGAAGGGCGCCTCAGGCGGCCACTTCCTGGATGTCGTCACCCTCGCCTTCGGGTTCAGCCTCGGGCTCAGCTTCCTTGGCGCGGCGCGGCGACTTGGCCAGGCTCTGCTCGATCAGTTTCAGCGCCTCGGTCTCGGTGATGCGGTTGACCGAAGAAATCTCGCGCACGATCCGGTCGAGGGCCGCCTCGTAGAGCTGGCGCTCGGAATAGGACTGCTCGGGCTGGGCCTCGGAGCGGAACAGGTCGCGCACCACCTCGGTGACGGCCAGCAGGTCGCCCGAGTTGATCTTCGCCTCGTATTCCTGGGCGCGGCGCGACCACATGGTGCGCTTGATCCGGGCGCGGCCGGTCAACACGTCCAGCGCCTTCTTCACCAGTTCCGGCTCGGCGAGCTTGCGCATGCCGACGCTGTTGGCCTTCGCGGTCGGGACGCGCAGGACCATCTTGTCCTTCTCGAACGAGACGACGAACAGCTCAAGCTTGTAGCCCGCGATCTCTTGCTCTTCGATCGCGGTGATGCGACCGACGCCGTGGGCCGGATATACGACGGCCTCACCGGTCTTGAAGCCTTGCCGGCCTGCGGTCGTCGTCTTCTTGGCTGTGGTCATGCGAGAAGGGCCTCCACTGGCGCGCGACGCTCCGCGCCGCGCAAAACCGTGTTCTTCCGGGCGGGACACCCGGTTTGCCTCGCCGTTCCCGGAATCCTCGCCCCACGGGGCAAAGATCCGGGTGGTCCCCGGCGCGACCGTGCAAACACCGGAACATCCGCCGAAGTCACCCTCGGCGGTCGTTCGCGTGCCACCCCACTAGGTTACGAAAGCAAAAGGCGTTTCGGCCCGAGGGAGCACGTCTGGCGCGAGCGACGGCAGGCGGATTGGGTATCACAATCCGGCGCGCAGATCAAAGCATCCCTGAAGAAGCGCGCGCGGTCCGGGCGCGGCCTCGAAAGAGTTTTACACCGGCTTGGCCGGAGCGGAATGACCTGGCCGCGGCTCAGGGCTTCGCTTGACGCAGGCCAATCCGGCTTTCGACGACGATCCACAGGCGCCGGGGAGACCAACGACGGATCGCAACATCGTGAGGCAATCGGTTATCCCGTTTCTGCACCGACGCGACCGATTGTAGAACCGATCCCGTCGAACCGGTCGCTCGGGCGGCGAGCGCTCTAGTCGCCCGAGCCGGGATTGGCCGAGAAATGCGCCTCGAGCTTACCGGCGACGCCGTCCCATTCCTTGGCGTCGCCCGGAGCGTCCTTCTTCTGCGTGATGTTCGGCCAGCTCTTGGCGTAGTCGGCATTGAGCTTCAGCCAGGTCTCGAGGTTCGATTCCGTATCGGGCTTGATCGCCTCCGCAGGGCATTCCGGCTCGCAGACGCCGCAATCGATGCACTCGTCCGGATGGATGACGAGCATGTTCTCGCCTTCGTAGAAGCAGTCCACCGGACACACCTCGACGCAATCCATGTACTTGCACTTGATGCAATTGTCGGTGACGACGTAGGTCATCGGCTGTCTTCGTCCCAAAATTCTGGTCTGCCGGGGCGGAGCCTCGAAGGCCCGCACGCCCAGGTGGCGCTGCGATGGTGCGCCGCAAAACCTGGCGTCGAACCAAGTCTTTCGGAAGCCAAGGGCTCTAGACCCTGCCTCCCGGGCTGACAAGCGCGCGGGTGTCCCAGGGGGGCGCGACCCGGTCCTCGACCGGCGGCTGTGGCGCCGGCTCATCACTTGGGCGGTTCGATCCCCGACTGGACGCCGGCCAGATCCTCGTAGAGGAGCCGCGCCTCCGGGGCCGGACCCCGCCGCTCGCCGAGGCCGAGCACGCGCACGGCCAGGGTCGCGTGGGGAGCGGCCACCGTCACGACGTCGCCGATCCCGATGCCCTTGGCCGGGTTCTCGGCCCGGGTTCCGTTCACCCGCACGAAACCGTCTTCAGAGAGGCGCGCGGCCAACGATCGGGTCCGCGCGAACCGCGCGAACCACAGCCACTTGTCGAGCCGCTGCCGATCCTCCCGCATAAGCGGGCGTCAGCGCTTCCCGCCGTCGCCGGCTTCGAGCTGTGCTTTCAGCGCGGCCAGTTTGGCGAAGGGCGAGTCGGGATCCGGAGCCCGCTCCCGCCGGGGCGGCCGCTGGTCGGGACGCGGCGCCGACTGGCGCTGCTCGGCATTGCGCTGATCGTCCCGGCGCTCGGGGCGCCCGCCCTCGAAGCGCTCGCGACGGGGACCGCGGTCGCGCCCGGTGCGGGGTCCGCCCTCGTTACCGGGGCGCTCAGCGCCCTCGGCCCGCCGCTGCTGATCGGGACGCGTGCCCTCCGGGCGACCGGGACCCTGGTGCTGGCCCTGCTGGCCACCGTCGCGTCCGCGACCTGCCCCGCGCGGGCGGTTCTGCGGCCGGGGATGGGCCGGGCGCTGATGGCGCTGCAGGCGCCAGATCTCGATCAGGACCTGCTCGGCCGGCGCCTCGCTCTCTGCACCGGTGGAGTCGGTCTCGGTCGATTCGGCGTCCGACGCGGTGTCGGTCGCTTCCGACTCGGCGGCCGTCTCGCTGGACTGGATCGTCTCCGACTCGTGTGTCTCGGCGGCCTGGGCGACTTCGGCCGGAGCCTCGACCGGCTCGGTCTGCACCGCGGGGACCGTGTCCGGCTCGGCTTCGGCAACGGGTTCGACGGGCTCGGCTTCCGTCGAGGCAACGGGAGCGGATCCGGTTTCGGGACCTGCCTCGGCGGCGAGGCTGGGCGCCGCGTTCTCCGGGGCCGATGCCGCGTCGCCAGAGCTCTCGGCATCGGCAGCCTGCGCGGCGGCGTCCGTCTCGTCGCCGGCTGAGTCCTGACCGGTGGCTTCGGTCTCGTCCGTTGGCGCGGATTCCGATGCAGGGGTGACCACGACCGGCGCCGTCGCCGCGGCGGGCAGCAGCGGCACCGTGATGGCCGGGCCAGGGCGGGCCTCCAGGGAGTAGCCCAGGGACTTCAGGATCGAGGCGAAATCCTCGCCCGAGCAGCCGACCAGCGAGGTCATGCCGACGGTCGCCACGAAGCCGTCGCCGTCGGCCGTGCCGTCCGGCGGAGCGCCAGGCGTGGTGCCGGGGCGATAGGCGATGGCCGGGCGAATCAGGTCAGCCAGCCGCTCCAGGATGTCGACCCGCACCGCCCGCTCGCCGCTGACCCGGAAGCCGGCCGCCCGGTAGAGGCCCTTGGCGATCTCGCGATCGACCTTGATCGAGGTCCGGCCGGAGCCGGCGAGATGCGCGATCTCGTCGAGGCCGCGCTGGTCGAGTCCGCCGTTGCGCAGGGCCCAGAGCTGGGCGGCCAGGGTCCGCGGGGCCGGCTTCAGCAGGGCCGGCAGGAAGATGTGATAGGCGCCGAAGCGCACGCCGTGCCGGCGGAGCGCGCCGCGCCCCTCCTGGTCGAGGCTGCGCATCTCCTGCGCGACCTTCGACCGCTCCAGCACGCCGAGCGCCTCGACCACCTGATAGCCGATGCCCTTGGCCAGCCCGACGAGATCGGCCGCGGTCTCGAGTTCCATCAGCGGCCCGAGCAGCCGCACGATCATGGCCTTCAGCCAGGCATTGAGGCGGGCCTCGACCTTCTCGCGATGCACGCCGGTCAGGCTGTCGTCGGCGAGCAGGCGAATCTGAGGCGCGAACAGCTTCTCGCCGGGAGTCAGCTTCGCCACCGGGGCGCCGGTCCAGCGAATCATTCCGTCATGCGCGAGCACGAGGGTCGAATCGGCGGTCGCCGCGAAGCGGTCGGCCCGGGCCTCGATCTCTCCGGAGAGCGCCTTTTCGGCCGCGCTCCTCAGGGTCTTGGCCTCGTGCCCCTCGGCGCTGGCATCAGGGACGAATAAGAATCCATGCAGGTGACCGACATGCTGACCCTCGACGGTGACGTCACCGTCGGCGGAAATTTGGGCTTCGAGCATCGTGTTCTCTCTCAGGCGCCGCATCAGGACGCTTGTGCGCCGGTCGACGAAGCGGCTCGCGAGGCGTTCGTGCAGGGCGTCTGACAGCCTGTCCTCTACCCGACGTGTCTCGCCCTGCCAATGTTCAGGGTCGCGCAGCCAATCGGGGCGGTTCGCCACGAAGGTCCAGGTCCGTCCCTGGGCGATCCGGCGGGACAGCGTATCGATATCGCCGTCGGTGCGGTCGATCATCGCCACGTGCTCGGCGAACCACGTGTCGGGGATGCGTCCGGCCATGCCCTTCATGAGGAAACGGTAGAGCTGCGCCACCAGGTCGGCATGCACCTGCGGGTGGACCTTGCGGTAATCCGGCACGCCGCAGACGTCCCAGAGCCGTCGCACCGTCGATTGGCTCTGCGCCATGTCGCGGATGTCGTCCTCGCGCATCAGGATCTCAAGGGCCTGCTGGTCCTCGCCCATGGGCGCGCGGGTGAGGCCGGATTCGCGCGGGTGCTCGTCGAGGCTCGCCTGGAGGGCCTCCAGGCTGCCGAAGCTGAGATCCGGGTTGCGCCATTGCAGGATGCGCAGCGGGTCGAAATCGTGATTCTCCAGCCGCTCGACCATCTCGGGCTCGAGGGGCGGGCAGCGCCCGGTGGAGCCGAAGGTCCCGTCCGCGAGGTGGCGGCCGGCCCGGCCGGCGATCTGGCCCATCTCGGCGGGGGTCAGCTTGCGGAAGCGGGTGCCGTCGTATTTCCAGTTCGCCGCGAAGGCGACGTGGTCGACATCGAGGTTGAGCCCCATCCCGACCGCGTCGGTGGCGACGAGGTAATCCACGTCGCCCGCCTGGTACATCTCGACCTGGGCGTTGCGGGTGCGCGGCGAGAGCGCGCCCAGCACCACCGCGGCGCCCCCGCGCTGGCGCCGGATCAGCTCGGCGATGGCGTAGACTTCTTCCGCCGAGAACGCGACGATCGCGGTGCGCCGGGGCAGGCGCGACAGCCGCTTCTCGCCGGCGAAACTCAGCTGCGACAGCCGCGGCCGGGTCGTGGTGTGGACGTTGGGGATCAAGCCCTGGACCAGCGGCAGCATGGTCGAGGAGCCGATCAGCAGGGTCTCCTCCCGGCCGCGCACGTAGAGCAGACGATCGGTGAAGACGTGGCCGCGATCCATGTCGGCGGCGAGCTGAATCTCGTCGATGGCGACGTAAGCCACGTCGAGGTCGCGCGGCATCGCCTCGATGGTGCAGATCCAGTAGCGCGGCCGGTCCGGCTTTATTTTCTCCTCGCCGGTCACGAGGGCGACCTTCTCCGGGCCGACCTTGGCGACGACGCGCAGATAAACCTCGCGGGCGAGCAGCCGCAGGGGCAGCCCGATCATGCCGGTCGGGTGCGCGAGCATCCGCTCGATGGCGAGATGCGTCTTGCCGGTGTTGGTCGGCCCGAGGACCGCCGTCACGCCGCGGGCGCGGGCGTCGCGCGGCAGGGACCGGCGGGAGAGGGAGCGGAGCGGCGCGTCGATGGTCGGCGGTTCCTTCGGGCGGGAAGGCCGGCGCGGCGCCGTCTGGCGCGGGCAGGGAGGTTCGGGCGGCCGGTCGCGTCAGGGACGATAGGGCCGCCTCGATCCTCCCCCATATGGGATATCACCCGGGCCGCTGCCAACCTGCGGCATAATCAGCGGCACGACATCGATCTGCGTGGCGGGGGATCCGGGCTGGGGCGCGAGGTCGGCGCAGAGGGTGTCGGGGACCACGACCAGCGGGCCGTGCCGCGGCGGCCGGTGCTCGATCACTTGTGCCGATGAGAAGGCGTCGCCGCCGCAGCCGGGATCGGCCGATCCGGCGGTGAGGGGCTGGGCTTCGGCCGGGCCGGCGAGGGCCGCGACAGCGAGAGCGATTCGGAGGTGGTGTAAGCTCATGGGCGGATGATCGCCCGAAAGAGGAAAGATTTTCAGAGCGCGTTGGCGGTCCGCTCGCTGCGCTCTCCGGCTACGTCCACCATACCCGCAGGAGCGCGAACAGGCCGCCCGCCAGATCGAACCCAGATCGTCGGCGCGCGCGAGCCAATTTTTGGTCGAATGGCCGGGCGCCCCTGGCGGCGTAAACCGGCCGCCTCAATCGGCACCCTCGACCAGCACGACTTCGCCGATGCCGGCGGGCAGGCGCTTGGCCTTGGCCGCCTGGTATTCGGGCGAAACATAATAGGCCCGTGCCGCGTCGTAGGACTCGAATTCCAGCACGACGTTGCGCGGCCGGGCCTCGCCTTCCAGCGCCTCGCAGCGCCCGCCGCGCACCAGGGGCTTGGCGCCGTGGAGCCGCATCGCCGCGGAGGCCATCTCGGAATAGGCCGCGTAGGTGTCGGGATCGGTGACCGTCATCCGGACGATGATGTAGCCCTTCGCCATGGTCTGCCTCCTCCCGGTCGCGGCGCACGCGATGCCCGGAAAGAGACCGCCGGTCAAAGGCGAAGCGCGGCCGGACGCTACTGCCCGGGCAGGCTCGCCTGGGCGACGCTGGCGCCGGCCGTCCCGGTGGCGGCGCCCTGGGTCCAGCGGGTCGCCTCGATGATGTTGGTGCCGATGGTGGTGAGCACCGAGATGCGCAACGGAATCAGCGCCCGCGTCCCCTCGACGGGGGCGAGCCAGACCGACATCTCGCGGTTGTCCTCCATGAACTTCACCCCGGGCCGGTCCGGCCGGTGGCCAGCCACCGCCTGGTAGCGGGCGGTGCAGACGAGGACCGGGCCGGCATAGCCGGGCTTCTGCACGTCCCGGGTCTCGGCGTAGCTCAGCACGACGTTGAAGCGGGTCGCGCCGTCGAACACCGGCAGGGACCGGTTGCAATTGCCCGGATCGAGCGGCTCGCCCCGGCCCTGGGCCGGCATCAGCAATGCGCTCACCGGATCCATGATGCCGCGCTTGTGGGCGGCCGTGACGGGTACCCGGTCCTGCATGTCGACCAGGGGCGGCGTGATCTCGGCCTGCACGACGTTGCCGCGCGCCAGCGCCATGCGCACCGCGATCCCGGAACTCGCCGTATGGGTCGCGATCGAGAAGGCGCCCGGCTGCGGCGCTGCCGCGAAGATCCCGGAGGCCCGGGCCGAGCCCTTGCCGCCTGTGATCGCACCGACCAGGCCGGTCAGCGTCGCCGAGACGTCCATGAGGTAGCGGTCGCGCTCGAAGCTGCCCGCGAGCCGCGCCGTGCCGATCGGCAGGCCGGCGAGGTTGATGCTGTAGTCGACCGTCACCGTGGCGGGTGCTGCGGCGGCGGCCCGCCGCGCGCGGGCGGTCGCATCGATCGGGGCGCCGAGCGCCGCGACGGCGAGCACGGTCCCGAGAAGGCGCGTCGTCAGCAGATTGATCGTCCGACGGACAGGCGTGGCGCTCATGATCCGGATCGCATCCCAGGAAACGCGGGCGAAAAAATATCTTTTGCGAGACGATCTCGCGAGACGGGCGCTCGACGCATCGGTGCCAGCGCGGCGCCGGCCTTCGTCGAGCCGATGACGGTTATATCCCGGCATCGTGGTTAACAGACCGTTGGACACTCGGGACGCCTCCGATCGGTCCGGAGCTTGACGCATCGGGGCCGGGTCGCCTATAGGCTCGCGCCTTCAACAGGACTCCGCTGGACCTGGAATACGTATCGGGCGCCGCCCGCTGCGACGATGATCGCGCCGCTTGCGATCGGGTCTTCTCGGGCGGAACGAGACGGGAATTTTAGTCATCATGGCGCGCCGCTGCGAACTCACCGGCAAGGCCGTTCAGGTCGGCCACCTCGTGAGCCACTCGAACCACAAGACCAAGTGCCGGTTCCTGCCGAACCTGTGCAACGTCACGCTCCAGTCGGATGCGCTCGGCAAGCGGGTGCGCCTGCGCGTCACCGCGCACGCCCTGCGCTCGGTGGAGCACCGCGGCGGCCTCGACGCCTTCCTGATCAAGGCCGGCGAAGGCGACCTGTCGCAGACCGCCCGCCTGCTGAAGCGCGAGATCCACAAGAAGCTCGCCGAGACCCCGGCCGTCGCGGCCTGATCTCGGGCGCTTCCGCGCCCCTCAATCATCGGACGACGCAAACCGCCGTGGCAGCCCTGCCGCGGCGGTTTGCGCTTGCCTGCGCCGCGCTTTCTTACGCGGCCTCCGGCTGTGTGATTCGCGTCAGCCACTGACGAATCGCAGCCTGCGCCTCGGGCGCGAGATCGCGCAGCATCTCCGCTTCCAGCGCATAGACGCGTTGCTTCGCGTCTCCGAGCGTCGCTTCGCCCGCGTCCGTCAGCGCGATGCTCTGGATCCGGCCGTGAACCCGATGCGGTGTCCGCACGATGAGACCGGCTTTCAGCAGGTTCGCGACGATCACGCTCATGGTCTGCGGCGTCACGAGCGCGAGGCGCGCGAGATCCGCGCTGCTGTGGCCGGGATAGGCGGCCAGCATCGTCAGGACGGAGAATTGCGGCAGGGTCAGGCCGAGGTCGCCTAGCCGCTGCTCGACGCGCTGGCGATGCGCGTGGGCTGCCTGCCGCAGCAGATAGCCCAGATGGCCGTCCTCCCCACGCTTGCCTTCGCCGACCGCGGGCAAGTCTCCCATGGCGTCGCCCCTTGCCGTTTATCAGAGCTCTGATATGTTATTCGTGCTCTGATGTTATCTGACTCGCGGGAGGCGTACCATGTCCGACGTGGATCTGGCGGAAGCCGACTTTTCCTACGACACGTTCAGGCGTTCGGTCCCGGCGGCCCAGGCCGCGCTGCTCGCCCTCGGCAAGGCCGTGGACGAGGCCGGCCTGGACAAGCATCTCAGTGAGATCGTGAAGATCCGCGTCTCCCAGATCAATGGCTGCGCGTTCTGCGTTGGTTTCCACCTCGACACGGCGCGCCGCCTCGGCATTGCCGACCCGATTCTCGACGCGATCGCGGTCTGGCGCGACCATCCGGGCTTCTCGGCCCGCGAGCGCGCTGCCCTGGCCTGGGCCGAGCAGCTTACGCGCATGGCCGATGGTGCTGTGCCGTCGCGCGCCGCCGAGCCGCCGCGCGCACTGTTCAGCCGGGACGAGACGCTGCTGCTGACCGTCGCGATCGCCACCATCAACGCCTGGAACCGCATCGCGGGCGGGCTGCATTTCCCGCCGCCCGCCCGGCAGGCGGCCTGAGGGCCGCGCCGGGCTTCCGGCAAACCGTCAGCGCCGTCCGCCAGCCGTGCGCAGGGCCCTGCCCGTCGCCGTCGGGGAGCCGTTCTCCTCGAACAGCTCGGCCAGCTTCTCGGTCATGGCGCCGCCCAGTTCCTCGGCGTCGATGATCGTCACGGCCCGGCGGTAATAGCGGGTCACGTCGTGGCCGATGCCGATGGCCAGAAGCTCTACCGGCGAGCGGGTCTCGATCTCCTCGATCATCCAGCGCAGGTGCCGCTCAAGGTAGTTGCCGGCATTGACCGACAGGGTCGAGTCGTCGACCGGCGCACCGTCCGAGATCACCATCAGGATCTTGCGCTGCTCGGGCCGCCCGAGCAGGCGCTTATGCGCCCAGTCCAGGGCCTCGCCGTCGATGTTCTCCTTGAGAAGACCCTCGCGCATCATCAGCCCGAGATTCTTCCGCGCCCGGCGCCACGGCGCGTCGGCGGATTTGTAGACGATGTGGCGCAGATCGTTCAGGCGGCCCGGGTTCGGCGGCTTGCCGGCGGCGAGCCAGGCCTCGCGGCTCTGGCCGCCCTTCCAGGCCCGGGTGGTGAAGCCCAGGATCTCGACCTTCACGCCGCAGCGCTCCAGCGTCCGCGCCAGGATGTCGGCGCAGGTCGCCGCCACGGTGATCGGCCGGCCGCGCATCGACCCCGAATTGTCGAGGAGCAGGGTGACCACGGTGTCGCGGAAATTGGTGTCCTTCTCCTGCTTGAAGGAGAGAGGCTGATGGGGGTCGGTGACGACGCGGACGAGCCGGGCCGGGTCGAGCTGACCCTCCTCCAGGTCGAAGTCCCAGGCACGGTTCTGCTGCGCCAGGAGCCGGCGCTGCAACCGGTTAGCAAGACGCCCGACGACGCCCTGCAGGTGCGACAGCTGCTTGTCGAGATAGCTGCGCAGGCGCGACAGCTCATCGGCGTCGCACAGCTCCTCGGCGTGGATGATCTCGTCAAACCGGGGGTTGAACACCCGGTATTCGGGGCCCCGCGCCTCGTTGCCCTGGCGCGTCGGCGGCCGGGACGCCTCGGAGGCCTCCTCGGATTCCGCGTCCTCGGACTCGTCGGGCAACTCGCCCGACGGCGCGTCGGCCGATTCCTGCGCGCCCTCCTCGATCTCGTCGGAGGCTTCCTCCGAGGTCTCGATCTCGGCGCGCTCGCCCTGGCTCTTCTCCTCGGAATCGCCCTCGCTGGGGTTCTGCTCGTCGTCCTGGGCGTCGTTCTCGTCGTCGTTCTCGTCATCCTCGGCGTCGAACGGCGTCTCGTCCGACATGTCGAGGGAGGTGAGCAGGTCGCGCACCGAGCGTGCGAACTTGCGCTGGTCCTCGATCGAGCCGATCAGGCCGTCGAGGTTCGGGCCGGCCTTGGCCTCGATATGCTCGCGCCACAACGAGACGATCTTGGCCGCTGCTTCCGGCGGCCGTTGTCCGGTCAGGCGCTCACGCACCATCAGGGCGACGGCATCCTCCATCGGCGCGTCGGCCCGGTCGGTGATGGTCTCGTACTTGCCGCCGCGATGGTAGCGGTCCTCCAGCATCGCCGTGATGTTGCTGGCAACGCCCGCCATCCGGCGCGAGCCGATCGCCTCGACCCGGGCCTGCTCCACCGCGTCGTAGACCGCCCGGGCGGCGGCGTTCTCGGGGGCGAGCCGGCGATGCACCGCGATGTCGTGGCAGCCGAGCCGCAACGCCATGGCGTCGGCATTGCCGCGCAGCACCGCCACGTCCTGGGCCGAGAGCTTGCGGGGCGGCTCGGGCAGCCGAGCCTTGTCGCCGGTCAGCGCCGGCCGGTCGGTGGCGTAGGTCACCTCGACCTCGGACCGGCGGGCGATGGCGCGCAGGCACCCCGCCACCGAGCGCTTCAGGGGCTCGGCCACGGATTCGCGACGCTCGCCGGGCTTGCGGTTGGAGATGGACATGCGGGGCTACCGGTCGGCCTCGAATTCGAAGGGGCGATTCAGGATGTCGTCCCAGGTGTAGGGACATTCTTCGGGCAGGGTTTTGGGCGAGCGCTCCATTTCGCGGGCAGCACCCAGCCGGGCGAGGCGGAAGGCGTCGAGGCGCACTTCGTCCAGGCTCGCTTTCAGGCCGGGGCTCTTCCGCAACCGGATCCGAGCCCGCTCACGATGCTCGGCGATGCTGAGCGCCCAGCTTCGGCTACGCCGTTCCGGCTGGTGATCCCACTTCAGCATGTGAAGCAGGATGATCTCGACAGCGCTCTGGAGCTGGTAATATTCGCTCAGGCCCACGTCGCTCAGCTCCTCGGCGATGTTGTCGAGGTCGAGCGCGTCCACCCGGCCGGCGCGGAGCAGCGCGACCTGCTCCTGAACCCAGGTGTAGACATCGTCCGCATACCGCGTCCGGCCCCCGGCAGGCACGACCGGAGCAGGCTCGTGCGTCTGGGCCGGATGCGCCACGGAATCCTCCACGCTGACAGGATCGGCACCGCTGCCGCCGCGGGTCCGGACAGGTCCTTTTTGAAGGGTGACGGACATGCGGGGCTACGTCTTCACCGAATCGAGGTCGAACGGACGTTCAAGCAGATCGTCCCAAGCGTAGGGGCAGTCCGGCGGGAACTCGTCGGGTGGGAGGTGGGTCTCGTTGGCGGCCCAGTCCCGCGCGTCCGGATAGGCCTCCGCCAGGGCCTCATCGAGCCGGGACTTGAGGCCCGGGCTGCCCTTGAGAAGCCGATCGAAGCGTCGGCGCTGCTCGCGGATCGAGAAGATCCAGCTTGGTGTGCGATGCTCCGCCTGCTGATCCCACTTGAGCATGTGCATCACCAGCACGCGCAGGCAGCTATAGAGCCTGGCATATTCGCGCTTCGACACATCCTCGAGCTCCTCGGCGACCAACTCGACATCGACCTCGTCGAACCGGCCGGCGCGCAACAGCGCGACCTGCTCCTGAACCCAGGTGTACAGGTCGTCCTCGTAGCGCGTGCGGCCCCGCGCGGACGGGGCAGCCGCCGCCATCGCTTCGCTTCGGGCCGGACGCGCCACGTGGTCCTCCATGCGGTTCAGCTCAAGGCGACGTTCAGGGCGCTCTCGGGCAGCTCCTTGCCGAAAGCGCGCTGGTAGAATTCGGCTACCAGCGTCCGCTCGAGTTCGTCGCACTTGTTCAGGAACGTCACCCGGAACGCGAAGCCGACATCCTTGAAGATGTCGGCGTTCTCGGCCCAGGTGATCACGGTGCGCGGGCTCATGACGGTGGAGAGGTCGCCGTTCATGAACGCGTTGCGGGTCAGGTCCGCCACGCGCACCATCCGGTTGACGATGTCGCGGCCCTGGTCGTTGCGGTAATGGACCGCCTTCGACAGCACGATGTCCACCTCACGGTCGTGCGGCAGGTAGTTCAGAGTCGTCACGATCGACCAGCGGTCCATCTGGCCTTGGTTGATCTGCTGGGTGCCGTGATAGAGGCCCGACGTGTCGCCGAGGCCGACCGTGTTGGCCGTGGCGAACAGCCGGAAGGCCGGGTGCGGGCGGATCACGCGCTTCTGGTCGAGCAGCGTCAGGCGGCCGGACAGCTCCAGCACGCGCTGGATCACGAACATCACGTCCGGACGGCCGGCGTCGTACTCGTCGAACACCAGGGCGACGTTGTTCTGCAGCGCCCAGGGCAGGATCCCGTCCTGGAAGGCCGTGATCTGCTTGCCGTCCTTCAGGACGATCGCGTCCTTGCCGACGAGATCGATGCGCGAGACGTGACTGTCGAGGTTGATCCGCACGCACGGCCAATTCAGCCGGGCCGCGATCTGCTCGATATGGGTCGACTTGCCGGTCCCGTGATAGCCGGTGACCATCACGCGCCGGTTGCGGGCGAAGCCGGCCAGCACGGCCAGGGTCGTCTCCCGGTCGAAAATGTAGTCCGGATCGAGATCAGGAACGTGTTCCTCTGGCTCGGCATAGGCCGGGACCTTGAGGTCGAGGTCGATGCCGAAGACCTCGCGGACGGAAACGGTGCGGTCAGGCAGCGCGGCGGGCGTGTCGTCAGAGAGCATTCGGGACCTCGTGAGGCGCGGAAACTCCGGCCCGAAGGTGGGAGCATCCGCACGGAAGAACGTCGAGCCGGGCATCCGCCGCGGGGCGGACTCAATCTTTAAACGGCGGCGCGGCGCTGCGCCACCGATCGGCACCGGCTCCATATAGGGTCACGCCGCGCGGTTTGCCCTATCGTACGACCGGATCGGCCTGCATCGTTCATGCCGCTCAGCAGAGCCCGGCGGCGCGCAGGACGTCGTGGGCGCGAATGATGTCGCGCAGGCGCTCCTCGAACGAGCGGTCTCCGCCGTTGGCGTCGGGGTGGAAGCGCTTCACCAGCGCCTTGTACTGCGCCTTGATGGCGGGCCCGTCCGCCCCTTCTTCGAGGCCCATCACGTCGAGGGCGCGGCGGACCGTGGCGGTGCGGCGGGGCTTTTCCGGCTCCGGCTGGCGGGCGCGGCGGCGTCCCTCGACACCGGCGCCCCTCAGGATGCCGAGCGGATCGACATAGGCCCAGTCGCGGGTCGGCTCCTCGGCCGGCTTGCCCTGGCCAGCCGGGTTCACGCCCATGGCCCAGGTCGGGCGGTGCCCGATGATCGCGTCCTTCTGATAGGCCTGGACGGCGGCATCGTTCATGCCGTCGAAATAGTTGTAGCTCGCGTTGTAGGCGCGGACGTGATCGATGCAGAACCGCCAGTACTGGCCTTCCGCCTTCCGACCCTTCGGAGCCCGGTGCAGCCCCGGCTGCGTGCAGCCTTGGGCCTCGCACGTGCCGTCAGCCGCGGGCTTGGGCTCGTCGCAGGACGGTTTTTTGATCCGGATGCTGTCGAACAGGCGCGAGTTGAGATCCATGACGGGCCGATTATGAGGGGGCAAACCGGAGACACAAGGGCACTGGGCCTGATGACGCATGCGCGGGATCGGGCTTGACGGATGGTGGCGACATGAGGCGAGGGCGCGATGGCTGACGGGACTGGTGAAGACGACACCCTTCGGGGCTGGATGGAGGCGAAACTGCGCACGGAACTGGCGCCGGCACACCTTGATGTGATCGACGAATCACACCTGCATGCCGGCCATTCCGGCGCGCGGCCCGGAGGCGAGACCCATTACCGGCTCGACATCGTCGCGTCGGCGTTCGAGGGCAAGAGCCGCGTGGAGCGGCACCGGCTGGTCAATGCCCTGCTGGACGATGCGTTCAAGCGCGGGCTGCATGCTCTGGCGTTGCGCGCCCGGACCCCGGCCGAGGCCGCCTGAAGCCGGCATCGGACTGGGAGGTGGGGATATGGCGATCGTGGCTTCGGTTCGCATCATCAAGATCGCCGTTCCCGGGCCGGAGCCGGTGTGTCGAGGCACCTGCCGCCGAGCCGGGTCAGGCGCGGTCCGGAGGTCGCCATGTCCCTGCGGGTGAATGCGCGGATCGCCATCGAGGACGACGAGATCGAGCTGTCGTTCATGCGCGCCTCGGGGGCGGGCGGGCAGAACGTCAACAAGGTCGAGACCGCGGTCCAACTGCGCTGGTCGATCCTCGCCTCACCCTCGGTCGACGAGCGGGTCAAGGCGAACCTGTACAAGCTCGCCGGCCGGCGCCTGACCAAGGACGGCGTCCTGGTCCTGTCCGGGCAGCGGCACCGCACCCAGGAGCGCAACCGGGCGGATGTGCTGCAGCGGCTGGTCGATCTCGTGACCGAGGCGGCCAAGCCGCCGCCGCCGATCCGCCGCGCGACCAAGCCGACCAAGGGCTCGAAGGAGCGACGCATCGGTGCCAAGAAGAGCCGCGCCGTGATCAAGCAGGGGCGGGGCAGCTACCGGGATTCGGACGGCTGATCCAGCGTTAGAGGCAGCCCCGATCGCGTTGCCATCAGGCTCGCATGCGCCGAACCCGTATCCATTTCGGCGGCGCGCGCTTTCGCGTGCCGTTTGCCCGAAGGCTCAGGATCTCACGAGGCTGTCGCGAAACGCCCGCTTGACGTGGAGCGCACTCCAACACGTAAACCGCATCGGCGCAGTGAGTCTCGCCCGATGAAGATCAGCGATTTTTCAACCCGAAGCGGCCTCAGCACCGACACCCTCCGCTATTACGAGCGGATCGGATTGTTGCCCCGAACCGCGCGCGACGGCGGCGGCCGGCGCAGCTACGGGGCGGATGATCTCGCCTGGGCACGCTTCCTGGGCAAGCTCCAAGCGATGGACATGCCGATCCGCGAACGGCTCGAATACAGCCGCCTGCGATCCAAGGGCGACGCCACCCTCGGTGCGCGTCGCGCGATGCTCGAAGCGCACCGGGCCGCTCTCGTCGCGCGCCAGGACGAACTGCGCGGCCTCATCGCGGCGCTCGACGCGAAGATCGCTCACTATCACGACCGAGAAATCCAAACCGGAGACAACCTATGATGGTCGATCGACGCACTGTTATGGCCGGCGCGGCGGCGCTTCCGCTGGCGGATGGCTCCAGCGTTCCTGAAGGATCGAAGCCCCAGGATCGGTATGAGCGCGGTCTCGCCCAACTCAGGGCCATCAGCGGAACGCAGGGCGCGGCAGTGGTCGAGAGCCTCAGTGACATCGCTCCCGACCTGGGCCGCTACATCGTCGAGTTCGCCTATGGCGACGTGTTCGCGCGTCCGGGTCTGGATGTGAAGACTCGCGAACTGGCGACCGTCGCGGCCCTCACCGCCATGGGGACGGCGGCTCCGCAGCTGAAGGTCCACATGCGGGCCGCGTTGCGGGTCGGGGCTTCGCGGCAGGAGATCGTGGAGACCGTGATGCAGATGATCCCCTATGCCGGTTTTCCCGCGGCGCTCAACGCCATCGGCACCGCGCGCGATGCCTTCGCCACCGAGTGAGGCAGCACGGACCACTCAATGGATCGCGTCGATCACCTTCGCCTTCGGGCTCGCATCGGGGGCGGGGGCCGAGCCGGCGACCAGGGTGCTGCCGGGTTTGGCAATGGTCAGGGCGATCGCCACCAGAGCCAGAATCGCCGCCAGGCCAGCGGGGAACAGGAAGGCGGATTCGCCGTAGCGGATGTCGAGCAGGCCACCGATCACCGCGCCGGTGCTGAGGCCGGCCCAGAGCGGCGCCTGGATCCAGAACGACGGGGCCACCGTGCCGAGCAGCAGGTTGGCGCAGCCGGTACCGAAGCGCACCACCGCGCCGGTGACGTAGGTCAACGCCAGAGAGCGGCCGCCCTCGTCCTGCAGGGTCGCGTTCTGGAGCCCCAGCGCCAACACGATCGGATAGGCGTGCAGCGGGTAGGCGAAGCTGCCCCAGGGCATCAGCAGCCCGCCCGCCAGAAGCAGCGCCTGGAGCGTCAGCAGTACGGCCAGCCGCCAGCGTCCGACCCAAGCGGCGATCAGCGTGCCGAGAAAAGCGCCGAAGCAGAACAGGCTGATGGTGCTGGCGACGCGGGTGACGTTCTCCCAGTCACCGTTGGACACGGCCACGCCGAAGCGTGTCGTGTTGCCCGACATGAACGACATGAACAGCTGCGAGAATTCCAGGAAGCCGATGGAATCGGCGCAGCCAGCCAGCGTCGCCAGCGCGATGGCGAAGAAGATGCGCGTTCGGGGATCCGCCGGGAAGGAGCGGTCCGCTGGCGGGTCGGGCTTGCGCTCGGGTGCGCGCCCATCATTCCCGCCACTGACATCCGCCATGCCTATCCCCGATCCCATCGCTGCACCCCGGGCAGCCGACAGACAATGGACGAATAGCCAGGCAGTTTCATGCCGGGCGCATCAACGCGGTGTGCGATGCAGCACGACGACCCGGCCCGGCACCGCCCGGCCGCCTTCGCACCGCACATGGGCCGCTTCCAGCAACGCAATCGCGAGGCCGGCGCCGGATGCCACCGCGGCGATGCGGGAATCCGCGTGGGCGTAGCGCCCGTCGGCCCCCAGGACGCTGCCGTCGCCGTCATGGGACTGCACCGTGAAGACCGCGTGGCCGCCGGGCCGCAGCACGCGGGCGACCCGTTCCAGGACCGGGGTCAGGTCCGCCACGTAGATCAGCACGTCCGCGGCGACGCACAGATCGGCGGAGCTCGGCGGCTCGCCCCCCAGGAAGGCGACGAGGTCGCCCTCGGCCAAGCGGTCGTAGAGCGGCCGGCCCGCATGGGATTTGGCCCGCGCCACATGCAGCATCCCGGGCGAGAGATCGACCCCGGTGAGGTGGGCGGCCCGGTCGCGGATCGCCGCCCCCACGAGGCCGGTGCCGCAGCCCAGGTCCAGCACCGCCGCGAACCGCGCCGGCGCGGACGGCAATGCGGCGCGCACCAGATCCGGGCCGACATAGCCCAGCCCGTCCACGAGGTGGCGCTCGAAGCTCGGGGCGTAGCCGTCGAACAGGGCCCGGACATAAGCGGGCGATAGGGGCGGCAGGCTGTCATCGACGCCGAGATGGGCGAGATGCGCCCGCGCGCCCAGCGTATCCTCCGGGTCGATGTCGAGGGCGCAGGCAAAGGCCCGGGTCGCGGCCGCGCGCAGCAGCGGGTCGCCGCCCTGGGCGGCCAGTCCCTCCCGGGCGCGGCCGAGGATCAGCCAGGCGGGAACGTAACGGGGGGCGATCTCCAGCGCCTGCTCGGCCAGCTCCGCCGCGCCGGCATGATCGCCATCGATCAGGCAGGCCTCCGCGTAGCGATAACGGCGGTCGGCGAGGAGATCGCCGGAACTGTGTTGCGTGGCCATGCGTCTGCCGGGTCGGGGCACCGAAATGGCGCGCTCTCTCGCGCCGAACCGGCGGCCATCTCGGCGGAGAGCGCTCTATATACCGGGGCCACCGGCGGATTCCACCGGCAGCAACGGGCCCGATGCCGACACGCGCGAGCGACCTCCTCACCCTGACCCGCGAAGGCCTCTACTGCCCGCTCGGCGGCTTCCACGTCGATCCGACCTGGCCGGTGGAGCGGGCGCTGATCACCCACGGCCATGCCGACCACGCCCGGGCCGGCCACGGCCATGTGCTGGCGACGCCCGAGACCCTGCGGATCATGGCGGTGCGCTACGGCGAGGATTTCTGCCGCCAGCGCCAGGAGGCCCGGCTCGGCGAGGCTCTGCGCGTCGGCGACGTCACGGTACGCTACGCCCCCGCCGGCCACGTCCTCGGCTCGGCCCAGATCGCTATCGAGCGGGACGGCGTCCGCGTCGTGGTCTCGGGCGACTACAAGCGGGCGCCGGACCCGACCTGCCTGCCCTTCGAGGTGGTGCCCTGCGACGTGTTCATCACCGAGGCGACCTTCGGCCTGCCGGTGTTCACCCATCCGGATACCCGCGACGAGGTCCGCAAGCTCATGGCCTCGGTGGCCCTCTTCCCGGAGCGCGCCCACATCGTCGGCGCCTACGCGCTTGGGAAGGCGCAGCGGGTGATGGCGCTGCTGCGCGAGGAGGGCTGGGACCGGCCGATCCACCTGCACGGGGCGATGGAGAAGCTGACGGAGCTGTACAAGCGCGAGGGCATTCCCCTGGGCGACACCCCGAAGGTCGTGGCCGCCGACCGCAAGGACCTGCACGGCGCCATCGTGATCTGCCCGCCTTCGGCCATGCAGGACCTGTGGTCGCGAAAATTCCCCGATCCGGTGACCTGCTTCGCCTCGGGCTGGATGCGGGTCCGCGCCCGCGCCCGCCAGAAAGGCGTCGAGCTGCCGCTGGTGATCTCCGACCATTCCGACTGGCCGGACCTGTGCCGGACCATCCAGGACACCGGCGCCGGCGAGGTCTGGGTGACGCACGGCCAGGAGGACGCGCTGGTGCATTGGTGCGGGACGCAAGGGATCAAGGCGAAGCCGCTGCACCTGCTGGGCTACGGTGACGACGGCGAGGCGGAGCCGGCCCCGACCGACGCCGCGGAGCCGGAGGTGGCCGCGTGAACGACTTCGCCCATCTCCTCGACCGCCTCGCCTACGAGCCTCGCCGCAACGCCAAGCTGCGCCTGCTCCAGGATTTCTTCGCGCGCACGCCGGATCCGGAGCGGGGCTACGCGCTGGGCGCCATGACCGGCACGCTGAATTTTCGCGAGGCCAAGCCGGCCCTGATCCGCGGCCTGGTGGAGGAGCGCATCGACCCGGTGCTGTTCCGGCTGTCGCACAACTACGTCGGCGATCTCGCCGAGACCACGGCGCTGATCTGGCCCACCACACCTGTCCCTCCCCCCTCTGCGGGGGAGGGTACCCTGCGCAGCAGGGGGGGAGAGGGGCAGCGCGACGATTCAGAATATGAGGCCCGTCGCGACTCGTCCGGCACCGTCGCTCCCCTCTCCCGACCCGGCCTGACGGCCGGCCCACCCTCCCCCGCAGAGGGGGGAGGGGATGCGCGTGTGGGGATCGGCCACAACAATCCGCCGCCGCCGAGCCTAGCCGAGGTCGTCGAAACCCTCAGCACTATCCCCAAAAAAGATCTGCCCCGCCACCTCGCCGAATGGCTCGACGCCCTCGACGAGACCGGGCGCTGGGCGCTGCTGAAGCTCGTCACCGGCAATCTGCGCGTCGGCGTCTCGGCGCGGCTCGCCAAGACCGCGGTCGGCGCCCTCGGCGGCCACGAAGCGGATGCGGTCGAAGAAGTCTGGCATGGGCTGACGCCGCCGTTCGAGACCCTGTTCGCCTGGGTCGAGGGCCGGGCCGAGCGGCCCGAGACCCTGAACCCGGCCCCGTTCCGGCCGCCGATGCTGTCACATCCGATCGAGGAGGAGGCCGATCTCGAGAAGCTCGAGCCGGAGGCTTTTTCCGCGGAGTGGAAATGGGACGGCATCCGCGTCCAACTCGTCGGCGGGCGCGACCGGGCCGGCGCCCAGGTCGCCAAGGTCTATTCCCGCACCGGCGAGGACATCACCGGGGCGTTCCCGGATCTCGCCGAGGCGATCGGCTTCACGGGGACGCTCGACGGCGAGCTGCTGATCCTGCGCGAGCGCCGGGTCCAGAGCTTCAACGTCCTGCAGCAGCGCCTGAACCGGAAGGCCGTGACGGGAAAGCTCCTGGAGGACTTCCCCGCCCATGTCCGGGCCTACGACCTCCTGACGCTCGACGGCGACGACCTGCGGGCCGAGCCGTTCGCGACCCGTCGGGAGAAGCTGGAAGCCCTGGTCACCCGCCTCGACCACGCCCGGATCGACATCTCCCCCGTGGTCCCGTTCGCGGATTGGGAGGCGCTCGCCGCCGCCCGCGCCGATCCGGCCTCCGTGGGTGCCGGCGAGGACGCGGACGCGATCGAGGGCGTGATGCTCAAGCGCCTCAACAGCCCCTACCTGCCGGGCCGCCCCAAGGGCCCGTGGTGGAAGTGGAAGCGCGAGCCGCACATCGTCGACGCCGTGATGATGTACGCCCAGCGCGGCCACGGGAAGCGCTCGTCGTTCTACTCGGATTACACGTTCGGGGTCTGGCGGGAGGCGCCGGAGGGCGGCGACGAGCTGGTCCCGGTGGGCAAGGCCTATCATGGCTTCACCGATGCCGAGCTCGCCAAGCTCGACCGCTATGTCCGCAACAATACCAGCAAGCGGTTCGGGCCGGTGCGCGAGGTCACCCATGGGCACGAGGCCGGCCTGGTGTTGGAAATCGCCTTCGAGGGCGTGCAACGCTCGACCCGGCACAAGTCCGGGGTGGCGATGCGCTTCCCCCGGGTCAGCCGGATCCGCTGGGACAAGCCCCCCGCGGAGGCCGACCGGATCGACGTGCTGGAGCGGATCCTGGCCCGCGGCGAGCGCGAGATCGCGCCGGGGGCTACGCTGACGGAGACGGATGCATGAGGCAGGGCAAGATCGGTCCGGTGGAACCGCTGGCCTCCGGCGTGGTCGAGCGCCACGCGAGCGGCCGCCTGACCATCGCGACCCAGGGACAGGGTTTTACGGATTTCACCGGCGCGGTGTCCGGGTTCGTGCGCGGCAGCGGGATCCGGGATGGGCTCGTCACGGTGTTCTGCCGGCACACCTCGGCCTCGCTGACGATCCAGGAGAATGCCGACCCGGACGTACAGACCGACCTCATGACCGCGCTCGACGGCTTCGCCCCGCGTGGCGCCCCTTACGTCCACGGTGCCGAGGGGCCGGACGACATGCCGGCCCATATCCGCACGCTGGTCACGAATTCCGCCCTGAGCATCCCGCTGGTCGAGGGCCGCATGGCCCTGGGCACCTGGCAGGGGATCTACCTGATCGAGCACCGCGACCGGCCGCACCGGCGGGAGATTATTTTGAACGTGATCGGGGCGTGAGCCGGACGGCAACATTCGCTGACACACCGTTGGTTAACCATGCTGCGCCTCTATAGGCCGGTATAGGATCGGTGCTTTCGGCCGGTCTCGGGAATGGAGACCCCGATGGGCTTGTTTGACGCGCTCTCGAATTCGGTGGCCGGCGCCTCGGCGCAGTCCTTCGCGCTCAACAACATCTCCGGGAACATCGCCAACACCCAGACGGCGGGGTTCAAGACCACGGAGACGAGCTTCGCCGACATGCTGGCCCAGACCACGGCCAAGGCGCAATCGAGCGGCGGCGTCTCGACCAGCACGCGCGACACCCTCGGGATCCAGGGGACGATCCAGTCCACCGGAGTCTCGACCAACCTCGCCATTTCGGGGAACGGCTACTTCGTGGTCCGGTCGAACACCGGCACGCCGCAGAGCCCGAGCTTCACCGGCGAGACCGGCTATACGCGGCGCGGCGACTTCGCCGCGGATTCGAGCGGCTACCTGGTCAACGGCGCGGGCTATTACCTGTTCGCCGGCCCGTCGGCGACCGCGCCGGTCCAGGTTCCCACCGGGACCAACACCCTGGCGAGCCTCGCGGTCTCGCCCGCGGGCACGCTCACCGGCACGGCCGCGGATGGCAGCACGCAGGCGCTCGGATCGCTGACGCTGGCGCAGTTCGGCGGCCAGGACAACCTGACCTCCCTCGACGGCGGCACCTACGTGGCCAACGGCCGATCCGGGACGCCGAGCTTCGGGCTCGACGGCGCGACCGTCACCGCCGGGTCGGTGGAGCAGTCGAATGCCGGCATCTCGGATCAGTTCTCCAAGATGATCGAGACCCAGCAGGCCTACACGGCCAACACCAAGGTCATGAGCGCCGCCGATCAGATGCTGCAGGACGCCATCGCGATGGATGTGTGAGGCCCGACGGCGCGCCTCACAGGAACTTCAGCGGGTCCGTCTCGGGCGGGGGCGGGGCCACGTCGTTGCGGTTCCACCAGCCGCCGCCGAGCGCCACGAACAAAGCCGCGCTGTCGCCGTACTGGGTGGCGCGGGCGCCGGCCGAGGTAACCAGGGCCGACAAGTAGCCCTGCTGGGCGATCAGCACCTGGGTCGAGGTGACGGCGCCGGCCGTGTACTGCTTGCGGATCAGCCCGAGGCTCTGGTTGGTGGCGCTGACTGCGGCATCGGCGGCGGCCACCGCCTTGGCGTCGGCCTGCAGCGCCCGCAGGGCGTCGGCGACGTTCTGGAAGGCGGTGATCACCGTCGCCTTGTACTGCGCCTGCGCCTGGGTCAGCGTCTCCTCCGCCGCCCGCTGGCGCCGGAACAGGGTGCCGGCGTCGAAGATCGGCGCGGTCGCCTGGCCGATGATCGTGAAGAACGCCGCCCCGGGATTGGCAACCTGGGCGATCCGCACCGCGCTGGAGCCGCCCGTGGCGGTCAGGCTGAATTGCGGCAGGCGGTTGGCCACGGCGACGCCGACGCTGGCGCTCGCCTGCTGGACCAGGGACTCGGCTGCCTTCACGTCGGGGCGCTGCTGCACGAGGCGCGAGGGCAGGCTCACCGGCAGCTTGGTCGGCAGGCGCAGCGCCGAGAGCTGGAAGGTCTCCGAAACCTCGTCGGACGGGAGCCGCCCGGCCAGCGCGGTGAGCAGGTTGCGCTGCTGCGCCAGCTGCTTCTCGAGCGGCGGCAGCAATTGCTGCGACAGGGCGAGCGCGGCCTGCTGCTGGACCACGTCGGCCCCGGCGATCTGGCCGAGCGAGAGCTGCTTGTTGAACAGCTGCAGCACTTCGGTCTGCGCCTGGATTACCTTGCGGGTGGCGTCGATCTGCGCCCGTAGGGCCGCCTCCTGGATGGCGGCGGCGACGACGTTCCCGGTCAGGCTGAGATAGGCCGCCTCCAGCTGGAAGCGCTGGTTCTCGGTGGTGGCCTCCAGGGACTCGATCTGGCGCCGGTTCCCGCCGAACACGTCGGGATTGTACGAGACCACCGCCTGCGGCGTGTAGAGGCTGTAGAGATAGTTGGTCTGGTTGTTGAGCGGCGATTGCAGGTCGAGGCCCGGCGCCAAGACGCCCTGCGCCTGCGGGGTCGCGGTCAGGCTCGGATACAGCGTGCCCTTCTGGGCGAGGACGTTCTGCTGCGCGATCCGCAGCGAGGCCTGCGCCGCCTCCAGGGTCGGATTGTTGGCGAGCGCCTGCTCGACCAGCTGGTTCAGCGCCTTGGAGTGGAACAGGGTCCACCACTGGCCGGGAATGTCGGCCCCGGAGACGAAGCTCTGATCCGCCGAGCCGCCCTGCCGGGTGCGGATATTGTCGGCGGCCGAGGGGTTCTTGAGCGGTTCCTTGGTGTAGCGCCCGACCGGCGGCGCCTCGGGCGGCACGTAGTTCGGGCCGACCGCGCAGGCCGACAGGGACAGAGCCGCCGCCAGCACGGCAGCCGCACGACCGCACCGCTTCGGCGCCAACTCCACCATCATGCCCCCGAAACCCCTCCCTCGGTAGAGGGTCCGGGCGCACGGCCAAGTCAATCCGACGGCGGCGCGATCCCGCGCGCCGGACCGGCGCTGTGGTGTTCCGGTCACGTGTCGTCCCCCGGCTCGCGCCGCCCCGATCCGGCTCATGCCGCGGCCCGATGCTCCGTCCGCGCCCGCGCATTCGGGTTCGGTCGGCGCCGGGAAAACAGCGAGATCAGCACCGGCACCACGACCAGGATCAGGTTCGGGGCCAGGATGATGCCGCCGACCACCACCAGGGCCAGCGGCTTCTGCACCTGCGAGCCGATGCCGGTGGACACCGCCGCCGGCAGCAGGCCGACGCAGGCGGCCACGCAGGTCATCATCACCGGGCGCATCCGCACGATCGCGGCGTTCCACACCGCGTCCTTGCGCTGCCAGCCCTCGTCGAGGAGCTGGTTGTAGTAGGCCAGGAGGATCACGCCCTCCATGGTCGAGATGCCGAACAGCGCGATGAAGCCGATCGCCGCCGAGATCGAGAACGGCGTGCCGGTGAACGACAGGGCGAAGATGCCGCCGATCATCGCCATCGGGATCACCGAGAGCGTCAGCAACATGTCCGCCACCGACGAGAAGTTGATGAACAGCAGGAGCGCGATCAGCAGCAGGGTCACCGGCACGACCAGGCTGAGCCGGGTCGCGGCGTCCTTGAGGTTGGTGAACTGCCCGACCCACTCCATCCGGTAGCCCGGCGGCAGGTCCACGGCCTCGGCGACCTTGCGCTGGGCCTCGATCACCGCGCTGCCGAGGTCGCGCCCGCGCACGGAGAACTTCACCGGAATGTAGCGCTCCTGGTCCTCGCGGTAGATGAACGAGGCGCCCGAGACGAGGTCGACGTCGGCGATCTCGGAGAGCGGCACCTGGATCACGCCACCGTTGGGGTTCTGGGCGCCGACCGCGATGTTGCGGATGCCGGCCAGCGACGAGCGGTACTCCTTGGCCAGCCGCACCCGCATCGAGAAGTGCCGGTCGGAGCCGTACTCGTAGAGGTCGCCCGCAGTCTGGCCGCCGATCGCCGCCTGGATCGTGGTGTTCACGTCGCCGATCGACAGGCCGTAGCGGGCGGCCTTGTGGCGGTCGACGTCGATCCGCACGGTCGGCTGGCCGAGGGATTCGAACACCGCCAGGTCGGTGATGCCCGGCACCGTGGCCAGCGCCGCCTTGGCGGCGTTGGCGGTCTTGGTGAGCTGGGCGAGGTCGCTGCCGTAGATCTTGACCGAGTTCTCGCCCTTCACGCCCGAGGCCGCCTCCTGGACGTTGTCCTCGATATATTGCGAGAAGTTGAACTCGATCCCGGGAAACTCCGCTTCGAGCTTCTTGTTCAGGTCGTGGATCAGCGTGTCCTTGTCGAGGCCCTTGCGCCACTGGTCGATCGGCTTCAACGGCGCCAGGATCTCGACGTTGAAGAACCCGGTGGCGTCGGTGCCGTCGTTGGGCCGGCCCTGGTGCGAGATCACCGTGACGACCTCCGGGACCTCCTGGAAGATCTTGCGCAGGCGCTGGACATAGGCGTTGCCGGCCTCCAGCGAGATCGATGACGGCATGGTGCCGCGCACGTAGAGGTTGCCCTCTTCGAGCCGCGGCAGGAATTCCAGGCCGAGGTTGCGTGCCGCCAGCCCGGAGGCCAGCAGCACCACCAGCATCACCGAGAGCGCCAGCACCCGGTTCTTCAGGCCGAAGGCCAGGATGCGCTCGTGCCCGGCGCGCAGGACCCGCACGATCAGGGTGTCCCGCTCCTCGAGCTTCCGGGGCAGGATCAGCGCCGAGAGGGCCGGCGAGACCGTGAAGGTGGCGAGCAGGCCGCCGACCAGCGCGTAGGCGTAGGTCTTGGCCATCGGGCCGAAGATGTGGCCCTCGACGCCGCTCATCGTGAACAGCGGCAGGAAGCCGACGATGATGATGATCGCCGAGAAGAAGATCGCCCGGTTCACCTCGACGCCGGCGATGGCGATGATGCCGAGCCGGCCCTCCAGGCCCCCCGGCGGCTTCTGGCCCTCGGAATGCTCGGGCTCGGCGAGGTGCCGGAACACGTTCTCGACCATGATCACCGTGGCGTCGACGATCAGGCCGAAATCGATGGCGCCGAGCGACAGCAGGTTGGCCGAATCGCCCCGCACCACCAGGATCAGGATCGCGAAGCCGAGCGCGAACGGGATCGTGGCCGCCACGATGATCGCGCTGGTGAGCGATCCCAGGAACAGCCACTGCACGATGAACACCAGCACCACCCCGAAGACGAGGTTGTGCATCACCGTATGGGTCGTGGTGTGGATCAGGCCCGACCGGTCGTAGATCCGCTCGATCTTCACGTCGGGGGGCAGGATCGTCGAGCTGTTGATCTTGTCGATCTCGGCCTCGACGCGCTCCAGGGTCGGCAGGCTCTGGCCGCCGCGGCTCATGAGCACGATGCCCTCGACCACGTCGGGCTGGTCGTCGTGGCCGACGATCCCGAGCCGGGGCGCGTTCGACACGCGGACCTCCGCCACGTCCCGCACCAGCACCGGCGTGCCGTTGACGAGGCTGATCATCGTGTCCTTGATGTCGTCCATGTCGCGGATCAGGCCGATGCCGCGCACCACCGCGGATTGCTGGCCGACATTCAGCGTCTGCCCGCCGACGTTGATCGAGGCGTTGTTCAGCGCGGTCGTCAGCTGGACCAGGGTCAGGCCCTGGGCCTGGAGGCGGTTCAGGTCGACCGCGACCTCGTATTCCTTGGCCTTGCCGCCGAAGGCGGTCACGTCGGTGACGCCGGGGATCGCCTTGAACCGGCGCTGCAGCACCCAGTCCTGCAGGGTCTTCATGTCCATGGGCGAGTAGCCCGCCGGGCCGACCAGCTTGTAGCGCATGATCTCGCCCACCGGGCTCGTCGGCGAGATCTGCGGCGTGGCGCCGTTCGGCAGGCTCGGGGCCTGCGACAGGCGGTTGAGCACCCGCTGCAGCGCCTGCTCGTACGTGTACTCGTAGTTGAACTGGACCTTCACGTCGGACAGGCCGAACAGCGAGATCGTCCGCACCACCTGGGCGTTGGGGATGCCGGCGAGCGCCACCTCCAGGGGGATGGTGATGTAGCGCTCGATCTCGTCGGCGGATTGCCCCGGATTCTGGGTGATCACGTCGACCAGCGGCGGCACCGGGTCGGGATAGGCCTCGATGTTGAGCTGGGTATAGGCGCCGTAGCCGATGCCGAGCATCACCACGAACAGCAGCACCACCAGCACGCGCTGGCGCAGCGAGAAGACGATCAGGCTGTTCATCGCCCGGATTCCCGCTCAGGATGCCTTGTCGCCGGTGGCCGCCCGGTCGATGAACAGGGCCCCCCGGGTCACGATCTGCTCGCCCGCGTGCAGGCCGTCGACGACCTGCGCGTTGTCGCCGTTGATGACGCCGAGCTTGATGTCGCGCGCCTCCACGGCGCCGTCCTGGCGGGCCACCCAGACATGGGTGCGGTCGCCCTCGTACACGATCGCGGCGACCGGCACGCTGGGCGACGGCTCGCCCTTGCCGGTGATGATCGTGTAGGTGGCAAACATCTCCGGCCGCAACACGCGGTCGGGATTGTCGACCTCGCTGCGCACGGCGAGCCGGCGGGTGGCCGGGTCCAGGCTCGCGGCCATGTAGTTCACCCGGGCCTTGAACACCCGCGCGCCGAAGCCCGCCACCTTCGCCTCGACCTCCTGGCCGATGCGGATCTTCGGGATCTCGCTTTCGCGCACGTTGGCGACGAGCCAGACCGTGGACAGGTCGCCGATCACGAAGACCGGGTCGCTGGAGGCGGAGAGGAACTGCCCGGTGCCCACTTTCCGCTGGACGATGGTGCCGGCGATCGGCGCCCGGATCTGGGTCTCCGGGCTGAGGCGGCCGTTCTTCTCGTAGGCGGCGATCTCGGCGTCGGACTTGCCGAGCAGCCGCAGACGGTTCTTCACGGCGTCGAGGGACGCTTCCGCGGTCTTGAGATCGCTCTGGGCGGCGATGACGTCGTTCTGCGCCGACTGGTAATCCTTCAGCGCCACCGCGTGGGCCTGGAACAGCTCCTGCTGGCGCGCCGCGATGGTCTGGTCGAGCTTCAGCAGGGCCTGCTGCTTCTGGAGGTTGTTCAGGGCCGCCTGGTAGTCGTTCTGCGCCTGGACCATGTCGGTGGCCTCCAGCGTCAGCAGCACGTCGCCGGCCTTCACGTCGTCGCCCGCCCGGGCCAGCACCTTGGTCACCCGGCCCGCATAGGGCGAGACCACCGGCACGTTGTCGTCGTCGTTGAGGGCAATGCGCCCTTCCGCGGAGCCCTCGGGACGGAACACCTGGGTCGCCACCGGCAGGATCTCGAAGGCGGCGCGCTGCTCCTTGGTCGGACGGAAGACCCGCTCGACCGCGCCGGCCTTCTCGGCCTCGATCCCCGCATCGGGGTTGCCCGATCCGAACAGCCCGGCGACGACGCCCGACGCGGCCTCGCGGGCGCGGTCCGACACGGCGAGCGCCACGCCGCCCGCGACCGCGAGCAGCACGAGGGCGATCAGGAGCCAGGGCGCGCGGCGCCCGCGCGCGGACGCGGCGACGGCGTCATCCTGTTCCAGCGGGTTGCGGGCGTCCATGCGGTTGGTCTTCTAGGGCCGGGCGAAGGTCCGGGATGGCTGACAGGGCACGTTTCCGCCCAGACCCCGGCCGTTTCATGGTGATCGGAGTCGCTTGTCGAGGCGTGCCGTCCGGGCGGACCCAGACTGCACCACGTGCCTAGAGCAAAGCTTGGCTGATCCGCAATCGATCGGGGGGGCAGGTCGCGAAACCGTGTGGCTCGATCTTCCTTCGCCGGGATATTGTTACAATATGACAACGCTCGCGGGCAGCCAGCCCGACCCATCCCGCAGATCCGATCGAAGAATCCGCCATGACCGACATGAGTTCTGCTTCCGCCCCATCGGGTTCGACCGCCGGCAAGATCCCGGTGACCGTGCTCACCGGCTATCTCGGCGCCGGCAAGACCACCTTGCTCAACCGGATCCTCACGGAAAACCATGGCAAGCGCTACGCCGTGATCGTCAACGAGTTCGGCGAGATCGGCATCGACAACGACCTCGTCGTCGGCGCGGACGAGGAAGTGTTCGAGATGAACAACGGCTGCGTCTGCTGCACGGTGCGCGGCGACCTGATCCGGATCATGGACGGCCTGGTGAAGCGCCGGGGCAAGTTCGACGCGATCATCGTCGAAACTACGGGGCTCGCCGACCCGGCCCCGGTCGCCCAGACCTTCTTCGTCGACCAGGATGTCGGCGACGCCGCCCGCCTCGACGCCGTGGTGACGGTGGCCGATGCCAAGTGGCTGTCCGACCGCCTGAAGGATGCCCCGGAGGCCAAGAACCAGATCGCCTTCGCGGACGTGATCCTGCTCAACAAGAGCGACCTCGTCTCGCCGGAAGACCTCGACCGGGTCGAGGCCGAGATCCGCGGCATCAATCCGCTGGCCAAGCTCCACCGCACCCAGAACTGCGCGGTGCCCCTGGAGGCCGTGCTCGAGCGCAACGCCTTCGACCTCGACCGCATCCTCGAGGTGGAGCCGGAATTCCTGGAGGCGGGACACCACCACCATCATGATTCCGAAATCCAGTCGATCTCGGCGAAGATCGACGGCGAGGTCGATCCGGAGAAGTTCATGCCCTGGATCTCGAACCTCACCCAGGTCCAGGGACCCGACATCCTGCGCTGCAAGGGCATCGTCGCCTTCCCGAACGAGCCCAAGCGCTTCGTCTTCCAGGGCGTGCACATGATCCTCGACGGCGACGTCCAGGGGGATTGGCGTGCGGACGAGAAGCGGGTCTCCCGGGTGGTGTTCATCGGCCGCAACCTCGACCCGGCGGCGATCCGCGAGGGCTTCGAAGCCTGCCGGATCTGACCCGGGGCCGCCCGGCCGAACCGGGATCCTGCCGCCGACGCGTCTCGGTCGCGCGCCGTCGGCGGCCCGGCTTGCCGGGGCGCGTGTATAACGACCGACTATCGGAGCGTTCTTCCTCGATATAGCGTATCGGCACGGCTCGATACCGACTTGGGGGGAATTCGCCATGGTACGCCTGCTTCTGGCCGCTACGATGCTTGCTTGCGGCGCCGGCGCGCTCGTCACGCCGGCCGCGGCCCTGTCCGCCAAGGATTGCTCGACCAAGTATCAGGCGGCCAAGCAGGCCGGGACGCTCAACGGCCAGAAGTGGAACGACTTCCGCAAGGCGGAGTGCGGTGCCGATGCGTCCGGCACGACGGCCAACACGGTGCCGAACCCGGTGGCGCCGGGGGCGACCAAGACCGCTGCTCCCGCTCCGGCTCCCGCGCCGGCCGCCCCGGCGGCGAGGCCCACCGCCGCCGCACCGGCCGCTGGCACCGCCGCATATCCGTCCGCCGTCGATCCGAAATACGCGAGCGAATCCGCCGGCAAGGCGCGAATGCATACCTGCCTCGACAGCTACAACGCGGCCAAGTCCGCCGGGACGCTGGGCGACGCGAAGTGGATCCAGAAGGGCGGCGGCTACTACTCGGTCTGCAACAAGCGGCTGAAGGGCTGACGACACCCGCGCACCACGCTGCCTGCCGCGAAGCCTATTCTCAACCATTGGATGTCATGGACTCCGGACGTGCGGGCCTGCGTAACGGGCCCGCGGAGTCCGCGTATCCATGGCTCACACCGCAGCACCCGCAATCCCGATCCCGTCGGGATTCGCCGTCGGAATCCCGCTTCTCGGCGTCGTCCGGGGGCTGGCCAAGGCGCTGTTTGCCGCCTTCATCTTCTTCGCCTGCTTCGCGTTCTCGGAAACCTCGCCCTACGACGCGGTGGCGATCCCGACGATCCTGCTGTGGCTCTGCCTCGGCGTGCGCCTGCACCGGGGGGCGGTGCCGCTGCTGGCGCTGCTGCTGATCTACCTGGGGGCGATCGTCGTCGCCCTGTTCCCGTACCTGAACGAGGAGTTCCCGGTCACCTGGACGATCCAGCTAATCTACCTTGTGATCACCTGCGTGTTCTTCGCGATGTTCTTCTCGGAGGACACGCACGCCCGGATGGAGCTGGCGCTCAAGGCCTACACGGCGAGCTGCGTGTTCTCGGCGGCGCTCGGCATCGTCGGCTACCTGCAATGGCTCGGCATCGAGGACCTGTTCTACAAGTACGACCGGGCCTCGGGCACCTTCCAGGACCCGAACGTGTTCGGCTCGTTCCTGACTTTGGGTGCCCTCTACCTGATGCACGGGCTGCTCACCGGCTCGGCCCGGCGCCCGCTGCTGTCGCTGGCCGGCCTGCTGATCATCATGGCCGGCATCTTCCTGTCGTTCTCGCGCGGGTCCTGGGGCGGTAGCGTGGTGGCCGTGCTGCTGATGGTCGGCTCGGTCTATGCCGGCAGCGGCTCCGTCCGGCTGCGCCGCCGCATCGTGCTCCTGACGCTGGCGACACTGGTGCTCGGCACCATCGCGGTGATCGGCCTCCTGTCGGTCGAGCACGTCCACACGATGTTCGAGACCCGGGCGGCCCTGGCCCAGGACTACGACCAGGGCGAGACCGGCCGCTTCGGCAATCAGGTCCGGGGCCTCGCGATGCTGCTGGAGCGCCCGTTCGGCATGGGGCCGATGCATTGGCGGCTAGTCTTCGGGCTCGAGCCGCACAATTCCTATATCGGCTCGTTTGCCAATGGCGGCTGGCTCGGCGGCGTCGTGTTCGTCGGCTTGGTGCTGGCCACGAGCTTCGTCGGCTTCCGCCTGCTGGTGCGGCCCTCGCCGGTCCGGGCGCATGCCCAGATCGTCTGGCCGGCGCTCCTGATGTTCTTCCTGCAGGCGTTCCAGATCGACATCGAGAAGTGGCGCCACGTCTACATGATGCTCGGCATGGTCTGGGCGCTCGAAGCCGCGCGGCTGCGCATGCCCCGGATCGGCGACATCGGCAGCCCGCGTGCTGGCAAGGTGATCGCGCGCGGCGCCAGGCCCGCTTGAAACGCGCTCGCAGCCGGGTCATCGCTCCTGCGAGGACGCTGGCGATTGCCGAACGGCATATTCGCGCCCGGAGACGGTCGGTGAAAGCACACCCGGACGATGAGGCGACGCGGCTCGCGGCCTTGAACGCCCTCGGCATCGTCGGCACGCCGACAGAGCCGCATTTCGATGCCGTGTGCCGCACCGCCCGCCGCCTGTTCGGCGTGCGCAGCGCCTTCGTCGGGTTCCTCGACGACACCCAGCAATGGCTCAAGACGCCCTGCGCCGACGTGCCGACGACGATTCCGCGGGATCAAAGTCTCTGCCAGCACACGATCCGCAGCGACGCCATGCTGATCGTGCCCGATGCCCGGGCCGATCCGCGGTTTCGCGATCTCGCCCTGGTAGCGACCCCAGGCGGGATCCGGTTCTATGCCGGCATCCCCCTGAGCCTGGCGCCGGGACTCCGGATCGGCACGTTCTGCCTGATCGACCCGGAGCCCCGGGACGGGCTTTCGGAGGCGGACCAGGAAGCGTTCCACGACCTCGCCGAGATCGTGATCGCCCACCTGCGATTGAGCGAGGCCGATCTGCGGCGCAGCCACGAGATGGCGCAGGCTGCGATCCGCGAGGCCCTGATCCGGGAGCAGCACCGCGAGATCAACGCCCGGTCCGAGGCCCAGGCGGCGGCCAACCACCAGCTCACCATGGCCGAGCAGCTCGCCAGCGTCGGCAATTGGCGCGTGGACCTCGCCGACGGGCAGCCGGTCTGGTCCAGGAGCCTCTACGAGATCGCCGGCCGCGACCCTCTGGGGCCGGCGCCGGCCCTTTCCGAGTTCTCGCAGATTTATCACCCCGACGACCGGGAGCGGCTCGAGGGGATCGTCACGGACGCCATCGCCCGCGGCGCGAGCTTCGACTTCGAGGCACGGCTGCTGCGGCCCGACGGCGAGGTCCGCGACGTGGTCGTGCGCGGCGTCTGCCGCGGAAAGAACCCTGTGACCGGCCTGATCGGCGTGCTGATCGACGTGACCGAGCGTCGGCGCGCCGAGGACGAGGTCCGCCGCAGCGAATTGCGCTACCGCGGCCTCGCCGAGACCCTGCCGCTGCTGATCTGGACCATGCGGGTCGGCGACGGGCAGGCGACCTATGCCAACGCGCAGTTCCACGCCTATTACGGGCCGATCGGGCTGGACCGGGCGGAGCGCCTCGCCCGCAACCACCCGGAGGATGCCGCCGCCATGGAGGCGGCCTGGCACGAGGCGATCGCGACCGGGATCGGCTATGGTGGCCAGTGGCGGATCCGGCGGCACGACGGCGCCTACCGGTGGCACAAGATCTCGCTGATCCCGATCTATCTCGACCCGGCCGACGGCGCCGTGGTGGAATGGCTCGGCACCGCGCTCGATGTCGACGACATCGTCACGGCGCGGCTCGCCGTCGAGGAGGCGCGCGGGCTCTTAGGGATCGCCCTCGATGCGGCCGATGCCGGCACCTGGGACTGGGACATGCGCACCGGGCTCGCCACCCTGAGCCTCGAGAGCGCGCGCATGCACGGCCTGCCCGATACCGGCCGGGCGCACACGATGGCCGCGGCGGCCTGGACGGCGCTCGTGCATCCCGAGGATGCCGGCGATGTCTGGAACGCGATCCGGCAGGCGGTGGAAACCTCCTCCGCCTTCGTCGCCGAGTTCCGGGTCGGCGAGCGCTGGATCTACGCGCGCGGGCGCACGCAGTTCGGCCCCGAGGGCCAGCCGCAGCGCATGGTCGGGCTCCATCTCGACATCACCGAGCGCAAGGCGGCCGAGGCGGCCCTGCGGGACGCGACCCGGGACGCGGAGGCGGCGCGGGCGGAAGCCGAACGGGCGAGCGCGGCCAAGAGCGAGTTCCTGGCCGCGATGAGCCACGAGATCCGCACGCCGCTCAACGGCATCCTCGGCTACGCCGACCTGCTCCTCGACGAGAGCACGATCCGGGACGAGGACCGGCGCCGCCTGGAGCTGATCCACAGCTCGGGAGCGGCCCTGCTCACCGTGGTCAACGACATCCTCGATTTTTCCAAGATCGAGGCCGGCGAGCTGACCCTCGACCCGGTCGGCTTTCCGCTGGTTGCGATCGTGGACAGCACGGTCTCGATCGTCCGGGGCAGCGCGCTCCGGAGCAGCCTGCGGATCGAGGCGCAGATCGACCCGGCGCTCCCGGGCGTCGTGGTCGGCGATCCGGGCCGCCTGCGGCAGGTGCTGCTCAACCTGCTCAACAACGCCGTGAAGTTCACCCCCGAAGGCTCGGTCACCGTCACGGTGCAGCGGGAGGGCGAGGGCGTCGCGCCCGATGGCGGGCCCGGCGACGTGGTCCGCTTCGCGGTGACCGATACCGGTATCGGCATCGCGCCGGCGCAGCAGGAGCGCCTGTTCAAGCGCTTCAGTCAGGTCGACGGCTCGATCAGCCGCCGCTTCGGCGGCACCGGCCTCGGGCTGGCGATCTCCCGGCATCTCGTCACGCTCATGGGCGGCGAGATCGGCATGGAGAGCCAGGAAGGGGAAGGCTCGACGTTCTGGTTCCGCCTGGTCCTGCCTCGCGGCACCGATGCCGTCGACGCGCTTCGCCTCGAGGCAGCGGCCTCGCCGCCGCCGGCCAAGGCATCCCGGGCGCTCCCGTCCGGGCCGTCGCTGCGCCTGCTCCTGGTCGAGGACGTGCCGCTCAACCAGGAGCTCGCCTGCGCCGTGCTCGAATCGCAGGGCTACAGCGTCGAGGTGGCGGGAGACGGCGGCGCGGCGATCACGGCCGTGGGCCTGTCGGTCGCCGAGGGACGCCCCTACGACCTCGTGCTGATGGACGTGCAGATGCCCGGCGTCGACGGGCTCACCGCCACGCGGCGGATCCGCGCCCTGGCGCCGCCGGCCTGCGATGTCCCGATCGTGGCGATGACCGCCAACGTTCTGCCGGCGCAGGTCGCAGAATTGCGTGAGGCCGGGATGGACGACCATGTCGGCAAGCCGTTCCGCCGGGCCGACCTGTTCGCCACGATCAGCCGCTGGACCGCCCCCGGCGCCCGCCGGCCGGCGCGCCAGGAGGCGCCGCTGCGGACCGTGCCGGTCGATCCGGGGGTGCTCGACGCGACGGTGCTCACCGACATGGAGACAAGTTTCGGCACGGACCAGGTCGGCGCGCTGCTGGATATGCTCGCCAACGAGCTGTCCGAGCGGTTCCGGCCGAGCGAGACCGACCGCCTCCAGATCGCCCACGACGCTCACGCCATGGTGGCGGCGGCCGGGCTCCTCGGCTTCGTCGGCCTGTCGAGCCTGTGCCGCGAGGTCGAGGCCGCCGCCCATGCGGGCGCCGACCTCGTGCCGCTGATCCGGCGCCTGGAGGTGCAGCGGGCCACGACGCTGCGGGCGATCCGCCAGCTGCGGGCGGCCTGACCCGGCTTTACGGCTCCTCCTCCGGGAGCGGATCGCCGGTCCAGGTGGTCGCGAAGGCGGCGAGCTGGCGGGCATCCGCGAAGGCTGCCACCGTCACATCGCGCTCGGACGGCACCGCCCCCGGATAGGGCGCGAGCAGGACCCGCACCCGGGCGAGGCGGCCGCCGGGGGCGTTCGCCTCGATCCAGGCCAGCGCGTCGGGGGTGAGACGCTCGGGCCCGTCGAGGGCGCGGGCATCGGCGCGCAGCACGACCACGTAGGTGCCGAGGCTCGGATCGGCCTGCTGGACCGCTTTGACGATGTCGATCACGGGCTCTCCGCGAAGTCGTTGATCTGCACCTGGGCCTGGGCCGCGGTGAAGTTCGGGATGTCGGCGAAGATCTCCTCGCCGTGGGCCGCCACGGCCTTCTTGAACGCGTCGGCCGATTCGAACGTCAGCAGCGCCATCACCTGGAACGGGGCCGCACCGCCATCCGGAGTGCCCGCGCCCTTGACCACCTTGGCGTCGTGGAGGCCCAGCGACGACCAGCGCTCGCGCACCAGCGGCATGTGGTGCCCGAGATAATAGGCCATGTCGAAATTCGGGCCGGCCGGGTACATCACGCTGACCAGGATCATAGCTTCATCCTCCCTGTTGCGGCCCCCAGGTCGCCGGGGTGCCGGTGGAACCTCAGTGTAACTTCACCCGCGATTCGGTGCGGCGGGTGAGCGCCCGGGCTAGCGCGTCGAGCGCGGTCTTGACGGTGCCGTGGAGCGCCCGCTCGTGCATCTTGTAGAGCGAGCGATACATCATCCGGGCGAACAGCCCGGCGATCAGCATGTTCTTGCCCCGGACGAAGCCCATGAGGCTGCCCACCGTCGAGTACTCGCCGAGCGACACCAGCGAGCCGAAATCCTTGTACTTGAACGGCTTCAGGGGCTTGCCGTCGATCTTGGCCTGGATCTGGCCGATCAGGTGGCTGGCCTGCTGGTGGGCGGCCTGGGCCCGGGGCGGCACCGGCCTGTCCGAGCCGGCCTCGACCAGGTAGGCGCAGTCGCCCATCGCGAAGATGTCGGCGTCGCGGGTGGTCTGCAGGGTCGGGGCGACCACCAGCTGGTTGGTCCGCGTGGTCTCGAGACCGCCGATGCCCTGCAGGAACGGCGGCGCCTTCACGCCCGCCGCCCAGACTACCAGTTCCGACGGGATGAAGGTGCCGTCGGCGAGCTGCACGCCGTCGGCCCGCACCTCGGTCACCCGCGCCTTCACGCGGACATCGACCCCGATCTTGTTCAGGAGCTGCATCACCTCCACCGAGAGCCGCTGCGGCACCGCCGGCAGGATCCGCTCGGCCGCCTCGACCAGGGTGATGCGGATGTCCTTGCTGGGATCGATCCGATCGAGGCCGGTGGCGACCACGTGCCGGAAGGTCCGGTGCAGCTCGGCGGCGAGCTCGGTGCCGGTGGCGCCGGCGCCGATCACCGTGACGTGGAGCTGGCCCGGACGGACCGGCCCGGCCTGGGTATGGGCCCGCAGGGATGCGTTGACGAGGCGCTGGTGGAAGCGCACCGCCTGGTCCTGGGTGTCCAGCGCGATGGCGTGCTCGGCGACGCCCGGCGTCCCGAAATCGTTGGTGGTCGAGCCCACCGCCATCACCAGGGTGTCGTAGGGGACCGAGCGCTCCGGCGTGACCTCACGCCCCTCGGGATCGTGGCTCGCCGCGAGCCGGATCGTGCGCGCCTCCCGGTCGAGCCCGGTCATGCTGCCGATTCGGTAGCGGAACCCGTGCATGTGGGCGTGGTGCAGGTAATCGACGGCGTGGTGGCCGATATCGAGGCTGCCGGCCGCGACCTCGTGCAGCAGCGGCTTCCAGATATGCGTGCGGGCGCGGTCGACCAGGGTGATGTGCGCCCGCTTGCCGCGCCCCAGCTTGTCGCCGAGCTTCGTCACCAACTGGAGCCCCGCGGCCCCGCCGCCGACCACGACGACGCGATGCAGGCCGGACTCGTTATCGTCGGGTACCATCGACACCCTTTCTCCCCACGGGCCGGACTTGGCGCCCCGGCCGGATTAAACGCCTCGGACGCCCGCTTGCCACATCTACCCGCCAAGAGCACGTCCGATCCGAGCACGCCCGCATCCGCGCACGCGCGACCGGTGCACGCACGCGGCGTGCCTCAGGCGGCGGGGGCTCCGGGCTGGCGCAGGGGATGCGCCTCGGCGACTTCCGGGAGGGCGAGGCAGGCCTCGGCGATCCGGGCGACCGTCGGGTAGGCGGCCGTGTCGACCCCGAAGATGCCGGTCCCGACCCAGAGGCTGACGAGGCACAGGTCGGCGTGGCTTACCGCGTCGCCCTGGCAGAAGCGGCCGGTCCCCGGCTCGGTGGAAAGCCGGGTCTCGAGGGTCTTCAGCCCGGTCTCGAAGGCGTTGCAGAGGAAAGCGAGCATCCGCTCCCGGGGCAGCCCGTATTCCTCCATCAGGAAGGTGCGCACCCGCGGCACGTAGAGCGGGTGCGTGTCGCAAGCGACGACCTGGGCCAGCGAGCGCGCCCGGGCCCGCGCCCGGGGCTCCTCGGGCAGCAGGCGCACGCCGCCCCGCGTCTCTTCCAGGTAGTCGAGGATCGCCAGGGACTGGGTCAGCGGCGGCCCGTCGCCGTCGAACAGGGCCGGCACCGCGCCCTGCGGATTGATCCTGCGGAACTCCGGCTTGTGCTGGTCGCCCGCATCGAGGTCGATGAAGGTCTCCTCGTAGGCGAGGCCCTTCAGCTTCAGGGCGATCCGGACCCGGAAGGCGGCGGCCGAGCGCCAGTTGCCGTACATGTGCATGAGAGAGGTTCCGACCTGCGGTGTCTTCGGTGCGCGTGACGCGCGCGAGGACATCGCAGTTCGTCGCCCGCGGCAAGCCGCGATGGCCGGGAGGGCGTCACGCCGCTACGAGCGAGGCGACTGCTTTCCGACGGATGCCGGCGCCGGAGCGGCGGCCTTGCCCTTGCCCTTGCGAGAGTAGGGGAAGTTGTCGGGATAGCGCATCCGCACCGCGATCCTCGACGGGGCGTTGGAGGCTTCGACGCGCGATCCCGCCGGCTCGGGCCGTCGTTCGTCGTATAACGGTACCGTGGGCTGCACGACCCCACGGTCGGCGACGCACCATCTCGCCGCCGCCGCCGCATGGATCCTGGCCGTGTGCAACACAGGAACCGGTTTCGGCTTGTTGAACGCCAGGGCGATTTCCGGCGAGGCGACGACGATCCCGTCGACGTTCTGCGCTTCAAAGTCGGACAGGATCTGCATGTAGGTTTCGGCTTCGAGTGCCGTTCCCTCGCCATTGTAGATTCGATTGCAGATCGAATAATCGATATTGACCCACAGGCTCTCATTCGGAAGCACGACGTCGATTCCGCGCGATCCTTGGATGAGGTCCCGATAATAGGGGCTGCGCATCGTCACCGAGGTCCCGATGAAACCGATCGTCTTCAGGGACAGACGCCGGATCTCGTCGGCCACCGCATCGCGGAGCTGGATCACCGGCACGCCGAAATGAATCGCTTCCCGCTCCAGGGCGCAGTGAAGCGTATCACTGGCGATCATCAGTCCGTCGATGCCCTCGCGGAGAAGGTTGGCGGTGGCCTCCTCGATCCGATGAGCGATCGAGGACCACCCGTCTTCTGACAGAAGATGAACGATCGTGTCCGGATCGAAGCTCCACATGACGATGTCCGCGGCGCGGTGGTTGCGGGTTAAATACAGCACCTCACGATTGATCATCTCGTGATATCCGATCGTTGAAGATCGGCTTAGTCCGCCGAGGACGCCCAATTTTCGTAAGGCGGCAGTCATTTTGCGCTCCCCTTTTCAGCGTCATCACGACTGAACTGTCATCCAGGGTGAATGGCGCCTGGATACGCTGGAACAGGTGCGGTGCATCGATCGTATCGGGTCGATGACGATAGAGAGGCTTGCAAAGCACGGAAGCGGTGCCGGACGTGAATTCGCCTATGATCCGCGACCGGAATGCCGGCGCTCCGAGCTCGATATCTCCAATGCTGGACCGAAGTTCCGGCTTTGAGTCGCGCGTAAAACTCTCTGTCGAGCTGTCGTTTCGAGGCCGTGCTACGGCCTCGAAGGCTTGCTGACGCACGGAAGACTGCTAACCGGCTCTTCCCACGATGAGCCGTAGCGCATTGGGCGGCTGCGGCCTGCTCACAATGGTCCAAGGTCGAAAAAAATCAAAGAATTTATTTCTGATTATGTCTCCCGTGGGAGATCAGGTTAGATATCCAGGTCTTTCGGAGTGGCACGTTCTTTGTAGGGAGCGAATGCGAGAGATGGCGTCGCGTCACAACTCGATATAATTCTCGTGTCATTTTTCGTGAAATAGTTTCGCTTTTTCCGGGCATTTCACAATCTTGTGATCATTTATCGGATGTCGATTTGAATATGATATTTTCATTTTAAAGAGATCTTTTCAGGTGTCGCGCCGCCCATGTTCCGGGATGTCAGCGCGTCTGGTCCGGTACACGTCGTTGCGGTGTCCGAGAGGGCGGCCTGAGACCAGCCTTCGGGGAGGGTCGCGGAACCGGTCGGACGGCGTCGGAGATCCGGTCCCGGTTCGGCTCCACGACCCGCCTGTCTCGACGGGACCCGGGGCCGGGGCGACAGCCCGAGGGGGCGACAAAGGAGGGCCGCCGACCCATATCCCGGGTCTGTCTTGGAGAGCCCTCACGATGGCCGATCAGCCTGAGCTACGCCGCTTCATCCCCCTCGGGATCGCGGTGCTCACCGTCTCGGATACCCGCCGGATCGCGGACGACCGCTCGGGCGACACCCTGAGCCAGCGCCTCACCGAGGCCGGCCACCGGCTGGCGGCGCGGGCGATCGTGCCGGACGAGGTCCCGGCGATCCGCACGCAGGTCGAGGCGTGGTTGCGCGATCCGGCGGTCGACGTGGTGATCAGCACCGGCGGCACCGGCTTCACCGGTCGCGACGTGACTCCGGAGGCGCTGGAGCCGCTGTTCGAGAAGCGGATGGACGGCTTTTCCGCGGTGTTCCACCGGATCTCGTACGACAAGATCGGCACCTCGACCCTGCAATCCCGGGCCACCGCCGGGGTCGCGCAGGCGACCTACGTGTTCGTGCTCCCGGGCTCGCCCGGGGCGTGCCGGGATGCCTGGGACGGCATCCTGGCCCAGCAGCTCGATTACCGGCACCGGCCCTGCAACTTCGTCGAGATCATGCCGCGGCTCGACGAGCACCTCCGGCGGGGCGCCAGCATCACGGCGTGACCGCGTTGCCGTCCTTGCGGCGCAGGACCGAGTGCTTGCGGCCGTAGAAAAAATAAACGACCAGGCCGATCGCCATCCAGATCACGAGGCGCAGCCAGGTATCGAGGGGCAGCCCGGCCATCAGCAGCAGGCAGAACAGGATGCCGAGGATCGGCACCACCGGCACCGCCGGCACCCGGAACGGGCGCTTCATGTGGCGTTCGCTCCGTCGCAGATAGATCACCGAGCCGCAGACCAGGATGAAGGCCGCCAGTGTCCCAATACTGACCATCTCACCGAGGATGTTGATCGGCACCAGAGCCGCCACCACGGCGACCACGGCCCCGATCAGCATCTGGCTGCGATAGGGCGTCTGGTAGGTCGGGTGGACATGGGCGAACAGCTTCGGCAGCAGCCCGTCATTGGCCATGGTGAAGAAGATCCGGCTCTGGCCGTAGAGCAGCACCAGGATCACCGTGGTCAGGCCGGTGATCGCCCCGAGCTTGATCAGCACGGCGAACCAGCCGATGCCGATCGCGTCGACGCCCTTGGCGATCGGATCGGGGACGTTCAGGTCCTTGTAGGGCACCAGCCCGGTCAGGACCGCGGCCACGAGCACGTACAGGATCGTGCACACGATCAGCGAGCCGAGGATGCCGATCGGCATGTCCTTCTGCGGCTTGCGCGCCTCCTGGGCGGCGGTGGAGACCGCGTCGAAGCCGATGAAGGCGAAGAACACCACGCCGGCCCCGCGCAGGATGCCGCTGTAGCCGTATTGCCCGAAGCTGCCCTCGTTCGGCGGGATCAGCGGGCTCCAATGCGCCGTGTCGACATGGCCCCAGCCGAGGGCGATGAAGGCGACCACCACGGTGAGCTTGACCGCCACCATAATGTTGTTGAACCGCGCCGATTCCTTGGTGCCGCGGATCAGCAGGAGCGTGATCAGGGCCACGATCACCACGGCCGGCAGGTTGAACAGGGCGGTGCCGCCGCCGTCGATCGCCGTGCCCGGCGCGTGCGCGAACCGGGCCGGGATCACTATGCCAACATCCTTCAAGAGGCTCGTGACGTACCCCGACCAGCCCACCGCCACCGTGGCCGCGCCCATGGCGTATTCGAGGATCAGGTCCCAGCCGATCAGCCAGGCGAAGAACTCGCCGAGCGTCGCGTAGGTGTAGGTGTAGCTCGACCCGGCCACGGGGATCAGCGCGGCCATCTCGGAATAGCACAGCCCGACGAACGCGCAGGCGATGCCGCCGAGCACGAAGGACAGCATGATGCCGGGCCCGGCATATTGTGCGGCTGCCGTGCCGGTGAGCACGAAGATGCCGGCGCCGATGATCGCCCCGATGCCCATGGCGGTGATCGAGAGCGCGCCGAGCGATTTCGAGAGCTGTTCCTCGCCCTCGCCACTCTTCAGGATGTCGTCGACGGACTTCCGCCCCATCAGGCCCGAGGAGTCCATCAGCGTATCCTTCCTCGCCGCGCCACGGGAGCGGCGCTCGGCTACAACCTCCAATTCAGCAAGTTTCCTGCCATCACGCCAGAAATTTCGGCGGATATTCAGTCGATATCACTCAGTCGAGTTGCGACATTCTGTCGATCAGGGCCTGTCGATCCGGGCAATCAGCGGCCGGACCTTGAGGCGCGGCGCGAACACGGCGCCGGCCCGCAGCGCCTCCCGCCGCACCACGTCGCCGGCCCGCGCCTGCCTGGCGCCCAGGAAGGCCTCGATCCGGCCGACGAGGCGGCCGCTCCAGCCCGCGGCCGGGCGGTGCAGGCGGCCGAGCCCGGTCTCCGGCCGGGCGGTGCCGACGAAGCGGTCGAGGGTCCGGATCCAGCCCTCGGCCGGGACATCGCCCGCCTCCAGGCACAGCACCCAGTCCCGCCGGGCCTCCGCGGCGCCCGCCCCGTAGGGGTTCCCGCCCCGGTGAAGCACCAGCACCGCCCCCGTCGCGTCCGCGATGGCGGCCGCCGCCTCGCTCTCTCGGCCGGTCACGATCACGGCGTCGCCGACCAGGCCGCCGGCCACGCCCGACACCAGCACGCTGAGCGTGTCGGCCAGGCGATCGATCGCATCCGGATCGGCCGGGTCGGCCAGGTAGGTCACCGCGGAGAGCATGTGCGCGCCCATAGACGATTTTGCGCAGCGGTAAACCAGGGCGCGATGTCTCGACCGGGCTCGGCGGCGTTTGCCTGAAATTGAGGCGTTGGCGGATCTCTTGTTCGCGCTATGTTCCAGGTGAAACACGGGGCGGGGCGCGATGGCTGAGATTCGGAACGGCTCCAGCCCCGCGGCGCCCGTGCGGCTCGGTTCGAGCATGCTGCCCCCGGAGGCCCGGCGCGGCCGCGGCGCTACCGCCAACCCTACGAGCCGTTACGAAGCGGCCAGGCGCGAGGTGTTTCAGGACCCCGATTGGGAAACCGATGCGCCTGCTCCCCTGCGCACGCAGGTCACGCTGGAGCGCGCCGCGCGGATCATTGCCCGCAACACCTCGCCGGACATCCCGTTCGACCGGTCGGTCAACCCGTATCGGGGCTGCGAGCACGGCTGCATCTACTGCTACGCGCGCCCGACCCATGCCTGGCTCGGGCTGTCGCCGGGGCTCGATTTCGAATCGCGGATCTTCGCCAAGCCCGACGCGGCCAAGCTCCTGGCGCGGGAGATCGCCGCCGCGGGCTACGCGCCGGAGACGATCGCCCTGGGGACAGCCACCGATCCGTACCAGCCGGTGGAGCGCGAGCACCGAATCACCCGTGCGGTGCTGGAGGTGCTCCAGGAAGCGCGCCACCCCGTCGGCATCACCACCAAGTCCGACCTCGTGCTGCGCGACCTCGACATCCTGGCCGAGATGGCCGCGGACAACCTCGTGCTCGTGGCAGTCTCTCTGCCGACGCTGGACCCGCGCCTCGCCCGGCTGCTCGATCCACGGGCGCCGCGGCCGGAAAAGCGGCTCTCCGCGATGCGGCGCCTGTCCGAGGCCGGCGTGCCCGTGATGGTCAACGTCTCGCCGATCATCCCGGGCCTGACCGATCACGAGATCGAATCGATCCTGGCGCAGGCCCGGGAGCACGGGGCCAGCCGCATCGGCCACGCCCTGCTGCGCCTGCCCGGCGAGGTCGCCGACCTCGTGGCCGACTGGTTCGCCGAGCACTACCCCGAGCGCCGGGCCCGGGCCTTCGCGCTGCTGGCGCAGGCAAGGGGCGGGCGCGAGAACGATCCCCGGTTCGGCCATCGCTTCCGCGGGGAGGGGGCCTATGCCGAGATGATCAGCCAGCGGGTGCGTCTCGCCGGCGGCCGGCTCGGTTTCGCGTTCGGGCGGATGGCGTTGAACCGCGGGGCGTTCCGCAAGCCGGGGGCGCAGCTCGCGCTGTTCTGAGGCCAGCGAAGCTGCGCCGATGGCGCCTCTCGCCCCGATGTGGATCGGCAATCCTGCATGACTCGCGCAGCTGGGATGCGTTTGTCGCGCTCCGCCCCGGATGACCAGGCGCCGTTCATGACACTCGAATGGCGATGAGGATCAGATCTGGGCGCCCCGGATTTAGATCGCAGCCTCGCCCTGAATCCCCACATGTCAGGATGTAGTTCAATGATTTTAAGCAAATCAATCTTGAGCGGCGGTCGTGTATTCATATTCGTCGTCATAAATATGCGTTACAAACGCTATAACTCGACGCGAGAGAATATTTTTCTGAAAAATGTCTTGAATTTGTTCTAGATCAAATCGACAGAGCAACCTAAAAACTCAGTTTTGACGGAGTCGACTCCAATGTCGCGTGGGCACCCCTTAACGTTCGCTGGATTCGAGCTCACGACCCTGACGATCGGTAAGATCTTGTGTGCGACCCTGTTCTCGATGAGCGTCATGCTGATTGCCTCGGGGGTCTCGACCCTGCGTGACGCCCAGGTGCAGGCGGACCGGAGCCACCGCGTGGTGGCGTTGACCGAGGCGAGCCGGACGTTTCTCAAGGATCTGCTCGCCATCCGTATGGAGCGCGGCCGCACGCTCCAGGCCCTGAAGGCCGCCGAGTCCATTCCCGCCAAGGATGCGGAGCTGATCGCCACCCAGCGCGCGACCCTCGCGGGCGGTGTCGATCGCCTCGTGACCCTGGCCCGCGAGGTCGACGCGCCGTCGGTTCTGGCGAAGGCCGAGGCGGCCCAGCGCGCCTACGTAACCCTGCTCGCGCTGCGCTCGCAGATCGATGCCGCTCTGGCGGTGCCGGGGCCGCAGCGATCCGCCGGCACGCTGCCGGCCTTCGCGGAGGCATCTCAGACGCTGCTCGATGCGTTGATGGCGGCGAACGACGCGGTCGACGCCGTGATCCCGCGCGGCGACGCGAGCCTGGCCCATTACCTCGACCTCAAGCGCGCGGCGTGGTTGTCGCGGGCTCTGGCCGGCGGCGTGGTCGTGCGCATCGAGCTCGCTGTCGCCGCCGGCACCCCCTGGTCGCAGGCCGATATCGTCGCGGCATCCGAGGAACGCGGCCGCTTGGCCGCCGCCTGGGACGGCGTGGTCCGGGCTGCCGCCGACGAGACGTCGGACACGGTCCAGGCCGCCTTCCGCAAGGCCAAGGTCGACAATTTCGAAGGCGAGGCGACGGCGCGCCGCCAAGCCGCCACGGAAGCGCTCACGCAGGGCCGACCGACCGGCCTGTCCATCGACGCGTTGCGCACCCGCCAGACTGCGGAGGTGAACACGATCGCCGACCTAGCGAGCGCGGCCCTCGTCGCCCTGGTCGACCGCGCCCAGGCGCTGACCGCGGAGGCGCAGGCCACCCTGCTGCGGACCGCGCTGTTCCTCGCCGCCGCGATCCTGCTGACCGGCGCCGGCATGCTGGTGGTGGTCCGCCGGGTGCTCAGGCCGATCCGCCGCATGACCCAGGCCATGCGCGCGCTGGCGGCCGGCGACGCCACCGTCGCGGTCCCGGCCCAGGAGCGTCGGGACGAGATCGGCGCCATGGCCGCCGCCGTCCAGGTGTTCAAGGACAACCTGCTCCGGACTCGCCAGCTCGAAACCGAGGCGGACGAGGCGCGCCGCAATGCCGAGGCGCAGCGCCGGGCGGTCACGCGGCAGATGGCGGAGGCCTTCGAGGCCGCAGTGTCCGGCATCGTCACCCAGGTCTCGTCCGCCGCCACCGAGTTGCAGGCCACCGCCTGGCAGATGACCGCGAGCGCCCAGGAGACCGCCAGCCAATCCGGCACGGTGGCGGCGGCGGCCGAGCAATCGGCCTCCAACGTCAACACCGTGGCGAGCGCCGCCGAGCAGCTCGGCAGCTCCGTCGAGGAGATCGGCCGGCAGGTGCAGGATTCGACCATCCTCGCCCAGCGGGCGGTGGGCGAGTCCGACCAGACCGCCGCCCTCGTGTCCGAACTGAGCGCCGCCGCCGCCCGGGTCGGCGATGTGGTGCAACTGATCGCGTCGATCGCGGCCCAGACCAACCTGCTGGCGCTCAATGCGACGATCGAGGCGGCCCGCGCCGGCGAGGCAGGCCGGGGCTTCGCCGTGGTGGCGACCGAGGTCAAAGAGTTGGCCGGGCAGACCGCCAAGGCGACGGAAGAGATCGCCAGCCAGATCGGCCGGATCCAGGGCGTGACGGGCGAAGCGGTGGGCGCGATCGGCACGATCACCGGCCGCATCCGGGAGATCAACACGGTCGCGACCACGATCGCCACAGCGGTGGAGCAGCAGGGGGCGGCGACTCGCGAGATCGTCCGCAACGTCACCCAGGCGACGGCCGGCACGCAGGAAGTCACCGGCAACATCGCCGGCGTGGCCCAGGCCGCCGAGCAGACCGGCGCGGCGGCCGAGCAGGTTCTGGCGTCCGCCACCGGGTTGTCGCGCCAGTCCGAGCAGCTCGCCGCCGAGGTCGATCGCTTCCTCACCACCGTGCGGGCCGCTTGAGCGCGGATCGTTTTTCGCGATGCCGCTCGATCGTGCCGGCCTGCGGGCGAGTCGTGTTCGGGGCGTCATCGCTCTTGCTGGGCTCGACGCGTCCCGTCTCCCGCAGGAGCTACGATGTTCAAGGATCGGCCCTTTTGCGCGGCGGCCTGCGCTTCGGCTCAGGCGTTGATGCGGGTATCCCTTCGCCCCGCGTGCCGGGAGAGGGCTCCGGCGACCACGGATCTCGGGCTTGTCCAAGATCCGATCTTTGTTGCCCAAGTCGGGCAAGCCCGACTTGAGATGTCGCCGGAGCGAGGCGGTAGCCGAGGGTGAGGGGGCGGTTCAGAACGCGCGCCTCACTCTGAGCCGCGCCCTCACCGCCGCTCCGGCTTCGCCTCTCGCTTCCCGCACGGACGACGAGGTCCGTGCGGGCCTCTCCCCGCACGCGGGGCGAGGGGACCCGCGCCTCGCCCTGAGACGTGTGAACCTCGCAGCCCGCACCGGAGCCCGCACCATCTGCGGGCGATGAGGGTGACCGTGCCCGCCGTGCAAGCCCGTGTCGCCTGTCGTGTGCTGGCTTCGGGCGTGTTCGCGTTCGGTCGTTTCCTTCTCGACCTGATCCCATCGGGAAACCAGAGCGTCGTCCCGCGGCGATGATAGAGCCTGGCCCCGCTATGCAATGGATCGAACGCAAAATCGCAGACCCACAGCAGAATAAAAATAAATAATCGACACCCTGCAAAATGATGCATGGTAAAAACATAGAAAAATGTCGTTGACCGAAGCGAGACTCAAGATAAAGAGGCGCCCATATCGCACGGTTGAGGTTGTCCGATGCATCGAACCAAAACGCTTGCCGATGTCGTGCTGATCCTGCTCGGGATCGTGCTGGTTCTGATCGGTTTAGCATTGGCTGCCGGCGGTATTTATTTGGCTTGGCTCGGCGGGAGCTTGTATTTCGCGGTCATGGGCGCCGCGATGCTGATCTCGGGTGTGCTGGTCGCCCAGCGGCGACGCGCGGGGGCGCTGCTCTACGGGGCAGCCTTCGTCCTGACCGGAATCTGGGCGGTCTGGGAGGTCGGGTTCGCGTTCTGGCCGCTGGTGTCGCGGCTGTTCGCCCTGGCGGTGCTTGCCTGCGTGGTCGCCCTGTTCGCCCCGTTGCTCGATCGATCCGGCGGCAGCGTGTGGCGCCGGGCTTCCCTCGGCATCGCTATCGCGCTGGCGCTCGCCCTGGTGGCGACCACGCTGCGGGCGTTCCAGCCGGTGCCGATCATCGCCGCGACCGAGATCCCGGCGGTGCATCCGGCGACCCAGGCGGCGCCGCAGGTCGATTGGGCGGCCTGGGGCAACACCAACGGCGGCACCCACTTCGCCGGTCTGACGCAGATCGACGCCACCAACGTCGCCAATCTCCAGCCGGCCTGGACCTTCCGCACCGGCGACATCGCCATCAGCAACGGCTTTGGCGCCGAGGACCAGACCACGCCGCTGCAGATCGGCGACACCGTCTATGTCTGTACGCCGAACGACATCGTCATCGCCCTCGACGCCGATACCGGCACCCAGCGCTGGCGCTACGACCCGAAGGCGAGCGCCCCGCAATGGCAGCGGTGCCGCGGGCTCGGCTATCACGACGCGGGCGCTTCAGCCGGTGACAAGGTCTGCCCCCGCCGCCTGCTGCTGGCGACGATCGACGCGCGCCTGATCGCGCTGGACGCCGCCACCGGCCAGCCCTGCACCGATTTCGGCGACGGCGGCACGGTCGACCTCAAGACCGACATGGGCGAGATCAAGCCCGGCTACTACACCCAGACCGCCGCCCCGCTGATCGCCGGCGATCTCGTGGTGGTCGGCGGCCGGGTCGCCGACAATATCGAGACCGGGGAGCCCGGCGGCGTGGTTCGGGCCTACGATGTCGCCAGCGGCGACCTGCGCTGGGCCTGGGATCCGGGCAACCCGGCGACCACGCGCCTGCCGCCGCCCGGCGAGACCTATACGCGCGGCACGCCCAACGTCTGGACCAGCATGGCCTACGATGCGGGCCTGGGCCTGATCTACGCGCCGACCGGCAACGCGACGCCCGACTTCGTCGGCGGTCACCGGACTGCGGAGGACGACGCCACCAACTCGTCGATCTTCGCGCTCGACGCCGCGACCGGCCGGCCGCGCTGGCACGTCCAGCTGGTGCACAAGGACCTGTGGGACTTCGACGTACCGGCCCAGCCGGCCCTCTACGACGTGCCGGACGGGCAGGGCGGCACCCTGCCGGGGCTGATCGCGGCGACCAAGCATAGCCAGATCTTCCTGCTGAACCGCGCGACCGGGGCGCCGATCGCGCCGGTCACCGAGCGGCCCGTGCCGCAGGGCAGCGTGCCGGGCGAGCATTATGCGCCGACGCAGCCGTTCTCGGACATGCCGTCGATCGGCACCGAGACCCTGACCGAAGCCGACATGTGGGGCGCGACGCCGTTCGACCAGCTCCTGTGCCGGATCCAGTTCAAGGGCATGCGCCACGAGGGGACCTTCACCCCGCCGGGCTTCGACACCGCCCTCCAGATGCCGGGCTCGCTCGGCGGCATGAACTGGGGCAGCACCGCGATCGACATGACCCGGGACTACCTGATCGTGAACGACATGCGGCTGGGCCTGTGGAACCGGCTGATCGCGCGGGAGCAGGTCGAGACCGGCAAGGCCACCGGCACCGAGATGGGCATGTCGTCGATGCGCGGCACGCCCTACGTCTCCGTCCGCAACCGCTTCGTGTCGGCGCTGAACATCCCGTGCCAGAAGCCGCCCTTCGGCACGCTGACGGCCATCGACCTGAAGGCGCGGCGCATCGCCTGGCAGGTCCCGCTCGGCACGGTGGAGGATACCGGGCCGCTGGGGATCAAGATGCACCTGCCGATCCCGATCGGGTTGCCCTCGCTCGGCGGCTCGCTGGTGACCGGCTCGGGCCTGATCTTCTTCGCCGGAACGCAGGATTACTACCTGCGGGCGTTCGAGGCCGCGACCGGCCGCGAGATCTGGAAGGGCCGCCTGCCGGTGGGTAGCCAGGGCGCACCGATGACCTACCGGTCGCCCAAGACCGGCCGGCAATACATCGTGATCACCGCCGGCGGCGCCCGCCAATCGCCCGACCGCGGCGACTACGTGGTCGCCTACGCGCTGCCGCCCGAAGCTGGATCGAAGTGATCCGGCTCGAAGACGGCAAAACTGGGGTTCCCAAAGGGCAAGCCCTTTGGCGGGGTTCAGGGGCGGAGCCCCTGGATGCATCGGTCGAAGCCCGACAGCAGGGCGCTGCCCTGCACCCGCAAAAGGTCTCGACCTTTTGAAACCTACCCGAACCCGCGGGTGAAGCTGAGGCGGTGGTGGGGGCTTCGGCCGAGTGTGGTCAGGCCGGCTCGATGGAGCGCCGTGCCGTAGCCGACGTTGCGCTCCCAGCCGTAGCCCGGATGGCGCTCGGCGAGGCGGCGCATGAGGTCGTCGCGAAACACCTTGGCGACGATCGAGGCGGCGGCGATCTGCGGCACCAGCCCGTCGCCGCCGATCACCGCCCGGCCCGGCAGACCGGGCAGGGCGTCCCGGCCGTCGACCAGGACCGGCGCCGCGATTCCGAGGCGGGACACCGCCCGCAGCATGGCGTCGAGGGTCGCGGCGCGGATGTTGATCCGGTCGATCAGCGCCCGGGAGCCCGCCGCCACGGCGACGCGGGCATGGGCCCGGATCAGCGGCGCTAGCCGCGCGCGGATCGGTTCGGGCACGCGCTTGCTGTCGTCGAGCGCGGCCAGCAGGTCAGGGGGGATCGCGGTCGGGTCGAACCAGACCGCCGCGACCACCACCGGTCCGCACAAGGCGCCGCGGCCGACCTCGTCGCAGCCGATCACCGCCGGGTATTCGGCGGCCCGGGTCGGGTCGAAGGGCGGGGTGAGGGCGGGTGTTGTTCGCTTCACGGGCGGCGGTTTCTGAACAGGTACGATGGTGCCGTCCTGCCATCCCGCGGGGCCGCCGTCACGGTTCAGGCGGCGTTCCGGGTCCCGCGCTCGCCGCCATGCGCCTCGATGATGTTGCCGAAGAACTGGTCGGCGCTCACATCCCAGCCGCGGCGCAGGGCCTCCTGCCTGCACTCGGGCCGGGACAGGCGAAGCGCCGCCAGCGCCGCCGCACGCAGGTCCTGGTCCAGGATGCCGACCCGGGTCCCGCTCAGCACGTCGTTGGGGCCCGGCACCGGGAAGGCGGCGATCGGCAGGCCGCAGGCCATGGCTTCCAGGAGGACGATGCCGAACGTGTCGGTCAGGCTCGGGAACACGAAGGCATCGCAGGCGGCGTAGACGGAGGCGAGCGCCGCCCCCGTCCGCGTGCCGAGGAAGCGCGCGTCCGGAGCCAGCGCCTGGAGCCGCGCCCGGTCCGGCCCATCGCCGACCACGATCTTCGTGCCGGGCAGGTCGAGGCTGAGGAAGGCCGCGAGGTTCTTCTCGACGGCGAGCCGCCCGACATACAGGAACAGCGGCCGCGGCAGCCCGGCGAGATCCGCCGGCGGCAGCTCGCCGGGGGCGGCCGGCCGGAACCGCTCGGTGTCGACCCCGCGGGTCCAGCGCATCAGGTGGGTGAATCCCCTGGCCTCCAGTTCCGCCTGGAGGGAGGTGGTGCTGACCATCGTGCCCCGGGCGGCGCCGTGGAAGCGGCGGAGATACGCGTAGGACCACGCCTCCGGCACCGGCAGCCGGGCCGCGAGGTATTCGGGAAACCGGGTGTGGTAGCTCGTCGTGAAGGGCAGCCCGTTGGCCAGGCAGTGCCGCCGGGCGGCGAAGCCGATCGGCCCCTCGGTGGCGATGTGGACATGGCTCGGCCGCTCCTTGGCCCAGCGCTCCGCCACCCGGTCCCGCCCGGCTAAGGCCAAGCGGATCTCCGAGTAGCCCGGCAGCGGCAGCGAGCGGAAATCGGCCACCGACAGAAGGGCCGTATCGAAGCCGTGCTCGGGGGCGCGGCGGACCATCTGCTCCAGGGAGCGCACCACGCCGTTGACCTGCGGGTGCCAGGCATCGCTGGCGATCAGGAGCTTCACCGAGCCGATCCTCACGCCACCGCGCGCCGGCCCGGCACCGCCCGCGGCGCGGCCTCGGCCTCGCGGGCCCGCAGGATGCTCGGATAGTGCAGCACCTCGATCCGGCCGTCGTAATGCTCGATCAGACCGGTGCAGGATTCGACCCAGTCGCCGGTGTTGAGGTAGCGCAGGTCGCCGATCGCCCGGTCGGCGGCGTGGTGGATATGGCCGCAGATCACCCCGTTCGCGCCCTGGCGGCGCGCTTCCTCGGCCAGGATCGTCTCGAACCGGCCGATGAAGCTGACGGCGTTCTTCACCCGCAACTTCGCCCAGGCCGAGAGCGACCAGTAGGACAGGCCGACCCGCCGCCGGACCCGGTTGATCACGGTGTTGAGGGTCAAGGCCAGCGTGTAGGCGCCGTCGCCGAGATGTGCGAGCCAGGGCGAGTGGCGCACCACCATGTCGAACTGGTCGCCGTGGATCACCAGATAGCGCCGGCCGTCGGCGGCCTCGTGGATCGCGGTCTCGGCGATCTCGATGCCGCCGAAATTGGTGCCGACATAGTCGCGCAGGAACTCGTCGTGGTTGCCGGGCAGGTAGACGATCCGGGTGCCCTTGCGCACCTTGCGCAGGAGCTTCTGCACGACGTCGTTGTGCTCCTGAGGCCAGTACCAGCCCGAGCGCAGCTGCCAGCCGTCGACGATATCCCCGACCAGGTAGATCGTGTCGGCGTCGTAATCCTTCAGGAACGACAGCAGCATGCCGGCCTGGCAGCCGCGCGTGCCGAGATGCAGGTCGGACAGGAACAGCGTCCGGACCCGGACCGGCATCTCCTCATCCTCGGCCACGTCATCCTCCCGGCGGTCGAACGGTGCCGGGATCCAGAGCGCGATCACGTCTCAGTTTGATGACGCGGGCCCCGATCGCTGTGGGGTGTCTTGGTGCAGTGCGGGGAAAGTCCTCAAGCGCGAATAGCTGACGTTGCGCCGCACAAAAAATTTTTTTGCCACGATCCCGAAGTTTTTCCGGTTTTGCTTCCCAGCTTCGCCGCCTCATAATACCAGGAACCGGTGGCTCGGCATGAGCCGGGCCGGATGCGTACTGGAAGGCGGCCAGGGTGCCTTGAGACGAGGCACCGTAGAACGGGACGGCATTTCGGAGGCGACCGGCGCGCGGGGGCGCGCCGCGACGCGAGCGGCACGAGGCCGCCTGCCGCTCCGCTGAGCCCCCCGATCCACGGATGATGCGGATGGCGTTCGAGGATCCGCGGCCAGCGCCGCGGCTGCCGTCGCCCCTCGCAGGATGCCCGGCACAGCCGCCAAGGCGCTCGAATGAACCGGCGCGGGTCCGCCCGCGCGCAACAGATTTTTTGGAGGAAACACCATGGCCGCAACCCGGCGCCCCGGTCGCAACCATCTCTTCATCCCGGGTCCGACGAACATCCCGGATCGCGTCCTGCGCGCGATGCACGTGCCGTCCGAGGATCACCGCTCGCCGAGCTTCCCCGAGCTGGTGAAGCCGCTGCTCCAGGATTCCAAGATCGTGTTCGGCTCGACCGCCGGGACGATCATCCTGTTCCCGTCCTCGGGCACCGGCATCTGGGAATCGGCCCTGTCCAACACCCTGTGCCGCGGCGACAAGGTGCTCACCGCCCGCTACGGCCAGTTCAGCCATCTCTGGGTCGACATGGCCCAGCGCCTCGGCCTCGACGTGATCGTCCAGGAGGAGGAGTGGGGCGCCGGCGCAGATCCGCAGAAGATCGAGGAGGCGCTCCGGGCCGACAAGGACCACGCGATCAAGGCCGTGATGGTGGTCCACAACGAGACCGCCACCGGCGTCACCAGCGATATCGGCGCGGTCCGCAAGGCGCTCGACGCCGCCGGCCACCCGGCGCTGCTGTTCGTGGATGGCATCTCGTCCATCGGCTCGCTGCCGTTCAAGATGGACGAGTGGGGCGTCGACTGCGCCATCGCGGGCTCGCAGAAGGGCTTCATGCTGCCCGCCGGCCTCGGCCTGATCTGCATCAGCCCCAAGGCGCTGAAGATCGCCGAGGGCGGCACCGGCCGCAACGACCGGCTCGGCCACGCCTACTTCGCCTGGAAGGACCAGCTCGCCGCCAACGCCACCGGCTACTTCCCGTACACGCCGGCCCTGCCGCTGCTCTACGGCCTGCGCGAAGCCCTGACGATCGTGAAGGAGGAGGGGCTGGAGAACATCTACCACCGCCATCACGTGCTCGCCGAGGCGACCCGTCAGGCGGTGGCGGCCTGGGGCCTCAAGCCCTGCGCCAAGGAGCCCAAGTGGAACTCCGACACGGTCACGGCGATCGTGGTGCCGGAGGGGGTCGACGCCGCCAAGGTGATCAGCCACGCCTACGAGCGCTACAACCTCTCGCTGGGTACCGGCCTGTCGAAAGTCGCCGGCAAGGTGTTCCGCATCGGCCATCTCGGCGACCTCAACGAGCTGTCGCTGCTCGGCGGCATCGCGGGCGCCGAGATGGCGCTCATCGATTGCGGCGTGAAGGTAACGCCCGGCTCCGGCGTCGCCGCTGCGTCGAGCTACCTGCGCGAGAATCCGCTGCACAAGGCGTAAATCGCGCGGACCACCGAGGCGGGAGCCGCTTGCCGCTCCCGCCTCGGCAGGCAAATAACAAAAAGAATCCCGAGGAAACCGCCCGTCGCCCGAGAGGGGATCCATGACGAAGAAAATCGTGTTCCTGGACCGTGAGTCCCTCGACGCGACGGTCCGGCCGTTCAGCTTCCCGCACGAGTATGTCGAGCACGACTCGACCTGGACGCCGGAGGACACGGTCGCCCGGCTCCAGGGCGCCGAGATCGCGCTGATCAACAAGGTCCCGATGCGGGCCGAGACCCTGAAGCAACTCCCCGACCTGAAGCTGATCGCGGTGGCCGCCACCGGCACCGACGTGGTCGACAAGGCCCAGGCCAAGGCGCAGGGCATCACGGTCGTCAACATCCGCAACTATGCGTTCAACACCGTGCCCGAGCACGTCGTCGGGCTGATGTTCGCGCTGCGCCGGGCGATCGTGCCCTACGCCAACTCGGTGCGGCGCGGCGATTGGGCCAAGTCCACGCAGTTCTGCTACTTCGACTACCCGATCTACGACATCGCCGGCTCGACGCTGGGCATCGTCGGCTACGGGGCGCTCGGCAAGTCGATCGGCAAGCGTGCCGAGGCGCTGGGCATGAAGGTCCTGGCCTACGACGTGTTCCCGCAGGACGGCCTGGTCGATTTCGAGACGATCCTGACGCAATCCGACGTGATCACGCTGCACGTGCCGCTGACCCCGGACACCAAGGGGATGATCGGCGCCGCCGAGCTCAAGCGGATGAAGAAGAGCGCCATCCTGATCAATACCGCCCGGGGCGGGCTGGTGGACGAGGCGGCGCTGCTGGCCGCGCTCAAGGACGGCACCATCGCGGGCGCGGGCTTCGACGTGGTCGCGCAGGAGCCGCCCAAGGACGGCAACATCCTGTGCGAGGCCGATCTGCCGAACCTGATCGTCACCCCGCACGTGGCCTGGGCCAGCAAGGAGGCGATGCAGATCCTCGCCGACCAGCTCGTCGACAACGTCGAGGCGTTCGTCGCCGGCAAGCCGCAGAACGTGGTCGAGGGTTAGCGGCGGGATTTTGGAGGGCGCGTTCCCCTCCCCCTTGCGGGGAGGGGTTAGGGGTGGTGCAGACGGCAACGCTCCGGTCCTTCCGGAACCACCCCCACCTCCGGCTCCTCCCCGCAAGAGGGAGGAGAGGCGCGCCCATCGGCGCCACGGCGCCAACGACAATCAGCGACAGCGCCGCCAGGCGCGACACAAGGATCAAAAAAGAAATGAAAAAGCTGCTGTTCCTGTTCGACACCGATGCGATGCCGAACGTGTTCGACACGGTAGTCGGTTACGACGGCGGCGCCGACCACATCACCGGCTACGGCGGCGTGAATCCGGACAATGTCGGCGCGCTGGTCGACGGCACGATCTACACCCGCGGCGGCTCCGAGAAGAAGTCGACGGCGATCTTCGTCGGCGGCGGCAGCATGGCGGCCGGCGAGGAGCTGTTCGCCGCGGTCAAGAAGCGGTTCTTCGGCCCGTTCCGGGTCTCGTGCATGCTGGATTCCAACGGGTCCAACACCACGGCCGCCGCCGGCGTCGCCCTGGTGGCTAAGGCCGCGGGCTCGCTCCAGGGCAAGAGTGCCGTCGTGCTGGCGGGCACCGGCCCGGTGGGCATGCGCTCTGCCGCGCTGCTGGCCGGCGAGGGCGCCGACGTGACCATCGCGGGCCGCGCGCTCGACAAGACCCAGGCCGCCGCCGACGCGATCAACGCCCGCTTCAAGGTCTCGGTGAAGGCCGCCGCGACGCCGGACGAGGCCTCGCGCATCGCCCTGGTGAAGGGCAAGAACCTCATCTTCACGGCCGGCGCCATCGGCGTCGAGCTGCTGCCGGAGGCCGCCTGGGCCCAGGACCCGGCGGTCGAGATCGTCGCGGACTACAACGCCCAGCCCCCGACCGGGATCGGCGGCATCGAGGTGATGGACAAGGGCAAGGACCGCAACGGCAAGAAAGCGTTCGGCGCGCTCGGCATCGGCGGCCTGAAGCTCAAGCTGCACCGGGCCTGCGTCGGCCAGCTCTTCGAGAGCACCGAGCAGGTGCTCGATGCCGAGGAGATCTACGCGCTCGCCAAGTCCATGGCCTGAGGGGAGGCGCCGGTGACCGACACACGTCCCCCCGAGACCGACAGCATCGATAAGTTTCTGACGGAGCTGGCGAGCGCCGCCCCGACCCCCGGCGGCGGCGGCGCGGCGGCGATCTCCGGCGCCATGGGCGCGGCCCTGGTGTCGATGGTCTGCAACCTGACCATCGGCAAGAAGAAGTACGTGGAGGTCGAGGCCGAGCTGAAGGACGTGCTCGCCCGGTCCGAGGGCCTGCGGGTCGTGCTCACCGGCATGATCGGCGAGGATGTCCAGGCCTTCGACGCCGTGATGGGCGCCTACGGCCTGCCCAAGGCTACCGATGACGAGAAGTCCGCCCGGGCCGCGGCGATCCAGGCCGCGTTGAAGACGGCCACCGACGTGCCGCTGTCCTGCTGCCGGGCCTGCCGCACGGTCATCGACCTCGCGGTGATCACCGCCGAGAAGGGCAACCTCAACGTCGTCTCGGATGCCGGCGTGGCGGTGCTCTCGGCCTATGCCGGCCTGCGCAGCGCGGCGCTCAACGTCTACGTCAACGCCAAGGGGATCGAGGACCGGGAGTTCGCCGACGAACGGCTCCGGGAACTCGAAAGCCTGCTCGGCGAGGCCGGGGCGCTCACCGAAAAGGTTTATGGGGTGGTGAAGGCCAAGGTGAACTGAGGCACCCCGCATCCGCCGCGGCGGACGCAAATGGATCGACAATCGAGGCCGGGTGCATCGCGCGCCCGGCCTCGCTGTTTTTCTGCGATGCTGCATTGCAATATTCGGTACAAAATCTGCCGCACCCGCGAAAAAGGTGACCTAAACCGACAGATCAAAAAATTTGACGGGCGTAATCTTCCCATTCAACTAAAGTAGACAGCGTCAGACGGCGGCAACGACCGCGGAGGAGGCGCCGAATGGACGTCCACGAGTACCAAGCCAAGGAGCTGCTCGCGAGCTTCGGTGTCGCGGTCCCGAAGGGCGCCATCGCGTTCAGCCCGGACCAGGCAGTCTACGCTGCCACCGAACTCGGCGGCTCGTTCTGGGCCGTGAAGGCGCAGATCCATGCCGGCGCCCGCGGCAAGGCCGGCGGGATCAAGCTGTGCCGGACTTACAACGAGGTCCGCGACGCCGCCAAGGAGCTGCTGGGCAAGCGCCTCGTCACCCTGCAGACCGGGCCCGAGGGCAAGCCGGTCCAGCGGGTCTACGTCGAGACCGCCGACCCGTTCGAGCGCGAGCTCTACCTCGGCTACGTGCTGGACCGGAAGGCCGAGCGCGTGCGCGTCATCGCCAGCCAGCGCGGCGGCATGGATATCGAGGAGATCGCCGCTAACGAGCCCGAGGCGCTGATCCAAGTGGTGGTCGAGCCGGCGGTGGGCCTGCAGCAGTTCCAGGCCCGGGAGATCGCCTTCCAGCTCGGCCTGAACATCAAGCAGGTCTCGGCCGCGGTGAAGACCATCATGAACGCCTACCGGGCGTTCCGCGACTGCGACGGCACGATGCTGGAGATCAACCCGCTGGTCGTCACCAAGGACGACCGCGTGCTGGCTCTCGATGCCAAGATGTCCTTCGACGACAACGCGATGTTCCGCCGGCCGGGCATCGCCGACATGCACGACCCGTCGCAGGGCGATCCCCGCGAGGCGCAGGCCGCCGAGCACAACCTCAGCTATATCGGGCTGGAAGGTGAGATCGGCTGCATCGTCAACGGCGCTGGCCTCGCCATGGCGACCATGGACATGATCAAGCACGCGGGCGGTGAGCCCGCGAACTTTCTGGATGTCGGCGGCGGGGCCTCGCCCGAGCGGGTCGCGACGGCGTTCCGGCTGGTTCTCTCGGACCGCAACGTCAAGGCGATCCTGGTCAACATCTTCGCCGGCATCAACCGCTGCGACTGGGTCGCCGAGGGCGTGATCCAGGCCGCCCGGGAGGTGAAGATCGACGTGCCCCTGGTGGTGCGCTTGGCCGGCACGAACGTCGAGGCCGGCCAGAAGATCCTGGCCGAGAGCGGCCTCGACCTGATCACCGCCGACACCCTGTCGGACGCGGCGCGCAAGGCAGTCGAAGCCTGCGACGCCGCCAAGAAGAATCGCTGAGGGGAGACCACGCCATGAGCATCCTCATCGACGAGACCACCCCGATCATCGTCCAGGGCATCACGGGCGACAAGGGCACCTTCCACGCCAAGGAGATGCTGGAATACGGCACCAACGTCGTGGGCGGCGTCACCCCCGGCAAGGGCGGCCGCACCCATCTCGGCCTGCCGGTGTTCAACACCGTCAAGGAGGCGGTCGCCGCCACCGGCGCCACCACGTCGATCACCTTCGTGGCGCCGCCCTTCGCGGCGGACGCCATCATGGAGGCGGCCGATGCCGGGCTGCGGCTGGTCTGCTCGATCACCGACGGCATCCCGGCCCAGGACATGATGCGGGTGAAGCGCTACCTGATGCGCTACCCGCGGGATCGCCGCACCATGGTGGTCGGCCCGAACTGCGCCGGCATCATCTCGCCCGGCAAGGCGATGCTCGGCATCATGCCCGGCCACATCTACCTCCAGGGCAATGTCGGGGTGATCTCGCGCTCGGGCACGCTCGGCTACGAGGCCGCTTCCCAGCTCAAGGAACTCGGGCTCGGGATCTCGACCTCGGTGGGCATCGGCGGCGACCCGATCAACGGCTCGTCGTTCCTCGATCACCTCGCCCTGTTCGAGACCGATCCGGATACCGACGCGGTGCTGATGATCGGCGAGATCGGCGGCCCGCAGGAGGCCGAGGCCTCGGCCTGGATCCGGGACAACATGTCGAAGCCGGTGATCGGGTTCGTGGCCGGGCTCACCGCCCCGAAGGGCCGTCGCATGGGCCATGCCGGGGCGATCATCTCGGCGGCCGGCGACAGCGCCGCCGAGAAGGCCGAGATCATGCGCTCCTACGGCCTCACCGTGGCGCCCGATCCCGGCTCGTTCGGCCAGACCGTGGCCGACGTGCTCGCCCGGGCGGCGTAGCTGTCTCAACCCTCCCCCCTCTGTGGGGGAGGGTGCCCCGCGGATGCGGGGCGGGAGAGGGGCAGCGCGACGCTTCAGGATGCAAGGCCCGTCGGCGACCTCTCCGGCACCGTCGCTCCGCTCTCCCGACGCCTGCTGACGCAGGGGCCACCCTCCCCCGCAGAGGGGGGAGGGGACATCGCGGCGGCTTCTTCAAAAACGTGCGCCACGAGGTGGCTCCATGACCCGTACCCTCCACGCATCGCCTGCCCTTGCCGAGGCCAGCGCCTTCGCGCCGCCGGTGATCACCGGCACCTCGGCCGAGCAGGCCCTCGACATCCTGTTCCAGGCCCTGCTCGACGTCGCGCGCCGCCACGATCCCGATCTCGAGGCGGTGCTGCACGGCACCGCCGACATCTCGCGGTTCTCGCCAGAGATGCTGGCCCGCGCGCTCCAGGTGCAGGGCATCTGGTTTCACCTGATCTCGATCGCCGAGCAGAACGCCGCGATGCGCCGCCGCCGCCACGTCGAGCGCACGGAGGGGCGGGCGGCCTTGAGTGGCTCGTTTGCGAAGGTGTTTGCCGACGCGCGCGCCCAGGGCATTCCGCCGGAAAAAATCCAGGCGCTGCTCAGCGACCTGCGCATCCGACCGACGCTGACCGCGCACCCGACTGAGGGCAAGCGGGTCACCGTGCTGGAAAAATTCCGGCGGATCTACCTGGTGCTGCGCGAGCTGGAGATGCCGCGCTGGACCGACCGCGAGCGCAACGGGCTCATGAACGAGCTGCGCGACCAGATCGAGCTGGTCTGGATGACGGGAGAGCTGCACCTGGAGAAGGCCACCGTCGAGCGGGAGGTCGCCTGGGGGCTGCACTTCTTCGACGAGACCCTGTTCGAGATGCTGCCCGAGACCATGGACACCCTGGAGGAGTCCCTGGCTGAGGCCTATCCCGGCACGCCGTTCCAAGTGCCGCCGTTCTTCCAGTTCGGCTCGTGGATCGGCGGCGACCGGGACGGCAATCCCTACGTCACCGCCGCGGTTACCCGGCAGGCCCTGCATCGCAACGCGCTGGCCTCGCTCAACCGCTACCGCGACGGCGTGCGCGAGCTCGGCCGGACGCTCTCGCTCACCGAGCGGGCGCTGCCGCTGCCGGAGACGTTCCGCCAGGAACTCGACCGCCAGCTCGCCGAGAGCGGCCAGGCCCGGGCCATCGCCCGGCGCAATCCCGGCGAGCCGTATCGCCAGTATCTCACCTGCGTCCTGCGCAAGCTCGACGCGACCATCGCCCGCAACGAGGGCGAGCACCCGTCCGGGCCGGATTATGCCAGCGCCGACGGCCTGATCGAGGACCTGCGCGTGCTGGAGCGTGGGCTGGACGACGCCAAGTGCGGCGCGCTCGGCCGCGACCTGGTCCGGCCGGTCCGCCGCATGGTCGAGATCTTCCGGTTCTCGACGGTCCGGCTGGACCTGCGCGAAAACACCACCCGGACCACTGAGACGCTCCAGGCGCTCTGGCGCCAGCGCAACGGCGAGGGCGAGCCCCCGGCGCTGGGCTCGGCGGCGTGGCGGCAATGGCTCGACGCCGAGCTGGTCCGGCCCCGCGACCCGGAGCGGTCCTTCGAGAACCTGCCCGACGCCGCCCGCGAGACCCTGGCGACCTTCGCGCTCGTCGCCGAGATGCGCGAGACCCTCGACCGGGAGGCGTTCGGCGCCTTCGTCCTGTCGATGACCCGCTCGGTGGAGGACGTGCTCGGCGCCTACCTGCTGGCCAAGGAGGCCGGCGTGTTCCTCGACGCCGCCGGCCCCGACATCCGCCCCGAGATCTGCCCCCTGGCGATCGTGCCCCTGTTCGAGACCATCGACGACCTGCGTGCCGCCCCGGCGATCATGCGCGAGCTCCTCACCGTGCCGGTGGTGCGCCGCTCGACCCGCTGGCAGGGCGGGGTGCAGGAGGTGATGATCGGCTATTCCGATTCCAACAAGGATGGCGGCTTCGTCGCCGCCAATTGGGAGCTGTACAAGGCGCAAAGCAAGCTGACCCGGCTCGGCCAGGAACTCGGCGTCGGAATCGCGTTCTTCCACGGGCGCGGCGGCTCGGTGAGCCGGGGCGGCGTCCCGACCCACCGGGGCATCATGGCCCAGCCGCCGGGCTCGATCCGCGGCCGGTTCCGCACCACCGAGCAGGGCGAGGTCGTCTCATTCAAATACGCCAACCGCGGCACCGCCGCCTACCAGATGGAGCTGCTCGCCGCCTCGGTGTTCGAGCATGCGCTGGCGGGCGACGGCGAGCGGGCGAGTGTCGGCCACGACGACGCCCTGGAGGCGCTCGCCGGCGCATCGCGGGCCGCCTACGTCCGGCTGCTCCAGACCGACGGCCTGGTCGACTACTTCCAGTCGGCGAGCCCGCTGGACGAGATCGCGCTCCTGAACATCGGCTCGCGCCCGGCCCGCCGATTCGGCGCCCGCTCGCTCGCGGATCTCCGGGCGATCCCCTGGGTGTTCGCGTGGTCGCAGAACCGGCACGTGGTCACCGGCTGGTACGGGGTCGGCTCGGGGCTCGCGAGCTTCCTCGACGTGCGCGGCCGGGACGGCGAGGCGACCCTGAAGCGCCTGTTCCAGGAATCACGCGTGTTCCGCTTGGTCCTCGACGAGGTCGAGAAGACCCTGATCATGGTCGATCTCGACATCGCCCGCGCCTATGCCGGCCTCGTCCCCGACGCGGGTGTCCGGGACCGCATCTTCTCGATGATCGAGGCCGAGTACGCGTTGACCCGGGAGATGGTGCTGCGGGTCAGCGGCGGAACCGAGCTGGCCGAGCGCTTCCCGCTGTTCCGCGACCGGCTGAAGGGCCGGTTGCCGACCATCAACCAGGTCGGTCGCGAGCAGGTCGAGCTGCTGGCCCGCTACCGCGCCGAGACCGACGAGGACCGGCGCGAGGCGGTGAAATCCGCCCTGCTCCTGTCGATCAACTGCATCGCGGTCGGCTTCGGCTCGACGGGATAGGGGAGGCAACTTTCCCTCCCCCCTCTGCGGGGGAGGGAGAAAAGCGCGGGCGTCTCGACCCGGTGGATCGGCTTGAAACACGGATCCTCGCTCTGTCGCGAAGCCTAACGCGCGCCATTTCCACCGCCGGGCGTGTCCAGCCCGACGGCGGCACCAGAACCGTTACCAGGAGAGAGAAACACCCATGAGCTTCACCCTGATCCAGCAGGCCAAGCCGCGCCTGCATCGCTCCGAACTCGCCGTCCCGGGCTCCAACCCGACCTTCATGGAGAAGTCGGCGTCGTCGGCCGCCGACGTGATCTTCCTCGATCTCGAGGACGCGGTCGCTCCGGACGACAAGGAGAAGGCCCGCACCAACATCATCCAGGCGCTCAACGACCTGGATTGGGGCAGCAAGACCATGATGATCCGCATCAACGGTCTCGACACCCACTATATGTACCGGGACGTGGTCGACATCGTCGAAGCCTGTCCGCGGCTCGACATGGTGCTGATCCCCAAGGTCGGCGTGCCAGCCGACGTCTACGCCATCGACGTGCTGGTCACCCAGATCGAGCAGGCCAAGAAGCGCGACAAGCAGATCGGCTTCGAGGTGCTGATCGAGACCGCCCTCGGCATGGCCAATGTCGAGGCGATCGCCCAGTCGTCGAAGCGCCTGGAGGCGATGTCCTTCGGCGTCGCCGACTACGCCGCCTCGACCCGCGCCCGCTCCACGGTGATCGGCGGCGTGAACCCGGACTTCTCGGTGCTCACCGACAAGGATGAGGCCGGCAATCGCCAGACCCATTGGCAGGATCCGTGGCTGTTCGCCCAGAACCGCATGCTGGTGGCCTGCCGCGCCTACGGCCTGCGCCCGATCGACGGTCCGTTCGGCGATTTCTCGGATCCGGACGGCTACCGCTCGGCGGCCAAGCGCTGCGCGGCTTTGGGCTTCGAGGGCAAGTGGGCGATCCACCCCTCGCAGATCGACCTCGCCAACGAGGTGTTCACGCCGTCCGAGGCCGAGGTCACCAAGGCTCGGCGCATCCTGGAGGCCATGCAGGAAGCCGCCAAGGCCGGCCGCGGCGCCGTCTCCCTCGACGGCCGCCTGATCGACATCGCCTCGATCCGCATGGCCGAGGCGCTGATCGAGAAGGCGGATGCGATGAAGGCGTGAGGGGTTTCGCCTTTCCCTCTGCGGGGAGGGGCGGGTCAGGTTCGCGTCGCGGCCGGAATCACCGGTCGCGACGCCATCCGTTCAGAACGGCCGCGCATCCGGCAGCCGCGCCGCCGCCATCTCGGCGGGCGTCGGGTCGCGGTGGACCACGATCCCGTTCGACCGGTCGGCCGCGATCAGGCCGAGGCGGGCAAAGCCGTCGAGCCAGCCATCCATCGGCCAGAGGCCGTGGCGTGCGTGGAAGCGGGCGGCGTTGGCGACGATATCGCGAAAATGCTGGAGCGGCGGGTCGTGGCTCGCATGGTGCTGGTGGTAGGCCCGCGGGCCGCCGAGGAACAGGATCGGCACGCCGGCCACGTCGGCCCGGAACGCCAGGTCGGTATCCTCCGCCCCGTATCCGGAGAAAGATTCGTCGAAGCCGCCGGTCCGGTCGTAGGTCGCGGCCCGCACCGCGAAGGCCAGGGACCAGAACAGGCCGGGCTGCGGTGCCGGCGCCACTAGGCCGGGGGGCGGGAAGGCCCGCACCGGGTGCGGATGGCCGAGCCGGTCGAGCTCGGCCTCCTGCCAGCCATCCTGGACGGCGCCGGCTGGCAGGTAGCCGATCTCGCAGCAGATCAGGGCATCGTGCTCGGCCACCGCCCGCGATAGCCCGGCGACCAGGCCGCGCGAGGGGATGCAATCGACATCGAGGAAGATCAGCGTGTCAGTCCGGGCGGCCCGGCGCCCGGCATTGCGCGCGGCAGCCAGCGGCAGGCCGTCCCGCGGGAACGGCACGCGCGCGACCGGGAACGGCAGGTCCGGCAGCGGGGCGTCATCACCGCCGATCTCGACGACGATGCAGGCCTCGGGCGGCGTGCCGCGCCCCAGTCCTTCGAGCAATCGCGCGAGATGCGCGCCGCGGCCCTTGTTGAGGGTGATGACCGTGGTGCTCACAGGGAGGCTCCGGCGCGCAGCACGTCGAGCCGGTATTTGTCGGTCCGGTCCTGATGCAACAGGCGCGCGAACGGGGCGGCCTGCGCGATGAAGCTCTCGGCGGCCGCGTCGCCCGATTGCGGGTAGTCGGTCTCGCCGATCCAGTGCACCAGCACCATGTCGCCGCCGGGCTCGATGGCGCCGCCGACGCGCTGGACAAGCTCGGCGAGGTCGGGCGGGGCGAGGAAATACAGGAACTCGGACAGCACGATCAGGTCGAACCGGCCCTCCGGCCAGTCCGCCGGCACGGCGCCCTGGCGGATCTCGACGGTCGGCCGGTCGGCGCAGCGGGCCCGGGCGGCCTCCACGGCGGCCGGCACCAAGTCGCTCGCCAGGAGGCGGTCGCAGCGCTCGGACAGGGCGCGGGTGAACACTCCGATCGCGCAGGCCGGCTCGAAGGCGGCACGGTAGCGCGGCCGCGGCAGGCAGGCCAGCGTCGCCGCGTACTTGTCGCGTTCGTAGGCCGAACTCGTGAACTGCCAGGGATCCGGGTCACTGGCGTAGATGCCGGCGAAGTAATCCACCGGCAAAGTCTCGGTCGCGCGGCTCATGCGGGGATCCTGACGAAGCACTCGTAGGGTCCGCAGAGCCGGTCGATCATCGCGGGCTCCAACCGAAAGCCCGTGGGATCGTCGGAGATCAGGTCGGTGGTCTGCGATTCATGGGCCGCGACCGCCCGGGCCTTGGCCTCGCGGTAGGCGGAGACGTCGAGGCGCAGGCCGTCCGGCGCCGGCCCGACCTCGGTCTCCGGCGGTAGGGTCCAGCCCCAGACCGGGTATTCGTAGACCGCAACGCCGGGCATCTGGGGTCGGGCGAGCCCGACGATGGCAGCCGATGCCTTGTGGTCGCAATGGGGATCGTGCCGCCAGGTCACGAACACCGCGCCGGCCTCGCAGGCGGTCGCGGCCTGCGCCACGGCATGGGCCGCTGCCTCGGCCTCGGCGCCCTCGCTCGGCACATGCGCGTCGGGCATGCGCAGGAAGGTGACGGCCTCCGCCGCGAGGCCGAGGACCGCCACCGCCCGGAGCGTCTCCGCCTCGCGGAGGCTGCGCAGCCTGTCCGGCGGGTACAGCTGGGAATGGGTGTGCGAGCCGCAGCCGTCGCTGACCACCACGAGGCGGACGTCCCGACCGGCGGTGTGCGCCGCCGCGATCAGGCCGCCGCAGCCCAGGCTCTCGTCGTCGGGATGGGGCGCCACCACCACGAGGCCGCCCCGTTCCACCAAGTGGCCGAAATCCGCTACCGGGAGCGCGTCGGCTGCTGCCAGGAAGGCGTCGGCCCGCATCAGCGTGCACCCGTCGCGGGTTGCGCACCGGTGCGGATCGAGCGGTCGAGGAGAAGGGTCACGGATCGCTCCTGGGACGGCGGGCAGATCGAGCCCCCCAGCTATCGGCCTCGGCGGCTGAACGCGTCATGAGCGGCGTGCCGAGCTTCCTGCTAGCGATCGTTCTCGGTGGTGAGCGCGCCGAGCCGGACGCCCTCGTCGGCCGTGGCCTGCGCTGCCAAGTGGACGCCGGGATTCGGTGCATCGTCAAACACTGCGCCCGCCGCGCACAGGGCGCTGCGCAGGGCCTCGATCTGACCGCTCGGCGGGTCGCCGTAGCCGCTCTCGAAGTCGCGCACGAACCGCTCGTCGAGGCCGACCTTGGCGGCGAGCTCCGCCTCGGACCAGCCGAGCAGCCCCCGGGCCGCCCGCGATTGCGCCGGGCTCATCGCAGGCGCGCTCGCCCCGGCCTGGCCGCCCTCGTCTGATCCTGCCACGTCGTCCTCCATTCCGTGCAAAGATCGACAACGATATCGGCCGCCGATCGTTTCCGGGCGCCGCACGATGCGCGGCGACCATAATTGTGCTGAAATTCGGTCGCATCCGCGGGGGCGTATGGGTTCGGGGCGGTCTCGACGCGCGAATCATGGGCGTCGGGCCGGCATGCGCCGTCCCGGATGGACGATGAGCTGAGCGCCGTGCGCGCGTTTGAGGGGCAGAACGATGAGAGCGGTGCTGATCGCCACCTTGGCCTGTGCCGTGATGGCCGTGGACCTGACCGCAGCGACGCAGGCCCAGGCCCAGATGGGCGGCGGCGCGCCCACGGGCTTCGGCCGCGGCAACCGCCGCCCCGGCGGCGAGGAAGAGAAGAAGCCGCAATACGTGCCCGGCACCAAGGCGAGCGAAAAGATCTTCCCGCTCGATTCGACCTGGACGGCGGTGAGCCTCAACGGCAAGCCGTTTTCCGGTGGCGACCGACCGAGCTTCATCATCGACAAGCAGTACCGCGCCCGCGGCTACGGCGGCTGCAACACCTTCGCGGCCACCGCCTTCCCGCTGAAGGACCAGCACCTCGCGGTCGGCCCGCTCGCGCTCACCAAGAAGAGCTGCGACAAGGGCCTCGCGGCCACTGAGCAGGCCTTCTTCGTCGCTCTCCGCACGGCGGCGGTGTGGGATCTCGTCGGCTCCCAGCTGGTGCTGAAGAGCCCGAACGGCGAACTGAAGTTCGACCGGGCGCTTTGAGCGCTCGGTTGACTGCATGATCCCAGTTGCGGGACGGCTAGGGGCGCCGCAAGCCTCGACATCTCTCCTCTCACCTTGAGAGCGCGCGCTGCAGCCCTGAAGGAGGACTTCAGGGTTCGTCGAAGACGCCTGAAGGGCTCCTTCGAGGCTTCCGCTTTGCGGACGCTCGTCAGGATGCGGTCGAGGGTGGGATGGGGTGGTCAGGCAGCCGCCGCTTTAAGGACGGGTTCACCACGCCGCGCGAACCCGGCCCCCGATTCAGACGCTCTTGAGGGCCGCCGGCCTTTTCTCCTCGGGCATCGAGGAGGCGTGCATGGCCATCGGGATCGGTTTCGGACGCGAGGAGAGTCTGCGCCCCGGCGTATCGCGGCCCGTGCGCTTCACCGCGCCGCCCGCGTTTCACGCGCCCGCGCTCTGGTTCGCCGCCGCCGTGCCGGCCGTGGCAACGCTGCTGCTGATTGCGCGGCTCGCCGCCTGACGATCGGGTGATGGATAGCACCGCGCGACGGGGCCGGATCACTCCCCGTCGCGCGAGTCCTGCTCCTCGTCTGCGTCAGGCGCCGGATCCTGATCGGTCGCGGCCTGGGCATGGGACATGACCGGCGGGAACAGCGCCGCCAGACCGGCGGCAACGCCGTAAAGAATAGGATGCGCGTTCAAGCCCACACGGGGCGGGTTCAGATCGTCTTTGATCATATTCATGGCTTCCGGTCTCGCGCCTGTGCGAGCAACGGTCCGTGTTGACGTGCTTGCTGTTGAGCCGTTGGAGCAGGTTCAATGCTGCGCCCCGCGTTTTGTTGCCGCAGGACCGAGGATTTTTTCTCGCAGAGATTGATCGGGCCGTCTTCGGGGCCAGACCGGATCATTTCGAGATCTCAACCGCGCCGCCGAAGCACGGGCCCAGTCGGGGCAGCCGGGATCCGGCAGGCCGCTGGAAGCACGTCGAGGATCACGGCGCTCGGGCAGCGCGCCCGGCAGGTCTCGGCCGCTTCGATCTGATCGCTCCCGCAGGCATCGGCAAAGCAGAAGGTGGCGAGATCCTCGCAGGTGGCTCGGAATCCGCCGACCCGCGGCCGATCCTGCCAATCTGCCGCCGAGGCGGTTTGCGCCAGCAGCAGGCCCACGAGGCCGATCGATGCCGTGATCCGTTTCACGCCTGCACCTCGCGTCCGGTCGGGGGCTCAGCCTAGCATTGGCAGGCGGGCCGGACCTGTGCCATTCCGGCGACAGGCGATGCCCATCGTCGGCCTCGACGCCGACGGATCAGCCTCGGGACGGAAGCCAGCCATGCCGCTCTACGCCCTCGACGATCACGTGCCGCAGCTTGCCGATCCCGACCGCGTCTGGATCGCCCCGGACGCCCAGGTGGTCGGCCGGGTCCATCTCGGCCTCGATGTCGGCATCTGGTTCGGCGCGGCTCTGCGCGGCGACAACGAGCCGATCCGCATCGGCGACCGGACCAATGTGCAGGAAGGCGTGATCATGCATGTCGATCCCGGCTTCCCGCTGGTGATCGGTACGGACGTCACGGTAGGCCACGGCGCCATCGTCCATGGCTGCACCATCGGCGACGGCAGCCTCATCGGCATGGGCGCGACGGTGCTGAACGGCGCCAGGATCGGCCGAGGTTGCCTGATCGGCGCCAACGCGCTGGTGACCGAGGGGAAGGAATTTCCCGACCGCAGCCTGATCGTCGGCGCGCCGGCCAAGGCTGTGCGCACCCTCGACGCCGAGGCGGTGGAGGGCCTGCGCCAAGCGGCCCAGCGCTACGTCGAGAACGCCCGCCGCTACAAGGCCGGCCTGCGCCGCATCGACGGCTGAGCGCGACAGGCCGCTCCGGGATGGGAGCGGCCTGCTTGAAAACCTTACTTCTTGTTCTTCGCCCGCTCGATCGCTTCCTCGATCAGCCGGTGGGCCTCTTCCTTGTCGCCCCAGCGGACGAACTTCACCCACTTGCCGGGCTCAAGATCCTTGTAGTGTTCGAAGAAGTGCTGGATCTGCTGGATCGTGATATCGGGCAGGTCGGTGTAGTTCTCGACCCGGTCGTAGCGCTTGGTCAGGTGGCGGGAGGGCACCGCGATGACCTTCTCGTCCTCGCCGCCCTCGTCCTGCATCACCATCACGCCGACCGGGCGGGCGCTGATGATCGCGCCGGGCAGCACCGCGCGGGTGTTGGCCACCAGCACGTCGCAGGGATCGCCGTCGCCGGACAGGGTGTGCGGGATGAAGCCGTAATTCCCGGGGTAGAACATCGGCGTATAGAGGAACCGGTCGACGACCAGCGCGCCGGATTCCTTATCCATCTCGTACTTGATCGGCTCGCCGCCCAGCGGCACCTCGATGATGACGTTGACGTCGTGCGGGGGCTTCTTGCCGAGCGGGATGGCGTCGATGTTCATGGCGTATCGCTTCCGGGATGCGGCTTGCACCGCTTCCCCGACCTCTTAGATGTCCGGCTCCACGATGCAAATCAGTATCGGCGCGAGGCCAGCGACGAGTCCCAAGAAACGTTAGCTGAACAGGTAACCGACCTTGGGCAGCGCGACCCCCGCGACCCGGTCCAGCACCCGCGGCCCGGCCCGGCCGCCGAGGCCCTCGTAGAACGCGCCGGCCCGGGCATTGTCCTCCAGGCTCCAGACGCCGAGCTGGGTGAGGCCGTGATCGGCGAGGTCGTTGCGGACCGCCTTGAACAGGCGGCGCCCGAGGCCGACGCCCTGATATTCCGGCAGCAGGTAGAGTTCGTCGATCTCCGCCTCGGTCCCGAGCGCCCGGCTGCGGGTTCGCCCGTAGGCGGCGTAGCCGACCACCCGCTCGCCGGTCTCGACCAGGGCGATCGGGCGGCCCCGGCGCAGGGCGCTGCGCCACCAGGCACGGTCGCGCCCGGCGATCAGACGCTCCAGGGCCACGCCGGGGATGATGCCGCGATAGGCTTCGCGCCACGAGGCATCGAACACCGTCGACAGGCTGCCGAGATCGGCCTCGCGAGCCCGGCGGATGCTCGTGGTGCGCGTGCTCATGGGCTTCGGCCTTCCCCGTCGACCGTCGGATAACCCGCGCGGCCCGCCCAGGTTCGATCCCGATCCGGGCAGAGTGAAGGCAAGATCGGCGCCGGCTTTTTGGAACTTTCCGGTGGTGGGTGGTAAAACTCAGTCGCTGCCGGCCCGACAGGCGAATTGCCGGGCTTCCGGACGGCTGTTAGAGCCGGCTCCCGATTCCGCGGCAGCCCCGATCGTGTTCAACCGCTTCCTCAAGCCCGAGACGCGCTACGCGCGCCGCATGGCCCGGATCGCCCGCTTCGAGCGGCCGATCGCCGGGCCCGGCGACCGGCTGAAGGCCTGGGCGAACATGCTGCTGATCGATCACGGCGTGTTCCGGCTGGCCTATCTCAACCGCCACCGGGTCGGCACCGGCCGGCTCTGGCGCTCGGCCCAGCCGGGGCCGCACCAGCTCGCGCGCTTCCGCGCCGAGGGCGTGCGCACGATCATCTCCCTGCGCGGCGGGCGCGAGCACGGCTCCTGGCCTCTGCAGCGGGAGGCGTGCGAGCGGCACGGGCTCACCCTGGTGGAGTTCGTCCTGCGCTCCCGCGAGGCCCCCGACCGCGCCACCCTGCTGGCCGCAAAAGACTTCTTCGCCGGTATCCAGTACCCGGCGGTGATGCATTGCAAGTCGGGCGCCGACCGGGCCGGGCTCGCCTCGGCCCTCTACCTGATCCTGCACGAGAACCGCCCGGTGGCCGAGGCCGCCCGCCAGCTCTCGGCACGCTACGGCCATCTCCGCTTCGCCAAGACCGGCATCCTCGACGCGTTCTTCGCCCGCTACCGGGTGGAGGGCGAGGCCAAGGGCATCGATTTCCTGACCTGGGTCGAGACGATCTACGATCCGGAGGCACTCAAGCGGGATTTTCGGCCGGGGTTCTGGTCGGATCTGGCCGTCGATAGGGTGCTGCGGCGAGAGTGACCTTCACGACCGCCGCTTCTCCTGCGCCGTCACGTAGCTCTTGAGCACCGCGTTGATCCGCGACTGATAACCCTTTCCAGCGCTCCGGAAATGCCGCAGCACGTCCGCGTCGAGGCGCAGCGTGATCTGTTCCTTCGTCTCGACGGACGCCGGCGAGGCCTCGTCCCAGAAGCCCGGCGGAATCAGGCCGGCATCGGGATCTGCGGCGGCGCGTCGCTCGATCTCGGCATCGTCCAGGGCCTTGAAGGCCGGGCTCAACGGGTCCGCCGCGGGCATGTCGGCAAAGCCTTCATACCGGACGGTCGCTGCCCGCTCTCGAACGCGCTTCGGCGTAGACTTTCCTGTCATGGCGGCTCGCCTTCCATGCCGAGATGATGCGGATGTCGCCGTCACGTTGAACGTACACCACCCGCAACACCGCCCCGTCGTACAGGCCCAGGCTAATGAACCGGCGTTCGCCGTAGTCGCGTCGCAGGTCTTCGCGCGTCAGCCGAAAGCCGCGGAAGATATCGGCAGCCTGTCGGAATCCGATGAGATGCTTGGCCTGATTGGCTGCATCCTTCTCGGGATCCCATTGATAGCCCATGGCGAAGCGTAGTTACGGATTGTTGTTACCGCAAGCTGCGATAACAGGCCTGAACTGCAAAGCCCGCTATTCCGCCGCCGGCCGCGCCGCCTCGCGGAACGGATTGGCCGGGTAGGTGCCGACCACCCGCAATTCACGGGAGAAATAGCCGAGCTCGTCCAGCGCCCGGGCGAGGCCCGGATCCTCGGGGTGACCGTCCACCTCCGCGTAGAACTGCGTGGCGGTGAACTCGCCGTCCATCATGTAGCTCTCGAGCTTCGACATGTTGACGCCGTTGGTCGCGAAGCCGCCAAGCGCCTTGTAGAGGGCGGCCGGGATGTTGCGCACGCGGAACACGAAGCTGGTCACGCAGGGTCCGGTCCCGGCCTCCACCGGCTCGGGATCGGGGGAGAACACCACGAACCGGGTGGTGTTGTGTGCCTCGTCCTCGACGTCGCGCTCCAGGATGTCGAGGCCGTAGACCTCGGCGGCCAGTGCGGGCGCCAAGGCCGCCCGGCTTGGGTCGCCGATCTCCGCGACTTCGCGCGCCGCCCCGGCGGTGTCGCCGGCGACCACGGCCTTCACGCCCAGGCGCCGCACGATCCGCCGGCACTGGCCCAGCGCGTGGACGTGGCTGTGCACGGTCCGCACGGTCTCCAGGGCGGTGCCCGGCAGGACCATCAGCTGGAAATGGATCGGCAGGAAGTGCTCGGCCACGATGTGCAGGGGCGAGGTCGGGATCAGGTGGTGGATATCGGCCACCCGGCCGGCGATCGAGTTCTCGATCGGGATCATCGCCCGCTGCGCCCGGCCCTCCGTGACCGCCGCGAAGGCGTCCTCGAAGGTCGGGCAGGGCAGGGGCGTCCAGTCTGGAAACGCCTCGGCGCAGATGATGTGCGAGTTGGCCCCGGGCTCGCCCTGGTACGAGATTGTGCGGTCGGTCATCGGGATTGCGGTTCAGTTCAGGCGGCGGGTTTGGAGCAGGGCGCGGGCGCGCTCCAGGTCGGCGGGGGTGTCGACGCCGAGCGGCAGGTCGTCGACGATGACGGCATCGATGCGCATGCCGGCCTCCAGCGCGCGCAGCTGCTCGAGCTTCTCCCGGGTCTCCAGTTCTCCGGGGGGCAGGGCGACGAAGCGGGTCAGCGCCGTGCGGCGATAGGCGTAGAGGCCGATATGGTGCCAGAGCGGACCCTCGCCCCAGGGGGCGCGGGCACGGGTGAAGTAGAGCGCCCGCAGGCGGCCCGGGCCGACCTGATGGCCCACGAGCTTGACCACGTTGGGATTGTCGGCCTCGTGCGCGTCGGTGATCGGCGCGCAGAGCGTGACGATATCGACTGTGCGGTCGGAGAGCGGGCCGATCGAGGCGCCGATGATCGCCGGGTCGATGGTCGGGAGGTCGCCCTGGACGTTGACCACCACGTCGTGGCGTCCCTCCGGGTCGACGGTCTCCAGCGCCTCGGCGAGGCGGTCCGAGCCGGACGGGTGGTCGGCCCGGGTCATCACCGCGATGCCGCCGGCCTCCTCGACGATGCGCGCGATCTCGGCCGTGTCGGTCGCCACCACCACGGGGCCGATCCCGGCCTCCATGGCCCGGCGCCAGACATGGACGATCATCGCCTCTCCGGCGATCTCGGCCAGCGGCTTGTTCGGCAGGCGCGTCGCGGCGAGGCGGGCCGGAATCAGGACGAGGGGATCGGACATCGGGGATCGAACTTGGGGCTCGCGGCGGAGCGCGGCTGCTTAGCAGGCCTGTTCCCGGTTGTCGTCCCTCGCGGAGAAGCGGGCCTGCATCACGCGATCCGGCAAAATGATGCCGCCGGGTGACAAGCTCGGCGATTTGGCACGGGGTTTTGCCCCGCGACGGAACGTATCCCCCGCCCGCCATTGTCAAGATCGTGCCGGAACGGCTAAGCACCCTTGAAATCTTCCAAGGTCCTGTGTGCCGGCGTGCCTGCCTGTGACGGGCATGGGCAGATCGAGAGAAGAGCATGAACTCGTTCGAGGTGAACAAGGTCCTCGGCGCCGTCCTCGGCGCCTTATTGTTCGCGGCCGGATCGGGTTTCGTCGCCGAGTTGATCTACCATCCGCGACCGGCCGGCAAAGCCGGTTACGACCTGCCCGAGCCTGAGCCTCAGGCCGCTGCGGCAGCGCCGGAGGCCAAGGTCGAGCCGATCGCGGTCCGGCTCGCCAGCGCCAACGCCGAGAAGGGCGAGGCCGGCACCAAGGCCTGCCGGGCCTGCCACAATTTCGAGAAGGGCGGCCCGAACAAGGTCGGCCCGGATCTGTACGACGTGGTCGAGCGCCCGAAGGGCGGCCATGCCGGCTTCGAATACTCGGCGGCCCTCAAGGGGAAGGGCGGTGCCTGGACTTATGACGACCTGGACGCTTTCCTGACCAGCCCGAAGGGCTACGCCCCGGGCACCAAGATGGCGTTCGCCGGCATCGCCGCCCCGCAGGAGCGCGCCAACGTCATCGCCTACCTGCGCAGCAATGCGGACAGCCCCAAGCCGCTGCCCGCCGTCGAGAAGACCGAAGCGAAGCCGGAGGCCGCCCCCGCTGCCGCCAAGCCCGCCGCCGCGCCGGAGGAAAAGCCCTCCGCCGCCAAGCCGGCCGCCGGCAAGGGCTCCGAGGGCAAGGACAGCCCGGCCAAGCCCGCCGATATCAAAACCGCCAAGCCGGTCGAGGAGAAGTCGGCCGGCAGCCCGCGGGCGCCGAGCGAATCGAGCGACCGCAATGCCCCGGCTCCGCCGGCCGGCGCCCATGACGGCGACCAGCAGGGCGCGCCGTCGAGCCTGATCCCCGCCGAGCCGACCGCGCCGTCCGCACCGGCCGCCAAGGAGCCGCCGGCCAAGGCCAATCCCGAAGCCGTGGACCGGGCCAAGAACCTCGAGGTCGACGGCCCGACCAAGGACCTCAACGCGCCGCTGCCGACGCCGAAGGAATAGGGGGGAACCGGCCGGGCTCAGGCCCGGCCTTTGCCTTGAGGCGGCCGCGACCCGATGTCAGTCCGGGTCGGACACCGCAAAGGAATCCTCTTGCCCGATCGAAGTGTCGATCCGGCGGGGCGCCGGGCGCCCCTGCCGTTGCTGGTCGCCGTGACCATGACCGGCACGGTGGCGCTGCACATCTTCGTGCCCGCGCTCGCCACCGCCGCCGCCGACCTCGGCACCACCACGGCCGCCGCGCAGCTCACCATCACGGTCTACCTGATCGGGCTCGCGGGCGGTCAACTCCTGTACGGGCCTCTCTCCGACCGGTACGGCCGGCGGCCGATCCTGATCGGTGGGCTGGGCCTCTACCTGGCCGGGCTGCTGCTGGCGATCCCGGCCCAGAGCATCGGCGTGCTGCTGGTCGCGCGGGTGCTGCAATCGCTCGGGGCCTGCGGCTCCCTGGTGATCGGCCGGGCGATGGTGCGGGACGTCTCGACCCGCGAGGACGCGGCGAAAAAACTCGCAATCCTGACCACCGCCATGACTCTCACGCCGGCCCTGGCGCCGGCGATCGGCGGCGTGGTGAACGAGGCCTTCGGCTGGCGCGCGGTGTTCGTGGTGCTGGCCGGGATCGTCGCTCTGCTCGGCGCCCTGGTGGTGTTCACCCTGCCGGAGACCAACCGGCACAAGGTGGCCTTGCCGGGCTTCGTCGCGATCCTGGCGGGCTACCTGCGGCTGGTGAAGCTGCCGGTGTTCCGCGCCTACCTGGTGGCGGGGGCCTGCGGCGGCACCAGCCTCTACGCCTTCCTGGCGGTGGCGCCGTTCCTGCTGGTCGACCGGCTCGGACGCTCGTCGCAGGAGGTCGGGTTCGATTGCCTGATCGTGGTGTTCGGCATGGTCGGCGGCGCCGTGCTGGCGAGCCGCCTTGCGACCCGGGTGCCGATCCGCAAGGCGGCGCGCAGCGGCAACCTGCTCTGCATCGCGTCGGCGCTGGCGCTGTTGCTGGTCGACCGGACCGGGATGCTGGGCGTCGTCAGCCTGATCGTGCCGCTCTTCGCCTACGCGGTCGGGGTCGGCCTGCTCAGCCCCAACGCGGTGGCCGGCCTGATGAACGTCGATCCGCACGCGGCGGGCTCGGCCTCCAGCCTCTACGGCTTCACCCAGATGACCTTCGGGGCTCTGTTCACGGCTGCGGCCTCGGCGTGGCCTGCGACCTCGGCGACCCCCGTGGCCCTGGCGCTGCTCACGGCCGGCCTGATTGCCGCACTGGCGCTGCGGCGGGCGTGATCGGCGCGCCACGTGCGAACGGGGGGGAATAAGTGTGTTCTGGGGCGCAACGCTTGCCGGTTGCGAAATGAGTTGGGTTTACGCCCTCGCGACTACGCCATCAAAGCTGTCGTTCATTGATGGGTGAAGGAATTTATTCGCGACAGACCAGCCTTAATCATCGTATCGGCCTTCCGGTGATAGAAAACCATTGCGCGTCGGACTGTCCTCCCGCTGCGACCGAGACATATCGTGTGCGATTTCCCGGCCGACGACGTGAAGGAGAACCCGGATCAGCATCTTCATTTGCGGCGTACCGTGATCCGAGATGACGGCATGGGCGGCGATACATGCATCTGCTACGGCATCCAGATCAGGGGCCCGATTCATTGTATGTCCAAATTTTGATGCGTTTCGACGCGGGGCTCGGAATGTAAAATTTTTACATTTTATCTTGCTCCATTGTGAGCATTGTATTTTAGTTACCGTTTTGCAACCGAAAATACAGTGATAAGATGCATCGATCGCTGAGATGAGGCGGTTTATCACGCGAGAATCTGCGATGGATATGAAGACCCCTGATATGCTGGGTTCGGTCGCGCTCAGCCGGACATTGGGGAAGCTCGAAGATGTCGCGGCGGCGCTTGGCTGTTCCACAGGTCTGTTCTTCGAGACGTCGGATGGGCCATCGACCGGACAGACCGCGCAGCTCCTGCAGATGTGGCTCGTGATCCGGAGCCCTGAGGACCGGCAGCTGGTCCTCGCTTGCGTCCGCGAGATACTGAAGGTGCAATCGGAGAATATTGTCCGTAGACAGACGACTGAATATTTGTAGTCGTCATTCTCCTGATCGAATCGAACGCACGGACTTTTTCGAATAAATGTAATATTTATACTTTTTTACGTCTTATTGCGTTTTTCATAAAAGCTACTACATTCAAGTCATCGCTGACCATGATCAGGGCGTCGGTGATTGAGGGACGCCGTGTGCTCTTGCCCCCCAGCAAGTGAGCACCATGCCCGGCCCTCAACAATCGGAGGTGCGCAATCGCCTCCTCCAGCTTCTGGCAGCTGAGGATTTCGCGGCCCTGAAACCCGCGATGCGTACCGAGGAGATGCCGCTGCGGCACGTCCTGATCGCCTCCCATACGGCGATCGAAACCGTTTTCTTCCCGGAGACGGGCTTCGTCTCGATCACCAACGACGAGCCCAGCGGCCGCGTCGAGATCGGGTTGATCGGCCGGGAAGGGATGGTCGGCGCTGCCCCGATCCTGCTGGCCGACAATCGCAGTCCGCATACCCACTTCGTGCAGATGGCCGGGCACATGCTGAGCCTCGACGTGGCGGTGCTGCGGGAGGAGGTGGAGCGGCGCCCGGCCATGAGACGGCTCCTGCATCGCTTCATTCAGGCGCAATTCGTCCAGACCGCGCAGACGGCGTTCGCCAACGCGCGGGGCAACACCGCGACCCGCCTCGCCCGATGGCTGCTGATGTGCCACGACCGGGTCGATGACGACCGGATCACGGTGACGCAGGATTTCATGTCGTTCATGCTGGGCGTCGAGCGTCCGGGCGTGACGGCGGCGCTGCGAATCCTCGAGAAGGCCGGCTTCGTTCTGAAGCGCCGCGGCGTGGTCGAAGTCGCCGACCGCGAGGGACTGCTCGACTACGCGGGAGACGGCTACGGCACGGCAGAGATCGAGTACGCGCGCCTGGTCGAGGGATCCCTTGAGACGGGCATGTAGGGCGGAAACCCCGAATGGCTGCGCGACGTCCTGAGGTTCGCACGGCGTTGCCCTGCCCCGCAATCAATGGGAGATCGCTCGAGGCCTGAACCCTTCGGTGCTCGGTCCCGGGCCCTATCGGCGGATCGCCTCGATCGGACCGGACACACCCGCGCAGAACCCGGCCTGCAGCTCCAGCCACAGGAGGCGGGTCGGATCCACAGGTCCCGGCAGGGTCAGGCGGCCCGGCGGGACCGGGGTGAAGCCGAAACGGCTGTAATAGGGCGCGTCGCCCACAAGGATCACCAAACCTTCGCCCGCCTGGCGGGCCGCCTCGATCGCCGCACGGGTCAGGGTGCCGCCGATGCCGCGGCCCGCAAAGCTCGGATCCACCGCCAGGGGGCCGAGCATGACGAAGCACGACCCCCCGGTCCGGACCGGCCCCATGCGCACCGATCCGACCAGAAAGCTGCCGACCGAGGCGGTGACGCCGAGATCGATCCGCGCGGCTGCCGTCTCGCGCAGGCGGTAGGCCGTGCGGGCGAACCGTCCGGGGCCGAAGGCCCGGGCCTGGAGCCGGTCGATCGCGGCGGCGTCCTCCGGCCGCTCGGGCCGGATGACGAGGGAGAGTGTGGTCACGGGCGGGCTCGCGGCTCGGAAACGCCGCGTAGCAGCGGCCGCCGGGAGCCGCAAACCCCGGGCCTACTCCGCCGCCGCAAGCTCGGCCCTCGGCCCGCTCTGCGTCAGGCTCAGGAAACCGATCGCCGCGAGCCACACCACCGCGCCGCAGGTGGCCGCGATGCCGAGCACCAGCGCGAAGCCGCCGCGATCGTGAAGGACCGCGATCGCCGGGACCACGAAGCCGCTGGCGGTGAAGCCCACGAAGTAGCGCACGCTGTAGGCCCGGGCCCGGTAGGCGGGGGGCACGTAGCGGGCGATCATCGCGTCGTTGATCACCACCTGCCCATAGATCGCCGTCATCGCCAGCACGAGCCCGGCGAGCAGCGGCAGGCCGCTGGAGAGCGCCGCGAGCCCGAGCCCGAGCGGCTGCAGCACCGAGAGGGTCACGAACAGGGCCGGCAGGCTGAACCGGTCGATCAGCCGGCCCATGGCGAGCTGCATCAGCGCCCCGAACAGGAACACCACGGTGGCGAGCGAGCCGATCAGCGCCAGCGGCAGCGCTTGGCCGACGCCCTCGTCGATCACCTTGGGCAGGCTGATCGTCGTCAGGTTGAAGGTCACGCCGCCGGCGAAGATCGCCAGGGCGTAAAGGGCCATCAGCGCCCAGGGCCGGCTCACGGCGATCGCGGCCGCGCCCCCGGCCTTCTTGCCGCCGGCCTCGCCATCGCCCGGGACCAGCGCCAGGAAGGCGGCGCCGCAGGCGAGGCAGACGAGGCCCGGGACCACGAAGGCCGCCCGCCAGCCGGCGGTGGCGGCGAGCAGCGCGGTCACCCCCGAGGCCGAGGCGGCGCCGAGATTGCCCCAGACGCCGTTGATCCCGAGGTCGCGCCCGAGCCGGCGGGCATGGGTCACCAGCATGGTCGAGCCGACCGGGTGGTAGATCGCCGAGGCGAGGCCGAGCACGCACAGCCACAGCGCGAAGCTCAGGGGCGTCGTGGCACTCGCCACCCCCAGGCAGGACAGGCCGTAGCCGAGAAAGAACACCGCCAGCATGGTGCGCCGGCCGAACCGGTCCGCCAGCCAGCCCATCGGCAGGGAGCACAGGCCGAAGGCCACGAAGGCGCCAGTCGCGAGCCCGATCAGCTCGCCGTAGCCGAGTCCAGTCTGGGCCGCGATGGCGATGACCGCGGTCGGGTAGATCAGCAGGACGAAGTGGTCGAGGGCGTGCGCGACGTTGACGAAGCGCAGCGTGCGGCGGGACAAGGTTTCGGCATCCATCGCGGCGTATCCTCCGGGATCGTCCCCTGATACCCTGGCCCGATGGCGGTGTCGGGCCGGATATGGATGCGAACGGGCCACTTTTTTCGAGCGGGCAGCCGCGTCGCGGACGCTCGACGGATGCCGCCGACTATCAGGACGTGCCCCGCGCCGTCGCGGTGATGCCCAAGACCTATCCGGCCGGGATGCGGCTGGACCGGCACTTCCACCCGCGCGCGCAACTGCTCTACGCCACGCAGGGCCTGATGATGGCCTCGGCCGAGGACGGCACCTGGGTCGTGCCGGAGGGCCACGCCCTGTGGATCCCGCCGCGCCTGCCGCACGCGGTGGCGACCCATTGCGCGGTGGCGATGTGCTCGGCCTATCTCGATCCCGCCGCGGTGTCGGCCTTCCCGGATCGCTGCCGGGTGATCTTGGTCTCCCCGTTGCTCGCCGCGGCGCTCGCGGCTCTCGGCGCGGAGCCGGTGCTGTACGACGAGGCCGGCCGCGGCGGCCACCTCGCCGCCCTGGTGCTCGACGAGATCGGCCGCGCCCCCGAGACGCCGCTCACCCTGCCGCTGCCGCGGGATGCCCGCCTGCGCCGGGTCTGCCTCGGCCTGATCGCGGATCCGTCCGCCACGGACGATCTCGACGCCTGGGCCGACCGTGCCGGGGCGAGCCGGCGCACCCTGACCCGGGGGTTCCGCACCGAGACCGGGCTCAGCTTCGGTGACTGGCGGGCGCGAGCCCGGGTGATCCGGGCGCTCGCGCTGACCGCCGAGGGGCGACCGGCGGGGGCGGTCGCAACGGCGGTGGGCTACCGGAGCGCCCAGGCGCTGCGGACCACGGTGGCGCGGGTGTTGGGCAGTGGGGGAGCACTGTAGGTCCCGTGCCACCCTCGCTTCAGGATTGCGGTGATCTAGCTTCAGTCGGATGACGCAAGCGAAAGCGGAGGCGCCCGGCCATGCTCTACGAACTCGCTACGCTGTCCTGCCCGTTCAGACAGCCTCCACCTCTAGCCGAAGTTGCCGGACGGTCGACCAACGACCGCTTATGGGAAACGCCCATGGCGAACTAGGCGGCTGGGTTGGGTCGAAACCAGCCTGCACTTAGCGCCCGATATCGCCCTTTCGGCCCCTCACGTCGCGCGCGCGGAAAAGTCGATCCGCGGATCGATCCAGACATAGATCAGGTCGGACAGCAGGTTCACGGCCAGCCCGAGCAGGGAGAAGATGTAGAGGGTCGCGAACACCACCGGGTAATCGCGGCCGACGATCGCCCGGAACGACAATTCGCCCAGCCCGTCGAGGGAGAAGATCGTCTCGATCAGCAGCGAGCCAGTGAAGAAGGCCGAGATGAACGCGCCCGGGAAGCCGGCGATCACGATCAGCATGGCGTTGCGGAAGACGTGGCCGTAGAGCACGCGCCGCTCGGACAGGCCCTTCATCCGGGCGGTGAGGACGTATTGCTTGCGGATCTCGTCGAGGAACGAGTTCTTGGTGAGCAGGGTCGAGGTGGCGAAGGCGCCGATCACCAGGGCGGTGAGCGGCAGCGCCATGTGCCAGGCATAGTCGGTGAGCTTGTGCCAGGCGGAAAAACTCTCCCAGCCCTCGCTGGTCAGGCCGCGCAGCGGAAACCACTGATAGAACGAGCCGCCCGCGAACAGGATGATCAGCATCAGCCCGAACATGAAGCCCGGGATCGCGTAGCCAATGATCACCACGAAGGAGGTCCAGCGGTCGAAGCGCTCGCCGTCCTTCACGGCCTTGCGGATGCCGAGCGGGATCGAGATCGCGTAGGACAGCAGCGTCATCCACAGCCCGAGTGAGATCGAGACCGGCAGGCGTTCCTTGATCAGCTGGATGACCGTGACGTCGCGAAAATAGCTGCGGCCGAAATCGAACCTGGCGTAGTCCCAGAGCATCTTGGCGAAGCGCTCGGGGGCCGGCTTGTCGAAGCCGAACTGCTTTTCCAGCTTGGCGATGAAGTCCGGGCTCAGGCCTTGCGCGCCGCGATAGCGGGAATTGCCCTCGCCGCCCCCTGCCGCCCTTCCGCCGCCGCCGAGGTCGCCGGCGCCGCCGGTGACCCGCGACAGGGCGCCGTCGCCCTGGCCCTTCATCTGCGACAGCACCCGCTCCACCGGGCCGCCCGGGGCGAATTGCACGATGGTGAAGGTGATCAGCATGATCCCGAACAGGGTCGGGATCATCAGGCCGATGCGGCGCAGGATGTAGCCGAGCATGGTCGTCCTAGTCCCGCCCGATCCGCTTGGCCTTCTCGGCCTCGTACCACCAGGTAGCGGGGGCGCCGAGATCGTATTTGGGCGGGTTCGCGGGACGGCCGTAGAGGTCCCACAGGGCGAGGCGGTGCGCTCCGGAATACCACATCGGCACCCAGAGGCGCCGCGCCCGCAGCACCCGGTCGAGGGCTTGGCACGCGGTGGTGAGCGCAGCGCGGAACTTGGCATCCGCGATGGCGGTGAGCAGCCCGTCGATAGCCGGATCGGCGATGCCCGACAGGTTGTTGGAGCCCGGGGTGGTGGCCGCCCGGGAGCCGTAGAGCTCGCGCAGCTCCGAGCCCGGGGTGACGCCGCCGGCGAAGCGGCGGGAGGTGACGTCGAAGTCGAAATCGTTGACCCGGGCCTGGTACTGCGACGGGTCGACGGTGCGGTGGGTCGCCTTGATCCCGAGCAAGCCGAGATTGCGGATGAACGGCTGGGTGACCGCCTGGAAGACCGGATCGTCGTCCAGGAACTCGATGGCCAGGGGCTGGCCGCCCGGCAGCAAGAGGCCGCCGCCCTGGCGGGTGCAGCCGGCCTCGCGCAGCAGCGCGTCGGCGCGCTTCAGCAGCGCCCGGTCCTGGCCGGACCCGTCCGAGACGGGGGGCGTCCAGGCCTCGGCGAACACCTCCGGGGGCAGATCCTTGAACGGCTCCAGCAGGGCCAACTCCTCGGCCGAGGGCTTGCCAGTGGCCTTGAGGTCGGAATTCTCGAAGAACGAGGCGGTGCGCGTGTAGGCGCCGTACATCAGGTTGCGGTTCGACCATTCGAAGTCGAAGCACAGGCCGATCGCCTTGCGGATGCGCGGGTCGCGGAACGGTGCGCGGCGGATGTTGATCCACCAGCCCTGCGTGCCGCTGGGCCGCGCATCCGGCACGGTCTGGCGGATCACCCGGCCCTCGGCGGCGGCCGGGAAGTCGTAGCCGGTGGCCCAGACCCGGGCGGTGAATTCCTCGCGGAACGTGAAGGCGCCGCTCTTGAACGCCTCGAAGGCCACGGTGCGATCGCGAAAGTACTCGTAGCGGATCGCGTCGAAATTGTTCTGCCCGGCCGTCACGGCGAGGTCCGCTGCCCAATAATCCGGGACCCGGTCCAGCCCGATCGAGCGGCCGGGATCGACCGCGCCGACCCGGTAGGGGCCGGAGCCCAGCGGCGCCTCGAGGCTCGACGCCTCGAAGTCGCGGTTGCCGTAGTAGGAAGCGGAAAAAATCGGCAGCTGCGTCACGAATAACGGCAGGTCCCGGGCGCGGCCCTCCGCGAAGGTGACGACGAGCGTCTCGTCGCCCTCGGCCCGGGCGTCGGTCATCGGCCGGATCACCTCGGAGATCGAGGGATGGCCCTTGTCGCGCAGGAGCTTGAGGCTGAAGGCGGCGTCCCGGGCGGTGAGCCGCGAGCCGTCGTGGAAATGGGCCTGGGGGCGCAGCGCGAAGGTGTAGGTCAGGCCGTCGGGGCTCACCGTGACGGCGCGCGCCACCAGCCCGTAGACCGCGTCCGGCTCGTCAAGCGCCCGGACCATCAGGCTGTCGAAGGTCTGGTCCAGCCCGGCCGCGCCGTCGCCGCGCAGCACGTAGATGTTGAGCGTGTTGAAGGTGTTGAGCGACTGGTTGCCGATCGTGCCGGTGAGCTGGGTCGAGTACCGGCCGCCCTTCGGGGCGATCGGGTTCACGTAGTCGAACCGCTCGAAGCCGGGACCGTATTTCAGCTCGCCGAAGCTCGACAGGCCGTGGCGTTCCTCCGCGGCGGCCCAGGCGGGACGCAGGGCCGCGAGCGCGCCGGCGCCCAGAACGAGTCCGCGCCGACTCGGCCGCCAGGGGCCGCGGGTCAACGCGGGGCTCCGGTCTTGGCGGCCAGCGTCTGGTCGTACCACCAGGTCGTCGGGAAACCGGAGCCGGCATAGCGCGGCAGGATCGCCGGGTGGCCGAACCGGTTCCAGCGCAGGGTCCGCTGCTCGCTCGCCGACCATTGCGGCACGACGTAATCGTGAGCGAGCAGCACCCGGTCGAGGGCCTTGGTCGCGGCGATCACCCCGGCCCGGTCCTTGGCATAGATGACTTTCTCGATCAGCGCGTCGATGCCGGGATCCTTGATCCCGATCAGGTTGCGCGAGCCAGGCTTGTCGGCTGCCGCCGAGCCCCAGAACTCGCGCTGCTCGTTGCCCGGCGACAGGGACTCGCCCCAGCCATTGGTGGTGATGTCGAAATCGAAGTCGCGGATCCGGTTCTGGTACTGCGCGGCGTCGATCACCCGCATCGTGGCATCGATGCCGATGAGCTTCAACTGCGCTGCGAATGGCAGGATCACCCGCTCGAAGGCGTTCTGGAATTCCAAGAACTCGACGGTCAGCGGCTCACCCGTGGCCTTGTTGACCATCTTGCCGCCGCGCAGCTCGTAGCCCGCCTCGCGCAACAGCCCCACGGCCTCGCGCAGGTTTTTTCGCACGGCGTCCTGGGTTTCGTTCAGCGGGTTGGCGTAGGGCGTGGTGAAGACCGAGGCCGGAATCTTGTCCTTGACGCTCTCCAGGATCTCCTTCTCCTGCCCCTCGGGCAGGCCCGAGGACGCCAGTTCCGAGCCGAAGAAGTACGAATTGATCCGCTTGTAGAGGCCGTAGAACAGGTTCTTGTTCATCTCCTCGAAGTTCAGCGCCAGGTTGAAGGCCCGGCGCACCCGCGGATCCTTGAACTTGTCCCGGCGGGTGTTGAACGCGAACGCCTGCATGATGCCCATGCCGCGCTCCGGGAACGCCTCCTTGATCAGGCGCCCCTCTTTAACGGCCGGGAAGTCGTCGTAGGCGGTCGCCCAGTTGCGGGCGATGTTCTCGGACCGGAAGTCGTAGAGGTCGCCCTTCAGGGCCTCGACCAGCACGGTGCCGTCGCGAAAATACTCGTGGCGCTCGGTATCGAAGTTGTACCGCCCGGCATTCACCGGCAAGTCCTTGCCCCAATAATCCGGCACCCGGGTGTAGGTGACGCTGCGGCCGGGCTCGAACTTGGCGAGCCGGTAGGGACCGGACCCGAGCGGCGGCTCCAGGGTGGTCTCGGTGGGGCTGCGCGGCTTGCCGTTGGCGTCCTTGCCCGTCCACCAGTGCTTGGGCAGCACGCGCAGCTGTCCGATCACCTGCGGCAGTTCGCGGTTGCCCTTCTCGGTGAACGTGAAGGTCACCTCGTGCGGCCCGGTCGCCTCGGCCTTGGCCACGGTCTGATAATAGGCAGCGTAGAACGGAGAATTGGCCTTCAGCACGTCGTAGGACCAGACCACGTCCTCGGGGGTGATCGGCTGGCCGTCATGCCAGCGGGCGTCGTCGTGCAGGCGGTACGAGACCGAGCCGAGATCGGGAGCGATCCGCACCGCCTCGGCCAGCAGGCCGTAGGAGGTGAACGGCTCGTCCGAGGATTCGGTCGTCAGCGTATCGTAGATCTGCAGGACGCCGCCTTCGAGGTCGCCCTTCAGGCCGGAGACGATCATGTTGAAGTTGTCGAATCCGCCCTGCATGCCGAGGCGCACCAGGCCGCCCTTGGGCGCGGCCGGGTCGGCATAGTCGAAGTGCTTGAAGGTGGGCCCATATTTCGGCTCGCCCATCAGCGTGATCGCGTGGGTCCACTGGCCGGTGGCGGCCGGGATCGCGGCCGCACTCGAGGCTGGCTCCTGCGCGCGGGCCGGGGCGAACTGGAGGCAAGCGACGAGCAGCGTCGCGGCGAGGAGGCGTCCAGTCACGGGCAGGCTGTCTCCATGTCGGCGCACCAGGCGGTGCGAAGAATCTGCGGTTTGCCGGGGTCGGTCTTAGGCCGGGGGCGGCCCGGGCGTCGAGGTTGGATGTTTGCGGGTCGGTGCGCGACCGTGGCGTGACGGGCCGCACGGGGCTTCATGAGGCGGCCCGGATCCGCGCCATTCCCTCCCCCCTCTGCGGGGGAGGGCGTCGCGGGATTCGGGTACGGGGGGGGCACGAGCGCTCCGGGCCAAGCCAGCCAAGGGTGAAAGCGTCAACTGTGGAGGAACTGAGTTACTGTGTGTCCGTCTCGTGGCGATCGCACTCATCCCAGAAAAGGAGAGGGGACTGGGCTTCCGGGGAAGGCGTGACAGGGGTGAAATCCTGAACCGTCGCGCTGCCCATCGCTCCCGACCCCTGCTGACGCACGGGCCACCCGGTAGACTTCCTGGATCTCGTTGACGAGGTAGGCCGCAAGTTCCTCGACGCCCTTGATCGCCAGGATGTCGTGCGGCGCCGGGTTTCCATCGACGATGTAATCGCCGAGCTCCACCACGTCACCGTCCTGCAGGTGGAT
>NZ_JAKSYL010000112.1 GCF_022829515.1 Methylobacterium sp. J-048
CGCTCGATGGCTGTTGATGTGCCACGACCGGATCGACGGCGATCAGATCACGGTCACGCAGGACTTCATGTCGTTCATGCTGGGCGTCGAGCGTCCGGGCGTGACGGCGGCGCTGAAGTGACGGCCATAGGAGCAGATGAGGGTGATCACAGGCCCGCAGCGCCTCGCAGCACGGCTTTCTATCCGCTGGGCGCCTAGAGATCTGGCACGGCATGCCAAGGTGCCTGTGAGCGTTGTGGAGCGGGCTGAAAGCAGTCCCGGCGAGCCGACGGTCACGATCGCCCAATCGAGCCGGGCGCGCCGATCCTCCAACTGCTGACGATCCACCGGGCGGACGATGCCCCGAACCCGACCGCCCATACTTGGCTGCCCCTGCCGCCCTTCCCCGGCTTCGCCGCGGCCTATCCCGATCGC
>NZ_JAKSYL010000115.1 GCF_022829515.1 Methylobacterium sp. J-048
GTCCACGTGCCCGCGCTGCTGGAGCGGCTGGGGCAGTGACAGGCATCGACACGTTTCCCGGGCAACGCTTGCTCCCATCAGATTCCCTCATCCTGAGGTGCGGCCGCGCAGCGGGCGCCTCGAAGGAGCCCTCCAGCGGTCTCGGCGATCCCTGGAGCCCTCCTTCGAGGCCGCTGACGCGGCGCCTCAGGATGAGGGGGTTTGATCGGTCGGCTGGCCCGTCCCTCACACGCATCTCGGAGGCTTGCACGCCATGCTGAGCCTCAGCTTCACTCCCCTGCTCCCATGGCCGGTCCTGGCCGCCCTCGGGTTCATCGTCGTCGTCCTGGCCGTGCTCGCCTTCGTGGCGCGGGGCCGGACGGCGCTGCTGCGCGCCCTGGTGCTGGCCCTGGTCCTGGCGGCCCTTGCCAACCCCGCTCTGGTGCGGGAGGACCGCGAGCCGGTGAAGGACATCGCCGCCATCGTGGTCGACCACTCCGGCTCGCAGGCGCTCGGCGACCGGCCGCAGATGACCGACGCGGTCCGGGCCGAGCTGCAGCGCCGGTTCGGGGCGCTCACCAACATCGAGCCCCGCTTCATCGACGTGCCCGACGCCAAGGACGGCGACGACGGTACCAAGCTGTTCACGGCGCTGGGTCAGGCGCTCGCCGACGTGCCGCCCGAGCGGCTCGCCGGCATCGTGATGCTCACCGACGGCGTGGTCCACGACATTCCGGGCTCGATGGCCCAGCTCGGCATCAAGGCGCCGCTCCACGTCCTGGTCACCGGCCATCCGGACGAGCGCGACCGGCAGATCAAGCTCCTGGAGGCGCCCCGCTTCGGCATCGTCGGCAAGGATCTGTCGATCCGCGCCGAGGTGATGGAACGCGGCGGCACCGGCCACGCCGTGGTCACGGTCCGCCGCGACGGCGAAGAGATCGACCGGCGCGATGTCGCCACCGACAAGCCGTTCGCGCTGACCACCCGGATCGAGCATGGCGGCCCGAACGTCGTCGAGATCGAGGTCGAGCCACTGCCGGGCGAGCTCACCACGGTCAACAACCGCGCGGTGCTGCCGATCGAGGGCATCCGCGAGAAGCTGCGGGTGCTGCTGGTCTCCGGCGAGCCGCACCAGGGCGAGCGCACCTGGCGCAACCTCCTGAAGTCCGACGCCAACGTCGACCTCGTGCACTTCACCATCCTGCGCCCGCCCGAGAAGCAGGACGGAACGCCGATCTCCGAATTGTCGCTGATCGCGTTCCCGACCCGCGAGCTGTTCGTCCAGAAGATCAAGGATTTCGACCTGATCATCTTCGACCGCTACGCCAACCAGAGCGTGCTGCCGCAGGCCTATTTCGACAACATCGTCCGCTACGTCCGCGAGGGCGGCGCGCTGCTCGTCGCCGCCGGCCCCGAATATGCCGGGCCGGCGAGCCTCGCCCGCACGCGGCTCGCCGGCATCCTGCCGGGCGACCCGGACGGGCGCGTGGTCGAGCGCCCCTACAAGGCGACGCCGACCCAGGTCGGCCAGCGCCATCCGGTCACCCGCGACCTGCCGGGCTCGGATGCCAACCCGCCCGCCTGGGGCGACTGGCTGCGCATCGTCCAGGCCCGCACCCGGCCCGGCATCCAGCCGATCCTGTCGGGCGCCGAAGGGCTGCCGCTGCTCGCCCTGTCCCGGGAGGACAAGGGCCGCGTCGCGCTGCTCCTCTCTGACCATGCCTGGCTGTGGGCACGCGGCTACCAGGAAGGCGGCCCCTATCTCGACCTGCTGCGCCGCCTCGCCCACTGGCTGATGAAGGAGCCGGCCCTCGAAGAGGAGGCCCTGCGGGCGCAGACCACCGGCCGTGGCCGCGAGGTGCGGGTCGAGCGCCAGACCATGGCCGAGCAGGTCGAGCCGGTCCCCGTCACCGGGCCGACCGGCAAGGTGACGACCCTCACCCTCAAACCGGGCGAGCCCGGCCTGTTCACCGCTACCTTCGACGCCGAGACCCTGGGGTTGCACACCCTGCGCTCGGGCACCCTCGTCGCCTTCGTCAGCGTCGGCCCGGCCAACCCGCGCGAGCTCGCCGACGTGTTCAGCGACACCGAGCGCCTGAAGGCGGTGGCGGAGGGGTCGGGCGGCTCGATCCGCCGGGTCGCCGATGCCGGCGGCACCGCCCAGGTGCCGCGGCTCGCCACCGTGCGCAGCGGCCGCTTGGCCGGCGGCGACTGGATCGGCTTCCGCCCGAGCGACAGCGCCAACATCCGCGGCGTCGAGATCTACCCGCTGGCGCTGGGCCTCGCCGCCCTGGCGGCACTCGCGGCGGCCGTGCTCGCCATGTGGCTGGTCGAAGGACGCCGCGGGCGGGCGGTTTGAGTGTTCGTATTTTCGATTTGGCGATGGCTCGGCGAGGAGCGTTCTGGGCTCACCCGTATCCGAAAGCCGCGACGCCCTCCCCCCCCCCTCTGCGGGGGAGGGAGGCGCGTTGGTCCGCACGCCTCTAGTGAGACGCGCTCCGTCACGCCTCCTGCTTTCACCCCCCCCCCCCCAAACCCACAACCCCACCCCCCCTCCCACAAGCCACTCCCGGTGCACCAGTCCCGTCCGAGGCGTGTGTGAAGGGTGCAGATCCGGACCGCCTCAGCCAGACCGGGTCGGCCCCGCACCCGACGGTCACCCACCGCACCCCATCCACCCAAGCCCCACCCCCTGGCCCCCCCCGGCCACCGACCCACCCCCACCAACCGCGGATGCACCGCACCGCCGGGGTCCCCGAGCGCTAGCCACACCGCCCCCGCCCCGCCCCCGCCCCGCACCGCACCGAGCCTCCGCCTTCC
>NZ_JAKSYL010000116.1 GCF_022829515.1 Methylobacterium sp. J-048
GTCCACGTGCCCGCGCTGCTGGAGCGGCTGGGGCAGTGACAGGCATCGACACGTTTCCCGGGCAACGCTTGCTCCCATCAGATTCCCTCATCCTGAGGTGCGGCCGCGCAGCGGGCGCCTCGAAGGAGCCCTCCAGCGGTCGCGGCGATCCCTGGAGCCCTCCTTCGAGGCCGCTGAAGCGGCGCCTTAGGATGAGGGGGTTTGATCGGCCGGCTGGCACGTCCCTCACACGCAACTCGGAGGCTTGCAAGCCATGCTGAGCCTCAGCTTCACTCCCCTGCTCCCATGGCCGGTCCTGGCCGCCCGCGGGTTCATCGTCGTCGTCCTGGCCGTGCTCGCCTTCGTGGCGCGGGGCCGGACGGCGCTGCTGCGCGCCCTGGTGCTGGCCCTGG
>NZ_JAKSYL010000118.1 GCF_022829515.1 Methylobacterium sp. J-048
CATTCCGACGCCCAGATCTGCAAGCGCGCCACCGAGGTGATCGCTACAGCCCAGGCCCCCGCCAAGACCTCCCGCCAGGGCCTGCGCGCGGTCTCCAACACCGCCAAGGCCATGGACGCGATCCGCAAGCAGGCTGAAGCCTTGGCCGGCAACATCGTCAGCCTGTCGGAGAAGACCCAGACGCTCGGCGACATCATCGAGACGGTCAACGCCATCTCCGAGCGCACACATCTGCTCGCGCTCAACGCGGCGATCGAGGCGGTGGCGGCCTTGGCCTGGTCGGCGAGCAGCTTCCTCTCGGAGGCGACCACCGCGAAGCTGCGCCCGCTCTCGCCGGCCGACGCCGCCTCGATCGCGGCGTTGAGCGCGAGCAGATGTGTGCGCTCGGAGATGTCGTTGACCGTCTCGATGATGTCGCCGATCGTCTGGGTCTTCTCCGACAGGCTGACGATGTTGCCGGCCACGGCTTCAGCCTGCTCGCGGATCGCGTCCATGGCCTTGGCGGTGTCGGAGACCGCGCGCAGGCCCTGGCGGGAGGTCTGGGCGGTGGCCTGGGCGGTGGCGATCACCTCGGTGGCGCGCTTGCCGATCTGGGCGCCGGAATGGGTGATCTCGTCGACCGTGGCGGCGGTCTCCTGCACGGCCGCGAACTGCTCCTCCACCGAGGCCGCCTGCTGCTGCGCCGAGGCCCGGATCTCGGCCGCGGCCGCGTTCAGGTCGGAGGTGGCCGCCCGGTTGGTGCGCGCGAGGTCCGACAAGCCGTCCACCATGACGTTCATAGTACGCCCGAGGCGGGCGATCTCATTACTGCCGCGCACCTCCATCCGCCCCGACAAATCGCCATCGCCAACGCGATCGACGAACGACATCATCGCTTCCAGCGGCCGTACCACCGCGCGGCTGATCAGCCAGGTGACGAGCATCGCCAGCAGCACCGAGGCGGCGAGCGTCAGGTAGATCGACAGGCGCGAGCGCTCGTAGGTCTCGCCGATCCCCTGTTGGCCCGCTGCGACGCTGTCGTTCAGCGCTCTGTCGGCTCGCTCGACGCCTAGGGTGGTAGCTTCATATTGTCGGCCAACCTCCTCGTTGTGGTTTTCTACCTCTTGGATATCGCCTGAGGCTGTAGCCGTGAGTTGAGCTTCGCTGCCGTCGCGGTAGCGGCGGTAGGTATCGTTGGCCTGGGTGAGCGTCGTGTAGAGACGCTCCCAGGTCGCAGCTCGCTCCGACGAGATCGCGTTCGCGCGGTAGTTGTCCGCCTCTCGGATCAGATCGGCGAAGAGCTTGTCGGTTTCGATCGCGGTCCGACGCCAGGTGGCAAAGATATCCGTTTCACGCACTGGACGGTTTTGCGCCTTCATCAGGCTAGCGATTACGGCGTTGCGGCGAAGGATGCCGAGGTTGCGCGTCTGGTTACCCAGCTCGTCGAGCTGCCGCATCATGGCGATGTCTCGGCTGACGATCATATCAGTAGCTTCGCGCACTGCCCCGAGCTGCCCGATTGCGTAGAGACCCAGCGCCACGATCACCACGATGACGGCGCTGAAGCCGAACAGAATGCGTTGCGCGATCGAGAGTGACACGGTGACCTCTGGGTGCAAGCATCAGGAGGTCATCCGAAACGCGACCAACCGATTGGAAAAGCGCAAGATCTCTCGCATTCGGCGCCGGGCGCATACAACCGGCTTGTCATCAACTTACTGCGTGGTTGGGTGAGTGTCGGTGCGGCGGGGGAACTGAACACCGCAAGCGCCGGCTTACGGCCCGAAACGTCACTGTAGATCGTCAAGTTGCTCCGGATCGTCTGGCTGTTCCTGCCGCGCTGGTTCGCCCGGCGCTTCTTCCTGCCTTTGCGGCGGTTTGTACTTAGGCTCTGCAGCCGGCGTCGGGGGAAGAGCGGTCCGCATCGGAGCGGCTGGCTTTATGGCAGACAGCACGGCCGGCCGTTGTGGGGGCAATGGAGGATGAGCGATCGGTCCGGCGATCGACGGCGCTTGGACGGGCAGCGTGCCAGTTTCAGCGGGTGATGGAGGTGCGGCCATCGCAGAATTTTGGGGTAGCCCCTCGGACGATGGCGCCTGGAGCGCTACGGACTGTCCTGCCGCCGAGGTCCCACTCGATGGCTGAGCTTTGGCCGGAGCAGGCTGCGCAGCTGCCACACGCTCAGGTTCACATTTCTCACTACATTGGTCGACGTGAGCGTGAAAGGTCTTGGCGCCGATCGTAGCAGCGATGACGCAGCTGCTTGGGTGATAAACGAGCCCGAACTGGAACTTACCCTTGTCATCAGACTCGGCCGTGAACTTCCCATCCAGCGACACGCTCGTGTGCGGCTGATCGGTTGTCCCGACAACGTAGAGCCGCCCGGCGGCAATGGCGGCGGCATCGATCCCCGGGGCTGCATACGCGGCGGTACCAAGGGCAAGCGCTACGGCGCCAGTCGCCGCGAAGATCCTTGCCCACTGCATCAATCAGATATCCGCATTCCGCCCTTCTCTGGATCAGGGGCTGATTTTATCGGAACGCGCGGATGGCCGGGTTGGACCCGGGTCTCATTGCGGCATTGCGATCGACGCCGGGAACCTGCATGCGCTGATTGAGGCGGTTCAGGTCGAGCGCGATGCCTGGCGGGACGAGGCAGAGCGGCTGGGCGCTCGAAGCATCAGAGCTGCTTGAGCGGCGACAGCCTGTCCCGCGCCTGCTATAGAACCGCCTCTTCCCGTCAGCGCGCCCGAGGCGTTCGCGACACCGCAAAGCGTGCGGCGGGCAAGCACGTGACGACAGGCGCTCTCCGGGCCAGTTCCCTGCAGAACGCCCGTGAAGCCTTGGCCGGGCAGTCGCGTGAGGGTCGGTGCGGCGGCGGGACTGGAGACCGCAAGCGCCGTCTCACGGCCCGTTATTGAAGGCGGCTGGACGCAGTGTTGGCCCTGATCCAACGGGGCGAGAGAATGTCGCCGTCCTCTGTGATGATCCAGGGCTGCGCGTCCTCGGCGTCTATGGCTTCTGCGGCTGCCACGAGAGCTTGGCGTAGCGTCGGGAACTCATGACCCTGTGCGACGTGCGCTGGCCCGCGGCCGGGCCACACGGTTAGCTCTGCGCGCTTGTCGAGGTCGGCTCGCGTCATGCTCTGCTCTCGGCTGTTGCAGGAGCGAGAGTGCCTACCGCCGACATGCGGCGAGCGAGTGACAATCCGGTTAACGGTTGGTGTCTCTAAGCCTGAACCCTGGGCTGCCGGCGGTCACCAGGAGAAGAACCCATCGAGGCCTGGCATCATGAAGGCCAAGGTTGCGCCGGCTCCGATCACGCCCGCGACCATCACAACGAACTCCACGTCCTACCTCCGGTATCATTGTACGCGATCAACCGTCGGGAGGAGGCGAAGTTTCAGCTCCGCCGGTTCACCATCTGATGAACCGATCGGAGGCAGGCAGGGCTGCGATCGTGATAGCGATGGCGCCGACTGCGGCCACGAGCATAATAACTAACGGTAGGGACAAGGCTATGCGGCTCCCGGATCGTTTCGGGATCAACAAGCCCAGGATGAATTCGGTGCTGTGCGACAGAATGGCTATGTTAGATAGGGATTAGGCAGGAAGACCGGCACGGTCGGTGTGAGCATGTTCACGCGTAGGGCCCGCCGAACAGGTCGCCCATCGCCTTGCGCCTGAACAGCGTGCGCCGCCGCCGCCTCTGATGCTCCGGCCGGTCGTGGATCATGTGGCAGCGCTGGCAGAAGGCCGCGAGGTTGGCGTCAGCGTTGTCGGCCGTGTCGTGGTTCCGATGCGCGGCGGCCAGAACGACGTGTGTTCGGCGGGCACGGCCGAGGATGTCGGTGCCCGACCTGACCCGGATCCGGTGGCCCCACCCATCGCGCCAGCGGCTCGCTTCGGCATCCCACCAGCGCCCGTCACCAAGATGGTAGATCATCTGTCCGTGCGGCCGCCCGCAGCTTTCGCAGCGCCCCTGCGCCCGGCCGAAGCGGATCGCCATCGACAACTCGCGCCAGTCGATCGGGTAGAAGAAGCGGTGCTCGGGCCGGATCGGCATAGCGGGGGCCTGCGGCACCTATGGTGAAGAAAGCGTAGCAGTGATGCTCCTTGCTCTGTGCGCCCAATTTGAGCCGAAGCCGGGCGCAGCGAGGCTGACGGGGGCCTCAAAATGCAGAAAGGGCTACCGCCTCCTAACGTGGAGGAAGCAGCCCCTTTGGTGAATTGGTTCAGTGCGGCCCTGGAAGACCTGAACGCCTCAGGCAGCCCGCACGGTCGCCAGAAAGCGTCCGACCTCGGCGGCGAGGTGCTCGGACTGGCGTGAGAGTTCGGAGGCCGCCCCGAGCACCTGGCTCGCTGCTGCACCCGTCTCCTCGGCGGCGCCAGCCACGCCCGAGATGTTGCTCGTCACCTCGCCAGTGCCCATCGCGGCCTGGCTGACGTTGCGCACGATCTCCTGGGTGGCCGCCCCCTGCTGCTCGACGGCGGCGGCGATCGATGTCGCCACGCCGCTGATCTCACGGATCCGTCCGGTGATGCCGCCGATCGATGTGACGGCTTGGCCGGTGGAAGCCTGGATCCGGGCGATCTGACCCGAGATCTCACTCGTGGCCTTGGCGGTCTGCTCGGCGAGTGCCTTCACCTCGGAGGCGACGACGGCGAAGCCCTTGCCAGCGGCGCCTGCCCGTGCGGCCTCGATCGTGGCATTGAGCGCCAGCAGGTTGGTCTGTCCGGCGATCGAGGAGATCAGCCCGACCACATCGCCGATGCGCGCCACGGCGCTGCTCAGCTCCTGCACCAGGGCACCCGTTTGATCGGCTTCGCCGACGGCTAAGCGTGCCAGCTCCGCTGAACCGCTGACCTGCCGACCGATCTCCTGGACGGATGAGCCCAGCTCTTCGGCGGCCGCCGCCACCGTGTTGACGTTGCTGGCCGCCTCCTCGGCCGCAGCTGCGACCGTAGTCGACTGACTGGCCGTCTCAGTCGCGGTGGCGGTCATCGTCTGCGCAGTGGCCTGCAGTTCAGTGGCCGAGGACGACACCATGCCGATGATCCCGCCGACCGCTGCCTCGAACCCGTCGGCCATCTGGCGCATTCCCATCTTGCGCTGCTCCTCGGCAGCCAAGCGGGCTTCCGCAGTCTCCTCTTCCAGCGCCTTCATGCGGATCAGGCCGTCTTTGAAGATCTGAACTGCCGATGCCATCGCGCCGATCTCATCGCGGCGTTCCGCGCCTGGTACCTCCCGGCTTAGATCTCCTGCGGCGAGATTGGTCATGAATGCCGTCATGGCGCGTAGCGGCCGCACTACGCTACGGCTTATGAGCGTAGCGAAAAGACCGATCATCGCGGCAACGATGGATGCACCTCCTAGTAGACGCATCAGGGTCGGACGCATCTGCGCCGCCGTGTCGTCCGCGTAGATGCCCGATCCGATGATCCACCCCCACGGCGCGAAACCCTTCACGTAGGAGATCTTCGCCACGGGCTGATCCAAGCCCGGCTTTGGCCACAGGTACGGGACGAACCCTGCCCCCGACTGTTTCACCCGCTCGACCACATCTACGAACAGGTGCTTGCCAGCCGGGTCGACGATCCCAGCGATGTCCTTACCGATCAGGTCGGCCTTGGGATGCAACACCATGTGCGGATGCATGTCCTGGATCCAGAAATATTCGCTGCCCGCATAGTGCAGGCCCCGAACCGCCGCTACGGCCGCTTGCTGGGCGGCATCACGGCTCATCCGGCCGGCGCGCTCCTCGCCCTCAAAGTACGCGAGTACCCCCTGTGCCGTTTCCACGAGGTCACGGGTCTTCAGCTCACGCGCATCGGTGATGGTTGCGGACATGTCCCAGGCCGCCAAGCCAACCAGCGTGGCCATCCCGCCCAACGCGATCAAGGTAACAGTTTGGATGCGGGTACCGATATGGAAGACCATGAGGTTCTACTTTAAGTTTATATTAAACAGGTCAGCAGGCCGCCGTGGTGCAAGTCGGCAGCCTACCGCACGCGGACGGCGAGCTTCATTTTCGGATGGACGCCGCACAGGACGGTGAAATCGCCCTCCTTCGGGAAGGTGATGACGGCTCGGGCGCCGGGCTCAATGTCACCGGAGTCGAAGGCGAACTCATCGTCCTCGATGTAGGCGTGGTGGACGAAATTACCGTCGTCATTGACGATGGTGATGTGCTCGCCGGTGTGCAGGGCGACGTCCCGCGGTCCGAACTGCTTGCCCTTCTGCGATATGAGGTGATCCGCGTCTGGCAAGCTGGCGATGGCGCTACTGGCTACGGCCAGGGAAGCCATGGCACACAATACGAGTGTCTGAAACAATCTCTGGTTGATATAGAGCATCTGCACCACCACAGATCGGTGACCCGTGAGATGGATACTGAATGCAGCTCGTTAAGGTTGGCCGAAAATCTTCCACGTCTTCAATGCGATAACGAGGATGTGATCCAATGAGGCTCATGCGGTAGACAACGGTGAAGCAGCTGGCACACGTTGCAAGACGAGTTGCCCACACTCTCAGTGCGTGTGGTGTGATGCCCTTCCTGCTGCTGTCCCGCTTACCGTGCCCCTACCGTCTTCTACCGCCTCTTGCCGGATCCGACCGTACCCTGCCGTGCCTCCACCAACGTGCGACGCGCCGTCTGCGCAGCAGGGAAAGGCTGCGGCCACGCCCAGCCACTGAAGGCTTCAGGCTGCCAGTCGTTGCTAGAGAGTTTGCTAGCGGTTTGCCATAAGCTAGGTGGTATCACACCACACGCACTGAAGCTGCCGGGACCCCTGTCACCGCGACCTGCGTTCTCAAACCGAAGCCGATCGAAGCAAGGTGCATCAGGCCGAAGCCGCGCCGACGTTCTCCAACGTTCGCGCCTGCTCGGGAACGCTCGAAGATGTTCTCTGCACACCTGTGCACCCCAGTGCGGATCGGCTCGTCCGGCACGACCCATGACTACGGGTGCCTTGGTCTGTAGGCGGAATAACCCCGCCTCTGCACCCCTGTCCTGTTCCAGATGAGCACCGTTCGTGGCCGCCTCATGGGTCCTCGTCACTCGACACAGCGGCCGCCATCTTGAGCTTATGCCCGCACAGCGCGGCCCAGACCTACGATCCCCGCGCCTGGCCTCTCACCCCGGCGTTTCGCAGCATCCCGTAGAACTTGCCCGGGTCGAACATGGCCCTCGCCTGCTGCAGCGAGATCGGCCGGCCGCCCGGTGCCTCGCCCCCTGCCATTCCGCCGGCCTTCTGCTGGCCCTGCTTCTGCTGGCCGCCGGCGATGCTCTTCAGGGCGTTGCCGATCTGCGCGTAGGGGCTGGCTTCCTGCTGCGGCTGTGCGGCAGGGTCGGCTGAGAACCCGGTCGGTGGGGGAGCAACCGCGAGCGGTTGAGCTGACAGGGAAGCTACGCCCGGCATGGCCGACGACTGTCCGGGAATGGGAGGCGGCACGCGATGTCTATGCTCAAGCCATTCAGCGGCAGATCGCGGTCTCAGACGCTGCTGACGATCGCCCTGGGCCCGCGCCGGCCGGCTCTGGGCCGGATTGGCAGGCGTGGTTTGAGCGCTGTCAGGCGTGGCGCGAGCGGACCGGCGTCGAGGCCGCCGAGGCTGCATCCGCCGAAGCCCTCGATGAGCTGTGCGAGATCGAGGACCGCATCGCCGAGTTGCCGGCTGCGTCCCTGGCTGGTCTGCGCCTCAAGGCTCACGTCGCCCAGCGGAATGAGGACGTCGCCTACCCGGAGGATCTGGTCGACGGCCTGATCCGGACTTGCTCGCCTTCACCGGGCCGGCCGCCGTCGACTGGCACAACCCGCCGCCCGGTTTCATGGCTTCGCCAGCGATCAAGCCCACGAATTTCGCCCAGATCCCGCAGGGCCTGGACATGGAACTCCAGCGCCTGCGCGGCATCGCCCGAGCCGAGTTCCGGCGGCGAACCGCGGACCTGCACGAGCGCATGGGCCACGAGGAGGCCCAGAAGCACAGGGCCAAGGTCCGCGCCGAGCTGTTCCTGCCGGCGCTGACGGCCGCGGTCGATCCCGGCAGCGTGGAGGCGCAGGCCCTGGCTGCGCTCGGCCGGCAGAGCGGCCCCGACCCAGTGTTCGCGCTGATCGAGGAGCACCGCGCCGCCTACGCCGAGTGGGACCGACTATCAGACGTGTGGGGCGAGATGGCGCCGAACTCGCCGGGCTACGCCGAGGCCATGGCCGCCTCTGACGAGCCAGGCAAGCGCGAGGTCGCGGCCTACGACGCGCTGTTCACGGCTCGGCCGAGCACGCTGCCCGGGGTCGCGGCTCTCGCTGAGTACCTGCGGGAAGCCACGAACCGCACCAGCACCGACCCTCGTACCGTCGGCGGGCGAACGGGGCCTGTCTACCGTGGCTGACGCTCTGCGCGCGGTCCTGGCGACCCGCGAGGAGCGGTCTCGGCGCGAGACCAGCCTCGTCAGCATGCTCGACCTCGCGTCGGCCACGATGGACGACCTGCAAGCGCTCCACAATCTCGCGGACCTCGTTGGCGGCGTTGCCTATGCAGTCTGCTGGCAGAGCCGGGCTCGCGGCAACGTCGCCGGTGAGCTGATGCAGTGGCTGGGCGATGCCCTGACCGACGTCGAGACCGCGGCCAACGACGAGGCGCGCCGCCGCTGTCCGACCACGGCCTGCGACCGCGAAACCCGGCTGGAAATGCTGGCCCGGCCAGTGATCCAGAACGGCGACCCCGACGAGACCGCGGCCTTCGCCCGTGAGCTGCTGGCCCACGCTGAGGCTGAGAGGGCAGGGCGCTAAACGGCGCCCGCCACCCCTTCCTGTCGCCGTGCGTACCGCCCCGGCCGGATCCCGCCGGGCCTCCCCTTCATCGCGACCCGAGACCGATCATGGGCGACGTGCTCACCTTCACCCCGCGTCCGAAACCGGCCGCTCCGGATCTGGAGCCGCTGGCCGGCGGCGCGCTCCGCGCCAGCCTGGAGGCGGCCGCACAGGTCGCCCTTGACGCCGCGG
>NZ_JAKSYL010000130.1 GCF_022829515.1 Methylobacterium sp. J-048
GGAGCACATCGTAACCGAAACATGGATACGACACTACACCACCGTACGCCCGCACGCCTCACTGGGATACCGGCCGCCAGCACAAGAAGTGTTCATGCCAGCCTTCACCGGTTGGCCGGCTGCGCTCGCACGACCAGCTCCGCCGGCCAAGCTACCCGTGGAGGAGCGGCCTACCGCGCACTAACTTTAACCTTGGACCACCCTGTGGGGGCCAATCAGTCCGGCAGCGTACCAGCACTGAGCGGGTCCTCCGTCACGGCACACTCTCCTTTCGGTGGGTATAAATCTTTTTGGTGCTTTCTATCGTTCGGAGACTAATCGGGACACCTTGTGTGGACGACAGCGAACTCGAGCAAGGGCATTCCCGTGAAGGCGAACGGTAACACAATTCTCATCACCGGCGGCGCGTCGGGCATCGGTCGCGAACTGGCGGAGCGGTTCCAGGCCCAGGACAACACGGTGATCATCGCCGGTCGCCGTCGCGAGCGCCTCGACGAGGTCATCGCCGCGAACGAGGGCATGGTCAGCTACGTCCTCGACGTGGGGGACAAGGCGGACATCGAAGCCTTCGCGGCGACGGTGGTCGCCGAGCACCCGGGCCTGAACGTCCTCATCAACAATGCCGGTATCATGACCGCCGAGGATGTCACATGCTCGCGGGACATGTCGGACGCCGAAGCGACGGTGACGACCAACCTGCTCGGTCCGATCCGGCTCACCAACGCGCTCATCGATCATTTGATGACGAAGCCGGACGCGGCGGTGATCAACCTCTCGTCCGGCCTCGCGTTCGTGCCGCTGGTATCAACGCCCACATACTGCGCGACGAAGGCAGCAATCCACTCGTACACGGTCAGCCTTCGGGACGCTCTGAAGGGACGGGTCGAGGTCATCGAGCTTGTGCCGCCTGCCGTGCAGACGGAGCTCACCCCCGGCCAGTCGACACGTGCCGGCTACATGCCGCTGGACGCATTTATGGCCGAGGTGATGACGCTCTTCGCGCTGCAGCCGACGCCACCGGAAATCCTGGTGGAGCGCGTCGGCGTTCTGCGCTTCGCCGAAGCAGAGAAACGGTTTGATCAGACCCTGGCGAGCTTGAACGATGCCGCCCGAAAGGCGCACGCCCAACAGGGCTGAGGATCGTCGGCCCATCGACGCCCGCGCCAGCCACATTATGCGTCTGCTTCAGCGGCGAGGTTCGTTAAACCAGACTGACTGGAAACCACCCCAAGTGGTCATTCTGCACCTGACCCATGTCGGGCATGCGGAGAGGCGGTGAGGCTTCCTAAAAGCGGTCACGCGTCGGCTGCCGCAGAAAAGCGGTGCGAGATAGGATCCGACTGGTAGGTCTTTCCGTGGAGGTCGGGAGATTGCTCGACCACGTGGTTGGAGGTAACCTCGGCGGTGCCGCGAAAAACGACCGCCCGACTTCGGCTGTCGAATACACGTCACCCCCGCCCCTCGCGTGGGTCGGCTAGCGTCTCTGAAGCAAATGCCCGACGCACGGGCAGCCGCAGTGATCAGCACCGACGCGTGCTGCGCGCCTGCGGTCTCAGGAGCGCATCCATGCGACAGACGATCACGATCCTCGGCGCAGGTCCCGGCGGCCTTGCGCTGGCCCGCGTCCTCCACGTCCACGGGATCGCAGCAACGATCTACGAGGGCGAACCGTCAGCCGATGTGAGGACACAGGGCGGCCTACTCGACATCCATGAACACACCGGCCAGATCGCCCTAAGAGGCGCGGGCCTCTATGACGATTTCCTCCATCTCGTCCGCCCCGGCGAAGACGCAAAGCGCGTGGTCGATCGGAACGGCACTGTGCTGTTCGACCGCCCCGGCACGCCCGTGGGGCATCGACCCGAGGTCGATCGCGGCGACCTGCGACGGATGCTAATCGCTTCGCTTCCTCCAGGGACGATCCGATGGGACCACAAAGCAGTGGCGGTGGCTGCATGTGGAGATGGGCGGCACGCGGTCACCTTCACGAACGGCGGGACGGTTACGACTGATGTGCTTGTGGGCGCGGACGGGGCGTGGTCGAAGGTCCGCCCCCTACTCTCTGGGATAGCGCCCGCCTACACGGGCACCTCGTTCGTCGAGACGACCATTCACGAGGGTGACGCACGCCTCAAGGCCAGCGCGGACGCCATTGGCAGGGGCACGCTCATGGCCGTAGCGCCGGGTATGGGTATCCTCGCACACCGCTATGCGGGTGGGCGGCTCCACACGTACACGGCTCTGAATAGGCCGAAGCCTTGGTTTGACGCCATCGACTTCGGCGACATGCAGAGGGCACTGGCCCACATCGCGGCCGAGTTTGCAGGATGGGCACCACACCTGACGGCCCTCATAACGACCAGCGACATAGACCCAATCCTTCGTCCGATCTACGCGCTGCCCGTCGGCTACCGGTGGGACCGTATGCCCGGCCTGACCCTTCTTGGCGACGCGGCGCACCTGATGTCGCCGTTCGCGGGGGAGGGAGCGAACCTCGCTCTCTACGATGGTGCCGAACTCGCGCGAGCGATCATCGCCTTGCCTGATGACATGAACGCCGCGCTCACCGCATACGAGCGAACGCTGTTTCCCCGAAGCGCTGAAATCGCTGACGCCTCCGGGCGGAACCTTGCCCGGTTCTTTGGCGCGGAGGCGCCTCACAAAGTAACCGCTATGTTTGCATCCTAGCTATTATGAACGCGCGGTATCGCGGCTGAGGACGGAAACGGCGTCCGCTTCCCGAACTTCTCGCCCAGAAGCGGACTGGCGGAAATCCACCTATTGCAGCCGATCAAGCTAGTTCGGTTAGGGTGTACCCATAACGAACCAGCAGTGCTGGTTCCCGTCCGCATACCCAAATCGAACTGGCCTGATCGACTGCAGTGAGTGGAAAGTGGTCCGGCCGCTTTCGGCGAGATCGACCAGGAACTGGACGTTCGAAAGTTTTTGGTCAGAGCAGGTTGGCCCTTTCGTTACACTACCCAGCGCCAAACCCCCGCGGGCCATCCAACCAGCGGAATATGCGCCCACGTTGCTGCCAGCCAAACGACGAGTCCGCCGAGGATGGCGTGCGCCCCAAAGCCACCGAATGTCGTGCGACCGTGCGCAATGGCGGCGAATGGCAGGTAGCTGGTACGGCTCTGCCACGCGGTCCACCCCTGCGGGTCCAGGCGTGCTTTCTTCTGATCCTGGAAGACTGCACCCACGAGCGAGAGCACGATGATCGCGCCCAATAGGATGACGTTTTACGTGATCGGCAGGACGAGGATGTGGCTGCCACCCCAGATCGCGAAGGACCACATCATGGGGTGGCGGGTGATACCGTAGACGCCACGAGCCTGTGCCGTAGCCGCTTGCTTGGCAGCGCCGGGCAGCGCTGGGTTGCGGAACAACGAGCCCATGAGCAGGATCGAGGCGATCAGCATCAAGACCGTGGAAAGCGCCCATAGCCCATCGCCCACGGCCCATAACGGCTCGGTGATTGGCGCCACCCAGTAGGCCCAGGCCGTCGCGCCCAGGGTGATGGTGGCCACGAGCGAGTAGAGACCGCTGAAGCCGCCCTCGCCGAGCCTCGCGACCAGCGGACGCCGCAGAGGATGCGACAGGGCGAAGTGCGTGCCGACGAAGGAGCCGGCGGTCGCCAGCACTATCCCTGCCCCGTCCATCATCGGCACGTCTCCTGCCAGCGCTCCAGACTGTCGAGGATGAGCGAGTTGGCGGCCTCGGGTGCTTCGAGCGGGACCAGATGCGCCGCACCGGGAACCTCGACATGGCGAGCGTTCGGCAGCCTCGCCGCGATCGTCCGGCTGAGCCGGGTCGGTAGGATGGCGTCCTCCGCCCCGGACACAATCAGTGCGGGCGCTGTGATCCGCGGCAGGTCGTCGAGAACGCCGTCTCGCTCAAGCAGCACTGCGCGCACCGTGATGTTGGTGCGACGACGATCCCAGGTGCGCAGTCGCTTGAGCAGGTCTTCACCGATTTGCGGCTGAAGCTTTCTCGTCCTCGGGGACAGCAGGCTCGATAGGATGATGCCGTCCACAGTCCGGTCGAACGCACCGAACCGCATCAGGTTCGTCAGCAGCGTCGCCTTCGCCCACTGCATCGGCAGCGGTGGCTGCGCTGAGGTGTTGAACAGCGCCATGCCGCCCACACGACCCGCTGCACGCAGTGCGATCCGTGGGGCGACGAACCCACCCCATGACGTCCCGAGGATCACGGCTGGGGTGCGAACGCCCGACGCGTCGAGCACTTGAATTGCGGCCTCGGCACACTCATCCATCGTGAAGCTGCGGCCGGGACCAGCGCTCTGTCCATGACCGGGCGGATCGAATGCCAATGTCCGCCAGCCCACAGCACGGATCGCCGGAACCTGGTTCCGCCACATGGTGTGATCGGAGAAGAGGCTGGGCCAGAGGAGCGCAACCGGCTCGCCCGGGGAGCCCTGGTCATCGACGAAGATCGGGCCGAGGTTGGTGGGAATGGAGGCCATGCTCAAGCTTAGCCGATCCGGGCAGTTTTGTCGCTTGCGCCCGAAGGCGGAAGCACCGCAGTCACCGGCTGCCCCACGTCCTCCGCACCCGGTCCGATGCCCCCGAATGAATGAGGCTGCCGTGCCCGAAGGCCGCCGCTTCGAACTGCAATCCGCCGATCTTGCGCTGGCTGCGTCGTCCTTCGGCTTCGTCCTCGAAACCCACCGGATCGCCGATCCCGAGGATGTTAGTTCCCACGTCACCCGCGATCAGCAACTGCCGTCCTTTCCAGAGGAAGGCGACCTGGCCTGCGCAATGACCCGGCGTGCCGATGACGTTCAGGCCACCGGCAACGGGCAGCGTATCGCCATCGGCCATATGCCGATCGATCTTGAACGGCTCCATCATCTTGTTGGGTCGCCACACGAAGCGGTAGGCCAGTCCGAGTAGGAATTGAGGAGAGGGCGTCATGGGTCGGAACGGACCGCCGCTCTCCGCGAAAGGCGCGTCGAGGGCGTGCATGTAGGTGGTCGCATCCGTCTCGCGCAGGATCGCCGCAGCACTACCGATATGGTCGGGATGGCCGTGCGTGAAGACCAGATGGCGGATGTCCGTGCGCTTGCGGCCGAGTTCTTCCACTGCCTTCCAAACCACATCCGCCTTGTTGAGAAAGCCAGCATCGACCAGCGTTAGTTCGGTGCCGTCGTCCAGGAGGATGCAGTTCGCATTGCCAAGCGCCAGAAGGTAGGCGCCATCGATGATCCGCTTCAACGCCATGCTGCGTCCTCAAAATGACTGCTCGCGGGATGCTACACCGGGTGGTGGGACGGCTGGACTGGGTCGGAAGCGGCTGTTAGGCTGGTTCGTTTAAGGCGTGCCGCCGAGAACCAGCACCGCCGGTTCGCTATAGGTGCGCCTCTTTCAGACCGGCACTCGTGGCTGATTTTGAACGCCATGCGGATCAAAGCGGCGTGCAGAAGTTGGATTGCGGCGCAAGAAGCGGGAAGCGTGACAGACCGGGCGGTCACATACGTGGTTCGTTGCTAAGCTACGGAGCCTCTCGTGATCGATCCCCACGTCACAATCGAGCCGTCGATCCTCTACCTCGGAACCCCGGTCGTTCTCATCAGCACGCAGAACGAGGACGGCACCGCCAACCTCGCGCCGATGTCGTCCGCTTGGTGGCTGGGCTGGCGATGCATGCTCGGCCTCCAGACTGCATCGCAGACGCCGCAGAACATGATCCGCACGGGGCAGTGCGTCCTCAACCTACCGTCGCCGAAACAGGCTGAAGCGGTGAACAGGCTGGCGCGCCTGACGGGCACCGAGAAGCTACCCGAACTGAAGCAGCGGCTGGGCTACGCGTATGAGCCTTCCAAGTTCGAAGTGGCTGGCCTGACACCCATCGCATCGCAGACCGTCGCCGCACCGCGTGCGTTGGAGTGCCCCATCCAATTGGAAGCCGTCGTCGCCGCACAACACGGGATCATGGACGACGATCCCCAAGTCGCCGGCCTGCTCTCCGCGTTCGAAGTGCGCATCACCCGCGTCCACGTGCATCCGAGCTTGCTCATGGATGGGCACGAGAACCGCATCGATCCTGCCAAGTGGCAGCCGTTGATCATGAACTTCCAGAAGCTCTACGGGGTGTCCAGCATCGAGGTAGTCCCGTCGCGCCTCGCGGAGATCGAGGAGAAGGCCTACCGCATGCCCGACGTGGATCGAGCTCGCGACGTTGTGCTTGAACCAGCCAGATGGCGTAACACCTGCCGGGATGGGTACGACCCGAACAAAGATCTCAGGCTGGGTTAGCTTCGGTCCGCCTCCATTCGTTACCGCTCGGAAGCAGACCGGCCGGAAACCACCCGAAGCGGCCGATCCGCTTGGTTCGATTTGGATATATCCTTATCGAACCAGTTGGACGCTGCTCTGATAAGGGTCATCTATCGATCCAGATCGAACTCCCCCATTTCGAGCCGGCATAACGAACCGCGCGAGAACAACCTGTTGATGTGGTCGGCTGATGGCAGGAAAAGATGCCGCGCTCGCCATCCTGCCGTTCCGCAACGCGGCCCTTATGCGAATGGTCGACCGCCGCCATTAGCATCTGCTTACGGGACACAGTCGCAGACAGCTGAATGGCCGGGGGTGAGCGCAAAGCCGAACGTCAGCTTTCAGCCGTAGGATGCGGAATAAGCAACCCACGATTTTAGGCATCCGTAAGTCCACCTTCCGTATGTTCGCGAGCCTATCCTCAACACCTCATCTCACGATCACGGACGGGCCGCGAACTGGCAAAGACTCTGTGCTCTACCCCGGGGGGACGTGGGTGAGCTCCTCGATGACCTGATGCAGATCCAAGCCAATGATCGCGGCTAGATCGAGCAACTCGATCAGGTCGACTCGTCGCTCGCCGCTCTCGATGTTCGACACGAACGGCTGGTGTCGTCCGAGCCGGCCTGCCACTTCGGCCTGGGTCAGGCCTGCCGCCTCCCGCGCACGTACGACGAGCTCGATCAGACGCGCGTGCCGAGCTGAACCGAGGGTGCGCGCCATGCCGGGCCGTGCGGGTGAGAACCGCCAGCTCGACTAGAACCGATATTTGGATATCCAAAAGTCGGATATTTCGCTGGACTACCACCCCTCACCGGAGCCACACGACGCACCGGGGCGCACGCCGGTCAGGCGGCTCGCCCGAGCACGCGACGGAAGGGCAGCTATGAGGACGCGGCGCAAGCACACCAGCGTAAAGGTCGCGACAGCACTCACCCTGGCTTCGCTCGCCCCATCGGACGCCCGGGCAGGGCCAAGCTTCGTCCAGACCTACATCGACGCGCAGGGAGGCTGCGCCAGTGCGGCCGGCCCCCTGGCGTTCGTCCTGGCCGGGGGCGGCCTGCAGGCGCCGTTCGGCAAGCTCGCCGGCGAATGGACGGAGGCGGATCTCGCTGCCCTCCCCGCCATCTTGTCCGCGTGCGAGCGGACGGCGGCCCGGGTGAACCCATATCTCGCCGCCGAGGTCGTGGGCCAGGCACGGGAGCTCGAGACGCGCGTGCCGCAGATCGTGGCGGCCGCGCGCACCGAGCGGGTACGGCAGGTGGCTCAGCTCCAAGCCCGGCGGGATCTCGCGCAGGCGCGGATCGAGGCGGCACGCCGGCCGGCGGACGTGGCCGCCGCCAACCCCGAGGACGAGGTTCGACGCCTGGAGGCGGAGGCCGGACGTGCGGAAGCGCAGGCGCGGGCCGCGGCGGGGTACCGTGATCGTGCCTTGCGTGATGTGGCCGAACAACGATCGCAGGCCGCGACGCCTCGACCTGAGGGGATGCCAAACAAGCCCGCAGGTGACGGGAGCCAGCCGGCGGTCGGCCCAACGGCGACATTCGGCTTCGACGTGCCGAGCTTCCGTCGGATGTACGATACGCGCCTGCGCGGTGATGGCGACGGCGGTATCGAGGAATGCGCCGAGCAGAACATGAACTACGTCTGCCGGTTCGACGATGCCCCGTTCCGCAAGTCGGTCGAGGCGTTCCGCAAGCTCGACCTCGCGCGAGGTTCGTTCAGCTCGAAGCTCAGCCTGTCGGTGGTCAGCCGGGCCGGTAGAGCATCGCGCATCGTGCTCACCGGTGACCGTGCGGATCCGATGAATTTGTTCGGCTTCGTCGGCAAAGTTGCCAGCCTGATCAAGACGCTCGAGCCGGGGATCGCGGAGGCGGGGGTGCAGGATCTGCTGAGCGCGGGGCTGAGCCTGACGCGCGGCGACGACGATCCGACCATCGGCGCCGAGCGGAAAATCGTTCGGGGTGCGTACGTCGCCCGGTGCAGATCCGCCCCGTCGCACGAGAGCACGGCCATGACGTGCACGTTCGAGCCACGCGCATTGCAACTGTGACACGACCGTTCTCTTCTGATCCCAAGATCTCGACCAGTCTGAGCACGTACGGTGTCGTCTGCTCAACAGCTCGCGCGCCATTGACCGCGGCGAGTTTGCCCCTCAATCCCGCATCGCCTCCCGCCGCGTGATGTTACGACGTACGGTTTCGCGGCCGCGGGCGCTCCGCTGCGCGAGATAGTTCAACGCCTGCGAGGTCGCGTCGACCTGATCGTCATGCGCACCGTACGGGAATGCCAGCAGTTCCCTGCGGTAGCCCTCGAACCACTCGAAGCCCCGCGCCACGTGCACGCGGCCGGCCTCGAACGCCGGCGCGTGCGCCTCGAGCCGCGCGGTCTTCTCGCCCCGTGGCCGGAGCAGCCGCGGCCGCAAATCGGTGGTCCGCTGAATCTGCTGGACCAGGGTGCGGCCGAGCTCGGTGTCCTCCACCAGCGTCACGTGCGGATCCCAGGTCCTCGTGCATCGGAGCATCAGCCGCCGCAGCTCGGGCGCCTCCAGCCGAACCCGGACGAGGTCGAGCAGGTAAGCATGCGTGCCCACCGCCCCCCACAGCTGGCCTACCGACCAGCTGCTCGTCTCAGTGATGGTCGAGGCCAAGTCCCAGCTCGCCACCAGGTGCTCGAGGTCAGCGGGTTCCTCGTCGAAGGACCGCAGCCAATCGTCGTGGATGATGTTGCCGCCGGGCGGGATCGGATCCTGCCCGTACTGCGCGGCGAAGTTGCTCGAGCCGAGATCCGCTCGCAGTCGGTCCAGCACCGCGAGCGGCTCGCGATCGGGCAGGAGGACCTCCCCCGCCCGGCGGTGGTGCACGTTGTTCTCGCCCGGCCCAATCCGGTAGGCCGCGTCCTCCGGGGCGATCGCAGGGATCACCAGCATCGCCCAGCCGCGTCGGCGCATCATGCCGCGTTCTCGCGGGTGAGGTGACCGACGAGATCGTCCTCGTGCAGGCGCTGACCCACCACGACGATCGCCCCAGTGCGCTTGTCGTTCAGGCGGCTCGGGAACTTGGTGTCCCACAGGCCGAGTTCGCGTCGCCTGACCGTCTCTGACAGAGCCGCCTGCGGGCTCATGGCATCGTCGGCGATGATTAGGTCGGCGCCACGCCCGAACACGGACCCGCCGAGCGGAACGCCGAAGCGATAGCCTCCCGCGGTCGTGACCGTCTCGGTGGCGCGGTCGCCGCCGCGCGCGATTCGGAACGCGGGGAACGCGTCGCGATACCACTCGCTGGCCACCACCGCGCGGAAGGAGGCGGCGAGCGAACGCACGAGGCTGTCCTCGCTCGACACGCAGATGACGCGCCGCCGGGGATCGTGGCCGAGCCGCCAGGCGGCAAAGCCGATCGAGGTCATGATCGACTTGCCCGAGCGCGGCGGCACCGCGATCACCAGCCGCGTCTCCCGCCCATCGTGGACGCGGGCGAGAGCCTCGGCCATTGCGTCGAGGTGCCAGCTCGGAGCGAACGGGATGCCGGGGTTCAGCGTCAGGAACACCCGGTGGATGAACACCATGTAGTCGGTGCGCACGAGGTGATCGATCATCCGGGGGGTGATCATGGCTCACCCCCGCGCAGCTTGCGCGCCTGCTGTTGGACGAACGCCTCCAGCACCTCGCGCTCCTCGTGCGACAGGTCCGAGGCAGCCTGCTCGTCATCGGCCGGAGCCTCCGGGTGCAGCTTGTGCAGCAGACGGATCGCCGCGACCTGGCCCTGTGCGGAGTTGGCGAACAGGAAGTGGTCGAGGGCCTCGCGCCGGGTCACCGTGGCGGCGGTGCCGTTGAGCGAGAGCGTGACCTCCTCGTCGAGGAAGCCGACCGCGGGCTTGGGCCGACCGTTGCGGCCGTAGGGGTTGCGCACCTCCCCCGGCTTGATGCGGGTGTCCCGACCCGGGCGGCGGGGCGGGGCGCTCATCGCTCATCCTCCGTGCCCTCGCGCCGCGTATCGTCTTCGACGAACCCGGCCCGCTCGGTCGCCGTCTCGGCGAAGGTGCGTCCAGTCTCGGCGTGGCGCGCCGGCTCGCCGGTGAGCTTCTCCAGCCGGCGGACGCCGAGATCGACGTAGGCGGGATCGATCTCGATGCCGACCCCGACCCGCTTGACCTTGTGCGCGGCGACCAACGTCGTCGCCGAGCCGGCGCAGGGGTCGAGGACGATGTCACCGCGCAGGGTGACGTCGAGGATCGCGTCCTGGATCATCGCGACGCTCTTCGGCGTCGGGTGGTCGCCGTGGTCCTTGTCCCTCCCCCGCCCGAAAGCGTTCGCGCCAGCGTAGCCCCAGACGTTCGAGCGCCATCGCCCATTGGCGCCGAGCTGAACGTTGTTGATGTGCGGCGCAAGGCCGTTCTTCCAGGCGAAGATCAGCTCATGCTGCGAGCGCCACAGCGAACCCTGCCCGGCCTGATTCTTATGCCAGACGATGAGGTTTTTGAGCTCAGTGTAGACGCTGCGGCCGGCGCCCATGAGCTCTTCGATGTGGGCCCAGTCTATGAAGACGAGATGGATCGACCCGTCGAGGGAGAACGCCGCGAGATTCTCAAAGATCATCTTCAAGAACCGGGTGAACTCGGCCGGCGTCATCTCACCCGAGGCCATCGCGAACTCACGCAGGTCGCGCTTGGTCACGTGGCCGGCGATTTTGACGTTGTAAGGTACGTCGGCGACGATCATCCGGGCGTGGCGCGCGCCGAGCAGCCGGGCGTAGACCTCGCGCTCGCGTGCGTCCCCGCAGGCGAGCGCGTGTCCGTTCTTGAACAGCCAGATATCCCCTCGCACCGAGATCGTCGGCCCATTCCCATCCGAGGGTGGGAGGACATCGGCCTCGTCCGCCGCGTCATCTTTCACATCCGGGTGCAGGAGCACGTCGATCTCGACCGTAGGGATCGCCGTGTTCACTAGCAGATCGACATCGACTTCGGCGATGTAGGCGACTTCGTACCGGAGCGCGTCGGCGTTCCAGCTCGACATCTCCTGGATCTTGTTGAGGCTGATCCGGAGCGCGGCGACCTGCACGGGATCGAGGTCATCGACGACGGTGACCGGCACGCGCTCGAAGCCGAGCGCCTTCAGCGCGCGGTGGAGTGCATGGCCGCCGATGATCGTACCGTCGCCCGAGACGAGGATCGGGGCGACTGGGCCGTTGAAGGCGAGGATGTTGCGCTGGAGATGCTGCTGCTGGTCCTTATGGTAGGTCCGAAGCTCGCGCGCGTACGGCTTGATCTGGTCGATCGGCCAGTACTGCATCTGCAGCGTTCTGAACTGCGAGGGCGAACTCGCATTGGGGGCCGCACCGGCATGAGCGCCGGGCGGAGACGAGCGGGTGCGTTTCCTCGGGACGAGAGGGTTTGGGAGAGCCATGATGTTCCACGGGGGTTACCCCGGTGGAACTCGGCACACGCGCCGAGCAAGCGACGTTCATGTCCAAGCTCCTGCGGGGCTTGTTCGCGCACGGTGACCTCAGAGATCACGCGTAGGCCGTTTGCACCTGGCGGCTCGCGCCGTGGCTCAGGAAGCTCGGGCCATCCGGTCGCCGCATCGCGCAAGCCCGGAAGCACATCCACGTTTATCTATCGTCAGACTCAAGGTCAATAGTATCGGAACTCGACACGGCTGCGTAGCGGATCAGTTGTGAACTGACGATGGCGGACGGAACTTGCCTAGTCCGTCGACGGGAGCACACGCCTCCGGAAGAGCTTGCTCTGCCAACGCCCACGATTCCAATACCGAACATCGACGCGTCGAACCCCGTCGCCGCCAACCCGCGCATGCCCGCGCAGGACGGGTCGGCCACTAGCCTGGACTTCGATCCGAGGTCGATTGTTCGACCGTCCTCCCATCTCGACGTCAACGTCGGCGATCCGAAACCCGGTCCAGTGACCGGGTTCCCTGCTGGGCCGCGGCCTCCCCTCCCGTTGCGCCAGCTCGGTGATCCGGCGGGCGATAACCGGCGCAGCAGTGTCTCCGTCACCAGACAGGGCTGAGGTGACATCTGGTAGAGGTCGGCGCGTCACCGTATGGCCGAGATAGCTGCGGCCGGGGATGGTCGGACGTCGGGTCATCGCTGCGACCTCCTTTGAGCGTAGAAGCCACACCCTCGCCACGCGGATGTCAAGCGTCACCCGGTGCGTGCTCGTCGGCTCGGCGCCATCGTCGGTTTGCCATCCCAGTTAACCGAGGGCGTCTGGTCCGGGCGGCCCATTTCGCGGTGCGGCATGGGTCGTTTCGTGCCGCAGGATGGGCCTTCTCGAAGCCATTTCGCGCGGCAGCAAACCCAGTCGATTTGGAGACTGGTTCGAGCCTGACTGCGTGCACCACCAGGCCTTCCTGGTGAAAAGTCAGTCTTCTGCTCTCGGCGGCGATATCGCTGCTGGGACCAGGCTTTAGCGTCAGCCTACACGGTCTCCCGCAACCGTCGACACCGCTTCGCCGGCCAACTTCGGGCTTGAACACGCGCCCGTTCTCGCCGTGGGCAGTGCCGTTTTCCGGCTCGCCATGCTGACGTAGGCTCGGAGACCGTTTCGCACCCGGCGTGAGACGCGCGTTCGCGGGGAGATCGCGCTGTCGCGGATCCAGGCAGAGCGCAATGCGGATCGGGAATCGACGGGCAGCGAGGGGCGGCGCTTGGGAGCGGGTCTTTGATCAACGGTGGCAGCCTACGGTCCGGCGGGACGACCCCTCCGCCCCAGGGCGGCCCGGCCGCGCTGCTCTTCGCCATGATGTTCCCGCAAGCCACCTTGATCCTGCTCAGCCTCGCGCCGCCGATCATGGCGGGGGCGGTCACGCATAGCTACGGCCTGCCCGCCGAGATCACGGGGGCGTATTCCGGGCTGGTCTCGCCTTCGTCCTCCTGGGCAACCTGCTCGCGACGCCGCTGATCGAGCGCTTCGGACCGTTGCGGCTGAGCTTCGCCTGTGTGGCCGGGGGAGCTCTCGGCCTCGCGATCTTCGCCCAGGCCGGGATCGTCGGCCTGCTGTCGGGCGCCGTCCTGATCGGGCTGTGCTACGGACCCCTCACACCCGTCAGTTCTCAGGCGATCGCCCATCAAAGGGGATCGCCCGCGTTCGTGTTCATCGTCTCGGTTCGGCAGACGAGCGTGCCGCTCGGCGGCGTGCTGGCCGGACTCCTCGTGCCGCTCCTGCTGGCACGCTTCGACTGGAGCGGCACCTGCGTGATCCTAGCCGGCGGCAGTACCCTCGCTGCGCTCGCCTTTGCAGCCGCCTCCCCCCTGGTCAGGACGGAACGCGCCGCCGGTGCACCGAGCCGGAACCGGCGCCTGCTCGATCCACTGGACCTGATCTTCCGCAACCCGGCGCTGCTGAGGTTGGCCGCAGCCTCCGCGATCTTTGGAGCCATCCAGCTCGTCCTGAGTGCCTTCCTGGCAGTCTACCTGTTGAGCGTGGTCGGGCACGATCTGATCACCGCGGGTGCCCTCCTCTCGGCGAGCCAAGTGGCGGGCAGCCGGCCGCTGATCTCGCTGAGGCCGGCGGTGATGCTCAGTCCGGATGCGTTCATGGTTTGTCTCCGCCGGGCCGCCGGGCTGCGTCGCGCCCGCCTCGGTCGCCGGACGCACACACGCTCCGTCCGCGACGACAGTCCAGCGGAATCTGCCGGCTCACTCCCGCGGCGTGTCGTTCAATTCTTTCAGCAGCTCGTGCGGGTCGAAGCCGATCACCTCGGCGAGGTCGAGAAGCTCGACCAGGTCGACCCGCCGTTGGCCGCTCTCGATCCCGCTGACGAACGGCTGATGCCGGCCGAGCTGCTTGGCGACGTCGGATTGCTTCAGACCGGCCGCGTCGCGGTACCGGGCGATCAGCTCCGCCAGGCGCCGATGGCGACGGGAGCGCAGGGAGGGGGGCATGGCGGGCCGGGCAGACGGTGTCCGGCAGGCCCAGTATCGACGACATCGCCCGATCCAAAAATCAGATATCCAATAAACGGATATTTCGCTGGACTGTCCGCCCCGGCAGAGCGACGCCTGCACCCCGGAGGATCGGCCTCCGCATCGGGCGCTCGCACCATGACCCTGCACATTCCCGTCCCACCCGCCGCCATCCCCATGGCGCCGCTCGCCCCCAGCGCGGTGCGGTACATCAAGCTCGGGCCCGGCGGCGCCTGGGCGAAAGCCTGTCTGGCCGAGGGCGTGATCCGCTTCGGCAGCCCGGACGAACCGCACGCCGAATGCCTCGCCGGCGACTGGGATGGCGCCCGCGCCGCGCTCGCGCGCGACGGGCGCCACCCGCCGGGCGAGGTCAGCCAAGTGCTGCGCGAACTCCGGGACTTCCACACCCTGCCGGCCGATGCGCTCTGGATCACCTTCGCGCAGGGCAGGCTGTGGTGGGCGTTCGCCGAGCCGGAGGTCACGCGTGTACCGGTGGGCACTGAGGGCGTGGTCGAGCGCCGGACGCGGGCGGGATGGCGCGACTTCAACCTGCTCGGCGCGCCGCTGACGACCGCGAGCCTGAGCAGCCGCCTGACCCAACTCCAGGGGTACCAACGCACGATCTGCAAGGTCGCCGCGGAGGACTATCTCCTGCGGCGGATTAACGACATCGACGAGCCGGCCGTCGTCCGGGCGCGGGCGGTACGGGCGGAGATGATCCAGGCCGCCGAGGCGCTGATCGCCGGGCTGCACTGGGCGGACTTCGAGGTGCTGGCCGATCTGCTGATGGCGCGCTCGGGCTGGCAGCGGGTGTCCGCGCTCGGCGGAAGCCAAGCCGACGTCGACCTCGTCGTCGAGCAGCCGGCGACCGGCGAGCGCGGCTTCGTGCAGGTGAAGTCCCGGGCGACGCAGGCGGTGCTGGACGCCTCGATCGGCGCATACCGCGCAAGCGGCGCCTATCAGAGGATGTTCTTCGTCTGCCACTCGCCGGTCGGGCACCTGACAGCGGACGGGCTCGACGTGCATCTGCTCACCGGCGGCGAACTCGCCCGGCGCAGCGTCGAGGCCGGCCTGCTCGACTGGCTGATCGAGCGCAACGGCTGAGCCCAGCGGCTACCCTGCACTCCTAACAGAATACCTTGTTGACACTTCAATTTGGGCGGCGTAATTCGGGTTCATGTCGGACGCGAGCTACGCCACTTTCAAACGAGACCAGGTCGAGCAGGCGATCGCCATCGCCTCGCGCATCAACCCGCAGCACGAGCCGAAGCGCTTCGACGCTCTCAGGATCGAGTTGAAGCGTCTGCTCGACCGCGACCGTAGGCAGGAGCAGGAGACACCCCGCGGACGGCCTGTCCGTCGAGCCTTCCATGGCGAAGGGCCGCCCGGTCGCGGCATCGACGTCCTGTACAGCGGCTACGAAGCTTACGCGCTGCTGATGGCTCTGCGGTTGATGCGCGGAGGACTGACCCAGGCTCGTGCGGTTGACTTCCTGCGCGACCTGCGGGCGCCACTCGCCGGCTTCCACTACGAGACGCTGCGGCAGGATCCACACGACCTCCGTCCCGACGTGGACCCCGGAGATCTTGAGAACCTCATCCGGATTGGCGCGCTCATCCGTGAACCAGAAGATTTGGCTCATCTCACCGCCCTGGCAGGCGAGCATGCCGAGGCGTTCGATGTCTCCTCGCCCGAGAAGAAGCCGGTGTCAGGCAACATCTGTCGCTGCTTCGACGATCTTTGTCATCGCCTGCGCTGGGCGAGCCATGAGGGCCACGCTCTGATCGTGGTCGAGCTCGTCAATGCCGCCCATCAACTCGCCCACCACCTGAACCGGATTGAGCCGCGCCCGCGCGGCCGCCGGTAGGCGAAGCTTTCACCCCACTGCAACCTTCAAGAGGAGAACATCGTGTCACGATCAATTGGAACCCATAATGAGGTACCATATGAAACGGGTCGCCTCGTCCCAAAGCTCGTCGATCGCATCACGATCCGGCCGCTCGCCGAGTTGCGGCCGGATCCGCGCAACCCTCGCAACCACCCGCCGAAGCAGATCGCCAAGCTCGCCGAAGTAATCGGCACCTTCGGTTTCCTGGTACCGATCCAAGTCGATCCCACCGGACTGATCATCGTCGGGCACGAGTGGTTCCTGGCCGCCGGGCAGATCGGCCTCGCCGAAGTCCCGACCATCTGCCTGGACCATCTCAGCGTCGTCGAGGCTCGGATCTACCGCCTCGCCGTCACCAAGCAAGCCGAACTCGCGACCTGGGATCCCGACCGCCTACGCATCGAGTTCGAGAGCCTGCAGGATCTCGACATCAATCTTGAGATCACCGGCTTCGAGGTCCCGGAGATCGAGGCCATCCTGGATCCTGGCCAGAGCCTGGTCGATCCTGACGATGAGGGAGCGGACCCCGGGACCGGTCAGCCGATCAGTCGCCCCGGCGACCTCTGGATCTGCGGCGCCCATCGCCTGCTCTGCGGCTCGGCGCTGGAGGCCACGTCTTACACCACCCTGCTGGGTGAGGAGCGCGCCGCAGTCGTATTCGCGGACGCGCCGTATAACGTGAAGGTCGGCGGCCACGTCTCGGGGCTGGGCAAGGCTCGCCACGCCGAGTTCGCCATGGCTTCCGGCGAGATGACGACGTCGGCTTTCACCGAGTTCCTGCGCGCCACCTTCAAACATCTGGTCGCCCACAGCGCCGACGGGTCCGTGCATTTCCAATGCATGGACTGGCGGCACATGGGCGAGATGCTCGCGGCCGCCGACGAGCTCTACGAACTGAAGAACCTATGCGTCTGGAACAAGGACAACGGCGGCATGGGCTCGCTGTACCGTTCCAAGCACGAGCTGGTCTTCGTGTTCAAGGCAGGCCGGGCACCCCATCGCAACAACGTCGAGCTGGGCAAGCACGGGCGCAACCGTACCAACGTCTGGGACTATCCCGGCCAGAACACCTTTCACCGCGACCGCGCCGCCGATCTCGCCGCGCATCCTACCGTGAAGCCGGTGGCTTTGGTGGCCGACGCCCTGCGCGACGTCTCGGCCCGCGGCGAGGTCGTGCTCGACCCGTTCTGCGGCTCGGGCACGACGCTGCTCGCCGCCGAGCGCACCCGGCGCAAGGGCCGCGGCATCGAACTGGACCCCGTCTACGTCGACGTCGCGTTGCGCCGCCTGGAGCGGCTGACCGGCGAGCCCGCGCGTCTCGCCGCCACCGGCCAGACCCTCACCGAACTCGCAGCTCTCCGCGCGGCGAACGGGGCTGAGACCGCCACCCATGCCGACCATGACCAGGAGGACCGCGATGCCGCGTAAGACCAAGCCCACCGGCGACTACGAGGTCGGCTACGGCCGGCCGCCAGCCCACACCCGGTTCAAGCCCGGCCAGTCCGGCAACCCGCGCGGGCGGGCCAAGGGCGCCCGCGACGTCAAGACCGTGATCGAGGAGGCCATGAAGCGGGAGTTCTCGCAGACGGTCACCGTCGTCGAGGGCGGCAAGTCCCGCACCCTGACCAAGCTCGACCTGATCGTCATCACCAACGTCAACAAGGCCGCCAAGGGCGAAGCGCGCTCCCTGCGCGAACTCCTAGCGCTCGCCCATCGGCTCGGCCTGCTGGAGGGGCCGCCCCCGACCGCCGAGGCGCTCGAGGCGGCAACGCCCTTCTCGGCCGAGGACCAGGCGATCGTCGCGCGCTTCCTCGCCCGCGAGCGGGCCAGCGCGCCCGCCGTCAACGCCAATCCCGCTCCGGGTCTCGATCTCACCCCCCATTGCATCTCTGACCAAGAGGACCATGCAGCATGACACCGCCCACCCTGCTCGATCACCTCTTGCGCGAGGATCTCGGCTTCTTCCTCCAGAAGGCCTTCGGCACCGTGGTCCAGGGCGACACCTTCGCGTCGAACTGGCACCTCGACGCGATCACCCATCACCTCGAGGGGGTGATGGCCGGCCGTATCCGGCGGCTGATCATCAACGTGCCCCCGCGCAGCGCCAAGTCGCTGTGCGCCTCGGTGGCATTCCCGGCCTGGATGCTCGGCCGCGACCCGACCCGGCGCATCATCTGCGTCAGCTACGCCCAGGATTTGGCGGTCAAGCTCTCGAACCAGACCCGCATGTTGATGCGCGCGCCGTGGTACGAGCGCCTCTTCCCCGGCACCCGCCTGGGCGGCGCGAAGAACACCGAGAGCGAGTTCGAGACCACCCGCGGCGGCTCCCGGATGGCGACCTCGGTCGGCGGCGTGCTCACCGGCCGCGGCGGCCACATCATCATCCTCGACGATCCGATCAAGCCCACCGACGCGCTGTCCGAGGCGGTCCGCAGCGCCACGAACGACTGGTACGACCTGTCCCTGCTCTCGCGCCTCGACGACAAGACCACCGGCGCGATCATCCTGGTGATGCAGCGTCTTCACGTCGATGATCTGACCGGTCACCTGCTCGAGCAGGGCGGCTGGACGGTCCTCAACCTTCCGGCCATCGCCGAGGCCGATCAGTTCATCCCGATCGGTCAGGGGCGGGTCCATCACCGCCGGAGGGGCGAGGTGCTTCACCCCGAGCGCGAGCCGCAGGCCGTGCTCGAGGAGCAGCGGCGGACCATGGGAAGCTTCAACTTCGCGGCCCAGTATCAGCAGGAACCGGTGCCGCCCGGGGGCAACATGTTCGACCTGGCGTGGTTTCCGCGCTTCGGCGCGATGCCGGCGCCGGGCTCCTACGGCGACGATCAGGTTTTTCAATCTTGGGACACGGCTTCGAAGGCCGGCGAGCTGAACGATTACTCGGTATGTACGACGTGGCTGGTTCGCGGCGGCGCCTACTATCTTCTCGACGTGTTCCGGGATCGGTTGGGCTACCCCGACCTGCGCCGGAAGATCATCGAGATGAACGCGCGCTGGCGCCCGAACGGCGTGCTCATCGAGGACAAGGCGTCCGGGGAGCAGCTGGTTCAGGATCTGCGGTACTCGGGAGAGGTGTTCGCGATCGCGGTCCAGCCGCAGGGCGACAAGATCGTTCGGGCGTTCTCGCAGGCGGCGAGCATCGAGGGCGGGCGCGTGCTGCTGCCCGAGCACGCCGCCTGGCTCGGCGAGTTCGAGAAGGAGGTCCTCGCGTTTCCCCACGGCCGGCATGACGATCAGGTCGACAGCATGAGCCAGTTCCTGATCTGGGCTCGCGACGACCTCGACGCCGGCCCGCGCATCCGCTCTTTCGACGATTGAGACGCCGCACCGGGCCTCTTCTGAGAGCATCCAGGTCCGAGGCGGTGGGCGGGGGCGTCGGCGATGGTCGACGCTCCCGCCCCGTTCTGTTCGGCGCCGCCGCCGGGCGCCCTATACAGGCTCCATGCGCAGCTTTCCGACCTTCTCGCTCTCGCTTCTCGATCGCCTCGGTGACCGGCTGGAAGTTGACGTCGCGGCGGGCGCGATCGCCGGTGCCGACTTGCTGATCGGTAGTCACGACACCGACATTTGGCGGCGGACTGTGGGCTTTCGCGACCCCGTCGCGGGCGATCCCCTCCGGACCGACGCGATCTGGCGCATCTACTCCATGACCAAAGTCGTGGTCTCGGTGGCCGCCCTCGTGCTGGCCGAACGCGGCGAACTACGCCTCGACCAGCCGGTCGCGGACTTCATCCCCGCCTTCGACGAACTCTACCTGTCGGGCTCCGACGGTACGCGCGTCCCGGCGACGACCGTGCCGACCGTGCACGACCTCCTGCGCCACACCGCCGGGATCGCCTACGGCTATCTCGGCGACGGGCTGACGCGCCGGGCCTACGTGGCCGACGGCCTGCTCAGCCAGGATCTCGACAACGCCGCCTTCGCTGCGCGGATCGCACGCCTGCCGCTGGAGCACCAGCCCGGCACCGTCTGGCACTACTCGCATGCCACGGACGTCCTCGGCCGGGTGCTGGAGGTGGCCGGTGGCGCGGATCTTCAGGGCGTGCTCGACGAGACCATCCTCGGGCCGCTCGGCATGGCCGACACACGGTTTCGTATCCCTACGGCGGCGGCAGGACGCGTGGCGCAACCGCTGCCGCAGGCGCCGGGCCAACGGCCTGCGTTCCACGATCCGTGCCTGCCGCGGCATGGCCAGCGGGGCAACGGTGGCCTCGTCTCGACGGTGGCGGATTATGCCAGCTTCCTGCGCATGCTCCTCTCCGACGGCGGCCTCGGCGGCGTGCGCGTCCTCGCGCCGGCGAGCGTGCGGCTCATGACCGCCGACCATCTCGGGGCTGAGATCGCGAGAGGCGCCTACTACCCGCCGGGTCCGGGATACGGCTTCGGGCTCGGGGTCGCGGTCCGCCTCGCGGCGGGCGAAGCGCCGTTTCCGGGCAACGTCGGCGACTGGTTCTGGAGCGGGGTCGGCGGCACCTACTTCTGGGTCGATCCAGCGGCGGGCTTCTTCGCGCTCCTGATGATGCAGACCTCCTCGGCCGCGCAGCGCCAGCACTACCGCACGCTGACTCGCGCCATGGTCTACGCCGCGCTCGATGCCTTCTGAAGGCGAAGGGCGCCGTTACGGCATCTCCGCTTCCGTTGGCCTGCGTCATCCGCAACAGTCGACATTCGTCGCTCAGCTTTATCCCGCGGGCTCTGTCGAGTCTCGATCGCGTAGATCTCGGCGATGATACTTATATGAGAACCATCATGACAGATCACCTTGCAGGCCAAGGATGTACTCGGAGTCTGAGTCAGCCTCGGTCAGACTACTTACGTAGAGAGGGTCCTCAGAACTAACCCGCTCCCTCAGCGTTGCCCGCGATCTGGAGATCGCCAACATGATCATCGCGAAGCTCAGCAGGCTGCTCGTCGGTCTGGGTTTGACCCTCCCATTCAGCGCAATCGCGGATGCTGCCCCGCTGCAGGCTCGGTATGATGTCGAAAGGTCGCGACCGTCCAACATTTTGGTCGAGTCGCGCCTCACGGGTGCAACCTGTTCCACCTTGTGCCGTCCAGCCGTGCCGCCGTGTTTATCCGGCAGCCGGTGGTATGGCCCTTACGGATATATCTGCTACCATTATCGGCCAACAGCCGGTGGCCTCGGCTCGACTTACGGAGCGCGCTGAAAACCGGGGTCATCTCCCGAACAGATCGACAGCGTTGCTGGCGCGGATGGTCGAAGGAGGTGCGAGTCCCTGGCCGATGGGTGAAGCGGTCTTACCAGCCGAATGGCGGCGGAGTTGGCCCGCGGTAGGCCTGGGGCGGCAGGTCGGCTGAGAGGGGTTCCTGCCGGATCGGATCCACCGGCCTCGGGGCTTCGAGCGTCGTCGCCGAGCGGACTTGGCCCGGCTCCATCAGGTAGCGCGGCTGACTGAGCGAGGCGGTGTTGGCCGAACCCGGCCTTGGCACCGCAATATCCGGGCTCGTCGGACGCCCGGCCGCTCCACGTTGGGCCGCATTCGCGACCGGTGCCGCGGTCTCCGGTATGTCGACGAGCGTCCCGCTGGCATTGACCGTCACGAGCGGCCGGCCGGCAACCACCGGAGCGACCGCTGGCGCCGTAGCGGCCTCCGGATTCTGAAGGGCCTCCGCCGCCTTCGGAGCCGGACGTCGGCGCGGCTGGCGAGCAACCTGTTCCTGGGCGACCGAACCCAAACGCAGCCGTGCCAGATCCGCGATCAGGGTGTCCGCCGAGGTGGTGAGGCCCCGGCCGCAGAGGTGGACGCGCAGCGACGCCGAGACCCGCCCAGACACCGGTCGCGCCGCGTCGAGCTGGATGCCCTGGATGTCGTCGATCCATTGCCAAGCGTAGGCACAGCGGTCGCTGAGCGCGACGCCGACCGGCCCATAGGCATTGCGCGCCGGCTGGTTCAGGACGCGATAGGGCCTGCCCCCCAGGCTCGCGAGTTCGGCCGCGATGCCTGTCCGGGTGGGTTTCTCCAGTCTCGGAGCGGCATGGGCGTTTGCCGTGCCGATCGTCAGATCGGCCCGGTTCTCACCGCTGGTCCCGAATCGGACCTGTTGGCGCAGCCCTCCCGAGTAGCGCACCTCGTCGACGAGGACGGGGCGTCCGGCGTCGGGCAGCGACACGAGTGGCGCGCGGCGAGCCGAACCGTCCAAGGCGGTGAAGACCGCCCCCGGCGTCGAGATCTGGGCGGAGGGCGCCCGGGCGGTGTTGCAAGCAGTCAGCGATAGGCTCGCGAGCGCGGCCGCTCCGACTTGCAGGACGTGGGACCGGATCCGCGTCGCCGTCATCCGCTTCATCTTTCCTGTCCCTCGCCACGAGGATTGCTGCGGGATCCCGCGGCGGCCGAATCGAAGGGACCAAACCGGTCGCTGTCGCGCGTCAGCGGCGCACGGGGCGCGCCCGCGACTGCGATCCCGATGGCTTCACCCTGAGCCAGCGTACCGACCGGTGGGACTGCTTGCGCGGCTTGCGGCGTCGCCCGGTCGAGACCGTTCCATCCCGGGAGCAAGGTGAAGCCATAGCGCTCGTACGGCATGGCTCCGACACCCGGCACACGCCGAGCAACGAGCGGCTGGGCGTCCCGAGGCTCGCGCAGGAACTCGGCCTCGCGGCCTTTGTCGGTCAGCTCAGGAAACCGCAGGGGGTTCTCGGCAGCGACGGAGATCGGGAACTCGCCGCGCTTCACCGGAAGGGAGCGGAGGGTCGCGGATGCGGGCACCGGCTTCGGCACGCGGGCCTGCATGGCGGCCAACGGCTGCACCGAGGTCGAAGCGACCCGAACCGGATCGCAGGGGCCCGGCACCTGCGAGTCCGGGGCCGGCAGCGCGAGCTCGACCACCGTCGGGAACAGGCCATCGTACCGATTGATTACGTCAATGAACTCGCGGGTGCGCTTCAGCCGTCCGAGCGTCAGCGCATAGCCCAGCACCGCCGATTCCCGCGGCTTCCAGGCTGTGGCGCGCTGAAACCAATCAGCGGCGGCCTCGAACTGGCAGGCGTTGTAGGCGTACCAACCGAGCGCCTGAGCGCCGTCGCCGGATGCGGTGGCGAGGACGAGCTTGGCGAAGCGGTCGAGCCGCGGGGCATCGACCGGAGAGACGGGGCTCTGAGTCAGCCGCCGCGCCATCATGTCCATGTAGAGCGCGGTGTTGGTCACCGAAGGGCCGCGCCAGGCGAAGGCGATTTCCTCGGCTTCCCGATCTTGCCCGAGCTCGCGCAGCGACAAGGCGAGGCCGGTAGCGACCCGCGCATCGCCTCCGCGGGCTATGGCCATCTTGAACCAGTCCAAGGCCTCGCGGAACTGCCGGCGCCGATAGGCGTACCAGCCGAGAAGGCCGATCTGATCGGGCTTCCCCAACTTGCGCATGGACTCGCCGAGAGCGACGAGATCGGCCGGCTCGATCCGGCCGGCGGGTTCGTCATGCAGAACCGCCGCGATGCGCGCCCGCGTCACGTCGAGGCGTATGGCCTGGAACTCACTGGTCCCGTCGGCAACCGGGTGACTAAGGGCGAGCAGGGTCTCAACCTGCATCATCGGCAGGATGGCCATCGCCTTCTGAACGGTCGCAAGCCGAAGCGCGGATTCTGTCTGGCCAGCCAGGATGGTCCGGTAGGCCGCCGCCGCCTGTGCGGCCGCGCCGGTGCGGGCATAGGCCTCCGCCACCAGCCACGCGATGTCGATGTCGAGATCGCTGATCGCGTTGGGCGTGGCGTTGACCCGGGCCAGGATGCTGTCCCAATCGCCGTTCTGCTCGGCCGCCTTGACCTCGCCCCGCAGGGTCCCGCGGTTGAGCTTGCGCGCCAGGTCGTCGGAAGGACGCCAATCGGGCTCCACGGTTTGGCGCGCCGTGATGGCCGCGCGCAGCTCGGCGATCCGGCCCGCGGTGAACAGGTCCCACAGGGGGGCCTCCTCGGGCGGGCTCGGCTTCAGCGTGTCGAGGTCGGTTGGGACGGTCCAGTGCGGGTAGCGCTTCCGCAGGCGTGCGATCTCGGCCTGCACGCGCTCGGTCTGGCGCTGCGCCGCGTAGTAGCGCAGGCCGCTCTCGTCGACGATCTCGGGACCGGCGGACCGGCCCTCCTGGCCGCCCAGGATGACGGGCGCACGCCCCTCATCCTGCCGAACGATGGTCGCGACTGCCTGCGCGGGGCTTGCGGCCGGCTGCGCCCGCACCGCCCCCCCGCCGCCCGCCACGTCGAGGCCCAGCCCCGCCACGAGTGACAGCGCCGCACCGCGTCGCCTCAGCGCCCGAGACATGACCGGTACCTCGTGTTGGCAGCGACGAGCGCCAGGAGATGGAGCGTCGCGGGATAGTAGTTCTCGGTCGCTGCCGGCTCGGCAAAGCCCGCCGGCAGCGCCGTGCCCGACGCGGCACAGGCGACCAGGGCCGCCAGGGAAGCGTAGCCCGGCTCCTGCAGACGACCCGTCACCTGCCCGCTCGCCGTATCGACGATCGGGAGGCCCGCGGGATCGGGCTCCGCCCAGAGCTTGGCGAAGGGCTCGTAGGCGCGGCGGTCGGCGTGCCCGGCCATGGCGAGATAGAGGGGCACCCGAACGGCATTGTACGAGAACGTCGCCGGGAAGCCCTCGGCCGGCTTTGGCGTGCCCCCGCGCATGGCGATCCACTCGGTCGGCAGCTTCGCCTCGCCGAAGCGGGCGCGCAGGACGAGGTCGAGGCCGGCGGCGTTGAGGCGCGCCCAATCGAATTCCGGTGCGAGCGCCGCAAGCTTCGTGAAGGCCGGGAACACCCAGTAAGACAGGTTCACGACCGGACCATCCACGCGGTCCTCGGCCGAGAAGCCCGCCATACCGGGCAGGAGCAGCGGTCCGCCCTCCGCCTTGAACAGAACCGTACCCGGCGGCCCAGTTGAGGATGCGGTGGGCGTTGAAGAACCACCGCTCCTGCGCACGGCTCATCACCCGCAGGAGGCTGGCCATCGTACGACGAGCAGAGGTGAGGATCGCACCGATCGACGGCGCCTACGCATGGTGCCAGGAGTGATGGACGAATGGCGGCGCGAACGCCGGGATGATCGCGGCGGAGCGGGTGGGTGGAGGCGGCATGGCGGCGTCTCTTGGCAGAACCTCTTGGCAGGGACGCCACCAAAGTAGCCTCACGCATGCTCCGTAACGTCACCCGCTCAAGACTCTCCCAACGGCCAAAGTCGAGGTCGGTCGGGTGCTCCTACCGAGCGAAAAAGCTTCAGACACGCGATCGCGAGTCATGGCATATAGATCAGCCGAGCGCTGTCTTTAACGGTCGAGGTCTGAGGCCTGTCAGAGACGAGTCTGACCAACTCACCTGCGGAGCCTCATGCGAGCAGCCGTTCTCGCAGAACGTTTGCAGCGTACGTCGATCCAGGCCGACATCGCGCAGCATATCGTCATCCATGGCCGAAAGAATTCTATAGTTTCTCGCGGCTGCACGCTTTTTCTGAAAAGACCTTACGATCGAAAACATCATGGTCCGTCCTCCGCCAGCTCAAATACGAGCCTCCAGGCACATATCGGCGACAAGTATGATTGCTGTATCCTGATGTACGCGCATCGCTCATTTGAACGATATAGCGGTCCAGCTATGATCTGTTTTGGATTGGCTTGGGGTTTCGAACACCCATCGTAAGCGCCAACAGCAACTGTCAAACTGCGTTGACATCGAATTCGAGCGCGAATCGAGAACTATGCGCGTGGCACAGCATTGAGATCGCACGCGAAATTCCAGCTCGGATTCCAAATGCGCTTGTACGGGCCGTACCGCCTTCTATTCGGGGGGTCGGCGAGTAATTTCGTTGTCAAGATAAGTCGCCCACTCAGACAAATTCGTGAGCTGCGAGCCGAACATTTTACTGATCTGATGGAAGCCCAGAGCCCGGTAACTTTCGAACTGGCTTTCCGAAAACCACTGATTGGCCGTACTTTCATGCGGGAAAGCTGTGCTGGTGGTGCCATAGGCGCGGACCTCGGCGGGGATGTCCTCGAGAAAGCTTGGCTTGATGTATATTAGAGATGCCGCGTCACGGGCGCCTGGATAGGTGATCGTACCTCGCGCATAGCCCATGGCACCGGCACGTTTGCCCTCACGCTCGATCGTCGAGCGGGAACGAATCCGCATCTCGCCCATCTGGACTTTCGCCAATCCGTCGACCTCCGCTTTGCGGATTACATTGCCGAGATCGAAGAAAGTGCATTTCTCGTCCTGACCCGCATCGATCACCACGATCCGCGCACATCGCCGCCGCAGCATCTCGTAGACGCCGAGATTATCGAAATGGCCGCCATCTGACAGATAAATTGCCTGTCGCACATCGGTGCTGCGGCCGCCGAGTTCGCTCAGGAGCGCGAGCACGGAGTTGGCCGGCTTGGCGAGCTTCAGGTCATCCCGGCGTGCGACCGCGGGGTTGGGTAGCCAGGCCCCGAGCCGAACGTTGAAGAGCGTCATCAGGAAAGCGATCATGCGCGACGAATGATAGCCCCAGTTCGGGCTGACTGCCGCGCCGGAGATCGTCAGGAGCCCACCGAGCAGGGGCCCTTTGCCGGCGCTGACTCTGTCGCCCCGGGTCTCCATACCGGCATATTCCGATGTCCGGATATACGCCCCGCGCGGACCACCCGTACGAGGCATGTCGCGCGCCATGTCCGCGCGGTCTAGGATCGCTGAGCCGCAGGCGAAGGGTGTCGCGGTGAACGAGGCGGCTTTTCGCTCCGCCCACTCGGTGTGTAGGAGGTCCGTGAGATTGAGCGTCATATTGACGACGGGCAGCAGCCGCTTTTCCGTCCCGAGTTCGGCGATGCGCGGACTGTCTGCTTCGTCGAAATCGGTGAAGGGATCGGCGTCACGCCGTGTCCGCGCCGAGCCGAGAAAGCCCCGGGTCAAGCGGTTGCGGTAGACGCCGTGCATCGAGAAGCGGTTGACGTTGACGCGGCCGAACAGCCAGACGGCGCCAGCTAGGAGCGCGGCCACCACCAGATCCATTATCAGGATCATTCCGTAGGGATTGATGCCACAATCGACACCTGCGTTAACGCCAAGTTGCGTCCAGCGCGGCAGCAGGCAGTCGCCCCATCCATCGTGCACGTAGCCGAGAAAGCGGCCGAGGCACCATCCCATCAGCGCGAATAGGCTGATCCCGAAGACCGCCGCCATCCCGCTCAGGCCCATCATCAGGAGGTCGTCCATCCGCCCCTTGGCGGCCAGAGACTGCGCGCGGGCGAAGACCTGCTTGCCCAGGACGGCGGCGGCCGGGCCGGTAGCGAGGGCGCCCAACGCACTGAACAGACCAGGAAGTTGTGCGTCGTCGCGACCGAGGGCGACGGCAGATAAGATCAGGCAGCACAGGCACAGGCCCGCCCAACCCACCGCGGCCAGCAGGAGTTGCCCGTCGATCCGCGCGACCCATTCGCGGTCGAGGTCGGCGCATTCAGCGCTCTTCCGGAACCCGATGAAGATGACACTCTGGAGAAGGTGGATGACGATCAGCGCGGGTGGGGCCGCGACCGTCAAGATTTGTGAAACCTGAGCCCGCCCGGCATCGAAGCTGGCGGCGGCGTCGCCCACCAGCCAATCGATGCTCAAGCCGGCGCAGATACTGATCAGCGTGGCCGAGACAAGACTGCTGGCGAGCCAGGGGCCGACATTCCGCTCGTACAGCCAAAGGCCCGGATGGCCCTTCGACGTTTGCCATATCAAACCGCTGAGATAGGCTGCGACCTGCACGGTGAAATATCCGACGCCCAGCTGGCACAATGACAAGGGCGATACCGGCAGCGCTTGCTCGAACAGCGCGCGGAGCGTGAATGGCAGAGCAAGGGCCCAGAGGCAGGTCGGCGCGATGATGCCGGCCGCGATCAACGTCGGGGAGGCGTACGCCGTTAGCTCGCCCTTCCGCGGCCGATGACTCGGCAAAAGGGTGCAGGCGCTGAACGTCGCAACGAACAGCGCCGCGCTGCCGAGCACCAAGGGAAGCCACAGCGTGCTTCGGCTCGCAGCCTCGAGTGCCGTCCTGTAGGCAAGCAATCCGAGGGGAACGAACAACAATAGTGGGAAGATGAGAAGCCAATTGAGAATGGTGTTTCTTATGTAGAGAACGATGCCTGCCCAGGTGTCCCTCGACAGAATCCCGACTTCCGGGGTCAGGTAGTTCGTGTATCGCCGCAGCTTGGCGAAGATCTCGTTGCCCGAGTCGCCGAGTTGGCGTTCAGCCTCGGCTATGCCGCCGCACTGACGAATGAACGTCTGCAACCAGCCGCCCGCGAAGCCGCCCCCCGATACCGTCGATAGGTAGTGGAATTCGCCGAGCATCCGCCTGTTGGCCAAGGCCTGCAAGGCGCCGAGGCAGAAGGTGGCGCTGCGGATACCGCCGCCGGACAGACACAGGCCGGCGAGCCGGGCTTGGTCGGCCCGCGTCTGCCAGGGCGTTTGATCGCCGGGCTGCGGCGGCCCGCAGAAATGGTCCATTTCCTCTTGAAGCACCTGCTTCGTTTCCAGGTACCACGCGTCGCCGCCCGTCGTCACCGCGGGCAGATGATGTGGAGGGGCGTCCGCCTGACTTTCTGCGATACTTGTGCTCATCGCTCCTCCCACCGCCTGCGCGGTGCCCGACTTCGCAGTTCAGCCGACGCAGAACAAAGGTGTCCTCACTCCAGTCGACATAGTAAATAATCAAGTAAAATATTACTCTATTGAATTTCGAATATTACAAGATAAATTTTTATAAACACAGTATAGGTAAAATATATGAAACCGCTTAGCATATGCTTGAAGTGAGGCTGGTCGCGGTAGCCTTGCGTTTTCGACTGATTGCCACACCCGTGATGGCGAGCATTGCCGGTCCCCGGAATTTCACCGAAAATCTGTATTCGAACATCATCCATTTGAGGGACGCGCCTGCCTGGATCGGTGCTTATTAGATTTGGTGAGACGTTTCGCGAAGACAGGGTTCCCACCATGTCCCAGGTGAGATCGTGACCCGCTCCACGGCCGCACATGTGGTCGCGCTCACGGCGATGATCCTGGTCCCGACGCAGGCCGGGTTGCGGGCCGCGGCCCAAGAGCCGGAGGGGAGTCCGCGGTTTCTTCAGCAATCCTGGAATCCGCAGGAGCGAGCGTGGTTCTACGTTGCGAGCCAGGGTTCGCAGATCATGCCCTATGCATGGTTCATGTCGCTGGAGCGTCCGGACGGCGACAGGCTCTTCGTCGAGGATGGGCTCACCCGCTTCGGATACCTGCCGAACCCGTATAACGGGGAGCGCGGATCGATCCGCAGCGGGCTTCCCATCGGCTTCGTGAAGGATGTGGACGATCGCGGCGAATGGATCGGCATGACCTGCGCCGCCTGCCACGTGAACATGGTCGAATTGCGCGGGCAATCGATCTTGGTCGATGGCGGCCCAGCAAATGCAGACATGTTCGCATTCATTGAGGAACTCAGCCGAGCCGTCGCCCTGACAACCGACGATACGGCGCGTTTTGAACGCTTCGCCCGCCGCGTAATCCCACGGGAACTGTCGACGCCGGAAGCAGGTCCATCCGAGGCCGACAGTCGCCGACTACGTATGAGCCTGGCCCGGTTTGCCGAGGACTTCTCCCGTTACGTCGAGGCGAGCCGAACCACGGTGCCTTGGGGACCAGCACGCCTGGATGCCTTCGGGATGATCTTCAATCGGGCGACGGGCATCGATTTGCACGACCCGCACAACATCGCCCAACCCGATGCACCCGTCAGTTACCCCTTCCTGTGGGATACGTCTTGGCATGACCGGGTGCAGTGGAACGGCTCGGCCCCGAACGGGCTCGCCGTCGAGCGACTGGGCAGGAATGTCGGCGAGGTGCTGGGGGTGTTCGCACATGTCGACATCCGTGAGCCGACCCTGCCGCCGCTCTGGTTCGAGACCTCCGTGGACCGGGTCAACCTTCTGCGGATCGAGAACCAATTGGGCGCCCTCACAGCGCCGGCTTGGCCGGACCGGATCGCGCCGCGCACGGAGGGGCAGAACCAGGACGCTGCAGCAGGAAAGGTTCACTACGACAGGTATTGCGTGTCCTGCCACGCGATCGCCCCGACTGACGCGATCCGCAATCTGAAGGTGACCCTGACGCCGCTGGCGGAGATCGGGACTGACCCGAAGATGGCAACGAATGCTGTGTCCCGGCGCGCGCGAACCGGAATCCTAGAAGGTGTCCGAATGCCGTTTCTGGCAACGACCCCCCCGTTAGCCGCCGAGACGAGCAGCCTCGAACTCGTGGCCGCGATCGTCGCCGGCGCGATCCTGGCGCCGATTGACCGCGGACTGGACCTGTCGGGAATAGGCGCGGACCAGACCATTATCCTCGACCGGTTGCTCAAGCGAGGTGCCGCCGCGCTCGCGTCCCGCAACGAAATGCTCAACGATCTCTCGACGTCCGGCGGCAAGAGTCTCGCTGCCGAATACATCAGCGCGCGAAGAGACCGCGATCTTCTAGTCTATAAAGCACGTCCTCTCAATGGGATTTGGGCGACGGGTCCGTATTTGCATAATGGGTCAGTGCCGAATTTGCACGAACTTCTGCTTCCTTCAGCCCGGCGATCTAAGACGTTCCGTGTTGGCAGCCGCGAACTGGATGAGGCCCGCATCGGCTTCCGGTCCGACACTGGCCCATTCTTGTTCGACACCGCGCTGCCGGGCAATGCCAATACCGGCCACGAAGGGCCTGCTTACGGGACGGGGCAACTTGACGACGTGCAGCGCCGGCAGCTCCTGGAGTATTTGCGAACCCTCTGATTGCGCGCGTTATGCGGTGTAGATTTCTATCGTGGAAGTATCGAATTGTCGTCCGATTGCCTTCGCAATGGAATAAGTGGTTCCGGCGTTCATCGGATCCGACCGGAAGGTTGGAGATCTAACGACACTCAAAATTCCGCATTCACCGTGGAGCGTGGCCATGCAGGATCTCGAGGCGTATTCGCATCTAGTAGGGTCAATCTACGACCGTGTCGGCCAACCGGAAGAGTGGTCGGCTCTCCTAGAGGATCTGACGGGGTTCGTCGGCGGCCGTGTCGGTCAGCTTGCTGTGTTCAGCCTCGAGGGGAATCGCAAGCCGATGTGGGCGGTGTCCGGCTTCGAACGGTCGCGGTACCGCGAGTTCCTCTACCGGCATGCCACCGAGGATCCGCGCCTCCCCTACATCCTGTCGAACCAGGGCAAGGTCATCCGAGCCGAGGAAGGGATCGATGCCGCGCGGTTCCGGGAGACCGCCCTGTTCAAGGAAGTCGTGCAGCCCTTCGAGATCGAGCACAGCCTCGTCACCTACTTTGCCAAGGAAGCTGATGTCATGGCCACGCTCGCGGCCATGCGCGGCGAGGCGGCTGGACCCTTCCGGTCTGACGAGGCGCGGCGCCTTGCAATGCTTGTCCCGCATCTGCGCCGGGCCTTCGAGTTGTACGCGCTGATGCGGCAGGCGTCAGAGCGAACATCCGATCTCGCTTCCGCCCTGGATCTGCTGGATGCCGCTGTGATCCTCACAGACTCTCGCCTGCACGTGGCGCACGTCAACCGCGCCGCCGAAGCGCTTGCACAGTCTCGCACCGGCGTGTCCTTCGCTAAGGGCAGCCTCGTCTTCAAGGATAGCCAAACCGGACGGCGAATAGCGCGCGCCGCCAGCGAGGCGCTCTCGGCTGCAAGCGGTGACGTCGCAATCACACATGCAGACCACATCGCCGTGACCTGCGGTGAAAGTGGCGTTCTATATCGCGTGTCGTTGCACCCGCTGTCGAAGCGGCCGGCGAGTACCGGGTCAAGGGTGAAGGCTGAACTGGCGATCGTGATCCGGACCGGAACACAGAAGGTCCAGGAAAGTAACGCTGCACGGTTGCAGAAACTGTTCGGGCTGACTGTCGCCGAGTCGATTCTTGCCAACGCAGTGGCTTCGGGACGGTCCCTCAACGCACATGCCCAGGACCGTGGCATCGCGATCTCGACCGCCCGCACACAATTGCGCGCTCTGTTCGCCAAAACTGAAACGCATAGGCAGGGCGAACTCGTCGCGCTTCTGCGTGAGGGATTGGACGTCTCCCTCAACTGACGCACCGAGCATCAGGCCGGAACCTTCGAGTTTCACCGCGAAGTAAACTGGAGGGCGCGCATGCGCACCGTCGCTCCCAAGACACCCTGCCTCGAATTCTTAGAGGCCCTGCCGGTGTCGAAGCGCTGGCAGTTCGCCCGGGAATGGATCGCCTGCGCGCCGAAACCCTTCTTCGCGCAGTTGCGTGCGCGACGGACCGCCCTGGATTGCGGTGCGGTTGTCTTGGTCGCCGGCCGCGCCGAGGTCGAAGAAATCCTGTCCTTGCCGCAGGTCTTCTCCGTCGCACTCTACAAGCCCAAGATGGGCGAGTTCATGCTGGCGCTCGACGGCACGGAGGTGAATTACCGGGATAAGGCGGTCATGCGCGCCGTGCTGTCCTGGCGCGACCTCCCGGCTATCCGGGATTTGGCGGGCGACATCACCGACACAGCCCTTGAAGAAGGCGGTGGAACCATCGACGTTGTCGCGTCGATCTCACGTTTGGTGCCCTTGCGAATCGTACAGCGCTTTTTCGGGTTCGCAGCATCCGATGCCGACCTTCTGCGCTGGTCATACGCCAACCAGTTCGATCAGTTCAATAACCTGCCCTTCGACGAGCGAGCCGATGCAGACGCGATTCACGCAGCGGCGGATCTGGCACGTGGGGAAATGCGGGCTGCGTTCGCATCGATCATCCCGGCGCGCCTCGCGGCCATCGAATCCGGCACCGATCTGCCCGACGATGTTCTCACTCGGCTGCTCCGGCTGCATCTGCCGGTGGCAACCGGCTTCGGTATGGACCGCGTCGTCATCAATGTCGGTGGGTTGCTCATCGGGGCCATCGAGACGACCTCGGAGGCCGTGGTGAACACTCTCGCCGAACTCCTGAGCCGGCCGGCGATTCACGAGGCTGCGCGGACGGCCGCCCGGTCCGGTCCTGCCGCCTTCGACGGCTACGTATGGGAGGCGCTGCGCTTCGCGCCGATCGTCGCCTTCATGTTCCGCCAGGCAGAAACCGACCATGTGCTCGGTCGGGGCAGCGCTAACGAGACCGGTATCGCGAAGGGTAAGATCGTCTTGCCCCTCAGCCTATCGGCAATGTTCGACCCGAATGGAGTGCCCGAACCGGAACGCTTTGATCCCACACGCCCGGATCAAATCTACCTGCATTTCGGCAGAGGTCATCACGAATGCCTTGGCCGCTATGTAGCTGGCGCAATGATTCCTGAAATTGTTCGTCGCATCCTCCTTCGAGACGACGTGCGGGCCGACGGCGCCGTCGAGGACGAGGGGACGCCATTCCCGACCGCGTTCAGGATTTCCTATGATGGAAGGTCGATAGAAACCTCCAAGCTCGCTTAGCCGGTCGCACGAATAAAACCCCGCCTAGATCACGAGCACGACGACGGAACGAGGCGAGGCAGCCTTCGAACGGAGTTCCGACGGTCACGTTGCTTGGTTCACCTGGTCAAACCCTGGCTGAACATTCTTCTGCCTGGAACTCAACATGCATGTGAACTCTCACGTTTGCAGCCAAATTAGTAGATAAATACTATTATATCCCGCGATCTGCTGCATCCAAGTTTTGACTATTCCCCAAGGTGCCGAATTAATCACCTCTGTTAAAGCTTCGTCAACTCAAATCTCGGAGCATCAACATGCCATCCTTCAAGGATTTTCAGGACGATTACGAGCAAATTTGGGCGTCGCTTCAGATCCGGCCGGAGAAACTTGCATTAGTGCGCAAGCTGGCGCAGCAACTCGCCAGTGGCAAGTCACGGTACCAGGAAATCGAGTCGCGCACGGGCGTGCCCTGGTGGTTCATTGGGCTCTGCCACTATCGGGAATCGTCTTTTAACTTCGATACTTATCTCGGTAATGGACAGCCGCTTGAACGACGGACCACTATTGTCCCAAAGGGGCGCGGCCCCTTCACCGGACCACAGGCATTTGCTGAAGGGGCGATCGACGCGCTGCGTCTTGAGGGCTTGGTTGGGGTTAGCGACTGGAGCACTCCGCGAGCACTCTATCGGCTCGAAGGCTTCAACGGCTACGGCTACCACGGCAAGGAGGTAAATTCGCCTTATCTTTGGGGCGGATCGACAGCCTATGGGCCACCAAGCGCGCGCGGTGGAAAGTTTGTGCGTGACCACGTGTTCGACCCAAACGCGATCGACACACAAATCGGTACCGGCGTGATCTTGAAAAGCTTAATCGACATCGACGCATCTATTGAACTCATGGCGCCGCGATCCATAAAGGTCGATGTGTTACGTGAGCCCGACGACGAACTCGCTGACAGCACGCTATGGGTTCAGCAATCTCTCAATCGCCTCGGCGCGGTGCCGAGCCTCGTCGAGGACGGCCGGAACGGACCGCGGACCATGACAGCCGTTTCGAAATTTCAAGCGCGGCGCGGCTTGGACGATACTGGCCTCTCAGATGCGCACACGATAGCCGCTATCCAAGAAGCGCTGCATCCGGCGGGGCCGGGCAATGCAGTGCTGACACGTATCCATGACTTGGAGCGCCACGTTGCTATGAAAGCGGCTGCTACGACGCAACCCGTCTCGATGCATCCGATGGTGATCTCGTCAGCGAATGTCGCGCCCGCCATGCCGCCCATTGATGTCGCAGCACGGCTCGACGACCTCCTTCAAGCCTTGCGTCGGCAGATCGACGGGGCGCAATTTGCGACCGCGCGGGCCACCCCAGGCTTGGCTTCAGCGGGCCCTGACGGCGCGGCACTTGGACAGGTCAATGGCGCGCTCGGAGAGACGATCGGACAGCTACTATCTGGAAAGAAGTCGGCAATCGGCATCACAGGCGCTGTGGTGACGCAAATACTCTCACAGGTCCCACTTAGCACAGGTTTGGGTCAAGTTCTGGCACAGCTCACACCGGCTTTCGGACTCAGCCCTTACACAATGCCGATTTTTATAGGGCTTACAGCGTGGGGGGTGCTCGGAAAATTCGAGAAATGGGCTGCGGGGGCAATTAGGCCGACATCGTAGCACGCGGCGTATTTTCAGCTGGATCAACCGCGCCTCAGCTTGAGTGGCCGGCGATGTGCCGTAACTCAGACATTCCACCTGTTTGAAGCATCCGCCGCCAACTAATCCCTGGCGCCGTCGAGGCTAAAGAGCTTAGCGCGAAGCAGAGGACTGGGCTTGGCCGAAAGCAGACGGACGGCTTTGGGCGTTAGAGCCGAAGAAACCGACCATCCTTGTTGCAGTTCAGCTCATATCCGCACGAAGGTGCGTATCACTCCTTCACCAACTTGCACGTGCTTTCGGAGAGCGGCTGGAATGCCTGCTCGCCGGGAATGGTCTTCAGGATCTTGTAGAAATCCCAAGGCCCCGCCGATTCTGACGGTGCTTTCACTTGGGCGAGGTACATGTCGTGCACCATGCGTCCGTCCGGGCGCAGCTTGGCGTTCCGCGCGAAGAAGTCCTGGATCGGCAGTTCGCGCATCTTGGCCATGACTCGCAGGCCGTCGTCGGTTCCGGCTGCCTCGGCCGCCTTGAGGAAGTGGAGCACGGCCGAATAGTCTCCGGCTTGCACCATGGTCGGCATCCGGCCGCCCATTCGCTCGCCGAAGCGCCGGGCGAAGGCGCGCGTCTGCTCATCCATGTCCCAGTAGAAGCCCGTCGTCAGGATCATGCCTTGAGCGGCCGGCAGCCCGACGGAATAGATGTCGGTCAGGAAAATATTGAGACCGCCCAGCCTCTGTCCGCCCTGCAGGATCCCGAACTCGCTCGCCTGCTTGATCGTGTTGATCGTATCGACGCCGGCATTGGCCATGCCGATGAACTTCGCCCCCGAAGCCTGCGCCTGCAGCAGGTAGGACGAGAAGTCGGGGTTGGGGAACGGATGCTTGACCGATCCGAGCACCGTGCCGCCCTTGGCCTTGACGACACGGGTGACCTGCGCCTCCAGGTCGTGCCCGAAGGTGTAATCGGCCGTGATGAAGAACCACGTGTTCTTCGGATCGTCCGCCAGGGCCGAAGCCGTCCCGGCCGCGAGGGAGTACGTGTCCCAGGTCCAGTGGGCGCCCGTCGGCGAACAGGCGGCGTTGGTCAGTGCCATGGAGCCGGCACCGGAGTTGATGTCGATCTTCCCCTTGCTGCGCGCCACCTCGCGCACGGCCAGACCGGCAACGGAGGAATTCGTATCGAAGATCGCGTCGACACCCTCTGTATCGAACCAACGGCGCGCGATCGACGAGGCGATGTCCGCCTTGTTTTGATGGTCTGCGAAGATCAGCTCGACCTTTCGGCCATCGATCGGCCGGCCAAAATCCTCCACTGCGAGTTGCGCAGCTGTCACGGATCCCCGGCCGGCGAGATCCGAATAACCGCCGGACATGTCGGTCAGAATGCCGATCTTGATGCCGCCATCGGCATATTGGGCGGATGCCGGTACGACGGTGAGGGCGGCGGCGCCGAACGCAGCGGCCGCCGTCAAGGAACGACTGATCATTATATCCTCCCGTATTTTATTGCTCTCGATGCGACCTCCCGACTTTGAAGAGATCGGGCAGCGCAACCACGCGACGCTGGTCAGCGACCGCTTACGGCAGAAGACATTCGTTCTGCCGTTCAAAGATAGCTTCGGCCGTCGAGGTAGGCCTTGCGCCAGCGCTTGATCTCGACACGGTCGAACAGGCCCACCTTGTGGAACGGGTCCGCCTGGATGAGTGCCTCGGCTTCCGCGCGGGTGTCGACATCGACGACGTACAGGCCGCCGCCAGCATCGCTTCCGTCGTCGTTCAGCTTCGCGCCACAGGCCAGGAGCCTGTCCTTGATCCGGTCGAGGTAGACGAGATGCTCCGCACGATTGGCCTTGCGAAGGTCGAGGCTTCCGGCCTTGTCGAACGTTTCGATCATGTATGGCATGGACGTTAGACCCGTCAGTTGGCTGCGATGGCGGAAGGATGCTGCGCCAGTGGCGTGACGCTGATCGACATGTACGGATAGAGCGGCAGCGAACTCAGGATTTCGTGAAGCTCGTCGTTGCCGGCGGCGTCGAACACGCTGTAGTTCGCGTACTGCCCGGCGATGCGCCAAAGGTGCCGCCACGTGCCCTCATGCTGCAGCTTCTGAGCATAGGCCTTTTCCTGGGCCTTCAGGCGATCCGCCTCCGATTTGGGCAGAGTGTCCGGGATGTTGACCTGCATGTGGACCATGTAGAGCATGACACCGATCCTTTATCGTCGTGGCTTCCGAACGCTTCCGACCTGGGACGCATTGCGGTGGATGTTGCCGACTATAGACGAGATCAAACTTAAAATGCCGCGGTGCCGTCGAGGCCGACGCGGACCTTCGTGCCTCACACGGCAGATGCTGCGGGCTGCTTTGCGCCTGAGCAGGGCCGGTACGACCTGATCCGCGCCGCTGCTCCCGGAGCGTTACCGGTGAGCGGCATGCCTCAGGCATCGCCGCGGATCAGGTCGGACGCCTTCTCGGCGATCATGAACACCGCCGCCTGCGTATTCCCGGAGACGATGCGCGGCATAACCGAGGCGTCGGCCACGCGAAGCCCCGTCACCCCGCGTACGCGCAGCTGCGGATCCGTGACCGACTCGGGATCGCCGCCCATCCGGCAGGTGCCGCAGATGTGGTAGATCGTCTGGCCGTCACGGCGGGCGAAGTCGAGCCAGTCCGCATCCGTCCGGCAGTCCGGACCTGGGTTGAGCTCAGTGCCGCGGAACCGGTCCATCGGCGCCTGCGCGACGATGGACCGGGCGATCTTCATCCCATCGACCATCGCACGGCGGTCTTCCTCCGTGGCGAGGAAGTTCGGGCGGATCGCCGGCGGCGTCAGCGGGTCGGGCGAGGCGGCGTGGATCGTGCCGCGCGATTCCGGCCGCAGTTGCGTGACGCCGATCGTCATGCCGGGCAGGCGATCGAGCTTGCGCTCGGCGGCATTGGCGTAGCTCGCGTGCATGAAGAAGTACTGCACGTCGGGCCCGTCGAGCCCCGGTCGCGTGCGCACGAAGCCATGAGCGAGGCCGGTCCCGAGCGACAGGATCCCTTGCCGGGTGGCGAGGTAGCGCGCCGCCGCGAGGCCGAGGCGGAGGCCGCGGGTCTGCTCGTTCAGCGTCACCGGCAGGCGCACACGCCAGTTCATGCGCGTGCAGTAATGGTCCATGTAGTTGGCGCCAACGCCCGGGAGCGCGCGCCGCACCGCCACGCCGAGCCCGGCGAGGATCGCCGGATCACCGAGGCCGGACAGCTCCAGGATCTGCGGGGTCTGGGCCGCCCCGGCGGCGAGGATCACCTCCCCGCGGCAACGGAAGAGCCGCTCGCGCCCGCCGACCAGCGCGGCAATGCCGCTCGCCCGGTCCCGATCGAATTTCAGCCGCAGGACGTGCGCGTCCGTCACGACGGCGAGGTTCGCACGCGCCAGCGCAGGCCTCAGGTAGGCGTCAGCGGCGCTGACCCGCCGCCCGCGCCGCTGATTGACCTGATAATAGCCGAAGCCGTCCTGGCTCGCCGCGTTGTAGTCGGGATTGCGCGGATATCCGGCCGCCTGCGCGGCGGCGATGAGGGCTTCCGCGATCGCCGGCCGCTCGGCGACTTCGGTCAGCGGCAGCGGCCCGCCGCGGGCGCGCAGCGGATCGGGCGGCCCGTCGAAATCCTCGAGCCTGCGGAAATAGGGCAGCACGTCGGCGAAGCCCCAGCCGCGGCACCCGGCCTGCGCCCAGGCATCGTAATCCTGCGGCTGCCCGCGCACGTAGATCATGCCGTTGATCAGCGTCGAGCCGCCGAGGCCCCGGCCCCGCGGAACCGCGATCACCCGGCCCCCGGTCGCCTCCTCCGGCTCGGTTTGGAACCGCCAGTTGTAGGACGGGTGCTGGAGCATGCGGCTGAATCCGGCGGGGATCGAGACCCAGGGGCTGCGCGCGCGTCCCCCCGCCTCCAAGAGCAGCACCCGGTGCGTCCCGGATTCGCTCAGCCGGTTGGCCAGCACGCAGCCCGCCGTGCCGCCGCCCACGATCACGTAGTCGAAGTCACCCGCCGCAGCCGCGTCGATATCGATCCGTCCCAATGATCCAGCCTCACAATGCGCCCATGTGGCGGGCCATCAGGGCGATCTGGCGCTCCAGCATCGGCAGGCCTTTCTGGATGCGGCAGCCCGCAGCCTGCGCCGCGGCGAGCAGCGGGGTCGTCTCGGGCGCCATGATCGCCTCGGCGACGAACTGGCCGGCATGGAGGGCGGTCAGATCGAAGGGGGTGGCGTCCTGCGGACGCATCCCGAGCGATGTGCCGTTGACGAGGAGGTCGTGGTCCGCCTGGCTTCCCTCGGCCGCGATGGCGAGGGTGGGGTAGGCGGCGCGCAGGCGTTCCGCCAGCGCCTGCGCGCGGTCGGCGGTGCGGTTCTGGATCGTCAGGCGCGCGACGCCTGCCTCCGCGAGCGCGAAGGCGATGGCGCTCGCCGCGCCGCCGGCCCCTGCGAGCGCCGCGCTCCGGCCACAGGGCTCCACGCCCGAGGCACGCAGGGCCTCGACGAAGCCGATGCCGTCCAGCATCGTGCCGACCATGCGCCCGTCCGCCTCGCGACGGACGCAGTTCACCGCTCCGATCTGCTCTGCCTCGCGGGTGAGCGCGTCGCACAAGCCGGTCATCGCCGTCTTGTGCGGCACCGTGGCGATGAAGCCGCCGAAATTGCGCAGGTGCCGGAGCCCCTCCATCACGGCAGTTAAGCCGTCCGCGGTCACGTGCAGCGGGACGAGGATCCCGTCCACCCCTTGACGGGCGAAGAGCGCGCCCATCACCTCGGGCGCCTTCACGTGGTAGATCGGGTCCGCCACGATCCCATAGACCCGGGTCCGTCCGCTGATCCCGGCCGCGGTGATCGCCCCGTCCATGGCCGCTCTCCCTTGCATGCCCTGCCTCGACCTGTCTCGGCTCACGTCATGTACAGGCCGCCGGCCACGTCGACGGTCTGGCCGGTGACGAAGCTGGCTTCCGCGGAGGTCAGGTAGAGGGCGAGGTCCGCGACCTCCTCAGGGACGCCGAGGCGGCCCATCGGCGTCAGGCGGGCCTGTTCGTCGTTGACCGCGCGGCCCACCGCCCGGACCATCGGGGTCTCGATCCGGCCCGGCGCGATCGCGTTGACGCGGATACCGAACGGGCCGAGCTCGGCCGCGAGGTGCTTGGTAAGGCCGATCAGCCCCGCCTTCGAGGCCGCATAATGGCAGGCGACGATCGGCGAGTAGGTCTTGCCCGCCACCGAGGACAGGTTGACGATCCAGCCGCGCTCCGCCGCGCGCATCGCCGGAATCAGCGCCCGGACGGTGTTGAACGCCCCCGTCAGATTCACCGCGACGACGCGGTTCCACTCGGCCGGATCCATCTCCCAGACGCGGTGGGCCGCTCCGTCGTGCTTGGGCGAGATGCCGGCATTGTTGACCACCGTGTCGAACGCGCCGCCCAGCGCAACGGCGGCCTCGGACAGGGCCGCCTCGACCGCCGGATAATCGGCGACGTCGAGCTGCATCGCTAGAGCGCGCCCGCCCGCCATCTCGATGGCCGCGACCGTCGCGGCCACATCGTCCGGGTTCACGTCGGCGACGCCGACCCGAGCACCGCGCGCGCCGAAACCCTCCGCGATCGCCCGACCGATCCCGCGCCCGGCTCCCGTGACGAGGACGCGCCGGTCGGCATGGCTCGGTCGCCGCGCGATCGCCTCCGGGTTCGTCTCCCGCTCGGTCATTTCAGATCCCCAGATAGGCGCGACGCACGTGATCGTTGTCGAGCAGGACCGCGGACGCGTCGGCGAGCACGATCTCACCGTTCTCCAGCACGTAGCCCCGATCGGCGACCTGGAGCGTGTGGAACACGTTCTGTTCGACGATCAGCACGGTGGCGCCGGTCTTCACGATTCGGTCGACGACGGCGAAGACCTGCGCCACCACGATCGGTGCGAGGCCGAGGGACGGCTCGTCGAACATCAGGAGCTTGGGGCGCGCCATCATCCCGCGGGCGATGGCCACCATCTGCTGCTCGCCGCCCGACAGAGAGCCGGCATTCTGGTCGAGGCGCTCGCGCACCCGCGGGAACAGGTCGAGCACCTCCCCCAGCGTCTCCATCTGGCGCCCCCGCGCCGCGCGGCGGTAGGCGCCCATCAGCAGGTTCTCCCGCACCGTCATCTCGGGGAAGAGCTGGCGCCCCTCCGGGATCAGGGTGACGCCCCGCTCGACCATCTCGTGGCCCGAGAGCCGGGTGACGTCCTCGTCCTCGAACAGGATCCGTCCGCGGGTCGGCCTCACCAGGCCGGCGATGGTCCGCAGCGTCGTCGTCTTGCCGGCGCCGTTGGCGCCGACGAGGGTCACCACCTCGCCGGCGCGCACGTCCAGCGAGACGGCGTGCAGGATGCTGGTCGCGCCATAGCCGGCATCGACGCGTTCAAGCGTGAGCATGGACGAACTCCTTGCCGAGATACGCCTCGATCACGGCGGGATCGCGCACGACGTCCTGCGGGCTGCCCTGAGCGATGATCTGCCCGGAACTCAGGACGATCACCCGGTCGGACAGCGCCATCACCGCCTGCATGACGTGCTCGATGGCGATGATGCTGACGCCGGAATCGCGGATCGACAGCATCAGGTCGATGGCGCGGCGCACATCGGTCTGGTTGATGCCGGCCATCACCTCGTCGAGGAGCAGCACGCGCGGGCGCATCGCCATCACGCGGGCGACCTCGAGCCGCTTGAGGCCGCCGATGGTGAGGCCGCGGGCCTCACTTTGGAGCCAGGGCGCGAGCCCCATCCGCTCGGCGGTCTCGCGCGCGACCTCCCGCGCCTCGCGCACGTCGCGGTGGCGGTAGAAGGCGCCGACCATGATGTTCTCCTCGACCGTCATGGCCGCGAAGGGCTGCACGATCTGGAAGGTCCGGCCGACGCCGAGGGCGGCGAAATCCGCCGGTCGGCCTGGTCTGTGCCAGGTCCCGTCCGGCGCGCGGACGCTCACCGATCCGGCATCGGGCTTCAGGAAGCCGGAGATCATGTTGAAGACCGTGGTCTTGCCGGCCCCGTTCGGACCGATCAGGCCGAGGATTTCGCCCTCGCGGAGCGTGAAGCCGACATCGTTGGTTACGTGCAGGCCGCCGAAGCGCTTCTGCAGGCCTTCGACCCGGATGAGGGCATCGCCGCCCGGCCGCCGCTCCGCCACCCGCGGTGCAGCCGCGACCGCACCGGCTTGTACCCCGCGGACGCCTGTCTTCGTCCGTGTGAAGCGCGCGACGAGCCCCATCAGGCCGTTGGGCAGGAACAGGACGACGAGCACCAGCACGAGACCATAGACGAGCCCGTGGAGCCCGAGCGCCTTCGCGCCCAGCCAGCCTCGGGCGAACTCGGTGATCGGCACGAGGAGGAGCGCGCCGAGCAGCGGTCCGAACACCGTGCCCAGCCCGCCGATCAGAGCGAACATCGCGATCTGGATCGACAGGGTCAGCGAAAACACCGCCGCCGGCTCGATGAAGGTCAGATACATGGCGTGGAAGGTGCCGACCATCGCGGTCAGCGCCCCCGACACCGCCACGGCCACGAGCCGCATGCCCACCGTCGGCACGCCCGCGGCGCGGGCGGCCGATTCCCGCTCGCGGGTCGCGACGAGGTAGAATCCGATCCGGTGGGTCCGCATCCACCACGCGACCGCCAGCGTCAGCAGCAGCAACCCGAAGGCGATGGCCAGGGGCGGCCAGCGATCCCGGAACACCATCCAGGCCCAGCCGAACTTGAGCGGGATCATCAGCCCGGTGGCGCCCCCGGTCAGGTCCCGGAAGTGCAGAGCCAGCACGCGGAAGACTTCGAGGAAGGCGATCGTCGCCAGAGAGAAGAACGGCCCGTGCAGCCGGAAGCACGGATAGCTGATGGCGAGCGCCACCAGCATGGCGAGGGCGGCGCCCGCCACCATGCCGATCCACGGGCTGATCCCGGCGCCGACGAGCAGCATGCCGCAATAGGCGCCGAGCCCGTAGAAGATGCCGTGGCCGAGGGAGAGCTGGCCGGCGTAGCCGCCGACGATGTTCCAGGCGGTCGAGAGCGCCGCGAAGACGCAGATCGTGATGAAGACGTGGTAGACGAACGGATTGCCGATCGCCACCGGGACGGCCACGAGCGCCGCAAGAACGAGAGCCAGGGCCACGGCGCCCGGGCGCGGGAGCGCGGCGCGCACGGGGACCGGTGTCGCGGGGATCGGGATATCGGTCATCGCGGCCCCCTCACGGCGAGACGTGGGACAGCCGAAGCTGTCGCCCGAAGAGGCCCGAGGGCTTCAGGATCAGGATCGCCAGGAACACGCCGAAGACGGCGACCTCGCGCATGTCGGCGCCGACATAGAAGCCGGTGACGCTGTCGATCAGGCCGATCAGGATCGCCCCGACGAAAGCGCCGCGGATCGAGCCGAGGCCGCCGAGCACGACGATCACGAAGGCGATCAGCACGAAGTAGGTGCCACTGTTGGGCGAGGTCGGATAGAGCGGCGCGATCAGCACCGCGGCTACCCCGACGCAGGCCGCGCCGATGCCGAAGGTCAGGGCGTAGATCCGGTTCACGTCGATGCCCATCAGCTCGGCCGCGGCGCGGTTCTGGGCCACGGCCCGGATCGCCCGTCCCGTGCGCGTTCGCGCCAGGAACGTCTGCAGCCCCGCCACCAGCAGGATCGCCGTGCCGAGGATCACGACCTGCCCGAGCAGCACCCGCACCGGCCCGATCTGCAGCGGCTGGCGCAGGCCCGACGGCGGCGTGTTGGCGATGTCGGCCCCGAAGACGAGAAGGGCGAGATTGATCAGCACCGTCGACAGGCCGACCGTGGCGAAGATCTGGATGTGATGATCGCCCGCGGCGAGCAGCGGCTGGATCAGGAACCGCTGGGTCAGGGCGCCCAGAAGGAACAGAACGGGGACGACGAGGATCACTGCGGCGAAAGGGTGGAGGCCGAGCCCGGTCACGGCGAGGTAGGTCAGGTACATCCCGACCATCAGGAACTCGCCGTGGGCGAAGTTGACCACCTTCACGATGCCGAAGATCAGAGTCAGCCCGACGCTGACGATGGCGAATAGGCCGCCGAGCATCACGCCGTTCGCAAACACCTGGAGGAAGACGTCCATCCCCGATCTCCGTGACGGCGGTTATCGGCGCGTCTGCATCGGCGCGACGGCGGCGCTCTCGGGATAGACCGTGACGAGCCTGCCGCCCTGCCACTGCATGCCCATCATCGCGGCCCGCTCGTTCTGGTTGTTCTTGCCGAACTTGAACCCGTAGCCGACCGCGGTGACGCCGTCCTTCACGTCGATGCCCTGTGCCGCCTTGATGATGGTGTCGGGCTCGAAGCCCTTCGCCTTGTCGATGGCCTGGAGGATGAGCTTGGCGCCGACGTAGTTGTTGAGCGAGTGCCCGGAGCGCGGCGCGGCGCCGTATTTCTTCCGGTAGGCCGCCACGAAGGTTTCGAGGCCGGGCGTGTACTGCGTGTTGACGAGGTACTGAGTGAAGTCTGTGTCGAGGACGCCCTCGATGACTGTGTGCCCGACCGCGTCGGCGGTTGGCTGCATCGAGTATCCGCCGCCGCCGCCGATGATGGCGCCCGGCTTGAATCCCGCCTCGTTGGCCTGCTGGAGGAACAGAACGGAATCGTTCTGGTAGGAGGTCTGGAGCAGGACGTCGATGCCGCGTCCCTTCAAGTCGAGGACGAGGGAGGACATGTCGATCGTCGCGGCCGGATAGCCCTGTGCGGTCACGACGTTGAGCTTGGACTGGACGGCATACTTCTTCTGGAAGCCCGCCACCGAGGTGCCGTAGCTCGAATCCTCGTAGATGATGCCGATCTTCAGGTCCTCGGGCTTCTTGCCGAGCCCGGCCGCGACCTTGTTGACGATCATCTCAACCGCGAGCTTGGCCATGTCCTCGGCCGTCGGGTTGGTGCGGTAGAGATACTGTAGCCCGCGCCCGGTCACCTCCTCGGCCACCGCGCCGAGCTCGAAATACGGGATGCCCGACAGCTCGGCCACCTGGCTCGCGGCGATCGAGCGGGCCGACGAATAGGAACCGAAGATCGCCACCACCCGCTCCAGGGAGATGAGGCGGCGCGCCTCACCGATCGCCTGGTTGTTGTCGACCGCATCGCCCCGGGCGAGCACGACCTTCTGCCCCTGGACGCCGCCCGCGGCGTTGATCTCGTCGACGGCGATCTCGACGCCCCGTGCGCTCTCCTCGCCCAGGAGCGCGAGTTGCCCGCTGAACGGGAAGAGCGCGCCGAACGTCACGTCGGCGGCCCAGGCCGTCGCCTGGGCCGCGGCGCCCAGCGCTAGGGCGGCGGCGAGTGCACGCGCCAGAACTCTCATCGTTTCCTCCCGTGTCAGTCGTCGACCCGGCGCTTCGCGCGCCTTCTCGTCAGGTCGGTCGGCGGCCTCAGTAGGCGAGCGCGTCCTTGCCCTCGAAGCTGGTGATCGGCGGGTAGGCGCGCTGGTCGGTGATCACATCGATCACCGTCACGACGCCGCTCGCGAGCGCGGCGTGCAGCGCCGGCGCGAGATCTCCGGGGCTCTCCACGCGCGTTCCGGCGCAGCCGCAGGCCCGCGCGATCGCGGCGTGGTCCACCGCCTCGAAATCGCAGACGTCGGTGAAGTCGCCGAACAGGCTCAGCTCCGCGTGCTTCTGGTAGCCGAGGATCTGATTGTTCAAGACGACGACGATCACCGGAAGCCGCATGCGCCGCGCCGTCTCCAGCTCCGACCAGACATGGCCGAACCCGCCGTCACCGGTCACGCAGATCACGGGCGCCTCTGGGCGCGCCGCCTTGGCGCCGAGGGCGAAGGGCAGGCCCCAGCCGAGGCCCGCGATGCCGCGCGGTGTCAGGAAGCGCTGGCCGGCCTTCCGCGCCGTGAGGAAGTTGGCGATCCAGATCGAGGCGTAGCTCGCGTCGGCGACGACGATTGTCTCGGGCGTCGTCACCGCATCGATCTCGGCCATGATCCGCTCCGGCCGGATCGGCGTGGCCTCCAGGTCGACGAGGCGGGCCATGTCGTCGGCGTGAGCCTCGCGAGCACGGGCGATCGTGTCTTCGAGAGCTGCGCGGCGGCCCTCGAGCCCGGACAGATCGCGCTGCCGAAGGGCCTCGGCGAGAGCCGCCAGCGTCAGCTTGGCGTCGCCGACGAGGCGCAGGGACTCGTAGTTGCGGCCGACCTCGCTCCCGTCCACGTCGAGATGGATGAAACGGGCGCCTTCCGGGTAGAGCGACCAGCTGTCGGTGCCGTTCTGGTTGGTCCGGTTGCCGACAAGAAGGACGACATCGGCCTCCGTGACGAGCGCGCGCAGATGGGACGAGCGCCCCCGTGGCGCCATGAAGTAGCCGACCACGCCGATCGAGAGCGGGGCGGTCTCGGCGACGGCGCCCTTGCCCATCACCGTGGTGGCAACCGGCAGTCCGAGTGCCTGGAGCGCGATCAGCTCGGGGCCTGCACCCGAGGAATGAACGCCACCGCCCGCGATCACCAGCGGGCGCTGCGCCCCGGCGATCAGGTCGGCGGCCTGTGCGATCCGGGCCGGATCGGCGACCGTGCGGTCGAGAGGATAAGTGCCGAGGCTGGCCGAACGGCGGGGCGCGGCAGCGTCTAAATCGGGGCGCTCGTCGAGCAGGTCGAGGGGCACCAGCAGCACGGCCGGCCCCGGACGCCCGGAGGCCGCGGCGGCGAAGGCCATGTCGACGTAATCGTCGATGCGCTCGGCGACCGCGACCCGGCGCACCCATTTGGCGACGCCCGCGAACAGGGCGAGGTGATCGAGTTCCTGGAAGGCGTTCCTGTCGGTGAAGCGGCGGTGGACGTCCTGGACGATCGCCACGACCGGAATAGAGGCTTTCAGGGCTTCCGCGAGCCCCGGCACCAGCAGGGTGGCGGCGGGGCCGTTCTGAGCCGCGACCACCGCGACGCGGCCGGAGATCCGCGCGTAAGCATCGGCCATCGCGGCGCCCGCGTTCTCGGTGCGGTAGCCGATCTGGCGGATGCCGTGATGCGGCGCTGCCAGGAACAGGGCCGAGGGGATGCTCTGGCCGAACACGTCGCGGACCCCGTGCCGGTGGAGCGCGGCGGCGAGGGCGTGGGCGCCGGTCATGTTGGCGCGCGGCTCGGACATCTCGGACATCAGCGGCTCCCTCACGTGGTCTCGCCCATCGACAGGACGATCTTCCCGATATGCTGGCCTGCATCCATGCGGGCATGGGCCTCGGCGACCCGGTCGAACGGGAACACGGAGTCGATCGGCGGCCGCGCCCGACCCGCCGCGAGCAGCGGCAGGACGTGTTCGGCGAGGGCATCGGCGAGGCGCGCCTTCAGAGCCACCGGACGGGCCCGCAGCGTCGAGCCCGTCAGCGTCACCCGCTTCATCAGGAGCGGCTGGAAGTCGATCTCCGTCACGCGCGAGCCTTGCTGGAAGGCGATCTGCGCGATGCGCCCGTCGACCGCCACAGCTTCGAGATTGCGGGCGATGTACGGGCCGCCGACCATGTCGAGGATCACGTCGGGCCCGCTTCCGCCGGTGGCCTCCCTGGCTGCGGCGACGAAATCGTCCTGCCGATAATCGATCGCGGTATCCGCGCCGAGCCTCAGGCAGGCCGCGCACTTCTCCGGCGAGCCCGCGGTGACGAGGACCTTGGCGCCGCGCGCCTTCGCGAGCAGGATCGCGGTCGTGCCGATGCCCGAGGAACCGCCGTGGATCAGCAGGCACTCGCCCGCCTGCAGCCGGGCACGCTCGAACACGTTGCTCCACACGGTGAAGTAGGTCTCGGGGATTGCGCCCGCCTCGACCGCCGGGAGGCCTTCCGGCACGGGAAGCGCGACGGCCTCGTCGACGACGGCCCATTCGGCGTAGGCGCCGCTCTGCACCAGCGCCATCACCCGGTCTCCAGGCTGAAAGCGCCCGGCACCGGGCCCAAGGGCCTCGACGATGCCGGCGAGTTCGAGTCCGAGCACGTCGGAGGCGCCGGGCGGCGGTGGGTACCGGCCCTCGCGCTGCATCACGTCCGGCCGGTTGATGCCCGCGGCCTCGACGCGCACGAGCACCTGGCCCTGGCTCGGCTCCGGACGGGGTCGCTCGACGATCCGGAGGACTTCGGGGCCGCCCGGCCCCGCGGCGACGACCGCTCGCATACCGGTGTTCATCACCCCTCCTCCTGCGTTGCGACCGCTTCGGGAAGAAGCAGCACCTTCATGGCCTGCCGGCTGCGAGCCAGTTCGAAGGCCGCGCGGGCTTCGGCGAGGGGGCGGCGATGCGTGATCAGCGCTTCGAGCGTCCCGCCATGGGCGGCCAGAAGGCGGATCGCCTCGTCGAAGGCACGCGCCGTGGTGTCGTGGGCCGCACGAAGCTGCCTCTTGCTGCGGACGAAGGCGGTCAGGTCGAGGTCCAAGGATCCGGAATGGATTCCGGCCACCACCATCACGCCACCCGACCGCAGCACGGCCAACCCCTCGACCACCGACCGGGCTGATCCTGTCGCCTCGATCACCCGGTCGGCCTCCCCCCCAAAAGCATGCCGGACGGCGGCTTCCAGGCTGCCGCCGGCGAGATCGGCGGTCCCGCCGATGCCGATCCGGCGGGCGAGGTCGAGGCGGGCGGCGTCGTCGAGGCCGGCGAGCAACACGGCCGCGCCCCGGAGCTGCGCCACGAAGGCGATGCAGAGCCCGATCGGGCCCGGCCCAAGCACCACCACCCGGTCGCCGGGTCCCACCTCCGCCACGTCGACGGCGTTGACCGCCACCGCCAGGGGCTCGGCCAAGGCCGCGACGGTCAGAGGCACATCGTCAGGGAGACGGCGGCAATTCGCGGCCGGAACGACGACCTGCTGGGCGAAGGCCCCGTCGTCGTGCAGGCCGACGACTCGCCGGCTCTGGCAATCCTGCGGCCGGTCGGCTGAGCAGGCCGCGCAGTCACCGCACGGCACCGTCGGCCAGCAGGTGACCCGGTCGCCCACAACGAGCGCGGTTACGCCGTCGCCGACCGCCCGGACCGTACCGGCGAACTCGTGGCCGAGGGTGACCGGCATGAAGGCGGTCATGAAGCCGTAGCCCGCTGTCCACTCGAAGGCGTGGATGTCGCTGCCGCAGATGCCGGCAGCGGCAACCGCGATGGTCACACGGCCCGCGCCCGGGCTGGGCGGTGCATCAACGTGGACGAGGTCTGCCCCGAAGGCAGCCGTCGCCTTGCGCAACGCAAGCATTTCCGTCCCCTGTCTACCGCTAGGCGTGAAAGCCCCGCGGCCTGCATCGCGGTGGCGGCCAGCGACGCAGTGTGTAATTTGTTATAACAAATATCTGACCGCGGGGAGGAATATGTCAAGCGCTTCGGCGTCTGAACCGAAAACTGGCGAAATTTTGCCGGACTGGGTTCGTCCGATTGTCAAAGAGAGCCTGAGCGAGCGCGCCTATCGTGAATTGCGCGTGGCACTAATGCGCGGGCAACTGCGCCCGGACACGCGCCTGCGGCTCCGCCCGATGTCGGCTCGGTTCGGTATCAGCGCGACACCCATGCGCGAGGCCCTGCTCAGGCTCGTTTCCGAGAAGGCGTTGGCACTCGATGCGCGCGGCAGCGTCGTCGTACCCAGGCTGGCCCTGGATCAACTCCTGGAGATCCGGGCGATCCGCACAGACCTCGAGGGACGGGCGGCTGCCGCGGCTATCGCATCACCTGCCGCTGAAATCGATGCTCTCGAAGCGATCCACGCGCAGATCTCACAGTGCCATGCGAGCCGCGACTTCGCTCGCGCAGTGAACCTCAACACCGAGTTCCACTTGTCGCTGTGCAGGCTTGGTGGGATGCCGATCCTGTATGAGATCGTCGAATTACTATGGGTGCGATGCGGCCCGATCCTCTCGCACCTCTATGATGACGGGGTCCCGGACTGGGAACCCCATCCACATCGGCGCGTCATCGACGCCTTGCGCCACGGCGACTCGGACGCCGCGCGCGATGCAGTCCGAGAGGATATCGAGCGCGGCGGCAGCGGGCTGTTCGCCCATGTCCGCGCGTCCCCCGCGGGGTGATCCGGGGCGGGCGCCTGGAACCCGCCGAACAAATCTTTAGCTTGCCCCTCCAGCATCTGGCCGCAACCCCTGCGTTGCCCGCCGCGCAGCGTGGATCGGGCTCGATCAGTCAGCCGGAACGGGCGGCGATGGCAAGGTTTCCTTCGCGTCGGCGGGCGGTTCGACCTTGGCGACATTCAGGGTCATGCAGACGAGGTCGTAGTAGCCGTTGACTGCGATGAGATCCATCGCTCCCTGCTCTCCGAACCGGGCGACCACTGCCCTGTACAGGCCATCGGAGACTTGCCTGTCACGATGAAGCTGGGTCGAGAAGTCGTAGATCAGCGCCTCGTCGGTACTCATGCCGGTCGGTCGCCGACCGGCCTTCAAGTCCTCGGCGATCGAGGGGCGAAGGCCGGCCTTTAGGGCCAGCGGATGATGCGCGTACCATTCATAGCCAGAACTCCATACCCGGCCGGTGATCAGGATTGCGAACTCGTTGAGGTCACGAGGCAGGCTCGTATTGAACCGGAGATACGCGCCGACTTTTTGCAGACGATTGCTGAGTTCGGGTGAGCGCAGCCACGCATTGAACGGGCCATCAAGGGATTTTCGCGGTCCGGAGAGGATCGCGTCCGCGGCGCCCTTCTGGGCTGCCGTCATCTGATCTGGTTGCAGCGCCGGGAAACGCTCGACGGTCTGCGCAGAGGTGCCGTTCACAGCCAGCAGCAGGCTGACGGCGGCCAGAACCAGCACTTTCATCGGCGCTCCTCCCATTCCGGATTCTGCAACCGGATACGGTCATGTTGGCCAAACGAACCGTTTGTGTCCATCCGCCCGTCAATCTGCACAGTCTCCATGGCGGTGTTAAGCTCCGAGTACCGGCTCCCGGCCTGAAATGCCTGCCATGCAGATCGTCCGCGCTGCTCGTCCCGCCCGAAATTCAAGTTTTGTGATTGGTAGTGTCCAGATTCGAGATCTGCGAGGTCGCAGCGTTCGCTATCAAGATGCTGACAGCGTCGGCTGAAAGACCGGACTGGGCTCGTTTGAGCCGTCGAGGGCTATCGGCATCGACATAATGCAAGCTGCGTTTGCCGGCTCGGTCGTCGGGTAACACTGGGCGCGTCTCAGTCGGTTACGCGTTCAGGCCGGGATCCGCGTGCCATCCCAGGCGAAGACGCCGCCGGTGTCCTTCACGCCGAGGCTGTCGAGCACGCGTAGGAGACGGGACGCGCTCACCTCGGGCTGAACGACACCTTTGTCGGTCGGATCTGACCGGAAGGGCCGCGACAAGGCGGAAGCGACCGTGCCCGGATGCAAGCCGACGACGAGCGCCTCCGGTCGGGTGCGAGCCACTTCGATCGAGAGGGTCCGCAGGATCTGGTTCAACGCCGCTTTCGACGCGCGATAGGAGTACCAGCCGCCCAACCGGTTGTCGTCGATCGAGCCAACCCGCGCCGACAACGCCGCAAACACGCAGCGTCCCCGGCGCGCCAGCACCGGCACGAAATGCTTGGCGACGAGCGCCGGGCCAATCGTGTTGACCGAAAAGACAGCGGCCATAGCGGCTGGATCGAGGGCCTTGAACGTCTTCTCGGGCGAAACGCCGTCCCGATGAAGGATGCCGGTTGCGACGATGACCAAGCCGACAGGTCCGGCCGCACCGACGTTGGCCGCAGCCGCAGCAATCGTCGCCTCGTCGCCGAGGTCGATCGGAACGGTGCGAACGCCGTGCGGAACTGACGGCTCCGAACGGGAGAGCGCGAAGACCGGAGCGTAGGCTTCGCTCGCAGCGAGGGCCCACACCAAAGCCCGGCCTATCCCGCCGGAGGCGCCGATGACGACCGCGCTGGTCGAGGCAGGCGCCATCAACGCGAAGCCCCGCCGACGTTCGAAGAGAGTCGATCCAGCTTGCGAAAGATCAGGCTGAGGTTGTTGGCAGGCATCGCGACGCGCTGGGCGAGATGGAGCCCATGCGTGTCGGCGGCATCCGCGACGGCCTCGATGTCACGGACACCCCAGGACGCGTTCCTCGTGCGCAGGCCATCGTCGAACGCGGCGTTGCTCGGCGCGGTGTGGGCACCATCCTCCCGAAATGGGCCATAGAGATAGAGAATTCCCCCCACAGGAAGCGTCGCACCCGCGCCGGCCATCAGCCCGGTTGTCGCGTCCCAGGCCGCGATATGAATCATGTTGATCGCGACGATCGCGTCGACCTTCGCCACCGGCCAGGGCTGCCGGGTCGCGTCGATCGCCAGCGGGGCCCGGAGATTCGAGAGGCCAGAGGCACGCGTATGGGCGACGATGCTGCGGCGCGCCACCTCATCCGGATCGCTGGGCTGCCAGTCGAGGGCAGGCATCGCCCGGGCGAAGTGGACGGCGTGCTCGCCTGATCCGCTTGCGATCTCCAGAACGAGGCCTCTGGGCGGAACGACGCGCCCCAGGATTTCGACGATCGCCGCGGCGTTGCGCGCAACGGCCGGCGAGAACAAGGCATCCAACATGGGGGGCTTCAAGCGATGATCCCTTGGGGCCGGTTGGTCTTCCACCGCAGCATGTCTGTTTTTGGCGGTTCGCGCACGCTCCCCGAATGGCCAGCATGCGCGCGAAGCGACCGTTCTGCTTCCGGACAAGCGCCATTCCCAAACCGACGGAAGTCCAGGAAATCGTGCTTCCTGCTCGCCTCTTGCGCTTCCCTGCATCCGCCGTTTTGCTGCCCTGCTCGATCGGATAGGGAAATGCCGCCAAGCTACTGCACCTGCTGCAAAGATCTGAGCCCACGCACGTTCGAATCTCGATTTTCCGACGCGTTTCCCTGTAATTTCCGGGTCGACAGGGAAATTTCGTACGGAGACGGGTTCGCGTCCGACTGCCCGCTCCACCAGGCCTTCCTGGTGAAAAGTCAGTTTTCTGCTCTCGGCGGCGATATCGCTGCTGGGACCAGGCTTTAGCGGCAGCCTACACGGTCTCCCGCAACCGTCGACACCGCTCCGCCGCCCACCTTCGGGCTTGAACACGCGCCCGTTCTCGGCATGGGCAGTGCCGTTTTCCGGCTCGCCAAGCGGACGCAGGCTCGGAGACCGTTTCGCACCCCGGCGTGAGACGCGCGTTCGCGCGGAGATCGCGCTGTCGCGGATCCAGGCAGAGCGCAACGCGGATCGGGAATCGACGGGCAGCGAGGCGCGGCGCTTGGGAGCGAGGCTTTGATCAACGGTGGCAGCCTACGGTCCGACGTGACGGCCCCTCCGCCCCATAACAGCCCGGCCGCGCTGCTCTTCGCCACGATGTTCCCGCAAGCCGCCTTGTCCATGCTCAGTCTCGCGCCGCCGGTCATGGCGGGGGCGGTCACGCACAGCTACGGCCTTGCCCGCCGAGGTCACGGGGGCGTATTCGGGCCTGGTCTACGCCGCGCTCGATGCCTTCTGAAGGCGAAGGGCGCCGTTACGGCGTCTCCGCTTAGGTCTTCACGCCCGGGCTGCGTCGTGGTGGTGATCTCAGCGTCCCAGCCGTCTAAGATCGCACGATGTCGTCGCCGCTCCCAGAGATCATCGCCCTCGCCTCGCGGCTGATTGCCTTTGACACCCGCAGTAGCCGCAGCAATCGCGCGCTCGCCGATTTCGTCGTCAGCGAGCTGCCGGGGTTTGCGATCGAGCGGCTGGACTTCACGGACCCGGACGGCATCGAGAAAAGCGCGCTGGTCGCCCTGCGCGGCGAGGCCGGCGGCTGCCTGGCCTTCTCGGCGCACATGGACACGGTGCCTCCGGTCGGCTGGACGCGCGATCCGTTCCGACCCGCGGTCCAGGACGGGCGGCTCTACGGTCTGGGGAGCTGCGACATGAAGGGGCCGATGGCCGCGGTCATCGTCGCCGCACGCAGCCTGCCCGCCGACCGCGCCGCGATGCTGCTGCTGACCTGCGATGAGGAGACGACCAAGGCGGGCGCACGCCGCATCGTCTCCGAGAGCCAGATGCTCAAGGCGCACCCACCCGCCGGCATACTCGTCGTCGAGCCGACGGATCTACGGCCGCTGCGCGGGCACCGCTCCGACGTCCAGTTCACCGCCACCGCACGCGGTGTCCAGGCCCATTCCTCGACCGCGGATGGACTGAATGCCAACATCGCCCTAATCCCGTTCTTGTCCGAGATGCGCGACCTCTACCTCACCCTGCGCGCCGAACCCCAGCTCCAGGATCCGAGTTACGCGCCGCCCTGGTGCGATCTCAACATCATCGTCGACAACCACGGCACGGCGACCAACATCACGCCGCCGCTGGCGACCTGCCGGATGAAGTTCCGGTACTCGAAGGCGATCGATCCGGTGTGGGTCATCGAGCGTGTCGAGGCGGCCGCACTTCGTAACGGCCTGGAACTCGTCGTTCGTCAGGAGGGCACGCCACCCGAGCTGCCCGTCGATCATCCCTTCGTGCAGTTGGCCACGGCCGCCACCGCAGCTTCGCCCAAGGTCGGAGCGTTCGGTAGCGACGCCTCGCAATTTGCCACGGTTGCGCCGACGCTGATCCTCGGTCCAGGCTCGATGGAGCAGGCGCATAAGCCCGAAGAGTTCACCGATCTGGAGCAGCTCGAACGATCGATCCCAATCTTCCAACACCTAGCCGTCGAGCTACCTCTGGTCGAGGGATGATCGCCACCCTTGGCGGCGTGTTGGGAAGCTGATCGGTCCAGCCTCGCGTACAAGTTAAGCGTTTTGTACCACTACCGACCAGCCGATTCTGGCCGAAAGCAGCATATCCGCATCCGAGCAGATGGAACTGCGAAACGGACATTCGGCTTTCGTATTAAGCTAGTCAGTGCGGACATTGCAGGCGCCGCACCACCGTCATAACAAACCGAGGCATCCAGCCCGAGAACAGATGGGTTAGTTCGTCGCGCAGCGAGCACGTTCTCCCTGCGAGACGGCACGTTCGGGCGCTAGTTCAACGCTGTACCCTGTCGCGACGCTATGGGATGTCGCTTGGACATCCGTGAGCCGCAGAGGGCCGCTGAACCGATCGAGGATCTGCGATGGTGACGAGACGAACCGTGCTGGCTGGAGTTGCACAGCCTGCCGCTCTCGCTGCGATGCCGCTTGCGGTGTGCGGCCCTGCCTCGGCTCAAGCTCCGGCCGCGAGGCAGGCACCGGGCTTCTACCGCTACAAAGTCGGTGCCATCGAGGTGACGGCGATCAACGATGGGTTCGCACTGCGGCCGCTCGACGGTTTCATTCCCAACGCACCGCCGGCTGCGCTGAAGCAGGCGATGGCGGACGCGTTCCTTCCCTCCGACGCCCTGCCCTTAACCTTCACCTCGGTCGTCCTGCGGATCGGGGGGCGCACGGTCTTGGTCGATACCGGCTTCGCCGATAACGGGCCGCCGACGACGGGCTACTGGATGGCCAATTTCCGCGCGGCCGGCTTCGATCCGACGGCCGTCGACGACATCGTGATCAGCCACTTCCATCCGGACCACATCGGCGGCATCCGTCGCAAGGACGGGTCTGCGGTCTTCCCGAAGGCGCGGGTCCACGTCCCGGAGGCGGAATGGGCGTTCTGGACCGACGAAGCCCGGATGGCGGGGGCGCCGGACGGGTGGAAGCCGACGTTCGCGGCGACGAAGCGGGTATTCGGGCCCATGATGGCCGATGTGACGCGCTTCGCCGCGGGCGAGGAAGTGGTGCCTTCGTTGATCGCCGTGGCCGCGTACGGCCACACCCCCGGCCACACGGCATTCATGCTGAGATCCGACTCGGCCAAGCAGATGCTCATGGGGGACACGGCCAACCATCCGGCTCTCTTCGTCCGCAATCCGGACTGGGCGGCCGTGTTCGACATGGATGCCGGTCAGGCGCGTGACACGCGGAAGGCGATGCTGGACATGGCCTCGGCAGAGGGGCTGCAAGTGTCGTTCTACCACGCACCATTCCCGGCTGTGGGCCATATCCTCAAGGAGGCTGACGCCTTCAGGTTCGTTCCGCTTCAGTGGAGCCCGAACGCTTAGGGCCATGACGCCACTGGGCGCGGGTTCGGGCCGGAATGCGGCAATCCCTCGTTTCCGCCTCGCTGAGTAGGAGCTTCCATGAAACGTCTCGCCACCGTGACCCTCGCCGGCCTGATGGCGCTCGCGCACGGCCCCTGTGGCGCCGCGCAGGTCGAGCGTCTGAGGGGAACGATCGAGGCGGTCGACGGCGAAACAGTCAGGATCCGGACGGTCGACGGCGAGGGAGAGGCGGTCTTGTTAACCCCTCAGACGCGTTTCGCACTCCTCGCCAGGTCCAGCCTCAGCGCTATCCGGGACGGCGTTTTCATCGGCACGGCCACAAAGGGTGACGATCCGCCGACGGCCCTGGAAATCCACATCTTTCCAGAATCGATGCGCGGCACCGGCGAGGGGCATCGCGACTGGGATACGATTTCCGACACCCTGGCGGGCGGCAAACGCGTGAAGAGCGCGATGACGAACGGCACCGTGAGAACCGGAGGCGGCCCCAGGGTAAAGAGCGCGATGACCAATGGTACGGTCGCAAGCAGTGGGCGGGCCGGCGATGCGACAACGCTCGTCGTCACCTACGACAAGGACCGGTCCCTGACGATTCTCGTGCCGCCACAGGCCCCGATCGTGGCCTATGAGCCGGCCGACCGCTCGATCGTCCAGGCGGGCGGCAAGGTCTTTATCACGGCGGAGCGCGACGGCATCAGACTGACGGCTGTCCGGATCTCAGTCGGCAAGGATGGGCTCACACCGCCACAGTGAAGCCTAGCCGGGTGGCGAAATTGGAATTCGACCATCAATGCGGCCCGCTCGACCTCGGACCAGCATAGAATCGGGAGTGACCCATGGACCTCGACCGACGGCTCCTCCTCGCGGGAGCGACGGCAACGCTTCTTTCCTCCTCGGCCGTCGCAGCTGAGGACCGGCCAGCGGCGCGGATGAAGGCCGTCGTCGCCGGGCCCGAGGGACCCGCTCTGGCGGAGGTCAAGACCCCGGTGCCGAAGCCGACCGAGGTCCTCGTCAGGGTCCGGGCAGCCGCCCTCAATCGCGCTGATCTGGCCGTCGCCGCGGGGCAGCCGCACGGCACCGCCGGCGGCCCGAATGCGATACCGGGCCTCGAATGGGCTGGCGAGATCGTAGCGGTCGGGGCCGAGGTAGCGGACTTTCATCCCGGTGATCGGGTCATGTGTTCCGGCGCCGGCGGATATGCAGAATATGCCGTCGCGGATTATGGGCGCACGCTGCCACTGCCGGCGAGCATGTCGTTCGAGGCGGCCGCCACTCTGCCGGTCGCCTTGCAGACGATGCACGACGCGATCGTCACGCAGGCACGCCTGCGCCCCGGCGAGACGGTGCTGATCCAGGGGGCAAGCTCCGGTGTCGGGCTGATGGCGCTGCAGATCGCCCGTTGGCAGCGGGCCTCCGTGGTGATCGGTACGTCGCGAAACCCCGAGCACCGCACGCGTCTGTCCGGTTTCGGCGCGACACTGGCGGTCGACACGAAAGATCCGACCTGGCCCGAACAGGTCCGGCAGGCGACAGGCGGCAAGGGCGTCGACGTCATCATCGACCAAGTCTCGGCGCCGGTGGCCAACGGCAACATGCAGGCTGCGGCTGTCCTCGGACGGATCATCAACGTCGGTCGGCTCGGGGGAGACCGCGGTGAGTTCGATTTCGACCTGCACGCTACCAAGCGCATCAGCTACATCGGCGTGACCAACCGGACACGGTCGATCGAAGAACAGCGCACGATCACCGACCGCGTCCGGGCAGACCTCTGGCAGGGCGTCGCGGATGGACAGTTTAGCCTGCCGATCGACAGCAAATTTTCATTGGCCGATGCGCCGGCCGCGCTCGCGCGCATGAAGCAGAACGAGCATTTCGGAAAGATTGTCCTACAGATGTGAGTCCGTGCGTCTCCTGCTGAACACACGTGCTCAGCGGCTGCGATGGTGATCGCTGTTCACCGCATAGGCGGCTCTCCGAACGCGACCCGCTCGCGCGTCGGCACCGGAAGCGCAGCGACCGTGCGACTGGCCACCGGGAGCCCCCCCTGCGACGGCAGCACTTCCGTAGACGCGGTGGCCGCATTCTGCGGATACGGTGCGACCGAGACTACCACGTTCGGATCACCAAGCTGTCCATCGACGGTTGAAGCACTCGATCAGATTTTCAAACGTGACCAACGCAGGATCAGGCCGGCATGATCGCGTGCACAAAGCTCGCGAGGCCTGCGCTGCGGACCGGTCGGAATGTCCTGCCGCTCGTCTCGCAGGCGCGCTTGACCTTGTTGGTCGGCTCGTGGCTGACGCACTCGACCGGAAACAAGATGTGTCCGCTCCAGCTGACGAGACCGTGCAGCAGGGTCCTGCTGTCGTCGATACCGCGGTCGTGGCCGAGAAGCCGCCTACCGCGTGCTTCGACGATCTGAGCGGGACAGGCTACGAGCCCTGTATACAAGTTCAGGGAGGATCGAAAATGATGCGGAAAGCCTGGGGTCGCGCGCCACACCGCCGCCGATTTCTGCAGGGAGCGGGCGGCCTCCTGGTTGCCTCAACCCTCCCTGCTCAAGCCGCTTCCGCCGACAGCGACGTCACCGGACGGCTGGCCCGCTACATGGTTGAGGCTCGCGACAAGCCACTGCCTCCCGAGGTTCTGCTGGCCTGCAAGCATCGCATCCTCGACACCTTCGGCGCCATGATCTCCGGCGCCCGGATGCGGCCAGGCGAGATGGCGACGTCTTATGTCCGCAGGCTTGGAGGCGTCGCTCAGTCCTCGGTCGTCGCCTCCGACCTACGCACGACTGCGATCAACGCAGCGCTCGCCAACGCCATGTGCGCCCACGCTGACGAGACGGACGACTTCGAGCCGGTCACCAAGGCGCATCCGGGCTCCGCGACCGTGCCTGCAGCCTTCGCCATGGCGGAGAAGGAAGGTCGATCAGGCGCCGAGATGATCCGCGCCGTCGCCCTCGGTTACGATCTCTGCTGCCGGCTGCTCCTCGCACTCGGGCCAGACCTCGTGCGCGGCACACACCGAAGCGCGGAGGGCACGAGCTCCACCTTCGGGGCACTCGGCGCCGCCGCCGCCCTGGCACGCCTCGACGAGCGCGGTATGCGCTTCGCGCTCTCCTACGCAGCGCAGCAGGTCTCCGGTCTGTGGAGCTGGGTGAAAGACGAAGACCATATCGAAAAGGCGTTCGATTTTGCCGGCATGGGCGCACGTAACGGCGTTACCGCGGTGGCCATGGTGCAGGCGGGACTAACCGGGGTCTTCGATGTTCTGGACGGCACGCACAACCTGTTCATCGCCCTCTCGACCGACCCGAAGCCCGAGGCGATGTTGGAGAGCCTCGGCAGCCGCTTCTACGTAACCGAAACGGCGATAAAGACCTTCTCGGTGGGTTATCCAATCCAGTCGCCACTGGATGCGGTGCTGGCTCTGCGCGAGCGGTTGGGTGTGCGAGCCGAAGACGTGCGACGGGTGGTGGTCCGATTGCCGACCGATGCCGTCGGCATCGTCGGACAAAGCGCCATGCCTGACGTGAACTGTCAGCACTTAGTGGCCCTGGCGCTCGTGAAGGGAGCCGTTTCCTTTGCCGACAGCCACGATGCGGGGCTGATGCAGGACGCGGCGATCCAGTCATTGCGTGCGAAGGTTGAGATCGTGGGTGACCCCGCTCTCATGACGCGGGAGGCTCCGCGTAGTGCGCGAGTCGAACTGACGCTCGCTGACGGTCGAATGTTCGACCATTTCACGAAATTCCCGCCCGGCACCAAGGAAAATCCCTTGAGCACGGAGCGCGTGAACGCGAAGGCACGCGATCTGATTGAGCCGGTCCTCGGTGCCTCACGGGCGGACACTCTGATCGTACGCCTCAACGACCTCGAAAATCTTGACGATATCCGAATGCTGCGCCCCCTGATCACCGCCTGACCAACGGTCGCTTCAATCAGTTCCCCTTCTAAAAGCCGATAGTTCGCTGCCCATCCATCTCAGTCGCTCAGCGAGCACGCTGGCATCTCTGAACGTGGCCGAAAGCTCTCTGCCCAGTTTCTTGCAAACCCTGGCTTGAAGTAAACATGCACGCCTGATCGAGCGTTTTACGGGCGTTTGAAAGCACGACATATTTTCCCGACAAAATGTGAGCCGGTTTGGTTATGTTCCAGACAGTTGGCAGGACTCAGCGGGAAAACGATCGGATTTCCGGCACGTAACATTGATAGGACGGCTGTTTTGTTGGGCATGATGGGGCGGTAGCCCGTCTCGGATCGGCGGGTAGGCGTCCGTCGGCTTGATCGTGCTCGGCACCTTCTACACGTCCCACGATCCCCTCGACTGCGTCTGGTTCCTCACTCCAACGCCCTCATCCACGCAGTGATTGCCGTCGTCACCAGCCAGGCGGTCGTATGACTGCACCAAGCTCGGTCTTGAACCTTTCAGGATGCAGGACCGTCCTAGTGTCAGTTCCTAGACTTCACAGGTGATCGTACGCCCTGATTTGCGGTAGGCCGCGTGATCCCACCGCGTTGGTACGCTGCTTGCGTTCCAATCTTGTATGGAAGTCTGATCCGCATGCAGGCACCTGACACTCTTGACTATATTGATCGCGTCATCGTGGATGCCATCCTCGCAGGCCGCCTCACGGCTGGAACTCGCCTCGGCGAGCAGAGCCTCTCCATCATGTTCAGCGTCTCTCGGACAATGACTCGCGAGGCGCTGCTGCGGGTGGAGACGACCTGCAGCGTGAAGATCAGTCCGCGCCCGAGCTGGCTCGTGAAGCAAGCGTATTTCGAC
>NZ_JAKSYL010000132.1 GCF_022829515.1 Methylobacterium sp. J-048
CCTCTCGGATTTATGACCGCGTTCGCCGGACGAGGGAGCCCGACGCGTTTCGGCAGACCCTTTGCGGCTCCGATATCCCCGATTCTTTCAGGACTAGAACTTCAGTAGGGCAGCGCTGCGGGGATTTGCCCCCTCCCCCCGGAGTGATGGATCCTTTCCCGGACAGGCGCAGCCAGGCCGTCCACTCGGCCGAGACGATACGGCCGATGTTCGGCAGGTTTCGAAACCCCGTGACGGGGCGCTCCTCGACCGTGCCCAGCCCGAGCTTGCGCGCCTCGCGGATAGCATTGCGCACGGTGGTCTCGGACACGCCCACGATCGCCGCGACGTGGCCCATGGCCAGCCGGCAATCGCCGCGCCGGGCCGTCTCGGCCGCGACGAGGGCGAGCACGCCTTGCTCAGCGTGGGTGAACTTGGCGGCGAGACCTAGCGGCATGCGGCCAGAGGCGGCCCAGCGGCGGCGGCGCTCCATGCTGGCGCCCGTGCGTGGCCGGGAGCCGACGCCGGGCCTCCTGGGGCTGCTCTGGGGTTTTTCGGTGCTTCCCGAGTAAGCCGCGCTCGCCGGATCCGGCGAGCTCCCCGAAACTGGGGAGCGCAAAACCTGAGTAACGCACAGGTTATGGCCCCGCCGCGGGGCGGAAAGGGTCCGTGCCTCGATCAGCCCGGACAGTGCCTCGGCCTCGGCCTCCGTAACCTTCCCGTCCCCGTAGGCGCGCCAGAGCAGCGCCGTCACTTGGGGCAGGGTGATTCGGCTGGCCGCCTCGATGGCGCGCCTCAACTCGTCGGCAAACATGATCCTCGGCCCCGTGAAAGGGCCGCAACAGGTCGTTCCGGGCCGCCGCAGGGGCGTCCGGTCCACAAGGCAAAGCCTCATCGTCGTCGGAATTGGCGTTCCGACTTGACGCCCGGGGGCGTCTCATGGCTTGTGAGGAGTTGCAGGTGGCCTCACAGGCCCTTTTGATTTCGACGGCCCTCCAGTTTGGCGACTGGGGGGCCGTTGGCTTTTCAGGGGTCGACTTGCGGCGGCGTGGTCTCCTGAATGGCGGCCGCGACTCGCTTACGCGAGCATGGCCGTGACCGCCCATGTCGACCGGGGCGCATAGCTAAGTCAACGCTAGAGCCCGAGCTCGTCGGGTTGCACCGCAGCAGCGCCCCCGCGTAGTTTGGCGCCGATGCCAGTCGGCCGCGTGCAGTCCCGCCGGTTCGCCATCTCGCGTGAGCTCTCAGCAAGACGAGGTCAGCATGGTTGTGACGCGGATTGTCGTGCTGTGTGGGTGTGGCTTGGCATTGGGCGGCTGTCTGTCGTCAGCCGGGACCACCGGCTCTTACACAGCCCTGCCAGCAGTAGCGGTGTCCAACTATACCCTGCAGCCCGTCACCGAGCCCGGGCAGCTTCTGAACCCCGATCTGGGCAAAACCCGCGGGGGCGTGAACCCAAACGACGACCTGCTAAAATCTCAACGCGCCAGGGCGGCCTGGCAGGACCAGCGCCCCTCGGATCTCGCCTTACCGCCGTCGCTGTCCGCTCAGGCTGGCAGCGCTGGTGCAGGAGGGGGCACACTCGGCCTTGCGAGCACGAACAGTACGGCAGCCCCGCCCAAGAAGAGCGCTCGACGTGGCGCCGAGGCACAATCCTACAACGCAGAGACCGCGATGGATCGCCTCGAAAGGGACGGTCATCGGGATGCCAAGCCGATCTGCAGCGGCTGCTGAACCTCAGTGACGATGCGCGCCAGCCGAGCAGTACGGCTAAGGTCAGCGTTTGGGAGCAATGGGCTAAGCCGAAGCTCGTGGCCATCCGAAGCGGTTAGCGATCATAGGCTGTCACTAGGCACGATCGCCGCGCGTGTGTCTCACAAGGATGCCCTACCGTGCCTTTGGATCACTTGACGCCGTCAACCGAAGGTTTACGTGACGTTCACGCGCCGGTCTTAAGGTGCGAAAGATAGACGAGTGAGCCGGCCCATTCCGACAAGCCGCGATGCGGCGCGCGAGAGCGCAGGGAGTGAGCCGGCTCCGTCTGTTTTAGGGGAAGGGCGCGGAGGTTGCAGCGGTCGCTCTACGCTATCATGCTTGATGGCGGGTTCCTCACCAAGAAGCTTCACGCCAAACTTGGCCGACACGCTACCGCAGACGATGTGATGTCCGTCTGCGAGCGACTCCAGCGTTTGCCAGAAGTGAGCAATTACGAGTTGCTGCGCATCTATTATTACGACGCCGCACCATCGTCCGAAAGCCTTAAGTATCCAGTTAGCAAAACTAACTATAATCTCTCTACGACAGAACGCTATAGACAGGCACAGAGCCTATTCGATCAGTTGGTACTGAAGCCACACGTTGCATTGCGCATGGGCGAGGTCCGACTATCGCCAGAAAAGTGGAATATTAAACCTCGAGCTGCTCGCGATTTATTGCGTGCGCCGCGCCCCTTGCAAGATGACGACTTCGTCCTCGACATTTCGCAGAAGGGCGTGGACATGCGGATCGGCATGGACATGGCGCGGCTAGCTTTACGCGAGATGGTCCGAGCGGTGGTTGTGGTGACAGGAGACTCCGATTTCGTGCCGGCGTTCAAGTTCGTTCGCCGAGAGGGTGTGAAAGTGTTTTTGGACCCAATGGGCTCGAACGTCCGTGTGGAGTTGAAGCAGCACTCAGACGTCGTCCTTGATCTCGACGCTCGCCCTGCGATCCCGGTCGACATAGCTGGTGGCTCAAGCTAAAGCTTCAAAACCACTACTTCACAAGCCGACATGCTGATGACGGGGCACGCTGTGAACGTCGACATTTTCGACTTCTGGGCTGACGTGTCGGGTGACGCTCACGAGCACCCCGCCGATAGAGACGTGCTCGCCCGATCGGATCACGGCTTCGACCTACGGTGCCTGCCCTCGAACGTCGATGGCCGGCTGAAGGACGCGAAGCTGGTCCTTTTGTTTGTGAACCCTGGCATGGATGCCGTTGACCTTGAGGAGGCGACGGATCCTGCGGCCCAGAACAAATACCGTGAGATGCGTGCTGGAACCCGAGAGCTTCGTGGCGCGGAAGATAAGTCCCGTGCCTACAAGTGGCTCGCGCCGATCACCAAGGATTTCGGACCCTGGGAGACTGTCCAGCGCAACATCGCGGTCCTAAACATTGCGGCCTATCACTCGCAGGCGTTCAAGAGCCCGCACATGCTTGCTGCCCTGCCTTCTTGTCGTGTCTGCCTCGACTGGGCGCAGACGGTGCTGTTCCCTCAAGCTGAGGCCGGAGAGAGAGTCGTAATCTGCCTCAGGGCGGCGCGGTTCTGGGGCCTGAGGAATGACCGCACGCGCCACTTCGGCAGGAGCCTGTTTGCACCTTCCACGCTGCGCAACGGCCAGATCCGCCAGACGACTGATAGTGAGAGGGCTGAACGCGATACCATCGTCTCTGCGGCGCGCGCTGTATTGGCTACCGGGTGACTGACGGGCCGGCATCAGCGGTTCCCAACCATGTCGAGGAGCGCCACACCGACGGCCGCGATGATGTTGCCGCGACCCCGCCAGGGCAAAACGACGGTCTCCAACATCACCTCCGGCAAGGTGGTCTCGGGAGCCTCTGCCTCGCGGTCCTGGTCGTTGCCGCGCAGCCACGTGACCTGACTGCCGGTGTGGTTCTCGGGCGCGGCCAGTGACGGCTCGGCGTCCCCGCCGTCCTCCAGGTCCGGATCTTCGTCCATGCGGTCGAGCACGGCGATGATGCGGTCCGCGGCGTCAAGGGCGACCTGTGCGGCCGCCTCCAGGCTGGCGCGGAGCGCGCCGCCGGCCAGCGGCTCCAGATCCGGAGCGGCCGGTTTCGGACGCGGGGTGAAGGTGAGCACGTCGCCCATGATCGGTCTCGGGTCGC
>NZ_JAKSYL010000135.1 GCF_022829515.1 Methylobacterium sp. J-048
GTCATTGGAGACGGCCGGGACAACGGCCTCCTGGTCGTCGTTTCCCTGAGAGCTGGCAAAAAACGTCTCGACCGGCACCTTGAGCTGATCGGCGATCCTCTGCAGCCGGCTGGCGCCGATGCGATTGCGACCCTTCTCGTATTTCTGCACCTGCTGGAAGCTGACCCCAATGGCGTGACCGAGCGCGGTCTGGCTCAGACCCTGTGCCGCCCGAAGCGCCGCGATGCGGCTGCCGATCGCGCGATCAGCTTCAGTCGCCAGCTTCGGTGCATTGGTGGCGGTCATCGCAGGATTAGCTCTCGTCGAGGAGAAGACTGAACGCGCCGCTGGCGGTCCAATCGCTTAAAACTGACCCAGGATTGTACACGATTGCGCTGCACAACCGTTAGTGCAGGCCAGCAACAGCTGCAATTTGCGCAGGGCACCAGTGCAACTCTGGGTATTTCCTAACGCTAGCGGCGATTGTAACGGTTCCGGGAGGGCTATGAACCCTGGCGAGGTTGAGCATCGCTCATGGACGAGAGCGATGAGCGGCGGCCCGTCTTGCTGTTCATCACGGCGGCACATCTTGGTCTAGACCGAGGCGATCTGCCCATGTCCCTGGAACATGCAGCCCGATTGGCACGCCTCGCACCCGAGGTCATCGCAGCTATCGAGAACGGCAGCGGCGGTACGACTTCGCTCGCTGTGCTGACGCGCGTCGCACTATTCCTGGGGTTGACCGAGCTTGGCATGCCACGCCCTCGG
>NZ_JAKSYL010000140.1 GCF_022829515.1 Methylobacterium sp. J-048
TGGATGCATCGGTCGAAGCCCGACAGCAGGGCGCTGCCCTGCACCCGCAAAAGGTCTCGGATCTTTTGAAACCTTGGGTTTTCGGGGCTTTGGCTGGTCTAGGGACGGCCCAATGGGACGTACCTCCAGCCCTTCTCCTCCTCCGGATTGGCGTGCACAATGAGCCTCGAAGGAAGCCCCCACTTCCCTCCGTCCTCCGCGATGATGGAGAGGGTCGGATAGACAGGTCTACCGTCCCGTTCAACGACAAATGCTGCGATAAGGGTGTGAGTGGCGCGTGACGCTGTCACCTGAACTCAGTCCAACTGCGAGAGCTACGTG
>NZ_JAKSYL010000141.1 GCF_022829515.1 Methylobacterium sp. J-048
GCGCGACCTCTCAGGGGGCGGCACCGGAGCCGCTCAACCCATCGGTAGAGCATTGACCGCCCCGCGCGGCCGGCGGGATGGGGGGGAGCGAGCCCCCGAGGGTGCCGATCGCGGTGCGAACCGAACCGGTGTTCACGACATCGGTCTTTTGTTTGGGACCTTTCCTTTCGTCGGCTACCCCCCGATCATGGCGTTCCATTTGCCGATTTTTTTTCGTCCCGGCCGGATGTGCAAACAAACGTTAATCCAACCACGCCCCTCATCTGGGGTTGCCCGGCAATCGAAGATCGCTGGGCCTCGAAGGAGCCTTCCAGCCCGCCGCGATCCCTGGAGGCCTCCTTCGAGGCATCCGCTGCGCGGGCGCACCTCAGGATGAGG
>NZ_JAKSYL010000173.1 GCF_022829515.1 Methylobacterium sp. J-048
TGTCGCAGCTCCGCGGACGAGGCTGCCGGGTGTCTCGGGGGCGGAGCGTATCCATCCCCTCTCTGTTCGCTGAAACGGTGAAGCTGCTGTGAAGGTTCCGGCCGGATTACGCCTTCCGGCGTAGCCGCGAGGTGAGGATTGCGGAGAGGCCGACCGGGGCCGGCCCCATGGGATCGACCCCGACATCGTACTGCTTCGGCAGCGGCTTGAGCTTGCCGTGGCTGTGCCCGTGCAAGCTGATCGAGCCTCGGCCCATCCCGTTCCACGTGCGGAACGCATAGTGGCACAGCACCACCATCCGGTCCTCGACCAGAAGTTCGGCGTAGTGGCGCACGGAGGCCCAGCCTGGAGCCCCGAGGGTGTCGGGGCCGTCGTTGTTGCCGACGATCAGGTGCTTGTCGCCGTTGAGCCCGTCGAGGATCTCGCGGATCCGCGATCCGCTCGGGCCGAGGGCGAAATCCCCGAGGTGCCAGACGGTATCGCCCGGGGCGACCGCGCCGTTCCACGCGGCGATCAGGCCAGCATCGTGAGCGTCGAGGTCCGGGTAGGGTCGGTGGTCGAAACGCAGGGCGCGCGGGTCGCCAAAATGGGTATCGCCCGTAAAGAAGGTGGCCACAGGCCCGCTCCGTGGAATGTTCGACTCGCTCTCGAGCCCGTGAGCTAGAGCGCCGGGCACCGAAGGGGATGCCGGTCCGCTGATCGGGCGTGCGGATCTGGTGGGCCCCGAAATGCCGATGCGATCGCAAACGGCTGGTGCCTCGGCCCGTGCACGGGCATCCATCGGCTCGGTGCGATGTCGCGATGATGTTTCGCCGCACCTCAAGCAATCATTGTAAAAAATGTACATTCATATGATAGCGACAGCTAAATATATTTGGTCGTAAGAATTTTACATTGCAGCGCGCCGGCGCAGACATTAGCGAGACATGTCGTCAGCTTCGTTCAGGGCGTTGATAACCGAGGGAGCGCGTGTGCTCTCTCCCGCTAAGCATGAGTATCCGTGGCACATCTCCGTCAGGCAGACCTACGCAATCGCCTCCTCCGCGCCCTCGAACCGGAGGATTTCGAGGCCCTGCAGGATGCACTGCGGCCGGAAGACATGCTCCTGCGGCAGCAGTTGATCTCCCCGCACACGAAGATCGAGACGGTCTATTTCGTGGAAGCGGGCATCGTCTCCGTGACGAATGATGGGGCGAGCGGCCGGGTGGAGATCGGGCTGATCGGCCGCGAAGGTTTGGTCGGTGGCAGCTCCATCCTGCTTGGAGACGACCGCACCCCCTACACGCACTTCGTCCAGGCGGCCGGGCGGATGCTGGCGATCGACGCGCAGGTGCTGCTCGCGGTCGCGGAAGCCCGCTCGACCATTCGCTTCCTGCTTCTCCGCTACATCCACACCCATTTCGCGCAGACCGCGCAGACCGCGTTCGCCAACGCGCGCGGCAACACCGCGATGCGGCTGGCCCGCTGGTTGCTGATGTATCACGACCGAAGCGATGGGGACGCCGTCACGGTCACGCATGAATTCATGTCGCTGATGCTGGGCGTCGAACGGCCGGGCGTGACCCGGGCCCTGAGAGTGCTGGAACGGGACGGCCTCGTGCGCACGTATCGCGGGCTCGTCGAGATCATCGACCGAAACGGGCTGCTCAGCCTCGTGGGCGACAGTTACGGCACGGCAGAGGCCGAGTACGACCGTTTGATCGGCGGGCTCGTCGCACCGACCGCCTGACGGTCGCGGACGCCGGGACCGCGCCGCCGCCTCACACCGACCGCGCCATCCGGCCGGAGGACGCAGGCGTAGCCGTCTCCAGGTGATCGCCGCCGCGATGGTCTCCTCTTGCTGCGCCGTACCACACCGATCGGGCGGGGCGACGGGCGGCGCAGGTTTCGATCTCAGGCGCAGTCGTGCCGTGATTGAACGAGACGTGGGATTCCCTCTCCGGAGCGGGAGAGCGTCTGTCGTGCGCCCGGGACGGCGGCGCTGAGAGGCCCGCGCCCGGGTCGCCAGGCTAGGCCGTGTCCGCTCCCGGTCGGCGGCTGGACGAGGCCCCGGTTGACGCCGACTGCCCCCGGGGCAAAGCCTGCGAACCAACAATAGAACGGCGGAGGATCGGGCGATGCTGGGGATTGTCGGATTCGCCTTCCTGGCGGGGCTGCTGTCGGTGCTCTCGCCCTGCGTCCTGCCGCTTGTGCCGATCGTCCTCGGGACCGCAGCTTCGGAGCATCGGTTCGGGCCTGTCGCGCTGGCGCTCGGCCTGGCCTTGTCCTTCACCGCCATCGGGTTGTTCGTGGCGACGATCGGTTTTTCCATCGGGCTCGACGGCGACGTGTTCCGCAGCGCCGGGGCGGTGCTGTTGTTGATCCTCGGCGTCGTGCTGATGCTGCCGCGGCTCCAGGCCCGGTTCGCCACCGCGACCGGGCCGGTGGGGGCCTGGGCGGAAGAGCGCTTCGGCGGGTTCGGGTCCGGGGGATTGTCGGGCCAGTTCGGCGTCGGCCTGCTGCTCGGCGCGGCCTGGAGTCCCTGCGTCGGGCCGACGCTCGGGGCCGCCTCGCTGCTGGCCGCCCGGGGCGAGCACCTGTGGAGCGTCGCCCTGACCATGCTGGCCTTCGGGATCGGGGCCGCCGCACCCTTGATGCTGCTCGGCTTCGTGTCCCGCGAGGCGCTGATACGTTGGCGGGGCGGGCTCGCAGCGGCGGGCAAGGGCGTCAAGGTCGCCCTGGGGCTGGTGATGGTGGCGCTCGGCCTGCTGATCCTCACCGGATCCGACAAGCGGGTCGAGGCCGCGGCGGTCGCCGCCGCGCCGGACTGGCTCAATGCCGTGACCACGCGTTACTGATCTCCAAAACGGAGTCCCGCGATGACCGACGCCCCCCGCCTCACCAGTCTCGCCCATGGCGGCGGCTGCGGCTGCAAGCTCGATCCGGCGATCCTGCGCCGTCTGCTCGCCGAGCAGCCGGCCGCCGGCCCGTTCGAGCGGCTGCTCGTCGGCAACGAGACCTCCGACGACGCGGCGGTCTGGGAACTCGACGACGGCACCTGCGTGATCGCCACCACCGACTTCTTCACCCCGATGGTGGACGATCCTGTCGAGTTCGGGCGGATCGCCGCGACCAACGCGATCTCGGACGTCTACGCCATGGGCGGGCGGCCGATCTTCGCCCTGGCGATCCTTGGCATGCCGGTGGGCAAGATCGAACCCGAAGTCGTCGCCCGAATCCTGCGCGGCGGCGCGGAAAAATGCGCCGAGGCCGGGATCCCGGTGGCCGGCGGCCATTCCATCGACACGCCGGAGCCGATCTACGGCCTCGCGGTGATCGGCACCTGCCGCCGGGAGGCGGTGCGGCGCAACGCCGACGCGCTGGCCGGGGACGCGGTGATCCTCACGAAGCCCCTCGGCGTCGGGGTCTATTCGGCGGCGATCAAGCGCGAGGCTTTGGACGCGGTCGATTACCGCGATTTCGTCGCCACCACCACGCGGCTCAACACGATCGGCATCGCGCTGGCCGCCGAGCCGGCCGTCCACGCGCTCACCGACGTGACTGGCTTCAGCATCCTGGGCCACGGGCTCGAGATCGCCCGCGGTGCCGGCCTCACCTTCGCGCTCGAGGCCGACGCGCTGCCGTTCCTGCCCCGCGCCGAGGCGCTGGTGCAGGAGGGCTTCGTCACCGGCGCCTCGCACCGCAACTGGAACGCCTTCGGGGCCGAGGTCGATCTGCCCGTGGACTTCCCCGACTGGCGCCGCCACCTGCTCACCGACCCGCAGACCTCCGGCGGCTTGCTGGTGACCTGCGCGGCTTCTCAAGCGGATGCGATCCTCGCGCACATCCGGGCGGCCGGCTACAGCGCCGCGAACCGGATCGGCCATATGGAGACCGGCCCGGCCCGGGTCCGCGTGGGCGGCTGATGACGCGCGCGGCCCGAGAGGCAATGTTCACCCTTCGCGGCCAGACTGCCTGCCCGGCCCGACCCGCGAAAAGCCCTTGACCGACGCCGTCCCCCCATCAATGCCCGCCCATGGCGTCGCCGGCTGGCCGTTCGGAGCCGCCGCCTTGGGCGCGGCGCGGCCGCTCGCGCTGCCGGACGGACGGCCTTGGCCGCGGATCCGCGTCGTCACGCTGGTGCCTGCCGGCATCGACCTGCGCGAGACCATCGCCTCGGTGCTGCGCCAGGATTACCCCGAGGTCCGACACGACCTCGTACCGCCGGGTTTTTCGGGGCGTGCCCAAGTCGAGACGCTGCTGGTCGAGCCCGGATGCGACGCGCTCCTGTGGTTGCGCGCCGGCGATCTCCTCGCCCCTGGGGCGCTGACCGCCCTGGCCCTGGAAGCCGCCCTGACCGGCGCGGTGGCGGTGGCGGGGCTGCGGATCCTGTTCGCCAACAGGGTTCTGGCACTCGACATTCCCGGGCTGGCGGCCTCGGACACGCCCGACGGCGTGCCGTTCACCGGCGGCGAGGTGCTGTGGATACGCGACGCCTTGCAGGCGCACGCGATGCTCGACGCCGAGGGTCGCCTGGACGCGGGAGCCGCTTGGTCGGCGCTACCCGCCGCATCACGCAGGCGCATCGGCCGCCCCGTGCTGCTGCAACGGGTCAGCACGGCGCCGACGGAAAAACTCGATGGTCTGTCGATCGTCTCGCTCACCGGCACCGGCACGCAGGGCGGCGCCGGCATCGCCCAGAGGCGGCTCTCCGACGCGCTGGCGCTGGCGGGCCATCGCGTGACGAGCCTCGCGCTGAGCGACCGGCCGGAAGCCGCCGAATGGACCGACCGGTTCCCGCAGGCCGAGGCGGCGATCGCGGCCGCCGCACCCGACCTCGTGCTCGCCGGCAACCTGCACGGCGCCACCCGCAGCCTCGATGTGGTCGGGCGTCTCGCCCGGCGCGGCCCGGTGGCTTTGGTGCTGCACGACCTGTTCCCGCTTACCGGCCGCTGCGGCCACCCGCGCGACTGCACACGCGCCGCCATCGGCTGCGATGCCGCCTGCCCGGGGCCGGACGAGTATCCGCAGCTCGCCCCCGGGCGGATCGCCGGGATGCATGCCCGCAAGCGCGCCGTGCTGGCCGGTCCCGCCGTGCCGTGGCTGCTCGCCAATTCCGACTGGACCCTGGCGCGCGCCCGGGACCTGGCACCGTCCGGCACCGTGGCGGAGCGGGTCCGGCTGGCCTTCCCGACCGCCGCGTTCCGGCCGGGCGACCGCGCCGCCCTGCGCCGCCGGCTCGGCCTGCCTGCGGGTGACGTGCTGATCCTGATCTCGGCGGTGATCGTCGACGGTCCCGACAAGGGATTTTCGGATCTGCGCGCCGCGCTTCGAGCCGTGGCGCGGCCGGGGGTCGGTGTCGTGGCGATCGGCCGGCTCGACGATCCGGCCCGGCTCGGCGTGCCGAACCTGTTCGCGCCGGGGCTGATCGCCGACGAGGAGACCTTGGCCGCGTGGTATGGCGCCTGCGATCTCCACGTCACCGCGAGCCGCCACGAGACCCTCGGTCAGACCCCGATCGAGGCCGGCTTGTGCGGCGTGCCAACGCTCGCTTACCGCACCTCCGGGTTGACCTCCGCGGTGATCGACGGCGTGTCCGGCCGCCTCGTGCCGGTGAAGCCCGGCGCCCTGGCGCAGGCGCTCACCGAGCTGGTCGAGGACAAAGAGACCCGGGGGCGGCTCGGGGCCTTCGCGCGGATCGCTCTGGAGAGCCGCCACAGCCCCGCCGCCGCCGCCCTGTCGCTAGACGTTCTTTTTCGGTCTCGCGGGCTCCTCTCCCACACCGCGCGGCTGAGCTTCGCCCCCACGATGCTCGGCCATTTCCCGTTCGCGGCCGAGCGCCTGCCGGGCGCGATCGGCACCGTGCCGGCGGCCTCGCGCCCCCTGGTGCGGCGGCTGCGGCGGGCCAAGCAGATGATGCTCGGCCGGCGCATGCCTTTGTTCGTGCGCCGCTGCCTGTACTTCGCCGGCACCCTGCGCCGGAGCGTGCCGTGAAGCCCGGCACCAAGCGGATCTATCTCGACCAGACCCATCTGCGGTCCCACGTCACCGGGATCGAGCGGATCACCCTCGACCTGTTCGCCCCCGACCGGCTGGCACCGCACGATGTCCGCCCGATCACCAGCGGCTCGCTGCCCGGGATGATCGGCCAGCAGCAAGTCAGCCTGCCGCTGCGGATGCTCCGAGACCGGGACGCGCTGTTCCTGTTCCCGGGCTTTCCGCCGGGGCCGCTCTGCGCGGTCGCGGCCGAGCGTTGCCTGTTCTATGTCCACGATACCTTTCTGCTCGACCGACCGGAGGATCTGAGCCTCAAGAGCCGGCTCTACATGAGTCCGAGCTTCGCGCGGGCGCTGCTCTGGTGCCCGAACCTGTTCGTGAACAGCCGCACCACCGGCGCGGCCGTGCGAGCCGTCTGCACGCCCAAGGCCCGGGTCGCCCTGCTGCGCCCGTCCGTGCGCGACGCCTTCGGCCTCGGTGACCTGCCGGGACCGGCTCCCTACGCCCCGGGGGCGCCGTTACGGATGCTGGCGATCGGCACGATCGAGCCGCGCAAAGATTACCCGGCCGCACTCGCGCTGACGGCGGCGCTCAACCGGGCCGGGATGCCGGCGGAGCTGCATCTGGTCGGCCGGGTCGGCTGGGGCCGCCACGTCTTCCTGGACGACCCGCCGCCGTTCCTGCACCGGTACGGCTACCTGTCCGACGCCGAGTTGCGGGATCTGGCCGGTTCCTGCCATCTGCTGCTCTCGACCTCGAAGGCCGAGGGGCTCGGCCTGCCGCTGCTGGAGGTCCAGCATGGCGGCCTTCCGGTGGTGGCCCCGGACGCGCCGGTCTTCCGTGAGGTGCTGGGCACGTCGGGCCTGCTGATCCGCCCCGAAGCGCCCGACGCCGCCGCCGCCGCGCTCGCGGCCTGGATCGACGAGAACGGCCTGGCCCGAGCCGCCGCGGCCAGTCGCGACAACGTGGAGCGCTGGAACGATGCGGCGACCGAGGACCGTGTGCGCTTCCAGAACTTCCTCGCGGGCGAGTCCGCGGCCTACGCGGTAGCGGGTGCGACGATTCTCGCGTGAATCCGTTTACGTAGTCCCCAACAATTCCTGGCCTATCGGCGCCACAAAATCGTGACAGAGCGCCCTAGTTCTGTAAGCAAGATCTACAGGAATCCTGCTGTAGGGTCTGGTTCAAGGCGAGAGTACTGCTTCGGTATGCCGATTGCTGCAGTGTCTGAGAAGACACCGCCTCGGTCGAGGCTCTGTCCCGGATCGGCACGGAGGTGACCGAAACGGGGACGGGCGCAGGAGTGCGGTGGAGGGCGGCACCGGCCGCACTCCGACAGGTCAGGGAGCGTGGCGCATGTTCGACTTCTCGACGCGCATGAGTGGTGAGCAGCCGATCCGCATGGTGCTGCCGCAGGTCGATCCCCGTGAGGAGAGCCGACCTGAGGCGCGCGTGATCCTGCGCCGGCTGTGGCGGGGCAGCGGGTTCATCGTGCTGGGCGGCCTGTTCATGGTGGCGGTCGCGGTGGCGCTGCTCGGCCTGATCCCGCCGCGCTACACCTCGGCAATCCAGGTGCTGGTCGATCCGAGCGACCTGCGGGTGGTCGAGAACGACGTGAACGCCCGGCAGCCCCAGGCCGATAGCGGCGTCTCCATCGCCGAGAGCCAGGTGCGGGTGATCCAGTCGGACAACGTCCTGCGCCGGGTGATCGCCAATCTGCATCTCGACCAGGACGACGAGTTCGTGCTGCCGGACGGCAACAACCCGACGCTGGCCTGGATCAAGGGGGCGCTCGGCATGCTGCCCCCGGCCGCGAGCCGCGACCCGGTCAACATCGCCCTCGACACGCTCCAGACCAAGCTCAGCGTCCGCCGGGCCGAGCGGACCTTCGTGATCGACGTGTCCGTGCAGTCGCGCGATCCCGAGAAGGCCGCCCGGATCGCCAACGCCATCGGCGACGCCTACTTCGCCGAGGAGAGCGCCGCCCGTACCGACACCGCGCGACGCGCCTTCGACGCGCTGACCGGACGGCTCGGCAACCTGAAGCGCGATGTCGAGCAGGCGGAGGGCGAGGTGGTACGCTACCGCGAGGCCCACAAGCTCGTGGCCTCGAGCGGCCGCCTTCTGACCGACCAGCAGCTCGGCGACCTGAACCAGCAGCTCGTCACGGCCTCGATCAAGACCGCGGAGGCGAAGTCGCGCCTGGATCAGGCCCGCAAGATGCGCACGTCGGACCCGAGCACCGCCCTGCCGGAGATGCTGCAATCGCTCGAGATGCAGGCGCTGCGGCAGCAATACGCCACGCTCTCGCGCAATACCGCCGAGCTCGCCACCCGCCTCGGTGAGCGCCACCCGGCCATGGCCGAGCAATACGCCCAGCAGCGCGACCTCCAGCGCCTGATCCAGCGCGAGAAGGAACGGATCATCGACACGACCCAGAAGGATTACGACCGGGCCGCGGCCAGCGAGGCGGCGATCCGCTCGAGTCTCGACCGGGTGAAGACCGAGACCGTGAGCAGCGACCGGGCCTATGTCGGCCTGCGCGAGCTGGAGCGCACGCTTGAGTCCCGCCGGGGCGTGTACGAGGCCTATCTGAAGCGCGCTCGCGAGGCGAGCGAGCAGGAGCGGCTCAATACCACCAACGTCCGGATCATCTCGGTGGCGACCCCGGCGCGCCAGCGGACCTTCCCGCCCTCGCCGAAGATCGTGCTGCCGGTCGCCCTGGTGCTCGGCCTGCTGCTCGGCGGCGCCATCGCCCTGGCGCTCGGCGCCGACAGCGACCGCCGGCGGATCCGCCGCGCCGCAATCCGCCCCGGGACCAGCTTCCGGGCCGCCGATGCGTGATGTCGAGGCCCCGGTTCCGATAGATTCCGCGGCGGTCTGGCTGGACCATGCCGTCCCGGCGCCGTCAGCGGCGACGACCGTCCGGCTGTTCGGCTACAGTTTCCACACCGGCACGGCGGCCGCGATCGTCGAAGCGGTGGCGGCGCGGCACGCGGACGGGCCGCGGACAATCGTCACCGCCAATGTCGACCACGTCGTCCAGCTGGCCGAGGATGCGGATTTCCGGGGCGCCTACACGCGTGCCGCCGCCCGGACGCTGGACGGCATGCCGCTGGTCTGGCTCGCCCGGGCGGCGAGCCGTCGGCCGGCCGAACGGATCACCGGGCACGACCTGCTGGCCTGCGTGCTGGCCGACCCACCGCCCTTCGCCCGGAGGGTGTTCTTCGTCGCGGCCCGCCAGGATGCCGCCGACACGCTGACCACGCGCCTCCAGGCCGCCGGCCTCCCGGACGGCGCCGTGGCGAGCGCGGTCCCACCCTTCGGCTTCGAAGACGACGAATCCTACGGCCGCGCCCTCGCCGAGCAAATCCGCGCCCACGGCACCACCCTGCTGGTGATGGGCGTCGGCGCCCCGAAATCGGAGATCTGGGTCGATCGCCAGGGCAAGGTGCTCGGAAGCCCTGTGGTGTTCTGCGTGGGTGACGCGCTGTCGGTGGCGGCGGGCTACGTGCCCCGTGCCCCGTGGCTGATGCAGCGGCTCGGCCTCGAATGGGTCTTCCGGTTCCTGTGCGCGCCGCGGCGGCTGTTCCGGCGCTATTTCATCGAGTCGTGGCGCTTCATCGGCATCGCGATGCGCGACCGGGCTTCGGGACGGCGGGATTGAGGGGGCGGGCCGGCGCCCGGTGCACCCGTTTCATCCCGTCCACGCCCGCAACCGTCATTGCGAGCGGCGCGAAGCAACCCAGGGAAACACCACATTCCGAGATCGCACGCTGCCCTAGGTTGCTTCGCTGCGCTCGCAATGACGGCGAGAGGCGTATTCCGTCATTCCAAGGCGTTGCAGGCGAGCTACGCAAACAGTCCCGGCCGCCGCAATTGCAGTGCGAACAGCAGCAAAAGCGACTTCATGTCGGTGAGCGCGCCGCGGCGGGTCATCGCAACCAGCTCCGAAAGCGGGATCTCGTGGACGGCGACCGCCTCGCCCTCGGCCGCCAAGCCGCCGCCGGCGCCCGTGCGGTCGGATTCGGCGTAGGCCGCCAGGAACAGGTCCATCCGCTCGGTGGAGATGCCCGGCATGGTCCAGGCGCTCGCCACGAGATCGAGTTCGCCGAGGCGCAAACCCGTCTCCTCGGCGGCCTCGCGCCGGACCTCGTCCTCCGGGGCACCGTCGTCGAGGAGGCCCGCCGGCACCTCGACATGGCTCGGCGGCCCGCCGGAATAGAGTACCGGCGCCCGGAACTGCGAGACCAGGGTCGCGACCCGCCGGACTGGGTCGTAGGGCAGCACCGCGACGGCCCGGCCGTGATCTTCCATCTCGCGGGTGATGCGCGAGCCGTCGTCCTGCATCACCTCGGCCACGAGGTACCGGGCCCACCCCTCGTGCACGAGGCGCACGCCCCCGATCCGCGGTGCCATGCCGTCTCCGCCTCATCCCTGGGAACGGGACCGATCGCTCAGGAATGCGGCGGCTTCACGGAGGTTCTCATGCGGAAGCACAGGCGATCACCGTCCCGCTCGGCCGCATCGAGCCGGGCGCCCTCCTCCCGCACGAGGTTGGGGATGTCGATCATCGCCATCGGATCGGTGCAGGTGACCACCAGGACCCGCCCGGCGCCGAGCGCGCGCAGGGCCTTGCGGGTGCGCAGGACCGGGAGCGGGCATTTCAGCCCCGTGAGGTCGAGCTCGACACGATCCGGTTCGTCGTCCCGCAAACGGATGGCTCCCGAGCCGGCCCCGCTACCATTCGTGATAGCCGAGGAGCGGACCGCGATACGTGTCCGGCGCGAACACATAATAGGTCGGGCCGTAATAGCCGTATTCCATATTGCGGCCCGGGGTCGGCGCATAGGCGTAGCCGTAACCGAACGGCAGCGGATAGCCGTACTCGCCATAATAACTGTATTCCGGCCGGACGACCCGCGCCTCGGCGGCGATCCTAGGACCTACGGACGGGCGCGAGACAGGAGCGCGATACGGGCCGAGATCCGCGGCAGAACAGGCTCCGCCGGCGGTCGCGGCGGATACGATGCCGGCCACGAGAGCGGCGGTGAAGCGGGTCATGGCCGCGATCTCCTCGACTCGGCGATTCGGCCTCGGAGGGATCCGATGACATGGCCTGCATCCGATAAGCCTCACCGGCCTTGTTCGAAGCTTGCGGCGCACGTTTAACGTGAAGCGGTTCGCGGGCCCTAGACGCAGCGGCCACACCCGAAAATCGGCAAACAAAAGCTCCCGGCCTCGTGAAGACCGGGCGCCTTCGAGGCGATCCGGATCAGGCCTTACCAGCCGTAATCGTCATAGCCGTAGGCCGGGTAGCCATAGGCCGGATACGCGTAGCTGCGGACCGGGGCGTAGCCGTAGCCATAGGCCGGGTAGCCGTAGCCGCCGTAATAGCCGTAGCGGGGGGCGGCGCTCGCGGCGAGCGCACCGCCGATGATGCCGAGGGCCGCACCAGCAGCCACCGCACCGGCAACCCGGCCGCCATAGCCGCGACGGTAGCCGTAGCCGCCACCATAATAGCCGCGGCGCCAGCCGACATTGTCGACGGTCGCGTTCTGGCCACCGACCTGCACCGCGCTCTGCGCCGGAAGCGGAGCCGCTTCGGCGGCGGTGAACGAACCGGCGATCATGGCCAGGGCCGAGGCGCCGGCGACGACGGATGTGGTGATGCGGGACATGGACATCTCCTCCACGCGCTGAACGATCGGCGTGAGAACCGTCAGGTATCGCACTTCGTTCCAGGCTACGGTGTGCGGCCGCACGGCGCTCCAGGTCGGCGGGTCAGAACACGCATTCCGTGAAGGCCGGGCGCACGCAGGCGCCCCAGCGGCCCTCGTAAGCGGCGAGGAGGTCGTCGGCCCGGGTGCGCCCGGCGGTGACGATCGCCTCGAGGGGCTGGAGGTAGAGGGTTTCGTCGTGGCCCTCGGCGTCGCAACGGGCCCGGGCGCGCAGGCCCGCGCGGGCGATGGCGAGCGCTTCCGCGGCGACCGCGCCGAGCGTGGTGTTGGCGACCGGAGTGGCGAGGCCAAGGCGCGGGGCGGTGGCCCGGGCCGCCTCCCGGTTGGCCGGGCTCCAGCCCTTCACCAGGTCGAGGGCGGCATCGAGCGCCGATTCGTCGTAGAGCAGCCCCGCCCAGAAGGCGGCCTGGGCGGCGATCATGCCGGAATCGCCGACATCGGCGCCGCGCATCTCCAGGAAGCGCTTGAGCCGGACTTCGGGGAAGGCCGTCGAGGCGTGGTTGGCCCAGTCGGCGACCGTCGCGTACTCACCCGGGAGCTGCGCGAGCTTGCCGGCCATCAGGTCGCGGAACGAGGCGCCCGAGACGTCGTGGTAGATGTCTCCGCGCTTGACGAAGTACATCGGCATGTCGAGCAGCCAATCGACATAGGCCTCGTAGCCGAAGCCGGTGTCGAACGCGAAGGGCAGCATGCCGGTGCGGTGGGGATCGGTGTCGCGCCAGATCTCGGAGCGCCGGGACAGGAAGCCGTTGGGCCGCCCGTCGGTGAACGGCGAGTTGGCGAACAAGGCCGTCGCCACCGGCTGGAGCGCCAGGGACGCGCGCAGCTTGCGCACCATGTCGGCCTCGGAGGCGAAGTCGAGATTGACCTGCACGGTGGCGGTGCGCAGCATCATGTCGAGGCCGAGCGCGCCGACCTTCGGCATGTAGCCGGCCATGATCTTGTAGCGGCTCTTGGGCATGACCGGCGTCTCGTCCCGGCGCCAGCGCGGGCTCATGCCGAGCGTCAGGAAGCCGATATCGAGGGAATCGGCCACGCGCTTGGTCGCCGCGAGATGGGTGGCGAGCTCGGCCGCGGTCCCGTGCACGTCCGGCAGCGCCGCACCGGACAGCTCGAACTGCCCGCCCGGCTCGATCGAGATCGCCCCGCCCTCCTCGGCCGACAGGCCGATGATGTTGCCCAGATCGAGGATCGGCTCCCAGCCGGTCTCGCGGGCCAGCCCCTCCAGCAGGGCGCGGATGCCGCGCTCGCCGTCATAGGGCACGGGCTCGCGGCTCGCCCGGTAGAACGGGATCTTCTCGTGCTCCGTACCGATGGCGAATCGCGCGCGCGGTTTCTCGCCGGCGGCGAACCACTCGATCAGTTCGGCGCGCGTGGTGAGCGGCGTCGTGTCGTTGCTGTCGCGCGCCATGCGCTGCCTACTCGTGCCTGTGAACTATGCTTGGGATGGGAGCGCACCGGACTGCTCCAGCGTGTCCGTCCGGTTCGACCTCGTCCCGCGCCCATCCAGCGGGCGGAGTCCGGATGGACACCCGCGCCGGCCTCCGAGGAGCGCGGCGCGGGTGTCCATCCGCTCCGGGACATAATCGAGGCGCCCGGAACCGACAACGCGGCGCCGTGGACCGGGGCACCCGTTCGCCCCGGTTCGGCGGTACAATCCCGCGGCGCACCGCTCCGATGTGCGCCGGCACACATGCACCCAGACGGCACCGGCCTCAGCGCGCGTCGCCGAGCACCGCCTGGACCAGGGTCAGCACCGCCACCGCGGCGGTGTCGGCGCGCAGGATGCGCGGCCCGAGGGACAGGGCGACGGTGTTAGGGCGTGCCCGGATTGCAGCCCGCTCCTCCTCGGAGAAGCCGCCCTCCGGGCCGACCAGGACGGCGAGCGGCGGTGTGGCGGCGGGATCGGCCGCCTCCCGCAGGGCCCGCACCGGGTCACTGACGGAGGCGTCCTCATCGCAGAACACCAGCAGCCGCTCGGGCGCGAGACTCGCCAAGGCCGGGGCAAGCTTCTCGGGCTCGGGACAATCCGGGATCGCCAGGATGCCGCATTGCTCGGCCGCCTCGACGGCGTTGGCGCGCAGGCGGTCCATGTTGATCCGCTCGCCCTGCGTATAGCGGGTGATGACCGGGCGGATCGTACCGGCCCCCATCTCGACCGCCTTCTGCGCGAGATAATCCAGGCGTGCGCTCTTCAGGGGCGCGAACAGGTAATGCAGGTCAGCGCGCGGCGTCTGCGCACGGGTGCGCTCGGCGACGTGGAGGTCCGCCCCCTTGCGGCCGGTCTGCACGAGGTGGGCGCGCCATTCGCCGTCCCGTCCGTTGAACACCAGCACGGGATCGTCCGGCCCCCGGCGCAGGACGTTGAGCAGGTAATTCGCCTGGGCGCGGTCGAGCGGCAGGACGGTTCCCGCGGCGAGATCCGATTCGACGTGGAGGCGCGGGGCGGTGAAGTCGTAGGCCGGCATGGCCGGGTGGTCGCGCGGCCGGGCGAGGCTGTCAACGCGCGCCGGCAGGCCACGCGCCCCGCAAACCTGTTGCTCAAAGGTTACGGACGCCGGTTTTTGGCACTTCCCCCACACCAGCATCGCCTCGCCGGTTTGCCGCTCGATTGACGCCACATTCCTATGGCGAACCCAGGGGAACGAAGGGAGCCGGCGGCGCGCAGGTTCCGGCACGGCGTCGAGGGAGTCGCGGGATGGCAAACAGGAGCTTCAGTCTGGGGGCGGCGGCACTCGTCGGCAGCCTACTGTTCGGAACGGCGGCCTTCGCGCAGGGCGCGGCGCCGGAATGCGGCACGATCCAGAAGACCCTGGCCGAGCGCAAGGCGCTGGTCTCCCGCGCCAACGCGGCCTCGAACAGCAAGAAGAAGATGACCCCGCAGGAGGCCTGCGCGCTGTTCGGGAAGCTGCAGTCCAACGGCGCCGAAGGCATAAAGTGGATCACCGCCAATAAGGAATGGTGCTCGATCCCGGATTCCTTCGCCGAAGGCTTCAAGGCCGACCACCTCAAGGTCAGCGGCATCCGCACCAAGATCTGCGGCGTCGCGGCCCAGGCGACCAAGATGGAGGCGCAGGCCCGCGCCCAGGCGCAGAATGGCGCCAGCAGCGGCCTGCTCGGCGGCCCGGGCTTGACCGGCAGCTTCAAGCTGCCGCAAGGCGCCCTGTAAGGCCGTCCGGGAGGATCGCGGGTCCGGCGCGGCCCCCCTCTGAAACGGGGGGATGCGCGCGTGGAGCGACCGGAGATCCGACCGATGAGCGGGACGGCAGCGGAGGATGGCCGTCCGGCCGACGCGGTGACCGGACACTGGGTCGAGCGCGCGGCGCCGCGGCCCTGGCGGCCGTATCTGCGCCTGGCGCGCATCGACCGGCCGATCGGCTGGTGGCTTCTGCTCCTGCCCTGCTGGTGGTCGTCCGCCCTGGCGGCGATCAAGGCCGACCTGTCCATCCCCGATCCCTGGCACTGCCTGCTGTTCCTGATCGGGGCGGTGGCGATGCGCGGGGCGGGCTCGACCTACAACGACATCGCCGACCGCGATCTCGACGCTCAGGTCGAGCGCACCCGCCAGCGCCCCCTCCCCTCCGGGCAGGTCCGGCCGCGCCACGCCGCCCTGTTCCTGCTGGCCCAGTTGTTGATCGGGCTGGCGGTGCTGCTGCAGTTCAACGAGCCGGCGGTGCTCGTCGGGCTGTGCTCCCTGCTGCCGGTGGCGATCTACCCGTTCATGAAGCGGGTGATGCCGATGCCGCAGGCGGTGCTGGGCCTGGCTTTCGCCTGGGGTGCGCTGATGGGCTGGGCGGGCCTGTTCGCCCGCCTCGATGCCCCGGCGCTGCTGCTTTACGCGGGCACGATCTGCTGGGTGGTGGGCTACGACACGATCTATGCGGTCCAGGACATCGAGGACGACGAGATCGCCGGGATCCACTCCTCGGCCCGCCTGTTCGGCCGGCACGTGCGGGGCGCCGTGGCCCTGTGCTACGCGCTCGCCGCGCTGTTCATCGCGCTGGCGGCCCGGGGCGCGGGCGCGGGGCTCGTGGGGTCGCTCGGGGTGGCGGCCTTCGCCGCGCATCTCGGGTGGCAGGTCCTGTCCCTGCGGGAGCGTGACGGGCGCGGTGCGCTGACCCTGTTCCGCTCGAACCGGGATGCCGGCCTGATCCTGTTCGTGGGCCTCTCGGCGGACGCGCTGCTGCGGAGCCTGTCCTGAAGCGTTTCAGGTGCGGGCGATGATCTCGTTCTCACCGCGGAAGATCTGCGGCCGGGCCGGAAGCCGGCCGGTCTTGCGGCGGGCCAGGAAGCGCGGACGGCGGGCGCCGAGCCCGGCATGCCGGCGGCGGATCCGGACGCGCCCGAGGATCAGCCGGCCGATCTGCTCGGAAACCGGCACCAGCGCGCCGTCCTCACGGACGATCATCCGGACCAGGCCGGCCCGGGCGGCGATATCGCGCCACACGGCGACGACATCGTCCTCGTCGAAGCAACCGAGGCGGTGAAGCTCGTCGTTCTCGGCATCCACCAGGATAAGGCTGAACCGGTCGGCGCCGCAGATTTCGGCCTCCTCGGTAGCGTAGGCCAAGGCGATCCCGGCGGCCTTGCGGGCGCCGGAGACCCGGCCGATCACCGGAAGCGGCGACGGGGCGAAGGCGGAAGCGGCCACAGCTGCGACCCCTTGGGCATCCATGGAAGATCCTTCGCGGCGTTCGTCGGTGAACGAGGAAGTGTTCATCTGTCCGAGTCCCTGGAGCAAGTGGCGACCCGTGTCGGGCCGTCCGTTATGCCAAGCAAAATCGCACCCGAACTCCTCCGCACAGCTTAAGCACCGTCGTTAAGCGATTCTGGACGGCGATGTCATTTGAGGAATGCTCAATGCTTCCTTGAATGCTCAACACTTCCTTGCGAAGATCGATCACTCTCGATCGATCCCGGTGGCAGAGTGCGGATCCTTGTGGCCGTGCCGGTGGCGCCCTACAACGGGAGCGACCGGGCGGCGCGGCCCTCCGGTGTTTCAGATCTCCTTCCGATCCGGCTCTGCGCGTCCGACCAGCCGGGCAGAGGCCCCGACGTGGCCCGATCCGGGCCTGACGCTATCCCCCCGGAGCGCGATGCCCGAGCCCATCACCGACGCGGCCGTCTCCGCCCTGATGCCGGACCTGCGCGCGGTCATGCGTGAAGCCGCCGAGATCGCGCGCCCGTATTTCAAGCTCGGCGGCCAGACCTCGGCGCGGATCTGGTCGAAGGCCGGCGGCTCCCCGGTGACGGAGGCCGACGTCGCGGTCGACACCTTCCTGAAGATCCGCCTGAGTGCCCTGGTGCCGGCGGCGGCATGGTTGTCGGAGGAGACCGCCGACGATCCGGCACGGATCGGGCATGACCTCGTCTGGATCGTCGATCCGATCGACGGCACCCGGGCGTTCCTGTCGGGCCATCCCGATTGGTCGATCGCAGTCGCGCTCCTGGCGGGTGGCCAGCCGCGGATCGGGTTCGTCCACGCCCCCGTCGGCAACGCCGATTACGAGGCGGTGCTCGGACGCGGCGCGACCCGGAACGGTGAAGCGATCCGGGTGGATGCCAAGGAGACCCTGCCGGGCGCGCGCATCACTGGGCCCAAGCCGATGCTGGACCGCCTGTCCCGGGGGGCCGGCACGGATGTGAATTTCGAGCGGATCGACCGCATCCCGTCGCTCGCCCTGCGGCTGGCCCGGGTGGCTGAAGGGTCGGTCGATGTCGGGCTGATTTCTGGCAATGCCCGCGATTGGGACATCGCGGCCGCCGACCTGATCCTGCGCGAGGCGGGCGGCGTCGTCTGCGACCTCAAGGGACAGGCGACGACCTACAATCGGGCGGATCCGGTCCACGGCGAATTGCTGGCGACACCGGTCGCCCTGCGGGACCCGGTCCTGACGGCCTGGGATCGGTAAGGTACGCCGCGCGGCTCACAGCGCGCGGCGCCTTTTCCCGGACACCTGGAACGCCAGTGGAAGGTGATCCGGGACCCAGCAGGCAAAGCACCGCGCAGCGGCACGGTCGGAGAGCCAACGATGCCGCTGCGCGGTGTTGTGTGCTGGATCCCGGGTCGCATTCCGCTGGCGCTGCATGCACCCGGGAAAGGGGCGGCGCGGACTTGGCGCCGTCTGCGAGATCAACGACGCACAAGAGCCGCGCCCGATCTGAGATCGAACGCGGCTCCATACGTCATGAGCGTCTAGAGAACCTCGAACGGAACGTCGGCCCTCAGGCCGCCGCCGCCTCGCGGATGACCACCGCGTTGGGCGCAAGGCCGAGACGCTCGGCGATATGCCAGTGCAGTTCCCGCGGGGAATGGTAGTTGTAGGACCGGTCGATCAGGTTGCTGAGATCGGCCGCGGTCTCGGTCGCGGAATTGGCCCGCGCCAGCCGCCCGACCCGGAAGGTCGGCGCATCGGTGACGGGGGAGCGGACGCCGCGGCGCCGCGTATATTCGAACATCATTATCGCGTGTGTCTTTTCTTTTCTGGACCGGACGTCTGTGCGCGTCCGGGGTCGTTTCTGATGGTTGCCTCCGACGCCACCTTGAGCCGGACGATCTCGTCGCGGTGGAAGCGTCGGAAGGGGGAGCCGCTGCGTGCGGCCGGTTCGATCCCTAATGCGGCCTCAGGCGGCCTGAAGGTTGCCGGCGGCGTCCTTGCCGCTGCGCTTGTCCGTCAGGACCTCGTACGAGAGCCGCTGGCCCTCGACCAAGTTCCGCATGCCAGCCTGCTCTACGGCAGAGATATGAACGAAAACGTCCTTGCCGCCGTCATCAGGCTGAATGAAGCCGTAGCCCTTGGTCTCGTTATACCACTTCACAGTGCCGGTATTCACGTAGGGTACCTCGTTCGTCCATAGGGCGAGCGCGCGGCGAAGAAGCCGCGTCCTGCACCACAGTCTTGCTGGGTTGGCCAGTTTGGCAGGGCGCGAGACGCTGGGCGCTGAAACGCTCCGGTCTCGGTGGAAATGCCCCCCGAGGCTCTATTTAGGCGCTGGCTGCGGCAGCAACAAGGCACCTCCGGCGCGGCGTCTCCGTCGCAGGCCACGCAGCGCACTCGCGGCGGCGCGGCGCCCCCTGTGCTTTCCGGCAATCTCGTTGCATATACGGAACACGGACAGACAGTTAAGGCGCGTGGCTCCCGGACGATACATGGCAGGCATTTCGGTCTCGCTGGACGGTGCAAACATCCAGCTTTCCTTCCAGAAGGACGATCAGGCGACGGCGGTGGTGATGGATGCCCGCGCCGCCCGTGCCTTGGTGCGAGCCGTCGGCCAGTTGCTGACGGCGATCGACGACACCGACGAGCCCGACCTGTCCGATGGCCTGGGCGACGAGGAGGTCGCGATGCTCGACGTGACCTCCTCGGCGATCGAGGTCGGCACCGACGAGGAGGGCCAAGCCGTCGTCGCCCTGCAGGCCGGCGCGTTGCCGCCGTTCCAGCTGCGCCTGACGGACGAAGAGGCCCGCCACGTGGTGACGAGCCTCTCCGAAATCCTCAGCGCGCCGCGCGACGTGCGCACCTCGCACGGCGGCCACTGATCTTACATCCGCGTGCCGGGATCGGTCGGCGTACCGGGGAAGATGTCGGGCTCGGAACCCGGTCCGCCCGGCTCGCCGATGCCCGGATCGTTCACCGGATAGGGAGTGCGCGGCCCGGTCGGCCCGATATCGGGCTCCTCCTCGGGCGGAAGCGGCGGAAGCGGCAGATCGCCGGGCGTAGGCTCGGGTAGGCCAGGATTGGCCATGGCGGTCTCCTGATGGTTTTCGGGATGCCGGATCAACGGGCCGCCCTTCCGTGGGTTCCGCGCGCCGGCCTGCCATGTCGCTCGCCTCGGAACAGCACGAACAGGCCTCCGTTGACCGGGCAGACCCCCAACAAGGAGGCCCGCCATGCCCGATATCCGCCAAGCCAAGATCCTGATCCTCGCCACCGACGGCTTCGAGGAAAGCGAACTGACCGTACCGCAGGCCAAGCTCGCCGAGGCCGGCGCCACCGTGACCGTCGCCGCCCCGCAATCGCGCGCGAGCAAGGGCACGATCCGCGGCTGGGACAAGACCGACTGGGGCAAGGAGGTCGCGGTCGACATCGATCTCGATCGCGTCGATCCTGCGGCCTACGACGCCCTGGTCCTGCCGGGCGGCCAGATCAACCCGGATAAGCTCCGGCTCGAGCCGAAGGCGCTCGCGGTGATCAAGAGCTTCCTCACCTCCGGCAAGGTGGTGGCCGCGATCTGCCACGCGCCGTGGCTGCTGATCGAGGCCGGCGCGGCCAAGGGCCGCGACCTGACCTCGTTCGCGTCGATCCGCACCGACGTGATCAATGCCGGCGGTCGCTGGCACGACAAGGAAGTGGTGACCGACCAGGGCATCGTCACCAGCCGCAACCCCGGCGATCTCGACGCCTTCTGCGCCAAGATCGTCGAGGAGATCCAGGAAGGCGGCCACGGCAGCCGCCAGCTCGCCGCCTGACATCCTGTCCCCACATGCGCCCCGGATCGGCTCCACCCGGTTCGGGGCGTGCCCGGCATTTAACTATTCCTGCCGGAGAGCCGGGCTCGATAGACCAGATCTCGACAAGCTTTACGCTTCGTGCGCCGGCACGAACGATGCCGCCATCTTCGGACACGTCTTCTTTACACGGGCCAGCGATGCTCACGGCAGCGCATCCCGGCTTCAGCCTTTGTACGAGGGTCCCTCTTGTCTGGCAGGAATGAACGCCGGGATCGGTGCGCCGACCTGGATGCGTTCAAGACGCTTCTCGTCGTGGGGATGATCCTCGCCCACGTCGTCCAGATCGTTCAGGCCCCGATCGACACGCTGGCGGGGTGCCTGTCGAACTTGGTCAATCTCATCAGTTTTTCGGGATTTCTGTTCGCGTTCGGCTGGGGAACGGCCCTGTCCTGCTGTACGGCTCGGGTCAGGACGCTCTGGGACAGGCTCAAGGGGCCTGCGAAGATCCTGCTTGCGTTCTACTTGTCGGGGATCGCGCATCTGGTGCTAATCGACGGAAACGGGTTGTCCGCCGCGAGGATCCTAAGCGTGGTGACGCTGGCAGACCTGCCAGGCCACAGCGAATTCCTCGCCTCGTTCTTCGTTCTGAGCCTCGCGATGGTCGGGCTCGGGCAATGGCTCGGACCCGTCGCCAAGAAGCCGCCCTTTCTATTGCTGGGCCTCGCCATGTCGGCCCTGTTCGGGTGCGTGCAGGTGAACACCCTCGATCTGCCTTGGCTGAGGATCCTCTTCGGCGCTCCGAACAACATGTATTTCCCGCTCGCCCCCTATGCGATGTGGTTGTTCCTTGGAGCGTATCATGCCGGGAAACCGGAATCGTTCGACCGGATCGCGCTGTATGTCGCCGCCCTGGCGACCTGGGGGTTTCTGGCCGTCGCGATGATGGCAGGGCATCCGCCCTCCCGCTTCCCGCCCTCCACCCTGTGGGTCATGGGATCGGCCCTGTTCCTCTTGCTCTATCGGGCGGCCAGCATGTCGATCGTCAGGCGCTTCGCACTCCCTCACCTCCTGACGAGCCCGGGGCGGCATATCCTGATCTACCTGGTGGCCTCGAACCTGGCCCTGTTCGCATGTCAAAATCTGTTCGGCCACGTCATCCAGAACCTGTGGCAGGCAGCACTCGTGACCGCGGCCATGCTGATCATGATCGCGGCAGCGATCGAAGCGGTTTCGACCGCGACGCGGACGTCGCGGTCGCTCGCACCGGCAGCACAGACGTAAACCGTCAGCCGCGCGCGCCGTCGCCGGTGACTTCGAGCACCGCGCAGGACCGGATCGGCCGTCCGTACTCGTCCGTCCCCTCCACGGTGACTCGGTGAGCACCGGGCAGGAGATCGTCCGGCAGGCGGGCGGTCCAGATATGGGTCGAGGGCGTGGCCTGGACCCAGCTCTTCTTGGTCTCCGGATAGCGGGCGTAGAGTTCGGTCACGAACGGGTCGAGCCGCCGGGTCCGCGTCATGGGCTCCGGCGCCCGCTCGCCGATCCGCACGGCCAGGCTGGTGCGCGGGCCGCCGTCGAACACGTTGACCACGAGGTTGGTCGAGGCCAGCGCCTCCTGCGGGACCGGCGTCCGCAAGCCCTGCATCGGGTGGCTCGCCCGGATCGTCTCCGGGGCAGCGGGACGCAACTCGCTCTCGAAGGCGATGCGCATGGTCGCGTCCGGCTCGCCCTGCGCGGGGACGAAGCGGGTGGTGTAATCGATGCCGCGGATCGAGAGGACGTGGAAGCCGTTCGGCGTGCCGTCGCGGCTGTCGGCCGAGGGGATGCCGGTGCGGGTATCCGGCCCGCTCCACCACGAGCCCGACACGGCGGTCATCACGTGGTGATGGTGCCCGTCGGCCAGGTCGTGATGCTCGGTGGTGTGGGTGTGGCCGGCGAGGCTCAGCACCTTGCGCCCCGCCAGGACATCGAGGAGCGCGGTCCGGTCGATCGTCGCGCTGCGCGGGTCGTCACCCGTATCCGTGACCAGGGGAATGTGGGTCGCCAGCACGATAAGGTCATCCGGCGGGATCTCGGCCAGGAGGTTCTTGAGGAAGGCGAGGGTCCGTTCACCGATATGGCCCCGGTAGGTGTTGGCCCCCACCGGGACCGGCGGCCCCAGCCACTCGACATTGTCGAGCATCACGAACAGCGTGCGCCCGTGCCGGAACGCGTAGGTCGGCGCCCCGAACACCCGCTTCCAGGTCTCGCGGCTGTAGCGGGCATCCGGGGCCTGCATGTTGAGATCGTGGTTGCCCGGCAGGCTGTACCAGGGCAGCCCGATCCGCCCGACGATGCGATTGGAGCGGCCGTAGAGCGAGAGATCGTCGAACAGCACGTCGCCGGTGGTGAGGCCAAAGGCCGCCGGGATCGCCATGGCCCGGGCGACCGCGGTGTCGCGCACGTGGTCGAGCTCGAACCGGCTCTCGGGCTGCGGATCGGTGAACAGGATCACGTCGAAATCCGCGGGCTCGTCGACCTTCGTCAGGATGAAGTCGATGGACGCCGGCAGCGGGCCGGTGGGTGCGAGGCCTTTGTAGCGCAGGCCCAGGCTCGCGGGCGTGCCGCCGGGCTGGTGGATGTAGGAGTGCCGGGGTACGTTGTCGGCATCGCGCGGCAGGGCGTAGCCCGGCGGCTTGATCACGAAGACCGCGCCGTCCCCGGGCATCGGCAGGCGGTAGCGCCCCTGCCCGTCGGTGCGCACGACCTCACGGCCGTTGGAGACCAGCACCCCGGGCAGCGGCGCGCGCTCGGCGTCAATCGCCTGGACGGCGTAGACGATGCCCGTGGCCTCCCCGGAATCTTGCCCGGATTCCTGCGCCCCGGCGCGTCCGGCCACGAGCCCGAGGGCGGCGGCGCCGGCCACGGTCTCCCGGCGGGTGAGGCGTCCGGTTGCGGGGATGGAATCAGGCGTCATCGGAAGCTCCTGCTCGGCGGCAAAGGCCAAGCAGAGGCGTTTGACCGCCCGATGACACTGCCCCCCAAACGCGCGAGGCCCGCACCCCGGATCGGGGTGCGGGCCTCGGAGGAAACCGCAGGCGTGAAGCGCGGCGACCTTACTCTTCGTCGCCGGGCTCGAAGGTCTGGGGCAGCGGCTCGGCGCTGGCGACCGGGGTCGGGCCCCCGATCGTCGACGGCACGTTCACGCCGTCGCGCTTGTAGATGTCGTCGCGGAACTGCACGAGGCCGTCCGGGGTCGCCCAGGCCGTGATGTAGGTCCAGTAGACCGGCACCGGCTGGGCGATGTTCGCGTCGACGCGCTTGCCGCTCTCGATCGCCTGCTCGACCTGCTCGCGGCCCCAGCCGGGCGTGTCCTTCAGGAGCCACGTGATGTACTCGCGCACGTTCTGCACGCGCACGCAGCCCGAGGAGATGAAGCGGAAATCGTCGCCGAACACGCCCTTGGTGTTCGTGTCGTGCATGAACACGCCGTAGGGGTTCGGGATGTTGATGCGGACGATGCCCATCGAGTTGAAGTCGGCCCCCGATTCCTGCCGGTAGGTGAAGCGGGTACCCTCATCCGAGTTCCAGTTGATCGAGCGCGGCGAGACCTCGCCGTTGCCCGACAGGATGTGGATCTTGTTGTCGGTGAGGTAGTTCGGGTCCTTCTGCATCTTCGGGATCAGGTCCTTCTTCACGATGGAAGCCGGGACCGTCCAGGTCGGGTTGAAATTGATCTGGGTCGCCTTGGTGTTCATGATCGGCGACTGGCGGTCGATCTTGCCGACGCCGGCGGCGTGCAGCGTGACGACCTGGCCGTTCTCCACGGTCTCCACCAGGGCGGCCGGGATGTTCATGATCACGAAGCGCCGGCCGAGATCGCCCGAATAGGAGCGCAGCCGGACGACGTTGGTCTCGAGCTGGTGCAGGCGCACATCGGCGGGCACGTTCATCGCCTGCTGGGTGGCGAGGCTCATGGCGCCGGTCTGGCTGAGGCCGTGCCGGGCCTGGAACCGCTTCACGCCGGCCGCGACGTAGGAATCGTACACGCCCGAACCGCCGGCGGCCGGATCGAGGTCGCCGGTGACGATCAGGCGCTGGCGCACCGCCGACACCGCCGGGCCCTTGGCGCCGACGCGGAGGCGATCGGCGCCGGAGACCGGACGCCAGCCGCCGCGGTTGACGATGTCGCGATAGCGCTCGACCATCTGCTCGGTGGCCGACACGGTCTGGGCCGACAGGATCGGCACGGTCTCGCGCTGCACCTGCATGCCGGCGGGCGAGGCGTAATCCTGCGCCCACTCGGCCTGAGCGTAGTTGCCCTGGTCACGGGCCTCGGCGGCACTGAGGCCGAGCGTGCCGAGCGCGGCGACGCCCAGCAGGGCCGTGAACCGGTTTGTTGCCTTGATGCGCATCAGTCGCTGGCTCTTGTCCGGAGTTCGTCAGATCATGGCGAGAGCGGGTGTACTCGGTCGCCACGGTGTCGGGATGGCCTTAAGACTCCCTATCGAAGGGGCCGGATTGTGGCATCGGCGTGCGGCAACGCACGTCGCGTTTGCTTGCGGCATGGCGACGACTGTCACGGGCCGGCCGGTGTGGCAGAGATGCCACCGCCGGGCTGGCCGCACCGGGATCCGCCGGCCCGGGCATCACGCCGCCGAAGCCCCTTGCCCCCTCGAGAAAATTCAGGACGGAAGCATGCCGATGAAGATGTTGTGCGCGGCCCTTTTCGGCCTCGGCCTGTTCGCTGGCGCGGCCCAGGCGGACCCGATCAAGGCCGGCGATCTCACGATCGAGACGCCCTGGCTGCGGGCTACGCCGAACGGCGCCAAGGTCGCCGGCGGCTACGTGACGATCGTCAACACTGGCACCACCCCGGACACGCTGACGGGCGCCGCTGTGCCGTTCGCCACGTCCGGCGAGATCCACTCCATGTCGATGGATGGCGGCGTGATGAAGATGGCCGCGGTCCCCGGCGGCCTGACGATCAAGCCCGGCGAGACCGTGGAGTTGAAGCCCGGCGGCTATCACCTGATGTTCGAGGGCCTGTCCGGCGCCCCGAAGGCCGGCGACACCGTCTCCGGGACGCTGACCTTCCAGCGCGCCGGCGCGGTGCCGGTCACGTTCTCGGTAGCGCCGGTCGGCGCGAGCGCGCCGGGCGGCGGCCACCAGCATCAGCACCAGCATTAGCCCACGGCCCGGTTCGTGGATCGGCCGGATCCACACGTTGCACGTGTCTCGAGAGGGGCCGCGCAACTGAATATCGTGCCGTCGAACCCGGCGTTCGGGGCGCGAAGAACTTGCGCGCGGGGTCGGTTCCACGCCCGGTTGAAGGCAGCGCGTATTCGCCGGTGTCCAGATCTCCTTTCGAATGCTTGCACGCGGCGGCGCGCGCCATATCTTAACCATCGGCCGGCTCATTAAGGTTAAGAAAGATCTAACCCTGATGCTGCCGCGGTTCGGCGCTAGGATTGCTGCGTCGCCCGAGAGCCATGGCCGGAATGTCCCGGTCCGGGACGGCTTGGCCCGTCGGCGGCACAGGAGAGGCAGCATGAACGGCTTCGATGTCACGTTCCGGGACGATCGGGACTGGGTCGACTTCGGCAAGACCTACGTCAATTCCGTGGCGTTCAAGACGCTGTTCCGCGACGGTATGCTGCTCGTGGAGGAGACGGCCGCCTATCTCGATGGCGAGGGCCGCGACGAGTCGCGCCTCGTCTCGCGGGACGCCACGTTGAGCTATGCCGCCGAAAGCATGCGCCTCACCACACTGCTGATGCAGATCGCGTCCTGGCTGCTGGTACAGCGCGCGGTCGCCGAGGGCGAGATGACCCCGGCGGAGGCCCTTCAGGAGAAGCACCGGGTCAAGCTCGGCAGCACCGAGCCGCCGAAGCAGGCGGATTTCTCCCTGCTGCCGGTGCGCCTGCAGCAGCTGATCCTGCGGGCGCGTCGCCTGCACGCCCGCATCCTGCATCTGGATTCCCTGATCACCGACGACCGGCCGACACCGATGCCGGTAGAGAGCCCGGTGGCAGCCCAGCACGGGCTGCTGCGCATGGCGTTCCGGTTTCGGGAAGGGTGAGAATCGCCGCGCGTTCGGAGGACGAAGCCTCCACCCGCGCGGCGCCTGCCTTAGAGCCGTTCCCGATCGCGCTGCAATCGAGCTCGACTCTAAGTCCCTGATTTCACGCGCTCGCTGACGCCGAACCGGTCTCCACTTCGGCGGCGAGCACTCTAGAAGGCCGGCAATTCTCCGGGGCGCTTGTCCTTGATGTATGTCCGGATCGTGTCGTTCTGGTAGGCGCGGACGAGCTTGGGCACCCAGGGGGCGTTCTTGTCCTTCTCCCGCACTGCGATGAAGTTGTTGTACGGGTTGTTGACCGACGACTCGATCGCGATGGAATCCTTGCCCGGCTTCAGGCCGGCTTCGACGGCGTAATTCGTGTTGATCACCGCGGCGTCGACATCGTCGAGGCTGCGCTGCAGCTGGGCCGCGTCGATCTCGCGGAACTGAAACTTTTTCGGATTGTCGATCACGTCGAGCACGGTGGGCAGGATGCCGACGCCGTCCTTCAGCTTGATCTGCTTCTGCGCCTGCAGCAGCAGGGCGCGGCCGCCGTTGGACGGATCGTTCGGGATGCCGATCGACGCGCCGGTCTTCAGCTCGCCGAGGCTTTTCACCTTTTTGGAATAGAGGCCGATCGGCGAGACGATCGTGTCACCGACCGGCACGATCTTGTAGCCCTTGGACTTGTTCTGGTTCTCCAGGAAGGGCTTGTGCTGGAAGGCGTTAGCCTGAAGGTCGCCGGCGTCCAGGGCCGCGTTCGGCAGAAGGTAGTCGGAGAACACGACCAGATCGAGGTCGAGCCCGTCCTTGGCGGCGATGTCCTTCACCTTCGCCCATACATCCTCGGAATCGCTGAAGATGCCGACCTTGACTTTCTCGCCGGCGAAGGCCGGGGCGGCGAAGGTCAACAGGATGGCGAGGACGGAAAACAGCCAGCGTTTCATGGATGACGACCCCGAAAACGTCGCTCGCAGCTTTCGAGCGCGTGAAATGATGTGTTGGTTTTTCTCAATGGCCTAAGAACGTGCCGAGCGATGATCCCGCCGGAAACAACAGCAGCCTTCAGATCTCTCCGAGATCGCGATCGCCGAAGATCGCTTGCCGGTCAGATCATCGACAGCATCAGACATTACGACGGCTTGGCTTGGCCGGAAAAGAGGCCGCGGAGATCATGCCTACCGGCCGACGCGATGGGCAGCCGCTCTGAGAGAAGAAAATTTTCCCTCTCTGACGCAGGTGAAGATCAAACTCACGAGCCGCTCAGAAAAATCGCGACAGAATTTCGCTGAAAAATCCGCATCGTGCCCTGCTGAGACACGGTGCGCGCCAAAAAAAACGGGCGGCCCCGCGAGGGACCGCCCGTTCTGATTCGTGCCGGCGCGATCCGCGAGGGATCAGCGCTTGCCGAGGTTGCCGAACCGCGAGTTGAAGCGCGAGACGCGGCCGGCGCGATCGAGCATCTTCTGCTCGCCGCCGGTCCAGGCCGGGTGGGTGAGCGGATCGATGTCGAGGTTGAGGGTGTCGCCCTCCTTGCCGTAGGTCGAACGGGTCCGGTACTCGGTGCCGTCCGTCATCACGACCTTGATGAAGTGGTAGTCGGGGTGCTCGGTCCCCTTGGCCTTTGCGGCCGCGTCCTTCGCCATGACCTGTCGTTCCTGTTCTGGCACGCCGGCGGGGAGCGCAGGAGGCGCCACCCGGCCCGGAATGCGGAAGGTGTCACCGGTTGCACCGAACCGCAGGTTCGTGGCAACGGCACGTCCAAGCCGACCGTGGTGGCGGCCCGCGGCCATTGAACACGCGCAATCGGATGAGGGGCGGCGTATATCGCAGCCTCTCTCCGGGAACAAGCGCCATGGACCGGATGGGAAGAGACGCGTGAGGCGTGATGGCCCGTAAGACGAAAGCGGCCGCGGCCGGCCGGCCGAAGGCGCCCTTGAGCGCGCTCCGGCCCCTGCTGCCCTTCGCCCTGCGTTACCGCGGGCGGATCGCCGCCGGTATCCTCGCCCTGATCTGCGCCTCGGCCTCGACCCTGGTGGTGCCGATCGCCATGCGCCGCGTGATCGACCACGGCTTCACCGCCGATGGTGCAAACGTCATCGACGCCTATTTCCTGGCCCTGCTCGGTGTGGTGGCGGCTTTCGCGCTGTCGAGCGCGGCCCGGGTCTATACCGTGGTCACGTTGGGCGAGCGCGTGGTGGCGGATCTGCGCAGCGCCGTCTTTGCCCGGCTGACGATCCTCGATCCCGCCTTCTTCGACCGCTCGCAATCCGGCGAGATCGTCTCCCGGCTCACCGCCGACGCGACGCAGATCAAGTCGGCCTTCGGCGTCTCGATCTCGATCCTGCTGCGCAACCTGTTCCTGTTCGTGGGCGCGACCGCCATGATGGTGATCACCAGCCCGCGCCTCTCCGTGATGGTGCTGGCCGCCATCCCGGTCATCGTGTTCCCGCTGATCCTTTCCGGCCGCGGCGTGCGCCGGCGCTCCCGGGCCGCGCAGGACCGGCTGGCGGATGCCTCGGCCTACGCCGCGGAGGCGGTTGGGGCCGTGCGGACCATGCAGGCCTTCGGGCGCTCGGGCACGGCCGCGGCGAAATTCGCCGCCGCCTCCGAGGAGGCCTATGGCGCCGCGCGCGATTCGATCCGGGCCCGGGCCCTGCTCACCGGTGTGGCGATCTTCCTGATCTCCGCCTCGGTGGTCGGGGTGATGTGGTACGGCGCGCAGGGCGTCCTCAACCACACCATGACCGGCGGCGAGCTCTCGCAATTCGTGCTCTACGCGGTGTTCGGCGCCGGCGCGCTGGGCCAGCTCTCCGAGGTCTACGGCGACCTCGCCATGTCGGCCGGTGCGGCCGAGCGGCTCACTGAGATCCTGGCGGCCGAACCGGCGATCCGCGCGCCCTCCCCGGCCCTGCCCCTGCCCGAGCCGGCACGCGGCGCCGTGAATTTCGATTCCGTGCGCTTCGCCTATCCGACCCGCCCCGGTCACGCCGCCCTCGACGGGCTGACCTTCGCGGCCGCTCCGGGCGAGCGCATCGCCATCGTGGGGCCGTCGGGCGCCGGCAAGTCGACGGTGCTGCAGTTGCTCCTGCGCTTCTACGACCCGCAGGGCGGCCGCGTGCTCGTCGACGGCATCGATATCGCCCAGGTCGATCCGGAGGCCCTGCGCGCCCGCATCGCCCTGGTCCCACAGGACCCGGTGGTGTTCTCCGGGACCGTCTCCGAGAACATCCGCTACGGACGCCCCGAGGCCGGCGAGGCCGAGGTGCGGCGCGCCGCCGAACTCGCCAACGCCCACGTCTTCGTCACGGCCCTGCCGCAGGGCTACGACACCCAGGTCGGCGAGCGCGGCGTGACCTTGTCCGGCGGCCAGCGCCAGCGCATCGCCATCGCCCGGGCGATCCTCAAGGATTCGCCGATCCTGCTCCTCGACGAGGCGACCTCGGCGCTCGACGCGGAATCCGAGCGCGCCGTCCAGGCCGCCCTCGACACCTTGATGCACGGGCGCACCACCCTGGTGATCGCCCACCGGCTCGCCACCATCCGCGCCGCCGACCGCATCCTGGTCCTCGACGACGGCCGCATCGTCGAGACCGGCACCCACGAGAGCCTGCTGGCGCAAGGCGCGCTCTACGCCCAGCTCGCCAGCCTGCAATTCACCGACGCCCTGGACGAGACCGCCCGCGGCAAGGGTCTTCGAACCCGCGGCGAGCGCATCCCCGCCGCCGAGTAATTTTGGGACTTGGCCGCGCAGGGTTCGGGGATGGAAGGCGTCTGTCCGTTGCCCGGAGCCGGGACAGGAGCGGTCTTGCGGTGTAAAAACCCGCGATGATTCGCCTCGACCTCGCCCGCTTCCCCCGCCTGCCGTTCCTCGCGCAGCCGACCCCGATCGAGCCCCTGGACGGGCTGACGCGCCATCTCGGCGCGGCCCTGAACGGCGTGCGGATCTTCGTGAAGCGGGACGATGTCGCCGGGATCGGGCTCGGCGGCAACAAGCTGCGCAAGCTCGAATACCTGCTCGGCGCCGCCAGGGCCGAGGGCGCCGATACCGCCATCACCGTCGGCGCCATCCAGTCGAACCACGCCAGACTCACCGCCGCGGCCTCGGCGCAAGCGGGGCTCGCCTGCGAGCTGTTCCTCACCCGCAGCGTGCCGCGCCAGGACCCGGATTATACCGGGAACGGCAACCGCCTGCTCGACGACGTGTTCGGCGCCACCGTCCACGAGCTGCCGGGCGACGCCGATTCCCTGGCGGCCGCGGAGGCCCGGGCGGGCGAGCTGAAGGCGGAAGGCCGGCGCGCCTACGTCTTCCCCTCCGGCGGATCGAGCCCGACCGGATGTCTCGGCTACGCCAATGCCGCGTCCGAGATCCTCGCCCAGGCGGACGCGATGGGCCTCACCTTCGCGCAGATCATCACCGCCAACGGCAGCGCCGGCACCCATGCGGGCCTCGTGGCCGGCCTCGCCGCGATGGGCCTCGACCCGGTCCTGGCGAAATCCTTCGCGGTGCTCGCCGAGGAGGACCGCGCCCGGGCCGAGGTGCTGGAGAAGGCCAACGCCACCCTGGCCCTGATCGGCGCCGAGCGGCGGGTCTCGCCAGCCGACATCAACCTCGACGGACGCCATCGTGGCCCCGGCTACGGCATCCCGACGGAGGGCATGCTGGAGGCGGTCCGGCTGATGGCGCGCACCGAGGGCAAGCTGCTCGACCCGGTCTATAGCGGCAAGGCCTTCGCGGGCCTGCTCCACGACGTTCGCGCCGGGCTCTATCCGACGGGCTCATCGGTGCTGTTCCTGATGACCGGCGGCACGCCCGGCATCTTCGCCTACAAGGAAACGCTGGCCGTACGGTAGCTCAATTGGTCACCATCGACGAACGAGCGACCAGCCGACCCTTGCGCCGCCTATTTGCGTTGCAATCGGCGCCCATTGAGGCCGACATAGCTCATGATGTCGGTTTTTCTCAAAAGCCATGCCGTCATGACAACCATCGACAGCGATGCCACGACGATACTGGCGAGGAGATTCATTGCGACGAACGTGGCGACGAACGACGATGCGATCACGAGCCCGGGAACGATGGCCACGTTCAGATCCGCAAGTTTCATTTCGCTGAAACGCGTCTGCAGGAGCAAGTCCACCAGGACACGCACACACCACGCGACCGCCGCTCCAGCGAGGCCGAACAAGGATATTAAGGCCAGAAGCAGAGCGACAAACGGCAAGAGCTCCAAAGCATGGATCTTCGCGACCGTGTCTGGACGGCCTCTGGCTTGCAAAAGCGTCCAGGGAATGTAGCCGATGCTATTGATCCACATTCCGACGAGCAGGATCGATGCGGCCAGATGTGAGTGGCTCGCGATTTCAGCGTTAATCCAGAAGGCCAGAGCTGGTTCCGCCAGAACGATGGCGGGCGCGCATGTCAGGGCCATCACGCCCGATATGATTTGAAGGGATTTCTCGCTGACCCGCCGCGCATTGTCCTTGTCGAGCGTGGCCAGACGCGGAAACACCGCCCGGTTTAGGGACGCCGGTATGATCAGAACTTTCGACGCCATGCTGAAGGGAACGGAGTAATACGCCGTCGCCTTCGGTCCGAGCGTTGCGCCGATGATCATTTGGTCAAGACCATTCAAGATCGGCGAGATCATATCCGAGATGGTTATCCATCCGCCGTAACGGAACAGTCCTCGGATATATGCGGGGCGGAAGATAGGCCGACCGGCCGGATACATCCATTTCACGCAGACCACCCCAAGCCAGAAGACGTTGAACGCCCTAGCTATGACGGCTCCGAGGATGGCTGATGGCAGATCCTGATATCCGTAATAGAAAAACAGCAACGGAAGGGTTTGAAGAACGATCGACCCCACGGATTGCTGAACGTTCAGTTCGAGGAACATCTCCTGGGATTGCAAGCATCCAGCGAAGACGCCGCCCAGCAAACCGACTGGGAAGAACAGCGCCACCCATGGCAGGGAGCGTACGATCTCGCTCTGAAGTTCGATGTTGTCGGCGAAATGGGCTGCTGAAGCTGACGATACCACATAAAAACAGATGGCCGACAGAAGCCCTAAGCCTAAATTCAATCCGCACGCGGTATAAAAAACACTGGTTCTAATAGCCAGCGGCTGATCGTTGAGTGACGACAACCTGTAAGCAGTTGCACGCGATAACCCAAGATCAAAAACTCCGAAATAACCGAACGCCAGCCAAATGAGCGAGATCAAACCATACCGCGCCTCGCCGACCAATTTGATATAGATCGGGACCGTCAGGAAGGCGATGACGATCGGAGCAACGCTTCCGGCCAAATTGTACATTGCATTGTGGTGTATCTTCTTGCCGGCCATTAATTTTTTGCCATCCGTCGCCTGATTTGGAAAACCCCGAACAGTATGTCCTTCATAAAGAGGCGCCAGCTCAAGCCGCCTTGGCGATAGGATCGATAGCCACCTTCACGCAGAAGCTTCAGGCACAGTGCGAGGCGGCTGAGTATGCAATCGTGGGTGTAGAAGGTGATTCGATCCGCCTCAAACCGTGCAATCTCGGCCCAGTATCTTGACGCGGCCCCGGCCTGATCGCGCAATCGTGACGGAGAAGCCGATTTAGCCAGATCCTTCAGTATTTTTGAACGGTGTGCCGCCACGGAATCACGCCGAAGGTTCTCATGAGCTGCCACACCCAAAAACTTCGAGATCTTTCGTACAATATTGCCTTTCAGGTCCGGAGTCTCGTTTTTATCATGACGACGATACAAAACCAATGGCTGCGGATCAACAATTACTCGGCCCAAACTAGAGGCTATAAAGTAGATCCATAGATCGTGTGACAGCGATCCGGTGAATTCGAATGTGTGCCCCCCACGGTCGTCCGCGGGTATGATGTCGAAGACGTCCCTGCGAAATACCATTGAGAAGCCGTAGAAGACGCCCCACGGCGGGAGGGTCAGCGGAGCCAGGACGGCCCTCTTCCGGATGCCCTGAGTAAATTGCCCCCCTGTAGTGCCGATCGCGTCGACGATCGTCGCTCCATGGACGTAGAGATCGCCGTCGAACGCTTCAATGGCTCTCAGCGACACCTCGATTTTATTGGGAAGCCAGACATCGTCTTGATCGCAAAACGATAAGTATGCGCCACTCGCATGTTTCGTTGCGCTCAGGAAATTACTACCGTACCCGAGCCGCTTCTCGTTCTCGACAATCTTGACTGGGAACGGAGCTGTCGTCGCAAAATTTCTGACGATCTTGATCGTCTCGTCGGTCGACGCGTCATCCGAGACGATCAACTCGGTGGGAGGATGCGTCTGCCTGGCGATGCTGTCCAGCTGCTCAGCGATAAATTGTCCACCGTTGAAAGTGGCCATTACCACCGAAACGCTGAACTTGGTGTCCATTGACAAATCCAGAGGGTTTTTTAGATAAAATTGCAGCGGCTTTCATATCTGAACGGCTATTAAACATTGTTACTAAGGAGTCAACACGAACCACGATCGGTTTACGGCGACCGACTGCCCGGCATGCTTGTTCGGCCGTCAGCCGGGCGAGAAGATGGATTTTAGTGCAGCCGCTGAAGACTCGCCCGGACTTGACACTTGGCGCGGTCCGGTCGAACGGGCAATCAACCCCTATCGCTCCGTGAGCTTCATCTCGATCCGGCGGTTCTTCGCGTAGGCCTCCTCGGTGGTGCCGGCGTCGAGGGGCTGGAACTCGCCGAAGGCACCGGCCAGCAGGTGCTGGGGCGAGATGCCCTTGCCGGCGAGGTACTGCACCACCGCGATGGCCCGGGCGGCGGAGAGCGCCCAGTTCGACGGGAATTGCGCGGTGGTGATCGGCCGCGCGTCGGTATGGCCGTCGACGCGCAGGACCCAGGGGAGATCCGCCGGGATCTGCTTGGCGAGGTCGGCGATGGCCCCGGCGATCCGGTCGAGCTCGGGGCCGGCCTCGGGCTTCAGGGTCGCCGAGCCGCCGGGGAACAGCACCTCGGATTGCAGCACGAAGCGGTCGCCGACCACGCGGATGTCCGGACGGTTGCCGAGGATCTGGCGTAGGCGCCCAAAGAAGTCCGAGCGGTAGCGGGCCAGTTCCTGGACCTTCTGGGCCAGGGCGACGTTCAGCCGGCTGCCGAGCTCGGCGATGCGGACCTGCGATTCCCGGTCGCGGGTCTCCGAGGCGGCCAGCGCATCCTCAAGCGCCGCGAGCTGGCGGCGCATGGCGCTGATCTGCTCGTTCAGCAAATCGACCTGGGACAGGGCCCGCTTGGTCGCGCCCCGCTCCTCCTCGATCTGCTTGTCGAGGGCACCGGCGGCGCCCTGGCTGACGGTCGCGGCCTCGGCCTGGGTTTTGGCTTGGTCCCGCTCGGCCTCGACTCCGACGAGCGTGGTGCGAAGGTTGCGCACCTCGTCCTCCTGGCTGCGGCGGTTCGAGCGCTCCAGGGCCAGAAGATCGGTGAGGTCGGCGATCTGGCGGTTGAGCTTGACCAGCGTGGCGTCCCGTCCGGTCAGCTCCTGCGACAGGAAGAACTGCCCGACCACGAACACCGTGAGCAAGAAGACCACCGCCAGCAGCAGCGTCGCCAGGGCGTCGACGTAGCCGGGCCAGACGTTGAGGGGGCGTCGGGAACGGGCTGCGGTCGAGGCCACTACACCCGCTCCCGGCCCAGCCGGTCGAGCACCTGCTTCAGCTCGCGTTCGCGGCTCGCCTGGGCCTCGACCCAGTCGCGGATCATCTGCTGCTCCGCACGCATGTGCTGGACGAGCCCCTGGATGCCCTCGGCGAGGTTGGTCATGGCGAGCGTGGCGGTCCGGCCGCCGCCGCCCTCGGAGACGATCGCGGTCAGCCGCTCGATCGCCTCCTTGAGGTCCTGCGTGCCGGCAGCCGGCCGAATCGCGACCGGCCCCGCGCTCTCGGCGACCGCCTGGCCGGAGAGCAGCCAGTCCTGAAATTCGTTGTGGAAACGCGCATGGGCCTGGCCGGCCTGGAGCTCCAGGAAGCCGGTGATCAGCGATGAGGCGAGGCCGAACAGCGAGGCCGAGAAGGCGAGGCCGATGCCCGAGAGCGGCACCGCGAGGCCGGATTTCAGCTCGTCGAACATCACACCGGCATCGCCGCCGCCGCGCATGCCCTTGATCACCCCGCCCACCGCCGAAAGGGTGTCGATCAGGCCCCAGAACGTGCCGAGCAGGCCGAGCAGGATCAGGATGCCGGCGATGTAGCGCAGGATCTCGCGATCCTCGTCGAGGCGGGCCGCGATCGTGTCGAGATAGCCGGAAGTCCCCGGCAGGAGCGTCCCGGTCGTCCGGGCGGCGATCATCGGCACCATCGGGGCCAGCAGCGCCGGCGGCTTCTTGGCCTGGCCGCCACTCGCCACCGCGTCGACGTAGCCGACCTCGCGGTAGAGCCGGACGACCTGCCCGAAGGCGATCAGCACCGCGATCAGCAGCACCCCGAGGATCAGGCCGTTGAGCCCCGGATTGGCCAGGAAGGCCGGGGTGATCTGCCTGAACAGGATGAAGGCCAGGAAGCCGACCAGGATCAGGAAGATCACCATCCGCCCGAGATAAATCCCGGGCCGTGCCAGCGGCTGTATTTTATTCTCGTTGTCGTCGCGGGCGGCCATCGGTCGCTCTAGCCTGGTCTCACCATGAAGCCGCCGGCGGGCGGGATCCGTCGGGGCCACTGTGGGGGCAGCCCCGCACGCGATCAAGTCTCGCCACGGACACGCTTGTGTGGCGATCGCGAGGTTTGGAGTCGATCACGGCCGTGCGAGGGCGGATGGCGCACGCGCGATACAACCGGGCCTACGGAAATTATTGCTGCCGTCCGGAAGCGGTACCTACCGATGCTGATAGTAATCCCAGACCAGAAAGGCCGGGAATGGAATCATGATGGCGAAGAAAATCCAGTCGAACATCTGAGGCATGGCGAGATCCGTTCATTTGGGGGTCTCTGCAATCTACGGATGCGACCAGCCGAAGTTCCTGGCACGGGCACTTGTCTGCCGGGCTAATCCCAGAACCGGGGCCAGCTCTCTTCAAGGTTCGGCCCGAGGCGGACCGCTGCGACCTTGGTCGCGAGGCCGTCCGCCTGGATCTCGACGGCGACGCCGCACAGCGTCGCCTCGCCCCCGGCCACCTCCCAGCGGGAGCCCGGCGTCTTCTGGATCATCCGGCGGATCGGCTCGTCCTTCTGCATGCCGATGACCGAATCGTAGTCGCCGCACATGCCGGCATCGGACATGTAGGCGGTGCCGCCGGGCAGGATCCGGTGGTCGGCCGTCGGGGTGTGGGTGTGGGTCCCGACCACGAGGCTGGCGCGGCCGTCGAGGTAGTGGCCGAAGGCCTGCTTCTCGCTGGTCGCCTCCGCGTGCACGTCGACCACCACGGCGTCGGCGGCGGCCCCGAGGGGGCAGGCGGAGAGCTCGCGCTCCACGGCCGTGAACGGGTCGTCCATGGCGTCGAGGAAGACCCGGCCCATCACGTTGACCACCAGAACCCGGGCGCCGCCCTGCGTCTCCACCACGGTCGCGCCCCGGCCGGGCGTGCCGGGCGGGTAGTTCGCCGGCCGCACCAGGCGCGGCTGGCGGGCGATGAACACCAGGGCCTCGCGCTGGTCGAAGCTGTGGTTGCCGAGGGTCACGGCATCGGCGCCGGCCTGGATCAGCTCGTCGCAGATCGACTCGGAGATGCCGAAACCGCCGGCGGAATTCTCGCCGTTGACCACGACGCAGTCGAGCCGCCAGCGCTCCCGCAGCTTGGGCAGGCGCTCGCAGACGACGGTACGGCCCGGGCGACCGATGACGTCGCCGAGAAAAAGCAGCCGCATGGCTCAGGACTTCCTGTCGAACCGGATCACGTCCGATTCGGTAATCACGAACTGGAGCGGCCGGTCATGCGGCTCGGCCGGGACGCGATCAACCCGCTGGACGGCGAATCCGACCCCGACGGTGAGAACGGGCCGCGTGCGGGACAGGCGCGCGATCGCGCCGTCATAATAGCCGCGCCCGTAGCCGATGCGCTGGCCGGCCCCGTCGAAGGCGGCGAGCGGCACGATCAGGGCGTCGGGCTCCACGGGCGGCAGGGACGGATCCGGCTCGCTCAGGCCGAAACGGCCGGCGACCAGCACATCCCCGGCCCGCCATTCGCGGAAGACCAGTCCCTCGGGGGTGACGTGGGGCAGCGCGACCCTCTGGCCCCGCGCGAGGAGGCCCTCGGCGGCGGGGCGCGGATCGACCTCGCTGCGGATCGGCCAGTAGGCGCCGACCAGCCGGGCCTCGGCGAGCTCCGGCAGGGCGAGGAGCGCCTGGACGATGCGGGCGGAGGCGTCATGTCGAACCGCCTGCTCCAGCGCGTCACGGGCGGCGAGCGCGGCACCGCGCAACTGGGACTTGAGCGCCGCGTCGGTCTGGGCAGGGTCGGTTTCAGGAGAAGGTAAGTGCGGAGCCACGTGAGCCGTTGGAGGATCGATCCCGGGAAACCTACAGAGTAGGTGGGCGCCGTGTTGGCCAAGTCCAGGGACGAGGCCAGGGACAGCTCCCGAGGGAGTCGATAAGGCCCCGGGGAAAGTGCTCCTGACGAACTCTGCAGCCCCGCCTTCGCAATGTAGCGATCTCGCGGGGCTCCCGCCAGGGCCGGACCCGGCAAAATATCGATGCGGCCGGGATCAGGGCTGCGGCATTCGGTGCTGTCCGGATTTGTCAGCGCGACCGGCCATTCGTCCCGGCGACCACGGCACGGGTGCCGGCCAGGATCTCGGCCCGCATGGTCTCGGTGGCGGCCGAGTCCCAGAGCCGGATCAGCTCGACCAGCCCGGATTGCGGCGCCGGTGCGGATTCGGAAAAGAACGCCTCGATCGGGACACCGGCCACCGCGGCGATCTGCGCGAGCCTGGCATTCAGACCGCTCCGCGCAGGCGTATTCGGCTGAATCGTCTCGCTCGCACTCATGAAACAGCCTTCCCGGTGGATCGAAAGCCCTCGTTACCAGACATCCTCACGGCAAAATACAATCTATGCAATTAGTCCAAGCGAATTAAAGCACGCGCAAGTTGCGTTATCCACCAATGAGGTATCGGCCCGGTGACGGGATACCGTGTTGGTCCGCGAAGGGCTGGTCAGTCCGGGTTGAAACGCCGGAGCTTGCGGCGTGGGTCAGATCACCTCGTGAGGGCGACCCGGCGCATCGGGACGAGGGGCGGTTTTTCCGACGCCCCGTTGCGCCTCAAATCCAACGCTCAATCCGCGCTGATTGCGCCTGCGTCCGGCGAACGGGACGCTCGAAGCCTTGGATGCGACGGCCCCGGTGCGCGGTCAGACGCGGCCGGGAAACCGGATTCGCGGCGCCCGGGCCGACCCGTCGATGCATTCGATGCCGCCGCCCGTATTCACCGTATGAAGGCGGTTCCCGGCCCAGGCGGGGCCGGGTTCGATGCGGCCGATCAGGGTCTGCGCAAAGCCCTCCGGATCGAGGCGGTCGATCCGCGCCAGCCCCAGGGCGCGGCCGTAGCCCTGCATGCAATCTTGGACCGGGCGGATCAGGCGGCCGCCGCGTTCGACGATGCGCCCGGCGGGCCGCGCGGTCGCGGGATCGATCAGCACCGGATTGGCCGGATGCGGCGTGTAGGGACCGCGGAAATCGGGGGCCGACCAGAGGCAGAGCGCATCGTGGTAGGAACCGCACCCGGCGGGCGCGTCGGGCGCGGCGTCGCGCACGGTCGCGAAGATCCACCAGCGGCCGTCCCGTTCGAGGAGCGTCGCGTCGCTGGCGACGACACCCGAGAGCAGCGTCGCCTCCTTCACCCAGCCGCCGGGGTAGCGGGTCGCCCGGTAGAGATCGACTGTGCCGGAGGCGGAACTCTCCGGCACCATCCAGGCCTCGCCGTCGCGCTCGAACACGAACGGGTAGGACAGGTGATGGGGCTCCTCCAGCACTGGAACCGGCGTTCCCTCGGGGCCGTCCGGCCCGAACCGGACCGCCGAGATGATCGCCTTGCCGGTGGCGTGCGGGAAGTCCTCGACGAAGACGTGCGTGCTCCCGGCGAAGGCGAGCGGGAACGGGTCGGCGTAGAAGCGGCGGCCGTCATCCGGCAGCGTGATCCAGCCGCTGTCGGGGTGGCGCCCGAGATCGATCAGATCCGGCCCGTCGAGGCGCCGCCAGCCGCAGCGCCAGTGCGGGGCGCGATAGCAGAGACGGTACAGGCGGTGGATGACGGCGCCGGCCAGCATCCGCGCCGCCCGGATCCCGAGTTCGCCGCCCGACAGGGTCCGCGTCGGCTCGGAGGACGGCGTCGGTTCGGCCGCCAGCGCGTCGCCGCGTCCGACGACGCGCCGGCCGAGGGCAGCCGCAACCAGCGTCACCGTCCGGGCGAGGGCGTCGTCCATGCCGGCCAGCAGAATGCCCGGCCGGTCGGTGCCGAGCCGTCCCTCCGCGACGATGCGGCCGGCCTCCATCAGCGTCAGCCGTGGAGCGGCGCCGGCAAGCAGACTGGCCGGCAAGGCGCCGTCGCCGAGCCGTCCGTCATAGGCGAGGTGCCAGATAGCCGGGCCGGCCGGGAGATCGCCACACAGGTCGAGCACGAGATCCGGCGTTGCGCCGGGCCGACGCCAGGGATCGAGGGCAGTCGGCGGCAGGCGCTCCGAACCGATACGTTGCAGGCCGTGGATCAGCGCCTCAAGCCGGAACAGCAGTTCGAGATTGTCCGGCCACCCATCCGGGACCGAGGCGGCATCGACGCTGACCGCCCGGATGCCGGGTGTGCCGGCGATCCGGTGCAGCAGCGTGATCTGCCAGCGGCGCGGCGCGGCGCCGTCCAGACGAACTCTCACATGCATGATGAGCGCACTCGCCCAACTGGAGCGCTCGCCGCCGAAGTGGATGCCGGTTCGCGGCAGGCGAGCACGTCAAATCAAGGACTTGGTACCGTTCCCGGATGCAAGGCAATCGGGGACGGCTCCAGACGATCCGCAGGATAACGGCCGCAGATCCGATCTAATTCCCAAACGGTAACGGGAACGATAACTCTAGAGGCAGCCGGTTTTGTCGGAGGGCGTTTACCAGACGCCGAGTAATCCGTGCCGGCAGCCACGTCCCTCGGCAGTCTTCAGGGATTGTCAGCAGTCTGCGCGGCTCTTGCAGTAGGAGATGGAGCCCGCGAGGGACCGACCGAGTTCGAGACGATGGTGACCGATCGTGGCACAGATCGACCGTAACATTGCCGTCGCGACCTGGCTCGCGCCGGTCCATTCGGCACAACCGGAGCGGCCGGGCCCGACCCGGCCCGAGACCACCGCCGAGTTCGGCGACCTGTGGCGCATCCTGTGGCGGCGCAAGCGCACCGTGCTGGGCACCGCCCTGGTGCTCGGCCTGCTGGTCCTGGCCTATGCCCTGATCACGCCGTCCCTCTACACCGCCACTGCGCAGATCCTGATCGACCCGCGCGACCGGCAGGTGGTGCTGAACGACGTCAATCCCGGCGCCCTCTCGCCGGATGGCGGCATCGCCCAGGTCGAGAGCCAAGTGAAGGTGATCGAGTCGGACGCCGTCCTCGGCCGGGCCGTGACGCAGGCGCACCTGGAGACCGAGCCGGGATTCGGTGTCGCCCAGGAAGGCCTGATCTCCCGCACCGTCGCGTCGCTGCGCGAGATGGTGCTCGGGCCCAAGCCCGAGCGGCCGGTGGATTCGCGCGGCCGCGCCCTCGACCAGCTGCGGCGCAAGCTCGCGGTCAAGCGTGCCGACAAGGTGTTCGTGATCGACGTGGTCGTCACCACGGTAGACTCGGATCTCTCGGCGCGGATCGTCAACGCCATCGCCAATGCCTACCTGGCGGACCTGACCGAGGCGCGCTCCGACGCGGCCAAGCGCGCCACCGGCGACCTGCGCGGGCGCCTCGACGAGTTGCGCGCCGCCGTCAACGCCGCCGACAAGAAGCTCGAAGACTACAAGGCCCGCAACGGCCTGATCGCGTCGAGCGGCCGGCTCGTGAACGAGCAGCAGCTCACGGATTCGAACGCCAGGCTGGTGGCGGCCCGCGGCCGCACCGCAGAGGCGAAGGCGCGCCTGCAGGGCATCAAGGATGCGCGCGGCCAGGCGGTCGGGTCCGGGGCGATGCCGGAGGCCGTCCAGTCCTCGGCGGTCGACCGGCTGCGCGGGCAATACGCCGAGCTTGCCGCGAAGGAAGCGGATCTGCGCACCAATCTCGGCGAGCGCCACCCCTACATCGCCGCCGTGCGCACGCAGATGCAGGATGTCCGACGGCTGATCGACGCCGAATTGAACCGCATCGCCGGCGCCGCCGAGACCGAGTACCAGCGCGCGCTGGCCAACGAGAAGTCGATCGCGGCCGACTTGGAGAAGCTGCAGAAGCAATCGGCGGTGACCGCGCAATCCTCGGTCCAGCTGCGCGAGCTGGAGCGGGAGGTCGAGGCGGCGCGAACGGTCTACAACACGTTCCTGGTCCGCACCCGCGAGATCAAGGAGCAGTCGGCCATCGACAGCTCGAACGCCCGCATCATCACCTCGGCCCGGCCGCCGCAGGATGCGAGCTGGCCGCCGCGGCTGATCCTGGTCGCCGCGGCCCTCGCGGGCGGCCTCGGGCTGGGCGCCGGCCTCGCGCTGACCCGGGAATACCTGGAGCCGACGGTGCTGTCGCCGCGCCAGCTCGAGCGTCTGTCGAACGCGCCCGTGGTCGCGGTGATCCCGGGGCTGCAGCCGGGCGGGGCCAGCACCGCGGCCGCGCACTTCACCCTGGACCACCTCGCCAGCGACGCGGGAACGCGCAGCCGCTCGCTGGTGCTGCTGGTCACCTCCGGCGAGGCCGAGGCGTCCGAGCGCCGGGCCGTGATCGGGCTGCTCGCCTCGGTGGCGGTGGCCCGCGGCGACCGGGTGCTGCTGATCGATGCGGACCTGCGCGCCGACGGCGCCGGTGCGGCCGGCCTCCTCGACGTCCTGCGCGGCGAACAGAGCCTCAACGCGGTGACGCAGGTCGATCCGAAGACCGGCGCCCGGAGGATCGGGCTCGGCGATACCCAGAAGCCGATCCGCGACGCGCTCGTGCCTGCCCATATCGAGCGCTTCCTGGCGGGCGTGAAGGGCAGATTCGAGCTGGTGATCGTCGATGGCGGTGTGCTGTCGGAAAACCTGCGGCTCGGCCCGATCGCCGCGGCGGCCGACCGGCTGCTGCTCGTCGTCTGCAACGGCGCCACCCGCCAGCGCGACCTGATCGACCTCGTCGACACCTCCGAAGCCCTGGGCCGGCCGGTCTCGGGCTCCCTGCTGCTCGACCGGCGCAGCGCGTGAACACGGCGCGGCCGGCGGGTTTCGCGCACCGGCAGGCGGCGCGGACGCGGCCCGGCGCCGGCCTGGCCCGGGTGGAGTCGCTGGCCTTCGTGCTGCTGACCGTGGTGCTGGTCGGCGTGTCGGGCGGCCTGCTCTGGGCGCTCGGGCTCAACTACGATGGGATCAGCGGCTCCGCGCCTTCGAAGATCCATCCGGCGACCTACATGGCGGTCGCGCTGGTCGGCTGGACGATGCTGCGGGCCGGCAACCCGGTGATCCCGGTGGCCCAGGCGCTCAACCGCCGGCCCGCCTCCGTGCTGCTCGCCACCTGCGGCGTGCTGCTCCTCGTGCTGATCGCGGCCCGCGGCGGCACGGGCCTAGCCGGCTCGATCGACACCTTCGTGCTGTCCGGCCTGATCCCGATCCTGCTCATGGACCGCGACGCCGCGACCCTGCGGCGGGTCGAGACCGTTTTCCACCTGATGATGCTCGCCAACGCGCTGCTCGGCCTGTTCGAGTTCGCCAGCGGTCAGCGCTTCTTCCCGTTCCGGTTCGACGGCATGGCGTTCGAGACCGACACGCGCTCGGCCGCGCTCCAGGGCCACCCGCTGGTCAACGCGACGCTCACCGCGTGCTACATCCTGGCACTCGCGAACGGCGGCGGCCGGCTGAGTCCGGCGCTGCGGGCCGGAATGATCGCCGTGCAGCTCGTGGCGCTCGTGACGTTCGGCGGCCGGTCGGCCACGGTGACCACCTTGGCGCTCGGCGGGATGGTCGGGCTGTTCGCCCTCAACCGGACCCTGCGGAGCAACCGGATCCCCCTGATCGGGGCGGCCTGCGCGTGCTTCGTCCTGACGGCTCTGCCGGTGATGGTCGCGGTGCTCGCGGCGGTGGGCTTCTTCGACACACTGCTCAGCCGGTTCGTTTCCGACGGCGGCAGTGCCCAGGCCCGGGTCGACATGCTGGCGATCTTCGACGCGATCCCGTTCCGGCAATTGCTGCTCGCCCCCGACCTCCTGCAGGTGAGCACCCTGCGGCGGATCTACGGCCTGGAATGGGGCATCGAGAACTCGATCATCTCCGACGTGCTCTACCACGGCATCCTTGTGACGACGCTGCTGGTGGTTGCGGTGGGGCTCTATCTCGGCGAGATCGCCCGCACCTGCCGGCGCGGCGTCTGGCTGCCGATCCTCACCTTCGTCATCCTGATCAACACCTTCGAGGGCTTGGCGGGAAAGACCACCATGCTCGCTAAGTTCGCGATGATGCTGATCGTGCTGTTTCCGCCGGGTGCCCCTCGGGAGCGGGGCTGACGCTTCGGTCGGCTCCTCGGCTTCTCCCACCCATGCCCTCATCCTGAGGTGCGGCCGCGAAGCGGGCGCCTCGAAGGAGCCCTCCAGGGATCACGCGGCTGGCTGGAGGGCTCCTTCGAGGCCTTCGCTTCGCTCCGTCGCCTCAGGATGAGGTGGAGGGTGGGAGGAGCCCCCCGGGGCGAACTTGCTTATCGGCCCCCTCCAAGTCCAAGCGCCGCCACCAGCGCCGGGTCGATGACGTGGGCGTCGTCCATCAGCCCCAGCCCGTCGAACAGGTTCCAGAACGACCAGGCGAAGCCCGCCTGTTCCGCCGCGCGCCGCACGTCGCCGAGATAGGCTGCGCGGTCCGCCGCCCTGGAGGCCGTGTAGCGGGCATCGGTGCGCAATGCCCCGAACTCCCCCATCAATACGTGGCGGGCCGGGATCCCGTAGAGGTCGGCCCAGGCCGAGACCGGGGCCAATTCCTTCGCCAGATAGGCCGGCCCCGGCTCGGCCTCGCCATACTCGCGCAGCTTCGCCTCGATCACCGCGAGATCCCGGGCCTTCTCGGCTTGCGGGATCTTGGGGTCGGCCGCCATGCGGGCGCGGATCGCGGCGAAGGTCTCAGGCAGGCGCGCCGGATTGCCCGGCCAGGGCACGGCGTTCAGCCAGCGGTAGAACGGCTCCTCGGTGAGCCAGGTCGCGCCCTGGTGGGAGAACAGGTACGGCTCGTAGAAGTGGAAGGTGTAGAGCAGCGGCGCGAACCGGGCGAGATTTGCCGGGTCGAGGGCCGTCAGACCGGAGACGAGGCTGCCGCAGGCGCCGGTCGCTATCAATGTCAGGTCCCGCGCAGCCTCCCGGGCGGCGGTGAGGAGCCCCGCCTGGACGCGGTTCCAGGCGCCGGCCCCGCAGGCCTGCGGCGGCTCGTTGACTGGCTCCAGCGCCACCCGGCCGCTGCCCTTCCGGGCGCAGAGCCCGGCCAGCTCGGCGATCAGGTCGCGATAGGCCGGATAGAGCGGCGCCCGATCGGAGCCGTAGAAGGCGTCCGGCGTGTAGTGGTGCGTGGCGGCGTTCGCCTGGACGTTGACGAGGACGCGCATCCCGGTCGCCAGCACGGCGTCGATCGCGGCCGAGAGTGTGCCGAGGAGCTCGGTGCGGCGGGTGCCGGTGAAGGCCACGAACGGTCCGGGATCCAGGGGCAGCCGCGCGAAGTCGAAGCCCAGCCCGGCCAGACGGCGCAGGTCGTCCCGGGTCGGCACGGGGCGGTCGGCCTGGAACGGCGGCCAGGCATAGTCGGTCCGCGGGGCCGGGAACTCGGTGGTAAGCGAGAACCACGGCCACAGGGCGATGCCGCGGCGGAGCGGCAGCGGCTCGGGGGCGGACGCGGCCGGGAGCGCGCCGGTGCTCGCGACAGCGAGCCCGCCGGCCAGGATCTCCCGCCGGCTCGCCCTCATCCGTCGATCCCGGCCGTGGCCCGGGCGGGGCTCGCCTCCACGCCGGAACGCGAGCGTGGCAGCCGAGGGTAGCCGCCGACCCGGCGCAGCTCGTCTTCGTAGGCGGCGAGAATATCGTCCCAGCGAAAGCGCTCGGCCTGCGCGCGCGCCGCCTCGCGAGCGGCCACCACCGCGTCGTCGTCGGCGAGAACCCGCTCGATCGCGGCGGCGCAGCTGTCGCCGTCGGTGAAATAGAACTGACCGTCGCCGGCCGTGCCGCGGTTGAACGGGTTGTCGTGGGCGATCACGGCGTTGCCGGCCCACAGCGCTTCCACCAGCGACGGGTTGGTGCCGCCGACCGTGTGGCCGTGGAGATAGGCGCGGGCGTGGACCCGCAGGCTCTGGACCAGGTCCGGCTCGTAGATTGCCCCCGGCATCAACACCTCCAGCCCGGCGGCGTCCTCGACCGCGCGGTGATAGGCGTTGCCGACCTTCAACGTTCCGAGCACCACGAGCCGCATGCCCCGCGGCTTGCGTGAGAACGCCTCGACGAGGGTCAAGATGTTGTTGTCGGGCTCAATGCGGGCGATCGAGACCAGGTAGCGGCCGGGGGCGAGCCCGAGGGGCGGCGGCCCGAGATCCGGCGGCGGCGGATCGCCCCCGTAGGGAATCGTCGCGATGGCGCTGCGCGGGCGACGCCGGGCGAGATGATCGGCAATGGCCGGGTGATCGGCGACGAGCCGCTGCGACGACCAGGCCGCGATCCACTCGCTCAGGTAGAAGAACGCCCGCACCGGCAGCGGCCATTTCGGCCGGCGCCACTCGATCCCGTCCATGTTGATCAGGATCTTGGCGCCGCGCGCCCGCAGGTAGGGCAGGAACGCCGCGCCGTTATAGCCGAGCACCAGGCAGACGCCGCCCCGAGCCGCCGCGTCGTGCACGCAGATCGCGTCGAAAGCCAAGGTCGCGGCCGGACCGCGTAGCGCAACTTCCACGGTGATCAGGTCGATGCCGTTCCAGGTCCGGGTCGAGACCCGGTTCCGCACCCGCTCGACCTCCGCCTGACAATACACGCCGACCCGCCATCCGCGACCGGCGAGATAGAGCGCGAGTCGTTCGGCGAAAGTCTCGAAGCCGCCATGGGCGGCCGGAATCCCGCGTGTCCCAAGGATAAGTAGTGTGGGCGCATCGACGGGCACAGCTCTTCCTTTCTTGTTAGCGGCTCATATTGTACGGAGACAGGAATAACGGTCGCCTAAACAGGCGATACAACTCACAGTTGTTATAGCCTGATAAGTATTCATCTTATGGTAGATAGCTCGATACTCGCGACATCATCTAGCCCAGTTGGCGCTCGTGGGGCATCGCATCCGTTCGGTTTTGGGCCGGAGACGACGCAGACCCTGCAGCGTGATGCGGTCACCGCCGCACCGGGAGCCACCGGGGCCGCGGGCTCGTTCGCCTTCGGGCGTGCACACGGAAGCGCGCCGGTCACCCGCATCACCTGCGTGCACCAGGGTTTCGAGCTCTACGGTTCGGATCGCTGCTTCATCGAGACGGTGCGGACCATCCGGGCCGCCCATCCGGCGGCGCGAATCGACGTGGTCCTGCCCCGGCGCGGCCCGATCGTCGCGGCGCTCGAGCCCTATGCCAGCGCCATCGTGATCGAGCCGCTGTGGATCCTGCGGCGCAAGAACCTCGCCCGGCTCGCCACACTGGGGATGATGGCGCTGCCCTTCGCTATGGCCCGGGCGCTTCGGCGCCTCCGCGACAGCGACCTGGTCTACGTCAACACCACCGTGGTGGCCGATTACCTGCTCGCCGCGCGTCTTCTGCCGGGCCGCAGCATCGTGCATGTCCACGAGATCCCGGAAGGCGCCGTGCTGAAGGTGCTGCGCGGGCTGATCCGCTGGAGCGGCGCGAACGTGGTGTTCAACTCGCGCGCCACCGAGCGTGCCTACGCGTTGCCCGCCGAGGCGACGGCGCGCGTGGTCTACAACGGCATCGCCGGGCCGGCCGAACCGAACGATCGGGCCTATGACGGGACACGGCCCCTGCGGGTGCTGATGCTCGGCCGAATCAGCCGGATCAAGGGTCAGGACGTGCTGGTCGAGGCGCTGGCCTCCCTGCCGGAGGCGGTTCGCAGACGGATCGAGCTCAAGATCGTCGGCAGCGCCTTCGAGGACGCGGCGCGCGAGGAAGCGCTGGACGCCCGGATCGCCGAGACCGGCCTGTCGAAGCAGGTCACGCTCCAGCCGTTCGTGGACGACCCGTCGTCGCTCTACCGCTGGGCCGACGTGGTGACGATGCCGTCGCAGCGTCCGGAATCGCTCGGCCGGGTTGCGATCGAGGCGATGTCCTATGGCGTGCCGCCGCTGGTCACCGATATTGGCGGCCTCCCGGAGGTCGTGGCCGACGGCAAGACCGGCTGGATCGTGCCCCCCGGCGGCCCGGAGCCGATCGCCGTATTGCTCGCCCGCATCGCCACGGATCCGGCCAGCTGGAGCGGCTTCGGCGCGGCGGCCCGGGCACGCTACGAGACCCTATTCTCGGAAGCCTCGGCCGCCGAGGGGATCGACAGCATGGTCCGGGCGACCCTGCGGGGCGTGCGCAACTCGGACACGGCAGTGACGGCGGAACGGACCGCGCGTCCGACGGCCTGAGCGGCGAGCCTCCGGTCTTCTAAATGCGGCCCAGGAACCGGAATTCGCCTTTGAGCGATCTTCGGTGGACAATCACCGGTGCTGTCAAATTCGGTAAGTACCGTTCGCCGATAATGGTCTCTGCGCAGATCGTTGGCGGTTCGGCGGGTCTCGAAGCGGCGGCTCGACACGGCGCGCCCCGCCCGCCGCGCGCGTTGGGCGTCTGAGGGTAGCCGGCGGTCTTCCGTCGGCGTGCAAGCCGGACCGGCGGAGGGAACGCCTCGTCATGGATGTCGTCGGGTTCATCACGCAGATCATCGACCGGGTCTCGGCCCAGAACCTGGTCGCTGCGGGGCTGCTGTTCGCCACCGCGTTCGGCTGCGCCCTGATCGCCTACCTGCGCACCGCCGAGCGCTACTCATTCGCCGAGTTCTTCGAATTCGCGCTGCCGCACGAGGTGATGACCCACCCGTCCGCCCGGGCCGACCTGCTGTTCTACGTCACCCGCAAGGCGATCATGCCGTTCCTGCTGATCCCGGCCGGCGTGACCTTCGTGGTGGCTGTCGGCTACGCAACCAACCGGCTGCTGGGCAGCATCTTCGGGATCGACCAACCGGTGTTCGGCGAACCCGGGCCGGTGACCGTGGTGCTGTTCACCCTCACCATGCTGCTCGCCTACGACCTGTCCTACTACCTCTACCACACGGCCCAGCACCGCTACCCGTTCCTGTGGGAGCTGCATAAGGTCCATCACTCCGCCGAGGTGATGGTCGGCATCACCAAGGATCGGGTCCACCCGCTCGACGAGCTGATGAACCGCGCCTGGGACGGGGTGATCCCCGGGATCTGCTTCGGGATCTGGAGCCTGCTGGCCCTGAACCCGGTCGAGCTGACGGTGTTCGGGATCAACGTCTACATCATGCGCAACATCCTGATGATGGATTTCGTGCGCCACACCCATTTCAAGATCTCGTTCGGGAGGCTCAATGCGGTGATCCTCTGCCCGCACTGGCACCAGCTCCACCATTCGACGGCGCCCCAGCATTACGACAAGAACTTCGGCCTGCTGTTCTCGTTCTGGGACCGCCTGTTCGGAACCCTGCACGTGCCCGATCCGAACGAGGACTTCACCTTCGGCCTGGTCGATCGGGATGTCGCCGATTATCAATCCCTATCGGGGCTCTACGTGCTGCCTCTCAAGAAGATGGGCCGGCGGATCGCCCGGCAGGTCCGCCGCCTGCGCGGCCTCCCCGCCCAGCCCCGCTCCGGCGCCTGACCATGTCCCCTGAACGCTTCGAGATCGTCCGCAGCGCCGAGCGGCTCGCCGCCATCAGACCGGCCTGGACGGATTTGTGGGCCCGCAGCGGCGCCCTGGTGTTCCAGAGTCACGCCTGGATCTCGGCCTGGTGGGCCAGCGCCCCGGACCGGGATCGCCGAGCGCTGGCGATCGTGCTGGCCTGGCGCGGCGACACCCTGGTCGGCATCCTGCCGCTGGCCACGGTGCGGCGAAAAGGGTTCCGCGTGCTCGAATGGGCCGCCAAGGACTGCTCCGATTTCGGCGACGCCGTGCTGGCGGACCGCACGAATGCCGGGCTCGTCCGGCGGATGTGGCAGCAGGCCAGCCGGGCCGGCGGCTTCGACCTCGCCTACCTGAACCGGCTCCTGCCCGACGCCGCCGCGCGGGCGCTGCTCACACCGATCGCCGGGAGCACGCGCCTACGCCTCAATCACCGGGACGAGGCGAACTGGCGGGTGCGCGGACCCTGGCCGACCGGGCAGGCCTGGTTCGATGCGCAATCGAAGAAGACCCGCCAGAACTATCGCCGAGGCCAGAAATCCATGGGCGAGCACGGCCCGCTGACGTTCCGGCTGCTCGGCCCCGAGGAACCGCTCGGACCAGTGCTCGACACGCTCACCCAATTCAAGCGGGCGTGGCTCGCGACCCACAACCTGCCCTCCACGGCCTTCTACGATGAGGGCTCGCAAGCGCTGCCCGCCATGGTCAAAGTGCTGGCCGAGACCGGGCTGCTGCACGCCTTCGTGCTCGAATGCGGCGGCGCGCTCGTCGCCGTCTCGATCAACTTCGTCCAGGCCGGCACGATGATGGCCTTCGTCACCACCTACGACCCGGCCTTCGAGCGCGGCTCGCCCGGGATGGTCCTGATGATGGACTACATCATGTGGTCGATCGACCGCGGGCTGCACACGGTGGATTTCCTGTGCGGCGACGAGGGCTTCAAGGGCCGCTTCGGGACCGAGAGCCTGACCCTGGCCTCGATGATGGGCGGACGCACGCCGCAAGGCACGGCAGCGCATCTGGTCGACCGCACGCGGCACGCGCTGGAGCAGCGCTTCGGAAAGTCGGAGACGGCGGAGGCTGAGGCTGCAGCGTGAACGGGTGAAGCGTCTCAGGTGAAGCGGATGCTGAGCCGTCTCTGGAAGGGGCCTCCCAACAGGGGTACCGGGCGGTCGCGCTAGGGCGATTCCGGAGCCGCAGCTTCTTCAGCCCGCGGCCCCCCCGCCAAGCGGCGAAACGCGCCCACCGACCACACAAGCGTCGCGATTTCGGAGGCCAGAAGCCCGAGGAGCGCAGTCGCCGGCGGCAGCAGGAGCAGCAGCGGCACCATGAGGGCGAAGCCCAGAGCGGCGCTCGCAACCGCCCCGGCGGTGATCGTCCGGAAAGCCGCGGAGGCTTCGAGATAGGCGCGCGGAATCGCGTAGAGCAGCGACGTCGTCACGACGGCCCAGACGCCGAGGCCGATCCAGCCCATGGCCTCGCCCGCGAAGCGCCCCTTGAACAGCACCTGCTCGATCAGCGGCAGGGTGGCGGCCATCACCAGGCCGTAGACGAGGCAGGCGCAGGCGATCAGCAGGACGTGGCGCATCACCAGCCGCCGGGCGGCCTGGACCTGCCCGGCGGCCAGCAGGCCGCTGATCTCGGGCAGGACCATGTTCATCAGGGCGCTCGTGGGGATGCGCAGCGGCGCGTACAGCACCAGCGTCGCGGCGATCGGCGCATAGGCGGCCGGCCCGGCCAGCAGGGCGAATAGGAGCGTCAGGCCCTGGCCCTGGACGGTGAGGCTGGTGACGCCGGCAAGCGACCAGGCGAGGGTCCGCCAGATCGCCCGATAGCGCGCCCGGGCCCGGGCGTGGAGCGAGACGCGCAGGCGCCGGCGCAACGCTGTGTAGGCCACCGCGATGGCGATGGCGTGCGCCAGGGCAATGGCGAGGAATGCCCGGTCGAGCAGGGCCGTGCCCTCGCCGCTCAGCCCCCACCAGACGAACAGGCCGCCGCAGATCGCGTAGACGAGGTCGCTCAGGCCCGCGATCCGCGGCCGCCCCTGGGCCAGCAGCACGATCCGCAGGTAGCTGCGGAAGCCGTAGAGACCCACGAACGCCCCGGCCGCCAGGGCGCCGAGGCCGATTACCGGGACCAGGGCCACGCCGGTGGCGAGCGCCATCAGCACGGAGACCAGGGCCGCGCCGGAGCCGAACATCACGTCGTAGCCGAGCGCCGCCGGCCGGCCGAGGCTCCGGGCGAGGTGGAGCGTCGCCGGCACCGCAACCAGGGCGCGGATATAGGTGATGCCGACCGCCCCGACCGTGAACACGATCGCGAACAGGCCGTAATCGTGCGCGCCGAGTTCGCGCACCAACAGGATGTTCAGCGCGAAGTGGAACAGGCTCTGGATCAACTCGCCGGAGAGGATCACGGCGAAGCGTCCGGACAAGCCGGCGCGCAATGTCGTGGCGAGGCGCAGGCTGCGGGCCGGCATGGGGATGGTCTCACCGGGTCGCGGCATGAATCTCGGCATGATGGTGAGGGCGGTATCCCTCCGGGGATTACGGCCGCGCTTCGACCCGATGATCTAGGCGCGGCCCCCGGCGCGGCATCCGCATTCGCCCGACGGACGCACGGAAACTATCACCCGATCGCTTCCGTTCGGTTTCCGGCGCCGCGGCCGACGAGCAGGCGTTCGAGCGCAGCGAGACAGCGTGCGACATCGTCCTCGTCAGCCCAGACATGCGGGCTCAGGCGAAGCGCCCCAGACCGGTCGCTCGCGAAAACGTTGGCCTCCCGCAGGCGATCCACGAAGTTTTCGGATAAGCCGCCAAGCGCACGCGCGCCGACGATGTGGCCTGCTCGCAGATGCCGCGGCGCGACGGCGAGGCCCAGCGCCGCGACGCCTTCGGCCAGATGGTCGGTGAGCCCACGCAGCCGCGCCGCGACGGACGGGACGCCCCACCCTTCGATCAGTTCGAGGCCGGTCGCCGCCATGGACAGGGAAACGGGATCGTTCACTTCGCCGCGGTCGTAACGCCGGGCGCCGGCCACGGGTGCGCGGTTCCCGGTATGCTCCTCGATCGGCATCCCGTCCTGCCGATGGCGCGCGGCATACAGGAACGCGACGCCGTAGGGGCCGAGCGCCCATTTGTAGGTCGGGAAGGCGAGGAAATCGGGCCGCCAGCGCGCGACCTCCACGGGCATCGCCCCTACGGCCTGCGTCGCGTCGATCACCAGGGCAGCGCCGGCGTCGTGCACCGCCGGGGCGAGCCGGTCGAGGTCGATCAGGCCGCCATCGGTCCAGTGCAGCGGCGTCAGGGTAGCGACCGCGAGGGGCTTTGCCCCCGGACGCCGAATCGCCTCCAGCAGAGCGGCCGTCCAGTCTCCGTCCGCCGGCCGGGCGACCGCCTCGATGGTGAGATCATAGGTGGCCGCCAACCGGTCGAAGGCATAGCGCAGGGACGGGAACTCGTCCTCCACCCGCAACAGGCGCCCGCCCCGTGCGGGGACGAGGTTGCGCGCGGCCGTCGCCATGGCGTGGCTCACGGAGCCCACGATCGCGATATCGTCGGTGGCCGCCCCGATCAGTCGCGCCGCCGCCCCGCGGGTCCGTTCGGCGAGGGCCGGAATCTCCAGCCGGGAAAACGTCCAGGGCTGGCTCTTCACAAGGATGCCGGCCTCGCCGGCCGCCCGAACGGTGCGCGGCAACGGCGACCACGCCGCAGCATCCAGGTAGCTGACATCCGCCGGCACCTCGAACAGGTGACGTTGGCAGGGAATCGCATCGACAGTCGGCATGATGGCGGCGAGCGTAGAGGATCGTCCGCACCGCCGCCATGGTCCGGGCTTGATCGGTCAGCCCCGATGCCGCAAGCCGGCAGGCGACAGCCCCGCGAGGCAACCGTGCCGATCCGCTCCCTGCCCAAGACCGCCACCGCGTCCCGATGGGACGCCTGAGCCGCGATTGCTTCGACGCCGGACCCGAGCCGATGCGGGTCGCCGAGGCGGTGGCGCTGCTGCGCGCTCGGCTGCCGGTCCTGTCGGGAATCGAATCGGTCTCCGTCGATCGGACCGACGGACGTGTCCTGGCGGAGGACCTGATCGCCCCGATCGATCTTCCCCCGTTCGATAATTCGGCGGTCGATGGCTACGCCGTGCGGGCCGACGACCTCGCACCCGCGGGCGAGACGCGTTTGCCGCTCGGCGGCCGCGTCCCGGCCGGCTACGCCCCGGCCGATCCCGGGCCGGGCTTCGCGGTGCGGATCTTCACCGGCGCGCCGATGCCGCCTGGGACCGACACGGTGGCGATGCAGGAGGATGTCCGGATCGACGGTGATGCCGTCATCCTGCCGGCCGACCTCGCCCCGGGAGCCAATCGGCGCCGGGCCGGGGAGGATGTCGCGCGCGGCAGCCGCGCGATCCCGGCCGGCACCCGGCTGGGTCCGCGCCATCTGGCGCTCGCCGCGGCGCTCGGCCCGGCGGGGTTGCGGGTGCGGGTGCCGCTCAGGGTCGCCTTGTTCTCCACCGGCGACGAGCTGACTCCGCCGGGCCACAAGCTGCCGCCCGCCGGCATCCACGACGCCAACCGGCCGATGCTGGCGGCTCTGCTGCGCAGACTTGGCGCCGAACCCGTCGACCTCGGCATCCTCCGCGACGCGCCAGGCCCACTGCGCCAACGCCTCGAAGCGGCTGCCGCCGCGCACGACCTCATCCTCACCTCCGGGGGCGTCTCGGTGGGCGAGGAGGATCACGTCCGCACCGCCGTGGAAGCCTCGGGCGCGCTGACCTTCTGGCGGCTGGCGATCAAGCCGGGCCGGCCGGTGGCCTTGGGCCAGGTGGCCGGTACGCCCTTCGCCGGCCTGCCGGGCAACCCGGCTGCCGCCTACGTGACCGCCCTGGCCGTGCTCCGGCCGCTGGTCCTGCACCTGTCGGGGGCGTACGACACGGCGCCGACGCTGACCGTCCGCAGCGGCTTCGCCCGGGAGAAGCGCCCGGGCCGGCGGGAATACCTCCGCGTCTGCCTGCAGACCGGCGCCGACGGCGTGCTCGAGGCGGTGCCGGCCCCCGGCGGCGCGCTGTCGGGTCTGTCGGCCAGCGACGGGCTGGTGGAGTTGGCGGAGGATCTCACCGCGATCCGGGTCGGCGATGCCCTGCCCTACCGGTCGCATGGGGATCTGGGGTGAACTGTTGTTCCAGCCCATGAGCCTGTAGAGCGTCAGCCCCGTCCACACCCGATCTGTTCGAGACACCGTGCCCCTGCTCGCCGACCGCGCCCCCGCCAAAGTCAACCTGACGCTCCACGTGCTCGGGCGCCGGGCCGGAGACGGCTACCATGAGCTGGAAAGCTTGGTGGCCTTCGCGGGCACGGCAGACCGGCTGACCCTCGACCCCGACGCGCCGTTCGGCCTCACCGTTAGCGGCCCGACCGCGGGTCCCGCCGGACCGACACAGGACAACCTCGTCCTGCGCGCCGCCCGCGGGCTGGCGGCGCGGGTGCCGTCGCTGCGGATGGGGGCGTTCCATCTGGTCAAGCGCCTGCCGGTCGCCGCCGGGATCGGCGGAGGCTCCTCCGATGCCGCCGCCGGCCTGCGGCTGCTGGCGCGGCTCAACGAGCTGCCGCTCGATCATCCGGCCATGGTCGCCGCCGCCCGCGAGACCGGGGCCGACGTGCCGGTCTGCCTCGACCCGCGCGCCCGGATGATGCGCGGCGCCGGGGAGGAGATCGGCCCGGTGCTCGGCCTGACGCCGCTGCCGGCGGTGCTGATCAATCCCGGCGTGCCGGTGCCGACCGCCCCGGTTTTCAAAGCTTTGGGCCTCGCGGTCGGGCAGAAACGCGACGGCGCCCCGCATCCCACCATCGCCGGGGGGCTCGACGCCGACGCCCTCGTGACGACAATCACCCCGGCCCGGAACGATCTGGAGGCGCCGGCGCTGACGGTCGCCCCGGTGATCGGCGAGGCCCTGGCGGCTCTGCGCGACCAGGCCGGCTGCCGCCTGGCGCGGATGTCGGGCTCGGGGGCGACGGTGTTCGCCCTGTTCACCGACCGGCGCGCTGCCGTTCGCGCCGCCGCAGCCCTGCGGGCCGCCCATCGGGGCTGGTGGGTGGCGCCGACCTTCCTGCGCTGACCGACGCCGCGCCTCCTCTCAAACCCCGATCGCCCTCACGCGCTCGCGGCCCCGCCGGAAATAGGCCCGGCGCTCGGCCTCCGCGCGGACCGTGGAGGCACGGACCTGCAGCAGGTCCTTGCGGGTGAGCAACCCGACCAGAGCCCCGCTCGCCGGATCGGTGACCGGAAGGCGCCCCTGCCCGGCCGAGAGCATCACGTCGAGGGCGTGCGAAACCACGTCGCCCGGATGAACGACCGCGAGGTCGGCATCCGAGACGCGTTCTGCGAGGGTGCCATCGGTCCCGGCGCCCTCCCCCGTCTCCATGGTCCAGCGCAAGGCATCGTCGCGCGTGACCAATCCCACCGGCCGGTGGGCGCCGTCGAGCACCGGATAGGCGTGATGGGCGCCGGCGGTGATCGCCGCGAGCGCCTCGGCGAGCGGCAGGTCCGCGTCCAGGGTCGCGACCTCGCGGGTCATCACCGCCTCGACCCGGGCGAGGTCGTAGGGATCGATGCCGTATTCCCGGGTCACGTGCTGGCCGCGCCGGGCGATCTTTTCGGTGAGGATCGAGCGCTTGAGCAGCAGCACGGTCACCACGTAGGCCGCCATCGTGGCAGCGAGCAGCGGCGCCAGGGCGGCGACGTCGCCGGTCACCTCGACGGCGAACACCACCCCGGTGAGCGGGGCCGGAAGCGTCCCGCCGAGCAGTGCCGCCATGCCGAGCAGCGCCCAGAAGCCGTGCGCCCCCGGGAGGACGAGACCGATCAGCCAGCCGATCGCGCCGCCCAGGATCAGCAAAGGCGCCAGCACGCCCCCGGACGTGCCCGAGGACAGCGCCGCGAGCCAGATCACCGCCTTCACGACGAGGATCGTCAGCACGGTGCCGGCCAGCAGATGCCCGGAAAGCAGGTCGCGGATCACGTCGTAGCCGACGCCGAGCGCCCGCGGCTCCACGAGACCGCCAAGGCCGACCGCGAGGGCGCCGAGGGCCGGCCACCACATCCAGTGGATCGGCAGGCGGCCGAACCCGTCCTCCAGCGCGTAAAGGGCCCGGGTCAGGACGCCCGAGATCAGCCCGCAGGCGATCCCGAGCAGGGCGCAGGCGGGCAGGCCCCACCACGGCAGGGACGGGTTGTCGGTAAACGGGAACAGCGGCCCGGCCTCGAACAGGGCGGGGCGCCAGCACGCAGCGGTCACCGCCCCGACCGTCACCGGCACGAGGCTACGCGGCCGCCACTCGAATAGCAGCACCTCGACGGCAAGCAGCACCGCAGCCACCGGCGTCCCGAAGATCGCCGTCATGCCGGCCGCGGCGCCAGCCACCAGCAGGGCTTTTCGCTCGGCCGCGCTGAGATGGAAGAACTGCGCGAACAGCGAGCCCACCGCGCCTCCGGTGACGATGATCGGTCCCTCGGCGCCGAACGGGCCGCCGGTGCCGATCGCCACCGCCGAAGAGAGCGGCTTGAGCACGGCCACCTTGGGCGACATCCGGCTGCCGCCGATCAGGATCGCCTCCATGGCCTCCGGGATGCCGTGACCGCGGATCTTTTCCGAGCCGTAGCGCGCCATGGCACCGACGATCAGCGCGCCGATCACCGGGATCGCGATCATCCACGGCCCGGGCGTGGTGCCGGCCAGGGAGGTCAGCGCGGTATCGAGCCGGCCGTACCAGACGGCGTTGGTCACAAGGCCGATCAGGGTGAGCAGGATCCAGGCGGTGCCGGTAGCGGCCGTTCCGGTGATCACCGCCAGTCCGGCAAGCGTCAGCACCCGCCGGTCGGCGCTGAAATCGCCGAGCGCACGCCGCAACGGCCTGTCGCCGCCGCGCTCTTTATCCGGTCCGCCGTCCATAAGGTCCTCCCTTTACCCGCTGTCAATTGTATCGTGATACGATATGTTCAATAGCGGGACGACGGGAGCGTATTGGTGCGGCAGGGTCGGCGAGGCCCTATGGTTGCCGGGCTTGGTGGTGACGAACGCCCAGGACCAGCATCAGGGAGGTCGCTGTGGACACCGACGAGCCCGAGACGGAACCGCTCTCCCGAGAGCAATACGCCGCGCTGGCGGAGTTCCGGTACCGGCTGCGGCGCTTCCTGGCGTTCAGCGAAGCGGCCGCGGCGCGGGCCGGCATCCCGCCGCAGCAGCATCAGGCGCTTCTGGCCCTGGCCGGCCATGCCGGGCGCGCGCCACCGACGGTCGGATTGCTGGCCGAGCAGCTCCTGATCGCCCCGCACAGCGCGGCCGAGCTGGTCGCCCGCATGGTCGAGGGCGGCCTGCTGACCAAGGCGCGGGCCGCGGAGGATCGCCGGCGCAGCGAGCTCGCCCTGACGCCCCGGGCCGAAGCGCTGCTGCGGTCCCTGACCGCGACACATCTGGAGGAGTTGCGCGGGCTCGCGCCGGCACTGGCAGGAGCGCTCAAGCCTGCGGCGTCTTGACGCGCCGCGAAGCCGCTGATCTGTTCCCCCCGGGGGGTGACGGGATGGCGGATCAAGACGGTTCGGAAGCGCGCAGCACCAAGCTCCGTGGCTTCTTCGCAGCCCTGGTCGCGAACCGGAATGCGGCCGACCCGCGCATCGAGGCGGCCTTCGCGGCGGTTCCGCGCGAGCCGTTCGCCGGCCCCGGCCCCTGGTCGATCCTGGCCTCCAACGTCTGGCGATCGCGGGATCGCGGGCCGCTCTACGTGTCCACCCCCGACGACGATCCGGCCTTCCTCTATCAGGACGTGCTGGTCGCCCTCGACGCCGCCCGCGGCATCAACATCGGCCAGCCGAGCCTGCATGCCCTCTGCCTGGACGCCCTTGCGCCCCAGCCCGGGGAGACGGTGATCCAGGTGGGCACCGGCAGCGGGTACTACACGGCCCTGCTCGCCCAGCTGGTCGGGCCGGAGGGCCGGGTTCACGGCCGCGAGATCGATCCCGAACTCGCCGAGCGAACGGCACGCAATCTCGCCCCCTGGCCCTGGGCTCAGGTCGAGGCGCGCTCCGGCGTGGCGGATCGGCTGCCGGCGGCCGACGCGGTCTACGTCAATGCCGGCGGGCCGCGCCCGGCCCAGGCCTGGCTCGAAGCCCTGCGGCCGGAGGGAAGGCTGCTGTTCCCACTCCAGTCCGGCAAGAGCCGGGGCGGCATGCTGCTGATCCGTAGGGGCGCGGATTCCACCGCTTGGCCCGCCCGGTTCGTCTCACCGTCGGTCTTCATCCCCCTCCAAGGCCTGCCGGAAGACGAGGGCGGCGGCTTGTCGAAGGCCTTCGCGCAGGGGCAGATCACGGCGGTCCGCGCGATCCGCTTCGGCGAGCAGCCGGATGCGAGCTGCTGGTACGATGGCGGCGATTGGTGGCTCTCCACGCGGGAGCCGTAGCTTCAGCGCGCCCGGGCGACACAGAACTCCACCGCGCCGTTGAGCGCGTCCTTCACCGACCCGTCTGGAAAGATGTCGAGGGCGGCACGGGCCTGGGCGCCGTAATGGTGGGCGCGGGCCACTGTCTCCTCTAGGGCGCCGTGGCGCTGGAGCAGGTCGAGGGCGGTGCCGAGGTCGTCCTCGCCGATCTCGCCCTGCTGCAGGGTCCGTCGCCAGAAGCCGCGCTCGCCCTCGCTCCCCCGCCGGTAGGCCAGCACGATCGGCAGGGTGATCTTGCCCTCGCGAAAGTCGTCGCCGACGTTCTTGCCGAGCTCGGCCGAGGTGCCGCCGTAATCGAGCACGTCGTCGATCAGCTGGAAGGCGATGCCGAGATTCATCCCGTAAGCGCGGGCGGCTGCCTGTTCCGCCTCGGGCCGGCCGGCCAGCACCGGCCCGACCTCGCAGGCGGCGGCGAACAATTCGGCGGTCTTACCGCGGATCACCGCCAGATAGGCGGCCTCGTCGGTCTCGAGGTTCTTGGCGTTGGTGAGCTGCATCACCTCGCCCTCGGCGATCACCGTGGCGGCGGCGGACAGGATGTCGAGCGCCCGCAGGGAGCCGACCTCGACCATCATCCGGAAGGCCTGGCCGAGCAGGAAGTCGCCGACCAGCACCGAGGCCTCGTTGCCCCACTTGATCCGGGCGGCGACGCGGCCGCGGCGCATGTCGCTCTCGTCGACGACGTCGTCGTGCAGCAGGGTCGCGGTGTGCATGAACTCGACGCTGGCGGCGAGCTTCACGGCGCCGGAGGCCGCGCCGTCGTAGCCGCAGAGCTTGGCGCAGGCGAGCGTCAGGATCGGGCGCAGGCGCTTGCCGCCGCTGGCGATCAGGTGGTTGGCCACCTCGGGGATCATCGCCACGTCGGAGCCGGTGCGCGACAGGATCGTGGTGTTGACCCGCGCCATGCCGTCCGCCACCAGCGCGACGAGGTCGTTCAGCCCCGCCTCGGCCTCGGGCTTCGGATTCTCGATGGAGAGGGCCATACCCAAGATCCGCGACCTCCAGACCGGTTCCCCCGCAGGGAGCGGGCGATCCCTTCGCACGCGCCTCGCGGCGCCGCAACATCGGCGCCACGAAGATATGGTGCGAAGAGAATGCGCGGCGAACGCGACGAATGCGCCGGACGACCGGCATTGCGTCGAAGAATTGCGATGATCGTCCTGATTTCCGCGAATGATCCGGTGCTGATCGGATTCGCCCGCTCGGTGCTCGAGGCGGCCGAGATCCCAGTTCTGGTGGCCGACAGCCACATGAGCGTGATGGAAGGCTCGATCGGGGCGTTCGGTCAGCGCCTGATGGTGCCGGGGGATTGGGCGCCCCAGGGCCGCCGGTTGCTCAAGGATGCCGGGCTAGCGCACGAGTTGCGCGACCCGTGAGCGCGGAGCCGGACGCGTTCCTGGGCGGGATCCTGCGCCTGCACCAGCCGCCCCGGGGGGCGCACCGGGCCGGAACCGATGCGGTGCTGCTCGCCCGGCTGCTGTCCCCGGCGCCGGGGGACCGGCTCTGCGATGTCGGCGCTGGCACCGGCGCGGTGGGCCTGGCCTGCGCAGCGCTCCACCCCGGCACCCGCGCGACCCTGGTGGAGCGCGACCCGGTGCTGGCCGAGTTGATCCGGGCCAACGCCGCCCTCAACCGCATCGACGCGGCGGTGATCGAGGCCGACGTGCTTGCCCCCGGGGCCGCGCGCCGCGCGGCCGGGCTGGTGCCGGACAGCTTCGATCTCGTCCTGACCAACCCACCGTTCTTCATTGCGGGCCGCCACCGCCCCTCGCCGCATCCCGGCAAGGCGACGGCGCACACGTTTCCCGAGACCAGCCTGGACCTCTGGATCCGCGCCTGCACGGCGATCCTGCGACCCGGGGGCCGGCTCGGGCTCATCCACCGGGCCGACGCCCTGCCGGCCTGCCTCGACGCGCTCAAAGGCCGCTACGGCGGACTCGCGATCCGCCCGGTCCAGGCCAAAGCCGAGGCCCCGGCGATCCGGGTTCTGATCGCCGCGACGCGGGGCAGCCGGGCGGCGCTCAGCCTGCTGCCGCCCCTGGTGCTGCATGGCCAGGACTCGAAAACGTTCACTCTGGAAGCCGAGGCGCTCCACCGGGGCGCCCCCTGGCCGCCGGCCTGATCAGGCCGCGAGCGCGGTCGGCGCCACGTCGCGGATCCCCAAGAACCGCTCGACGGCGGGCAAGTCCGAAAACCCCAAAAATTCCGGGCGGAGCGGCTCGGGCAGGCCATCGAAGTTGAGCCCCGGGAAGGTGTCGGGATGCGGGTAGAGCTGCCACTCGGCCCCGGGCTCCACCGGCGGGAACAGGATCGCAACCTTTTCCGCGCCCAACCGGACGATCCGGGTCGGGCTGTACGACAGGGTCTCGATGGTCCAGCCCCGATGGTGGTCCCGGCGGGCCTTCAGGGTCCGGTTGCGCGTCGCGCGATGCATGGCGGTCTCCTGCGGTTGGGGGAATGGTGTGAGGGTCAGGCGGCGCTGCGGCGGCCGGCGCGCTTGGGCCAGCCGAGCGCCACGAGGCGCGCCTTGGCGTAGTCGCGGACCTCGTCGCGGGTGCCGGGCGGCATTGCGGCCAGGATCGCCTGGGTGGCGCCGTCGAGCATCAGGTCGGTCACGTCGTTGATGGTCGCGGCCTCGTCGATCCGCCGTTTGAGGTCGCCCTCGGCCTCGGTGACCTCGTCGAAGGGCTGGGCCTCCTCGAAATCCTCGTCCACCGCCCGGACCGTGGGCAGCTGCGACCGGAACTCGTCGGCCTCCTCCTCGGAATAGACCAAGCCGTGGAGCTCGATCAGCTTGAGGATGACGCGGTCCTTCCCGCGCTTCTCGGCCATAGCGTAGACGTAGGCCGCCTGCTTGCCCGAGACGCGGTAGTTCACGTTGACCAGCGCTTCGCCCATCGACCACTCGATCCGATCGGCGGCCGGCTTTGCGCCGGCCTTGGCCCCAGGCAGGCGCCCGGTCACGAGCAGCACGGCCTCGTCCCGCTCGGCCCGGATGATGGTCGGCGGCTCGAACACGATCCCGGCCTGCGCCGCGATGCGCTCCAGGGTCTTGTGGTAGATCACAGCGGTGCCCTGGACGCGCCAGACGTTGCCCCCGAAGGGCTCCCCGTAGCGCACCAGGATGTCGGCGATCTGCTTGTCGGCGGTTCGCATGCGGGCTCATTCCGGTGAGAGACGGCTGCGTCATCCACAGCTTTCTACGGCGACGCTCTTTGTTCCTGTTTTGTTTCATCGTATATGCTTGATCGTGGTGGTGTGTGCAAGGGTCGGGGCGGGCTGACCTCGGCGATTGAGGCAGGCTGTGTTAGGAAGTCCTGCTCTAACCGGTCGGTCAGCCGAGCCAGCGCGATGTGGCGCTGGGTCTGCCGCTCCAGGCAGCGGCTCGACGGGATGCGGTCGAGGCAGCCGGACAGGTAGATCTTGAGCAACGTCGCCGGATGGTAGGCCGGACACCGACGGCACCGTACTTGCTAAGCCGAGCGTCGTCAGATCAAATTCGTCAACCAACACTTCGGCGAGGTGGCCCGGATGGTCCGAGGTTACGTCGTCGTCCAGACGATGAGGAAGGAACTGGGTCTGACGACCATCCTCGCCTACGATGAAACGCTTCATCGCGACTTCCACAAATTGGAAATTACTTTACCAGATCAGAATATTTTTACACACCTGTACTCATTGTAAAAATTGGGAACGTCTGCCTTCAGACGCTTGGTGACCCAAGGCTAAGCCACCGATACGTCTGAACTTTTGTCGAAAAATCTTCAAGAAAGGCGTACGTAAAAGTAATTTTATGCGCCATATCCCAACAATGATCTCAATTATATACTAATATACGGATCAAAACCCCCACAAATCAATATCAATAATTTGAAAATAGGAAATACTCCTTATCAGCGCCTGCCCATCCCGCATCGCCGCCCTTGTAAGCGATCAGGCGGCATATTTTGTCCTGTAAGCCAGCGATGCACGCCCTGGACTGTAAGCGCATATTGAGCAGCATCTATATTTGGTTGCGTTCGGATCAATATGCATTATAAGCTTGTAGAGACCGCAATAAGCAATAAAAGATGTATTGACAAAGGTATTACAAGTACTAAAAATTTTAAATCCAGAATTTTGCGCTGGTGGATATGGGGATGATCTATGGACGACGAAAGGCATCAAGCAGCCCTCGACGGCGTCCGTGGTTTTGCAGCCTTTTCAGTTGTATTATTCCACATCGGGCACTGGCTTGATGCCCCATTGGCATCCAATAGTTTTTTAGCAGTCGATCTATTTTTCCTCCTAAGCGGTTATGTGCTGACTCTCGCTTACGATGGCCGGCTCGCATTTGATTTGCCGGTCGGCCATTTTATCGTTCTTCGCCTCGTGCGTCTGATGCCGCTCGTTATACTTGGAACAATGATGAGCGCTGTCTATGTAATACTACGCATTCACGTAAAGCACGATGACTTGTCCATATCGGATCTCGCAACAGCAGTCGTACTCGGCGCCGTCGACCTGCCGTACTTGACAGCGCCCCTCGTGATCGGCGGAAATCAGGCATTTCCACTCAATGGTCCTCAGTTTTCGCTGTTTCTCGAAGTCGTCATCAACATTGTTTGGGCCAGTTCAGCCTTCCTTCGAAATAAGTGGGTGGCCTGTTTTATTGCGATTGTCTGCTTCGGCGCCCTCGCGACGATAGGACATCTTGGGGGAGATACGCCTGAAACGTTTATCAGCGGCTTCCCGCGGGTCGGGGCTTCATTCCTGGGCGGGATCGCGATCTTTCACCTTGATCGTGCTTTGGCACCCTCGCGTTGGTGGTCGACGACATTCTGGATTTGCTGCGTCGTCACCCTTGCAACGTTCTACGCCCCGAAGCTGCCGACGGCCTACCAAATCACCTGGATCGCGACTGTTTCGCCTCTCTTGGTGCTATCCGGCGCACGCACCATTTTACGCGGGCGAATTCGCAGTGCAGCCCTCTTCGGCGGTCGATTATCATATCCAATTTATATCCTTCATTATCCTGTATTTGTTTGGATAAATGGTGTCTATCAAATTATCATAAAGCGGCGAGATATTGCAATCGAAGGCGCCGCCCTGATGCTTATTATCACTTTAGTCTCATTCGTTGTTTTAAAAATCTATGACGAACCGGTGCGGAACAGGATCAATAAGTGGCTCAAGCAATCCACCGCCAGCAGGATTTTTCGAACGGCGGATTAAGTCCCGTGTCCAGCTCGACTGGAACCGGGCCTAACTAAGGTCCGCTTGGAGACGGTCATCTGGGTGAATGGAACGCCCAGTGGAGTCGAGATCAGAACGTCTGCTTCGCGGCAAAGAGCCAGGGTCTGGTGCCGCCCTTTTCGAACATGTGGCCTTCAGGCCTTGCCGTAGCAACCGGATCACGTCACGGCACGCGCGCAATCACGAGGCGGGACGAGCGGACCGCCTCAGAAACCTGGTCTCGGTCAGTTCGACGGATAACGCCCACAACCGCTCGGCCTCTCCAGGATCCACCGCGTACGCCTTCACGCCCACGAACGGCTCATCCGCCGCTTCGGCCCGCACGGCCACGTCGCAATCCTCGCAATAGAGGCCGCCCAGCCCGTCGAGCTGCGGCGCGGTCGCCGCCCAGACCTGTGTGGCGGCGCCCTGGGCCGGCGTCTTGAAGGTCGGGTCCGCCGGTGCGCCGGACGCGTCGAGCCAGCCCTCCGCGATCATCTCGGCCTGCGTCAGGTGGCGCTGGAGCGGCGTGAAGATCTTGCCCGGATGCAACGAGAAGGCGCGGATGCCCCGGTCCCGTCCCAGCCGGTCGAGATGCACCGCAAACAGGGCGTTGGCGGTCTTCGCTTGGCCGTAGGCGCGCCACTTGTCGTAAGCAGACGTGAACTGGAGGTCGTCCCAGCGGATCGGCGAGAGGTGGTGCCCGGCCGAGGACACCGCGATCACCCGGGCGCCGGCCCCGAGCAGCGGCAGGAGGCGGTTGGTCAGGGCGAAATGGCCGAGATGGTTGGTAGCGAACTGCGCCTCCCAGCCCGGGCCGACCCGGCTCTCCGGGCAGGCCATGAGGCCGGCATTGTTGATAAGCCAGTCGATCGGCCGGCCGGCGGCCAGGACGCCTTCGGCGAAACGCCGGACGCTGGTGAGGTCCGACAGGTCGAGGGCTTCGACCGTGACCCCGCGAATGTCTCGGGTCGCGGTCCGGGCGGCATCCGGATCGCGGGCGCCAACCAGGATTGTCGCGCCCGCTCCCGCGAGCGCCCGGGTGGTCTCGAGGCCCAGGCCCGAATGACCCCCGGTGATGAGGGCGCGCCGCCCCGTCAGGTCCCGCCCGGCGAGGACATCGGCGGCGGTGCTGCGGGCGCTGAAGCCCGATCCGAGCGGTTTCTGGTGATCGGTCATCATCCTGCTCCGAGGCGGTCAAGATGCGCCGCCGTATCGCCGCGAGGATCGACCCGACGCACCGGACGCCCCATGCTGCGCCGTCCGCGAATCCTGCGCGGGCGTCCGGCTCGTGCCATGGATCCGCTCTCCGATGTGCTGTCGCTGCTCCGACCCCGCAGCGCCCTCAGCGCCGGCCTCGATGCCGGCGGGGACTGGGCGATCCGCTTCCCCGCACATGACGGGATCAAGTTCAACGCGGTGATGCGGGGCGCCTGCTGGGTGGCGGTCGAGGGCGAGGCCGAGCCGGTCGAGATCGCGGCCGGCGACTGCTTCCTGCTGACCCGGGGCCGGCCGTTCCGGCTCGCCACCAATCCCGGATTGTCGGCGATCGATTCCGCCACAATCTACGACCGAGCGGCGGACAATGTCGCGACCTGCAACGGCGGCGGCGATTTTTTCCTGGTCGGTGGGCGGTTCTTCTTCGCGGGCGATGCGGCCGGCCTGCTGTTCGATGCGCTGCCGGCGATCGTGCCGATCCGGGATGCCTCGAACCAGGCGGCGATCCTGCGCTGGGCGCTGGACCAGCTGGCCGTGGAGCTGCGCCAGGGCGCGCCCGGCGGCGCCCTGATGGCCGACCATCTCGCGCAGATCATGCTGCTGCAGGTGCTGCGGCTCTGGCTCGCCTCGAAGCGGCCGACCGGGTGGCTCGGGGCGCTCGCCGATCCCCGGCTGGCCCGGGCGCTCACGGCCCTGCACGCCGCGCCGGCGCGGCGCTGGACGCTGGCGGAGCTGGCCGGGCGCGCCGGCATGTCGCGCACGACGTTTGCGGAACGATTCCGGGCGGTGGTCGGGCAGCCGCCGCTGGCCTATCTCGCGGGCTGGCGGATGCAGCTCGCTGCCGACCGGCTGCGGCGCTCGGACGAGGGCGTCGCGTCCATCGCGTATTCCGTCGGCTACGAATCCGAGACCGCGTTCCGCACCGCCTTTAGTCGGCGGATGCTGTGCACGCCGATGCAGTATCGGCGGAGAATGGCCGCATTGTTGCTGCACCGCACCCTGCGCTAAAGCTCATCCGGAAAGGTGGATGCCGGCTTTCGGACGCGATGATGCGAGACCGAAACCGGACCGCCGGGACGCTGTCCGAGACCGAGCCGCGATGACGCCTTCCCTCTGGACCCGCCTGTCGAACCCGAGCCACTTCATGCGCTGGTCCGGCGCCCTGGTGCCGTGGCTCGCCGTCCTGTCGGTGGGCCTCGTCGGACTGGGGCTGTACCTGACCTTCTTCGCCGTCCCGCCCGACTACCAGCAGGGCGAGACCGTCCGGATCATGTACATCCATGTCCCGGCGGCCTGGCTCGGGGTGTTCTTCTACGGCGCCATGAGCCTGTCGGCGATCGGTACCCTGGTCTGGCGCCATCCCCTGGCCGACGTCGCCCAGCGCGCCGCCGCGCCGATCGGGGCGGCGTTCACGCTGATCTGCCTCGTCACCGGCTCGCTCTGGGGCAAGCCGATGTGGGGCACCTACTGGGTCTGGGACGCGCGCCTGACCTCGATGCTGATCCTGCTGCTGATCTATTGCGGCATCATCGCCCTGTGGCGCACCCTCGAGGAGCCGAACCGGGCCGCCCGCGCCGTGGCGATCCTGACCCTCGTCGGCGCCGTGAACCTGCCGATCATCAAGTTCTCGGTGAACTGGTGGTCGACCCTGCATCAGCCGGCCTCAATCCTGCGCATGGGCGGCTCCAGCATCGACCCGTCGATGCTCTACCCGCTGCTGATCATGATCGGCGCCGCCACGCTCGGCGGCACGACGCTGCATCTCTACGCCATGCGCACCGAGATCATGCGCCGCCGGGTGCGGACACTGACGATCCGCGAGGCCGAGCGCCTCGACCGGACCCAGCCTCGCCTCACGCCGAAGCCCGCCGGGATGCCGGTCGGGCAGCCGGTCTAGGATTTTTCAGATGGATCTCGGGTCTCACGGCGGCTTCATCGTCGCCGCCTACGCCTTTACGGCCCTGGTCATGGCCGGCCTGATCGGCAACGCGCTCCGCGACCGGCGGGCGCAGCTGCGCGCCCTCAAGGGTTTCGGGGAGGACCGGCGGTGACCGGCGACGAGACCCTGGACCGGCCGCCCCCGGTCCGCCGCTCGCTGCTGCTGATCATCCCGGTCCTGGCGTTCGCCATGCTGGCCGCGGTGCTGTTCCTGCGCCTGCGCTCGGGCGCCGACCCGGCAGCGCTGCCCTCCGCGATGATCGGCAAGCCGGTGCCGAGCTTCAGCCTGCCGGCGGTGCCCGGGCTCAAGGCCGGCGACGTCCCGGTGCCGGGCCTGTCGAGCACCGACCTGAAGGGCCAGATCACGGTGATCAACGTGTTCGCCTCGTGGTGCGCGCCCTGCCAGGTCGAGCACCCGATGCTGATGCGGCTCGCCCGAGAGCCCGGGATCCGGCTGGTCGGCATCGACTACAAGGAGCCGAACCCGGCCGCCGGCCAGCGCTTCCTGGCCCGGCACGGTGTGCCGTTCGCCGCCGTCGGGGCCGATGCCGACGGGCGTGCGGCGATCGATTTCGGCGTCTACGGCGTGCCCGAGACCTTCGTGATCGGGCCGGACGGCGTGATCCGCGACAAGCTCGTCGGCATCCTCACCCCGGACAATTACACCAGCGTGCTGACGCGGATCCGGGCGGCCGGGAAAGTCGCCGACGCGCGCTGAACCTTACTCGCCCGGCTGCGGCTCCTTGCGCTCGTAGCGGGTGAGCAGTGGCGTCTGCGCCAGCGCGAACACCACGGTGAGCGGCATGATGCCGAACACCTTGAAGTTGACCCAAAAATCCTCGGTCTGAGTCCGCCACACGACCTCGTTCAAGGCTGCGAGAACAAAAAAGAAAAGCCCCCAGCGGAAGGTGAGCTTGCGCCAGCCCTCCTCGGTGAGGCTGAACATCGAATCGAGCACCACCGACAGCAGCGAGCGCCCGAAGGCGAGCCCGCCGAGCAGCACGGTGCCGAACAGCGCGTTCACGATGGTCGGCTTGACCATGATGAAGGTCTTGTCCTGCAGCGCCAGCGTCAGGCCGCCGAACACCACCACGACGACGCCGGAGACAAGCGGCATGATCGGCAGGCGCCGCACCAGCACGAAGTGAACCGCCAGCGCCACCACGGTCGCCGCGATGAACACGCCGGTGGCCACGAACAGCTTCTGGTCGGGGGCGACGCCGAACTTCTCCGAATAGGCGTTGCCCAGGAAGAAGATGACGAGCGGCCCGAGTTCCAGCGCCAGCTTCACGAGCGGCGGCAGGTGGCGGCGTGGGGGGATGGATTCGATCTGCATGCGCTCGGTTGGCTCGAATGCGGCACTCGCGCTAGGCTGGAGGCCGGGCTGGCTGTGTGTAACGCGGGGCTTGCGATGTCCATCACGATCGACAACGCCGAGGTCGAGGCCCTGCTCGCCGACCTCACAGCGACGACCCACCGCGCCGCGCCGGATTTGTTGCTGGAGTTGCTCAGGCGGGAACGGGCGCGGGTGGAAGACGAGGCGGAGCGCTGCATCGCCGAGGACCTCGCGGCCGATGAAGCAATGCGGCGGCGCTTCAGCGGGAGTCCGAACGTCGATGCGCGGACAATCGAAGAGATCCTCGCCTACGACGAGAACGGCCTGCCGGTATGAGCGCTACGGCGGTCATTGAAGGTTCCAGCATCTCGCCCGTCATTCCGGGGCGCCGTAGGCGAACCCGGAATCCAGAGCCGCCGACGATACCATACCTTGATCTGCTGATGTTTCTGGATTCCGGGCTCCGCTTCGCGGCCCCGGAATGACGGTGTGATCGATAGCGCGGCTTCTGGAAAGCCTCGGCACATTCAGCAAGCGGTGTAGTCCGGGTCGAACACTTTGAAGGGGCTGCCGACAACCGCTATTTCTGACGCTGCTCTAATCCTTCTCCAGCCCGGCGATCGCCCGGGCGAAGTCTCGGGCCGCGAACGGCTCCAGATCCTCCACGCCCTCGCCGACGCCGATGAAGTGCACCGGCAGGCTGAACTTGGCGGCGAGCGCCACCAGGATGCCGCCGCGCGCGGTGCCGTCGAGCTTGGTCATCACCAAGCCCGAGACCGGTGCCGCCTGGGAAAACAGCTCGACCTGCGAAATCGCGTTCTGGCCGACCGTAGCGTCGAGAACGAGGAGCGTCGCGTGCGGCGCGTCCGGATCCTGCTTGCGCAGCACGCGGACGATTTTTTCCAGTTCCGCCATCAGCCCGGCCTTGTTCTGGAGCCGACCGGCGGTGTCGATCAGCAGCACGTCGGTCCCGGCGGCGGTCGCCTGCTTCAGGGCATCGAAGGCGAGCCCGGCCGCGTCGGCACCCTCGCCGCCGCTCACCACCGGGGTGCCGGTGCGCGCGCCCCAGACCTTGAGCTGCTCCACCGCCGCCGCCCGGAACGTGTCGCCAGCCGCCAGCATCACGGTCCGGCCCTCCGCGCGCAGCTTCGAGGCGAGCTTGCCCAAGGTCGTCGTCTTGCCGGCGCCGTTGACGCCCACGGTCAGGATCACGAACGGCTTCTTCGTCGCGTCGATGGAAAGCGGCACCGCCACGGGCGCCAGCGCGCGCTCGACCTCGGTGGCCAGGATCGCCCGGACCTCGTCGGGCGAGATCCCCTTCTCGTAGCGGCCCTTGCCCACGGCGTCCGAGATCCGCGTCGCGGTCTCCAGGCCGAAATCGGCCTGGATCAGAGCATCCTCCAGATCCTCCAGGGTGTTGGCGTCGAGCTTGCGCTTGGTGAACAGGCCGGTCACCCGGTCGGACAGGGCCGTCGAGGTCCGCTTCATCCCGGAGGTGAGCCGGGTCCACCAGCCCTTGGCCTCGGGCTCCCGATCCGGCCCGGCGCCGGCATCGTGGGCCAGCGCCGCAGCGGAATCGACCGGCTGGATGTCGGGTGCCGGCTCGACCACCGGCTCCCGGTTCGCGTCCCCGGTATCGACCGGGTCGGCGCCGTGCGCGGGGTCGTCCCCGGCCGTGCCGGCGGGCGGCCGCTCGGGCTCGCCCGCGATCGGCAGCAGGTCCGCCCCCTCGATCACGTCGGCGACGGGGGCTTCCGTCTCCTCGGGCGGCAGCGGGATATGGGCAACGTCCTCGGCCCCGGTGGCGTAGTCGGGCTGACCTTTGGAGGGCGAGGCCGGCGCGTCTGCGGGCAGTTCCGTCTCCGCGTTGTCCTCGGCCGTGCCTTCGCCCGTGCCCTGGCCCTTGCGCCCGAACAGGCGCCCGAACCAGCCGGGCTTGTCCTCGCTCGCCATGAAATCGCGTCCTCGCCCCACCTTGCTCACCCGATGAGGAGCTATTAGCCCGACCGGATGTCACTCACCTTCGACATAGGTGCCCGCCTCCTCTACCGCGATGCCCTGCTGCTCGTCATCGACAAGCCGCCGGGTCTTCCGGTCCATCCCGGCCCCCGCGGCGGCGAAACCCTCACCGACCATCTCGATGGCCTCCGGTTCGGCCTGCCGCGCCGCCCCGAGGCCGCGCACCGGCTCGACCGCGACACCTCCGGCTGCCTGGCGCTCGGCCGCCACGCCAAGGCGCTGGCGCGGCTGGGAAAACTGTTTGCCGGCAGCGCCGTGGACAAGACCTACTGGGCGGTGGTCAAGGGCGGCCCCGACGCGGAATCCGGCCGGATCGACCTGGCCTTGGCGCGCCGCTCCGACGATCCGCGCTCCTGGTGGATGAAGGCCGACCCGTCGGGCGACCCGGCCCTGACCCATTGGCGCGTCCTCGGCCGGGCCGGCGGCCGCACCTGGCTGGAGCTGAAGCCGGTCACCGGCCGCACACACCAGCTCCGGGTCCATTGCGCCGCCTCCGGCTGGCCGATTTTGGGAGACGCGATCTACGGCAGCGGCCCCCGCGGTGGCAGCCTGCACCTGCACGCGCGGACGCTGACGATCCCGCTCTACCCGAAGCGCGACGCGATCAGCATTGAGGCGCCACCGCCGGCGCATATCGCTGACGCCGTGACGCGAATGGGCGCCTAGACCGGTATTAGGTTTCTGGTGACAGTTTCGCAGCGTCAGCCGTCATTGCGAGCGTAGCGAAGCAACCTAGGGATACGCCTCGTTCGTAAACCGTGCGGTGCACTGGGTTGCTTCGCTGCGCTCGCAATGACGGTGCGGATAAGAATGCTGCGGTTTGAGGGACTTCAGGCAGCGATCAGCCGCGTCCCGTCATGTCCCGCGATCATGACCGCGTGGAACGTCCCCGCCTCGACCTCTCCCGCCAATCGCACCATCGTGAAATCCGCGCTGCGGCCGATGCCGCCACGCTCCGCAAGGACGGTCAGCGTGCGCCCGATCTGGCCGTCGAGGTGCCGGCGCAGGGCGTCGGCGCCGGCCGCGCGCAGGCGGGCGGCGCGGTCGCGGATCGCGTCGGCTGCCACCGGGGGCATGCGGGCCGCCGGCGTCCCGGGGCGGGGCGAGTACGGGAAGACGTGGAGATGCGTCAGCCCGCATTCGGCCACGAGATCGAGGGAGCGGTTGAACTGGTCCTCGGTCTCGGTGGGGAAGCCCGCGATCAGGTCGGCGCCGAACACCACGTCCGGGCGCATGGCTCTCACGGTCTCGCAGAAGCGGATCGCGTCGGCGCGGCTGTGCCGGCGCTTCATCCGCTTGAGGATCAGGTCGTCGCCGGCCTGGAGCGACAGGTGCAGGTGCGGCATCAACCGCTCCTCCTCGGCGAGCGCCGCCAGCAGCGCGTCGTCCGCTTCCACGGAGTCGATCGAGGAGACGCGCAGGCGCGCGAGCTGTGGCACGCCCTTCAGGATCGCCCTCACCAAGCTCCCGAGAGATAGTGCCGGCCCGGAGAGGTCGCGGCCATAGGCCGTGAGGTCGACGCCGGTGAGCACCACCTCGCGGCCGCCATGGGCCACGATGGCCTCGACCTGGGCGATGACGTCGGCGACCGGCACCGAGCGCGACATGCCGCGGCCGAACGGGATGATGCAGAAGGTGCAGCGATGGTCGCAGCCGTTCTGCACCGGCACGAACGCCCGCGTGTGGCCAGCGACGGAGTCGATCCGCGTCGGCGCGACCGTGCGGGCCTCCATCACGGCGCCCGGGCCGGTGCCGGCGGGCGACCAACCGGCTGCGCTGAGCTTCTCCGTGTTACCGACGAGGCGCGCTACCTCCGGCATCGCCGCGTAGGCTTCGGTCTCGACCTCGGCGCCGCAGCCGGTGACGACGATCTCGGTCCCGGGCCGCTCCCGCGCGATCCGGCGGATCGCCTTGCGGGCCTGGCGGCCGGCTTCCTGGGTCACAGCACAGGTGTTGACCACCACCCGGTCGCGCCCGTCGGCCGCCGCGTGGACGCGCAGGGCCTCCGACTCGACCGTGTTGAGCCGGCACCCGAAGGTGAGGGTCTCGACGCCCATCAGGCGGCGCCGGAAAACAGCTCCGGCGCCAGGGTACCCTCGGCGACGAGCGCGACCGGGCCGGTCATCAGGACATGGTCGTCGGCGCGCCATTCCACGAACAGCTCGCCTCCGGGCAGCCGGACGGTGGCCTGCCGGCCGATCATCCGCAGGCGCGAGGCCGCCACCACGGTGGCGCAGGCGGCGGTGCCGCAGGCGAGCGTCAGCCCGGCGCCGCGCTCCCAGACCCGCAGGGTGATCGCCTCGCGCTCGGTCACTTGCGCGATCGAGATGTTGGCCCGCTCCGGGAAGAGCGGGTGGTTCTCCAGCATCGACCCGATCCGGGCGAGGTCGTAGGAGGCGGGATCCCGGTCGACGAAGAACACCGCGTGCGGGTTGCCCATGTTCACGGCGCCCGGCGAGTGCAGGATCGGATCGTCGATCGGGCCGATCTGCAATTCGATCCGCCGCGTGTCGGGGAACGGCTCGGAGAGCGGGATCTCGTCCCAGGCGAGCTTCGGCCGGCCCATATCGACCGTGAAGGCACGCTCCGAGACCCGGCGCACGCCCACGCGGCCGGCCGAGGTCTCCAGGACCAGCCGTCCGCCCTCGGCGGGGCGGGCCATGGCCGGGTCGTCGAGCATCGCGTAGGCGACGCAGCGGGTGCCGTTGCCGCAGGCGCCGGCTTCCGAGCCGTCGGTGTTGTAGATCCGCATGAACGCGTCGGTGCCGGCGCTCACGGGATCGTGCAAGACCATCAGCTGGTCGAAGCGCGAGCCGGGATCCTGCGCGATCGCCCGGGCCTCCTCGGGCCGGACCTTGGCCACCGAGCCGCGCAGGTCCAGCACCACGATCGCGTTGCCGGCGCCGTGCATCTTCAGGAAGCGTCTATGGGCGAGTGCGCTCATGCAGCCAGAGGGGTTGAGGGGATCGGCCAGCTATATGGCAAAACGCTCTGCCGGACGCGAGGGGGCCCAGCGGCGTGGCAGATGCGCCGCACCCGCGGCTCTCGTAGCGCGTGCCCTCGCGGGCGGGCCGGATCGCCACTAGGTTAGCCGGCGGGAGCCCACGCGACGATCCGCCGGGACCCGACCGGAGCGCCACCCGTGATCCGCCTTCGTTCCTTCGTCGCCCTCTCGACCATCCTGGCCCTCGCCGCCGGCGGCCCCGTCGCGGCGCAGCAGCAGCCCGCGCCCCCGCCCTCCACCGCGCCGGCGCCCGCCCAGACCAGCCCGCTGCCGACCACCACGGCCCCCAACCCGGTCGCCGACCCGACCAAGAGCGCGGCTCCGGCGCCCCAGCAGGCGATTGCGCCGCCCCCCGCCGGCCAGGCGGCCGTGGGGACACCCGCGCGCCCGACGCTCATCGAGAAGCCGGGCGAGCCCGGCGACGTCGACGAGGTGACCCTGCCGGCCAAGCCCGCCGCGATCGTCTCGGGCAAGACCAAGTGGGAGGAGGCCATCGTCAACCTGCGGCAGGCTTTCGCGCGGATCGAGACAGACCTCGCCAAGATCGGTGTCGCGCCCGCGGGCCGGCCGCTGGCGGTGTTCACCCGCACTGACGATGACGGCTTCGAGTTCGAGGCGATGATCCCGGTGGCCGCCGCCCCGAACCCGGCGCCCGCGGAAGCCGACGGCCTGCGCTTCGGCACGACCCCGTCCGGCAAGGCCCTGCGCTTCCCCCACCGGGGCTCCTACGAGTCGATCGACGGCACCTACGAGACCCTGACGGCCTATCTCGACGCCAAGGACATCGTCGTCCAGGACCGCTTCGTCGAGGAATACGCCACCGACCTCAAGGACGGCACCGACGACAACCTCGACGTGAACATCTTTGCGTTGGTGAAGTAGGCTGCCGGAAACGGTCGCAAAAAGAATTTTTGTTTTCTTCTTTGGACGAAACCTCGCCGTGAGCTTGATCATCCGCCCTGTCATCCCGGGGCCGCGAAACGGAGCCCGGGATCCATAACCGCCGGCAGCCCAAGGGCTTGCCTGATCGGCGGCTCCGGATTCCGGATTCGCCTGCGGCGCTCCGGAATGACAAAGCGATCCCTTCGGTCATCCGGCTATCGCGGATCGAAGAACGGATTTGGGCGACGGCGCGCTGCGTCGGAAAACTCTTCCCTCGCGCGATGATCCAGTAACCACCCGCGAACGTCGCGCCGTCTTGACCGAAGGGACAGATCGCCGCTGTATTGAGCGACCCGGAACAGCGGCGGCAGCTCGCGGATTCGTCGTGCATGTCGACTTCCCTGTTCCCGACCACCTCCGCACCGCTGTCGCGCCGCCGGGCCGCCGCGTCGCCGGCCGATCCGGCTTTCGCCGACAAAGCACTCGCGGTCCATGCCCGGCTCTGCCCGGTCTATGGCTGCCCGATCCCGTATTTCCACAGCCTCGACCCGGTGAGCGAGCTGGTCTCGTCGCTGCTGTCGCACCGGACCCGCAACGCCGAATCCGGCCGGGCCTTCAAGGCCCTGCGTGCCCGCTTCCCGGACTGGGAGGCGGTGATCGACGCGGAGGTGCCGGAGATCCAGGCGGCGATCGCCGGAGTGACCTGGCCGGAGCTCAAGGCGCCGCGGATCCGCGAGGTGCTCCTCGCCGTGCGCGAACGCTGCGGCAGCCTCGATCTCGCCTTCCTGGCCGACATGGAGGTCGCGGCGGCCCGGGCCTGGTTGGAGGCGATCCCCGGGATCGGGCCGAAGACCAGCGCGGCGGTGCTGTCGTTCTCGAGCCTGCGGATGCCGGCCCTGCCGGTGGACAGCCACCACCACCGGGTCGCCCAGCGCCTCGGCCTGATCGGGCCGCGGGTCGATGTCGGGCCCTCGCACGCGATCCTGCGGGCGCAGCTGCCCGCCGATTGGAGCGCTCAGGATCTCTACGACAATCACGAGATCCTGATGCTGCACGGCCAGCAGGTCTGCCATCATCGCCGCCCGGCCTGCGGGCGCTGCGTCTTAGTCGATCTCTGCCCGAGTGCGGCCGCGGGCGCGCGGGAGCCGTAAGGCGATCCTTGACCGGTCCGGGCCGCGGGTGCGAGTAACCCGGCGCCCGGCAGGCGCAGAGCCCCGGCAATGTACTGCTCAGGATCGGCGCCGATGGCCGCGTTCACCGAATTGGTCTTCTCGGGCGTCCAGCCCACCGGCAACCTGCATCTCGGCAACTACCTCGGGGCTGTGAAGCGCTTCGTGGAGATGCAGGATCGCGACGCGCAGTGCCTGTACTGCGTGGTCGATCTGCACGCGATCACCGTCTGGCAGGACCCGGAGGCCCTGCGCGGTCAGATCCGCGAGGTCACGGCCGCGTTCCTGGCCGCCGGCATCGATCCCAAACGTGCGATCGTGTTCAACCAGAGCCAGGTGTCCCAGCACGCCGAGCTCGCCTGGGTGTTCAATTGCGTCGCGCGGCTGGGCTGGCTGAACCGCATGACCCAGTTCAAGGAGAAGGCCGGCAAGGACCGGGAGAACGCCTCGATCGGGCTCTACGATTACCCGGTGCTGATGGCGGCCGACATCCTGGCCTATCGCGCCACCCACGTCCCCGTCGGCGAGGACCAGAAGCAGCACCTGGAACTGACCCGCGACATCGCCCAGAAGTTCAACACCGATTTTTCGGGCTCGATCGCGGCGCACGGCCACGGCGAGGCGTTCTTCCCGATCACCGAGCCGCTGATCGGCGGGCCGGCGGCGCGCGTCATGTCGCTTCGGGATGGATCCAAAAAAATGTCGAAGTCGGACCCGTCCGACAACGCGCGCATCAACCTGACCGACGAAGCCGACACCATCGCCCAGAAGATCCGGCGGGCGAAGACCGATTCCGAGCCGCTGCCCTCCGAACTCGCGGGGCTCAAGGAGCGCCCGGAGGCGGACAACCTCGTCGGGATCTACGCGGCGCTCGCCGGCATCAGCCGCGAGGCGGTGCTGCGCGATTTCGGCGGGGCGCAGTTCTCGACCTTCAAGCCGGCTCTGGCCGACCTCGCCGTGACGAACCTCGCGCCGATCGCCGGGGAGATGCGCCGGCTGACGGCCGATCCCGGCCATATCGACGCCGTGCTGGCCGACGGCGCCGGGCGGGCCGAGACGATCGCGGCCCAGACGCTCGACGCGGTCAAGGACATCATCGGCTTCGTGCGCCGGAGCCCGAACCTCCAGGCGGTGCGGTGACGATCCGGGCGCTCGTCTTCGACGTCTTCGGGACGCTCGTCGACTGGCGCTCCGGGGTCGCCCGGGAGGCCGCGCGCCTCCTCGCGCCATACGCGCCGGCGCTCGATGCCGGCGCCTTCGCGGATGCCGATTCTTTCGCGGATGCTTGGCGCAGCCGCTACAACCCCGCGATGGAGACCGTGCGTTCCGGCGCCCGGTCGTTCGTCGATCTCGACATCCTGCAGACGGAATCGCTGCCCGACGTGCTGGCGCAGTTCGGCATCGTGGGCGTGCCCGAGGACGTGCGGCGGGAGCTGGTCCTGGCCTGGCACCGGCTCGACGCCTGGCCCGAGGTGCCGGACGCGATGCGTCGGCTGCGGGAGCGGCACCTCCTGGCGCCGAACTCCAACGGCCATGTCCGGCTGATGGCCGACCTCGCCCGGCGCAACGGCTTCATCTTCGACGCGATCCTGGGCGCCGGCTATTCCCGCGATTACAAACCGAAGCCGGCGCTCTACCGCGACGCGGTGGCGGCCTTCGGCTTCGCCCCGGCGGAGACCCTGATGGTCGCCGCCCATTCGAACGATCTCGCGGTGGCGGCGAGCCACGGCCTGTCCACCGCCCACATCGCCCGGCCCCACGAGCACGGACCGGCCGGCGGCGAGACTGCGCCGACCGTCCCGGTCACCCATGCGGCCCGGGACCTGGCGGACCTGGCCGATCAGCTCGGCTGCTGACGACGGAGCAAAGGGGGGCACGATGGCCGATTGGAACCCCGCCCTCTACACCCGCTTCGAGGACGAGCGCACCCGCCCGGCGGCCGAGTTGCTGGCGCGGGTGCCCCTCGACGCCCCGCGCCTCGCCTACGATCTCGGTTGCGGCCCGGGCAACTCCACGGCTCTGATCGCGGCGCGCTTCCCCGAGGCGGAGGTGATCGGCCTCGACACCTCACCGGCGATGCTGGAGAGCGCCCGGGCTCGCCTGCCCGGCTTGGCCTTCGCGCTGGCCGACGCCGCGACCTGGACACCGGAGCGGGCGCCGGACCTGATCTACGCCAACGCCGTGCTGCAATGGCTTCCCGACCATCCGGTGCTGCTGCCCCGGCTGTTCGGTCTGCTGGCGCCCGGCGGCGTGCTGGCGGTGCAGACGCCCGACAACCTCGCCGAACCCTCGCACCGCCTGATGCGCGAGACCGCGTCCGCCGGCCCCTGGGCCAAGGCGATCGGCGATCCGGCAGTCGCCGGGCGTCTCGGGCGGATGCTGGACCCGGCCGGCTATTACGACCTGCTGGCGCCGCTGGCCGCCGACGTGGATGTCTGGCGCACCGCCTATCACCACCCGATGGCGGATGCCGCGGCCATCGTCTCCTGGGTCCGGGCCACCGGGCTGCGCCCGTTCCTCGATCCGCTGGACCCGGACCAGACGGCCGGGTTCCTGGCTGCCTACGAGGCCGCGATCGACACCGGCTACCCGCGCCGCGGCGACGGGCGGCGCCTGCTCGCCTTCCCGCGGGTGTTCATCGTCGCGCGGGCTCCCTAAAGCGCGGCTCAGGCCTCGCCGCGGGCGACGAGCGCCTCATACTCGGCCACCTCCAGTTTGCCCTCTCGCGCGACCCGGGCCTTGTCGGCGTCGCTGATCACGTCGCCGGCGAGGTCGAGGCGCTTCCAGGCGGCGAGCGGGGTCTCGCGGCCGGGGGTCGGGACGTACTTGTTCTGCTCGAGCTTCTGGTACTTGTGGATGTAGCGCGGGCAGTTGACCCAGATCTTCTTCACCGCGACCTTCACCAGGTACTTGGCCTCGGTGTACTCGGCCATCAGGGCGTCGTCGCGCAGCAGCGTCGCATGGCCCTGCACGCGGATCCGGTGCGGCGTCTCGAAATCGATGAACAGCAGGCCGACCTTGGCCTGCCCCTCGATATTGCCCATCGAGTAGAACATGCCGTTGCCGTCGAAGCCCGGGAACACGAGGGTGTTCTCGTCGAGCACCCTCACGAAGCCCTGCGGGCCGCCCTTGTAGGAGACGGTCGGCATCCCGTCGGGATCGACGGTGGACAGGAAGAACATGTCCCGGGAGCCGATGAAGGCGCCTTCGTCCGGGCGGATGCTCTCGTGGACCCAATCCTCGTCCAGGCGCACGGCGAGCTTCGTGGTGCCGAATTCGGTCTGCAGCGCCCGGTGAGCGTCCGAATAGAGCGATGCCATGGCGTGTCCTCTCCAACCCTCGCCGGTCCTCATGCAGACGGGACCGCTGGGGCGTTTATCGCCGGGAACGACCGCGCTCGGCAACCGGCAATAGAAAAGGCCGGCCTCGCTTTCGCGTGACCGGCCATCGCAGGTGCAGCCGAGCAAAGCCCGGCCGCGAGATCCCAAAAAAATCAGTTGCGGGTCTTGTCGACCAGCGCCTTCTCGGAGATCCACGGCATCATGGCGCGGAGCTTGGTGCCGACTTCCTCGATCGGGTGGGTGGCGAGCTTGGCGCGGGTCGCCTTGAACGAAGTCTGGTTGACCTTGTTCTCCAGCATCCAGTTGCGGGTGAAGGTGCCCGACTGGATGTCGTTGAGCACGCGCTTCATCTCGGCCTTGGTCTCAGGCGTGACGATGCGCGGGCCGGTGACATACTCGCCGTACTCGGCCGTGTTGGAGATCGAGTAGTTCATGTTGGCGATGCCGCCCTCGTAGATGAGGTCGACGATCAGCTTCACCTCGTGCAGGCACTCGAAATAGGCCATCTCGGGGGCGTAGCCCGCCTCGACCAGGGTCTCGAAGCCGGCCTTGATCAGTTCGACCAGGCCGCCGCAGAGCACGGCCTGCTCGCCGAACAGATCGGTCTCGCACTCTTCCTTGAAGGTGGTCTCGATGATGCCGGCGCGGCCGCCGCCATTGGCCGAGGCGTAGGACAGGCCGAGATCGTGGGCGTTGCCGGAGGCGTCCTGGGCGATGGCGATCAAGGTCGGCACGCCGCCGCCGCGCAGGTACTCGGAGCGCACGGTGTGGCCGGGGCCCTTCGGGGCGACCATCAGGACGTCGAGGTCCTTGCGCGGCTCGATCAGGTTGAAGTGGACGTTGAGGCCGTGGGCGAACAGGAGGGCGGCGCCTTCCTTCATGTTCGTCTCCAGGGACTCCCGGTAGATGTCGCCCTGCAGCTCGTCCGGGGTGAGCATCATCACCACGTCGGCCCACTTGGCGGCCTCGGCCACCGACAGGACCTTGAAGCCCTCGTGCTCGGCCTTCTTGGCCGTGGCGGAGCCTTCGCGCAACGCGATGACGATGTCCTTCACGCCGGAATCGCGCAGGTTGAGCGCGTGGGCATGGCCCTGGCTGCCGTAGCCGACGATGGCGACCTTCTTGCCCTTGATCAGGTTCAGGTCGGCGTCGCGATCGTAATAAACCCGCATGTCGGTTTCCTCTTCGGGGTTGGTTTCGGGTTGGGTTAGGCTTTCGCCTGGCCGTACAGGGCCAGGAACTGGTCCACGGCGCGGCCCGCATCGCGCCGGATCTCGTCTGCGTCGAGGTCGAGCGCCTCGCCGAGCAGCAATCGAATCTGAATATCCCGGCCGACGAGGCCGAAGAAGGTCCGAAACGCCGCCTCGCTGTCGGCAAAGGCGAGCAGCCCGGCAGCGCGCCCGGCCTCCAGCACCGGCTTGACCCGCTCGCCGATGGCGAAGCGGCCGTTCGCGAGCACGATGCCGCCGAGATTGCTCTTGCGCGAGCCCGCATGGGCCACGGCGATCCGGTTCAGCGCCACCGAGGTGCGGCTGGTAATCACCGTGAGCCACGAGACCGCGAAGTCCTGAAGATGCTCCCGCAGGGTCGTCCCGTCCAGCGCCTGCACGGCCTCGCGGCCGGCATGGACCCGGGAGGCCTGCCACTGCACCGTCGCGGTGAGCAGGCCGTCGCGGTCGCCATACCACTTGTACAGCGTCTCCTTGGAGCAGCTCGCCCGGCGGGCCACCGCGTCCATGGTGAGTTGCTCCCCCCCTTCGACCATGAGGGCAAGCACGGCATCGAGCACCGCCTGCTGGCGCACGGACGGCGGCTGCAGCGCTGCGGCGCCCGCCTCCATCGTCTCCTGCTGCTCTGCGAGGCTCGACCGCATCGTATCCAGTACCGTACCGTACGGTACGCTCGATAGAGCGATTCGTTGGGCACCGCAAGGGGCCCGGCGAGGCTTAGTTCAGGCCGGCAGGCTCAGCCCCTCGCGAGCGAACACCGCCTGGACCGCCGGCCGCTCGGCGACCCGGCGGGCATGGGCGTTCCAGGCCGGGAAGCGCTCGGCCATGTCGAACTTGAGCGACGCACCGGAGGCCCAGACCCAGAATACCATCAGGTAGGTGTCGACCACGCTGTACCGGTTACCGACCGCCCAGTCGCCATTCGAGAGATGGACCTCGGTCATGGTGCAGAGATCGCCGTAGGTGTCGGCGGCCTTGTCGCGGATGCCCGGAAAGGCGTCCTCGTCGGCGGTGTAGCGCTCCGGCCGGCGGACATGCGCGTAGGTGACGTGGTGGTTGGCGGCGAGCCAGCCGAGCCACTCGTCGGCTCGGGCCTGCTCACGCAGGTCGGCGGGCCAGAAGCCCTTCTCGGGCACGGTGCGGGCGACGTGGCGCAGGATTGCCGCGCATTCGGTCAGCACCCAGCCGTCCTCGACCAAAGCCGGCACCCGGCCGCGCTCGTTGATCGCGAGGTATTCCGGCGCGCGCTGGTCCCCCGCTGCCAGGTTGAGCTTGACGCCCTCGAACGGCAGCCCGGATTCCTCCAGGATGATGTGAGCGGCGAGCGAGCAGGCGCCGGGGGCGTAGTAGAGGGTGCGGGTGGTCATTCGGAGTTTTTACCGTTGCTGCACTGAGGGGGCGTCCGAACCGTCGAAAGTCAGGCCGAGAAGACTGCGCAACTTGCCGCGCACTTCGGCGACAACATCGTCCGGTGCCGACCCAAGGCTTCTGAGGATCCGGGTCGCCCGGTCGATCGAACGGACTTGATCGACCAACACCGCGCCTTCGACGATAAGACCGGCCGGCAGGAAGACCTTGGTCGGCCATGGATGCGGGTTACGCGTGATCGGGCATATGATCACCCGGCGCGTCAGGTGGTTCATGTCCGGGTCCGATACGACGAGCGCCGGCCGGATACCATTCTGCTCGGTGCCACGGACCGGTTCGAGATCGATCAGAAGCAATTCGCCAGGATGCGGCTGCCAATCAGTACGGGTCGTTGGCGTCATCGATGATCTCGGAACCGCGATTGGGGCCCCAATCGACAGCCTCAGGCTCCGCCTCCGGCCCCAGACGCCGCGCCTCAGAAATCATCTCGGCCAACGTATAAACGGGCAACCCGTCGACGTACCGACGCACGGTCCATTGCCTGGGCTCGACCTCCGGCCGCCCCTTCGAGACGATCTCGACGGTCTCCCCCTCGCGAATGCCGAGTTCCTCGGCCTCCACACTGCTAAGCCGCACGGCGAGATCATCGCCCCAGCGAATCACCTTGGCTTCCATCGCTCCGCCTCCCGCGAGGATGGCGGAGCATAGCAGATCCGAGCCGCCGGATCCTACAGCGGTTCCGATCCGCGCCCCATGGCGCTGATGCCGGTGCGGCAGATCTCGACCAGACCGATCACACTCATCAGCCGCACGAACCGGTCGATCTCCTCGGTGGCGCCGGTCAGCTCGAACACGAAGGAGTTGAGCGTGGCGTCCAGCGTCTTGGCGCCGAAGGCGGCGGCCAGCCGCAGGGCCTCGCTGCGGTGCTCGCCCTCGCCCTTGACCTTCACCAGGCAGATCTCGCGCTCGAGCGCGTTACCCTGAAGCGTCAGGTCCACGACCCGGTGGACCGGCACCAGCCGATCGAGCTGGGCCTTGATCTGCTCGATCACGGCGTTCGTACCGGTCGTGACGATGGTGATGCGCGAGATATGGCGCGCCTCCTCGGTCTCGGAGACGGTGAGGCTCTCGATGTTGTAGCCGCGACCGGAGAACATGCCGGAGATGCGGGCGAGCACGCCGGGCTCGTTGTCGACGATCACCGCGAGCGTGTGCCGGTTCACCGGCTCGACGCGGCCGGCATCGGGGTAGTGGGTGTTCATCGCGTTCATCGCCGGCTTCGTCCTCGTCCAGTCCTGCTCATGGCGGCGATCCGAGCGCACCTTGCGCGAGGCAAGCGCGACTGCGCGCCGCCGCCCATACGGCGGGCAGCGGCCCCGAAAGGGCCGCCGCCAAACCCATCACACCAGCATCTTGCCTTCCTCGGAGATCACGTCGCCGAGTTCGACGCCGGTCTCGCCGAGGTAATCGGACAGGAGCATCTCGTTATGCGCCTTGCCCGAGGGGATCATCGGGAAGCAGTTCTCGGTCTTGTCGACGATGCAGTCGAACAGAACCGGCCCATCATAGGCCAGCATCTCCGCGATCGCGCCGTCGAGGTCGCCCGGCTTGTCGCAGCGCATACCCTTGGCGCCGTAGGCCTCCGCCAGCTTGACGAAGTCCGGCAGGCTCTCGGAATAGCTCTGCGAGTAGCGCGAGCCGTGCAGCAGTTCCTGCCACTGCCGGACCATGCCCATGTACTCGTTGTTCAGGATGAACACCTTGACCGGCAGCCGATACTGAACCGCCGTCGAGAGTTCCTGCATGTTCATCAGGATCGAGGCCTCGCCGGCGATGTCGATCACCAGCCCCTTCGGGTGGGCGAGCTGCGTGCCGATCGCCGCCGGCAGGCCGTAGCCCATGGTGCCGAGGCCGCCCGACGTCATCCAGCGGTTCGGCTCGTCGTACTTGAAGTACTGGGCCGCCCACATCTGATGCTGGCCGACCTCCGTGGTGATGTAGGTATCGCGGTCCTTGCAGGCCTCGTAGAGGCGCTGCACGGCGTATTGCGGCTTGATGATCGTCCCCGACGGCCAGTAGGCGAGGCAGTCGCGGGCCTTCCAGGCGCCGATCTTCTGGAACCACGGATCGAGGTTGGACTTTTCGGGCCGCGACGGCAGGGCGCGCCAAGCCTCCAGCATGTCGGCGAGCACCGAGGCGCAATCGCCGACGATCCCGACATCGACCTTGACGACCTTGTTGATCGAGGAGGCGTCGACGTCGATGTGGATCTTCTTGGAGAACGGCGAGAACGCGTCGAGCCGACCGGTGATCCGGTCGTCGAACCGGGCGCCGACGCAGATCATCACGTCGCACTCGTGCATCGCCAGGTTGGCCTCGTAGGTCCCGTGCATGCCGAGCATGCCCAGAAACTTCGCGTCCGTGCCTGGATAGGCGCCGAGCCCCATCAGGGTCGAGGTGACCGGGAAGCCGGTCTCGGCGACCAGCTCGCGCAGGAGCCGCGAAGCCTCCGGGCCGGAATTGATCACGCCGCCGCCGGTGTAGAAGACCGGACGGCGGGCGGTCGCCATCAGCTCGACTGCCGCGCGGATCCGGTCGCCGTCGCCCTTGACGGCCGGGCGATAGGTCTTGTGGCTCGCGATCTCCGGGCGCTCGTAGAGGCCGGAGGCGAACTGGATGTCCTTGGGCAGGTCGATGACGACCGGGCCGGGCCGGCCGTTCGCGGCCACGTAGAACGCCTCGTGCAGGATCCGCGGCAGGTCCTCGATCGATTTGACCAAGTAATTGTGCTTCGTGCAGTGGCGCGTGATGCCGACCGTGTCGCATTCCTGGAAGGCGTCGGTGCCGATCAGATGGGTCGGAACCTGCCCGGTGATGCAGACCAGCGGGATCGAGTCGAGCAGCGCGTCGGTGAGGCCGGTGACGATGTTGGTGGCGCCGGGACCCGACGTGACCAGCACGCAGCCAACCTTGCCGGACGAGCGCGCATAGCCCTCGGCCGCGTGGACGGCGCCCTGCTCGTGGCGGACGAGCACGTGCTTCACCGCGTTCTGGTGGAACAGGGCGTCGTAGATCGGAAGTACGGCACCGCCCGGATAGCCGAACAGCGTGTCCACGCCCTGATCCCGGAATGCCCGGATGACCATCTCGGCCCCGGTCATGACCTCGCCGCCCATGCTCTCCTCCTCCGCTCCCCGGATCGTCAGCGGCGATCCTGCGCCGCCGGACGGACCGGTTCCTTTCGTCCTGCACTCTCGTCACGCGAGGCGGCATCCGCCTCGCTCGAAAGTACTGTGTTCGTCGGTATCTCGAACGCGTGGATCTCGTTGGCCGTGATGCGTCACTGGGCAGCGGGCAATAAAAAAGGGTCCCGAGGGACCCTGCATGCGCCACCGCTCGGATTGCAGCCCTGATCTAGGGCCGCCCCGTCGGTGACGCTTCCGCTACAATAAGAACCGTGTTCATCGGATATCCGAGCCTGCCTCGCGGCGACCGACAAATCCGGGAGCGGATTCATGCGAGTCGCGCGTGCAGTGTCGAGCCTCATACCGGAGCCCCGGGGACCGGTCAACGCGTTTGCTGAGGATCGGAGGCGCGCTCAGTGCACGGGCGGCGGCCGGCGGCGGACCCAGTTGCTGGCCGCATCGTAGGCGGCGCCGAGCTGGAGGCAGGCGAGTTCGCCGTGGTTGCGGGCGACGATCTGGATGCCGGTCGGCAAACCGGCCTCTCCGAAGCCCGCCGGGACATCGAGCGCCGGCAGACCGGACATGGTCACCGGGATCACGGTCTGCATCCACCGATGGTAGGTGTCCATCGGGCGACCGCCAACCTCCTGGGGCCAACGCAAGCTCTTGTCGAACGGAAAGACCTGCGCGCTCGGCATGATCAGGTAATCGTAGTTGTCCATGAAGCGGCGCACGGTCTCGTACCAGCGGGTGCGTCCCTCCAGGGCGGCGGTGAGCCGGTCGACCGTGAGCTCGAGCCCACGCTCGGCCTCCCAGATCGCCTCGGGCTTCATCTGTTCCCGGTGGGCGGGCTCATCGTAGAGCGGCCGGAGCACCGGGGCGACCATCAAGGCACGCAACGTTAGAAAATCGCGCCAGAGCTGCTCCATGTCGAACCGCGGCGCGGCTTCCTCGACCACGCAGCCGATCTCCGCGAAGGTCGCCAGCGCGGCGCGGCCGAGTTCGAGCACGCCGGGATCGAACGGGATCTGGCCGTCGAAATCGCCTAGCCAGGCGATCCGGGTCCCGCGGAAATCCCGGGCCAGCGGGCTCGCGAAGGCCGACGGGTCCTGGCGGATCGTGTTCGGGCAGCGCGGATCGTAGCCGGCCTGGACCGAGAGCATCAGGCCGATATCGGCCGGGCTGCGCCCGACGGCGCCGAGCACCGACAGGCCGGGGCTGAACACGTCCTTGGTCTCGACCGGGATCCGGCCCCAACTCGGACGCAGGCCGTAGCAATTGTTGAAGGCGGGCGGGTTGCGCAGCGAGCCGCCGAAGTCACTGCCATCGGCCACCGGCTGCAGCTTCAGGGCGACCGCGACCGCGGCGCCGCCGCTCGACCCGCCGGCGGTCTTTTCCGGATCGTAGGCGTTCCCGGTGGCGCCGTAGACCGGGTTGAAGCTGTGCGAGCCGAGCCCGAATTCGGGAATATTGGTCTTGCCGATGAAGATCGCCCCGGCGGCGCGCAGCCGGGCGACCATGATCGTGTCCGTTTGCGCGATCCGATCGGCGAAGATCGGCGACCCCTGCGTGAACGGCAGCCCGCGCACCGCATCGAGATCCTTCACGGCGAGCGGAAACCCGTGCAGTGGCCCCACGGCCTCGCCGCGGGCGAGCGCGGCATCCCGGGCCTCGGCCTCCTGGAGGAGCGCGGCATCGTCCTGGAGCCCGACGATGGCGTTGTAACGCGGGTTAAGCCGGTGGATCCGCTCGAGATAGGCGCGCATCACCTCGGCGCAGGAGACGATCCGGCCGCGGATGGCGGCCGCGAGATCCACGGCGCCGAGCGCCGTGATGCCGTCCTGTCGCTCATCCTGCATAGTCTGGCCTCCAAATCGGTAGTCGGCTTACCGAATGTCTGCGCGTTGGAAAACCGTCTGCCGTCTCGTAAATTACGGGTCACCGTCGAGGGGCGCGCGCGTCATGCCGATTCGCTCAAATTCCGCATCCACGCGCCTCAAGGCGCGCAATTATCGTGCGCAACTCCGCGCTCAAGGGCTGAGACTCATTCAGATCTGGGTGCCTGACGTCAGGACCCCTGCGTTCAAAGCCGAGGCTCATCGCCAATCGCTTGCGGTTGCCGACAGTGCTGGTGACGCTGAAGATCAAGCTTTCATCGATGCCGTATCCGCCTTGAATGACGAATGAGACGCGGAGAAATCTGGACCGTTTCCGGCGGAAAAACCTACGCTGGGAAACCGCGCCCGACCGTCATCGTCCAGGATGATAGCTTCGTTGCGACGGATTCCATCACGATCTGTGCCTTCACGTCGAACGAGCAGGATGCGCCGCTTTTTCGAATTCCCATCCTGCCGTCTGAGCGAAACGGGTTGCGAACCCCATCGCGCCTGATGGTCGACAAGATTACGACAGTTCCGAAGACCAAGATGGGGGGCCTGATCGGACGCCTTGATGACGAGGACATGCTGCGGCTCAACCGAGCGATTCTCGTCTTTCTCGGATTGGCTGCGTCTGCGAAACAGAGCCGATTGCCCTGAGGGCGATCAATACCGACGCATCGTGCTCGACCCCCGTTACCGTAGGAGGCCCAGTACGGAGGCGTGCCGTGAACGGGGTCCGTTCCCGCCTCTATGCCACCACCGCCCAGGGCAGCGTCTCATCCCCGCGGAACACCACCACGGCGGTGTCCTCCACGGCCACCGCCTCGATCACGCGGCTCTCCCGCCGCTCGAGGGTGACGGTCGCCGCGTTCGGCTCCAGCCCGTGGAAGCGCGCCCCGTTCAGCGACGCGAACGCCTCGAACCGGTCGAGCGCGCCCTCCTCGTCGAAGACCTGCACGTAGGTCTGCAGGGCGGTCGGGCCGCAGAACACACCCGCGCAGCCACAGGAGGCCTCCTTGGCGCCGCGGACATGCGGGGCGGTGTCGGTGCCGAGGAAGAAGCAGACCTCGCCCGAGGTCGCGGCCGCACGCAGGGCCCGGCGGTGACGCTCGCGCTTGGCCACCGGCAGGCAGTAGAGGTGCGGGCGCAGGCCGCCCTGGAAGATGTGGGTGCGGTTGATGACGAGGTGGTGGGGCGTGATCGTCGCCGCCACCCGGGTCCGGTTGGCCCGGACCACGTCGAGGATTTCGGCTGTGGTGGCGTGCTCGACGGTGACCTTCAGGCCCTGGTGCCGGGCGAGCAGCGGGATCAGGCTGCCCTCCATGAAGGCGGCCTCGCGGTCGAAGATGTCGATCTCCGGGTCGGTCGCCTCGCCGTGGATCAGGAGCGGCATGCCGATCCGTTCCATCCGCTCCAGCACGGGCGCGAGCCCGATCAGGTCGGTGACGCCCGCATGCGAGTTCGTCGTGGCGCCGGCCGGGTAGAGCTTGGCCGCGATCCAGACCTTTTCAGCAAAACCCCGCTCGATCTCGTCCGGGTCGGTATCGTCCCGCAGGTAGCAAGTCATTAGCGGGGTGAAGTCCATCCCGTCCGGCAGCGCGGCCAGGATCCGCTCGCGATAGGCGCGCGCGGCCGCCACGGTCGTCACCGGCGGCACCAGGTTCGGCATGATGATGCCCCGGGCGAACTGGGCCGCCGTGTAGGGCAACACCGCCTTCAGCATCGCGCCGTCGCGCAGGTGGATGTGCCAGTCGTCCGGCCGGCGGATCGTGATCCGGTCGGCCGGCTTCGCCTCCTGGCGCTCGGCGGGGAACAGCTCGGCGACGCCCATCTCGGAAAACTCCTCAGGACTGCCCGAAGGACGCGATGCCGCCATGGGCCGCCGACCAGTCCGCCGGCGCGTTGAGGAAGCGCTCGACCTCGGCCAGGGTGTTGGCGTCGAAGGTGCCCATCTCCTTGGCCACCGCCAGCACGTCCCACCAGGTGGTGAGGTAGTGCAGCTTGATGCCGATCTCCTGCATCAGGGCGGCGCTGCCGGGGAAGATGTCGTAGTAGAACAGCACGAAGCAGTGATCGACCTGGGCGCCGGCGTCGCGCAGGGCCTGGCAGAAATTGACCTTGCTGCGCCCGTCGGTGGCGAGATCCTCGACCAGCAGGGTCCGGGCGCCCTCGACCACCTCGCCCTCGATCTGGGCGTTGCGGCCGAAGCCCTTGGGCTTCTTGCGCACATACTGCATCGGCAGCATCAGCCGGTCGGCGATCCAGGCGGCGAACGGGATGCCGGCGGTCTCGCCGCCGGCGATATGGGTGAGCGACTCGTAGCCGATCTCGCGCACGATCGTGGAGGCGGCGAAGTCGATCAGTGTCGAGCGCAGGCGCGGGAACGAGATGATCTTGCGACAGTCGATATAGACCGGGCTGGCCCAGCCGGAGGTGAACTTGAACGGCTCGTCCTTGTAGAAATGGACGGCCTGGATCTCGAGGAACATCTTGGCCGCCTCGCGGGCGATCAGCGTCCGGTCGATGGGCAGGAACGACGTGGTCATGCGGCGTGCGCGCTCCGCTGGGGCACTCTCCGCCGGGGCCGGCCTGGAAGAGCGCGAGGATGGGAAGGCCTGACCGGTCTCCTCCGCCCTGTCTCCGCCAGCGTCAACCCTGAAGCTGACGCTATCCGCCGCTCAGGCCGCGCCGGCCCTGGCCCGAAGCTCCGCCAGATGCCGGATCGCCAGGGCGTAGCCCTGCGTGCCGAAGCCGGCCAGCACTGCGGTCGCGGCGAGAGACACGTAGGAGTGATGGCGAAACGCCTCGCGCCGGTGGACGTTCGAGATATGGCACTCGATCACCGGCACCTCGCAGGTGTTGAGCGCGTCGAGGATCGCCACCGAGGTGTGGGTGTAGGCCCCGGCATTGATCACGATGCCGGCGGACTCGACCCGGAAGGCGTGGATCGCGTCGATCAGCGCGTGCTCGGCATTGCTCTGGCGGAAATCCACATCGAGCCCGAAGCCGGCGGCGGTCTCGCGGCACAGGGCCTCGACATCGGCCAGGGTCTCGCGCCCGTAGATCTCCGGCTGCCGCTTGCCGAGGAGGTTCAGGTTCGGCCCGTTCAGGACCAGGATCGTGTCGTTCATCGCGTTCCTCGCCGCCCGATACGGCCGGCCTCAAAAGCCTCAATGCGCTGAGACCTTCGCTCGCTTGCCCCCACCCGCCGCCTCATCCTGAGGCTGCGGGTGGGTTCGCCCCGTTGTGGCTGTGCGCGGGGCGAGGGTCAAACACCGCGGCGCTCACCCTGTCACCCGGCCGGAGATGTCCCGCGCCGAGGCCTCTGTATTCGCCCGGACGGTTCAGTTTCCCTGCGCGCGGCGTTATCCCGGGCACGGACGAGACGAACCATCAGGGAGAAGACGCGATGGCAGGATCCCACAGCGAAGCGCCCGTGGTGATCGCGGTGGCGATCACCGGCTCGGTGCCGCGCAAAAAGGACAACCCGGCCGTACCGGTCACCGTGGCCGAGCAGATCGAGTCGACCCGGGAGGCTTTCGAGGCCGGCGCGACGCTGGCCCATATCCACGTGCGCAACGACGACGAATCGCCCTCCTCGGACCCGGACAAGTTCGCCGCCGTGCAGGAGGGGCTGCGCAAGCACTGCCCCGGGATGATCGTGCAGTTCTCCACCGGCGGGCGCGGGCGCGATCCCGCCGCTCGGGGACTCTCGCTCAAGCACCGGCCCGACATGGCCTCGCTCTCCACCGGCTCGGTCAACTTCCCGACCATCGTGTACGAGAACGGCGCCGGCCTGGTGACCGACCTCGCCGGCCAGATGAAGCAGTACAGCGTGCGGCCCGAGATCGAGATCTTCGACCTGTCGCACCTGCACGGGGCCAAACGCCTGGTGGAGGCGGGCCTGATCGACGCGCGCCCGCACGTGCAGTTCGTGATGGGCGTCCAGAACGCGATGCCGGCCGAGGCGCACCTGTTGGACATCCTGCTCGCCGAGACCCGGCGGATCCTGCCCGAGGCGACCTGGACCGCCGCCGGGATCGGCCGCAACCAGGCGGTGGTGATGGAGTGGGCGCTCGCCCGCGGCGCCGACGCGGTCCGCACCGGCCTGGAGGACAACATCCGGGTGACGAAGGACAGGCTGGCGGGGAGCAACGCCGAATTGGTCACCCTCGCCGCCGAGGCGGTCCGCCGCCACGGCCGCCGGGTCGCCAGCCCGGCCGAGGCGCGGGCCGCGCTGGGACTGGCCTGAGACCGACTTCTCACGGGCCGGACGGCGTGCTAACGGTCCGCCCGCGCGGGTGTAGCTCAATGGTAGAGCAGCAGCCTTCCAAGCTGAATACCCGGGTTCGATTCCCGGTACCCGCTCCACGCCTGCTCCAGAGCAGCTCGGCCAAGCGCCGCATCGCCCGCCCGGTCAGGTGTCCTCCATCCAGTTCGAGTCCCTCGCCCTGCCGAACACGGCGCGCCCGGGCTCCTTGGGAAGCATCGCCATGAAGGTATCCGCCGATCTGTGCATCGTGCCGATGGGCGTCGGCCCGTCGGTCTCGCCCTACGTGCGCGAGATCAAGGCGATCATCGAGGCGAGCGGCCTGACCGCCACGATGCATCCCAACGGCACCAACATCGAGGCCGAGTTGTCGGAGGTCTGCGCCCTTGCTGAGCGCTGCGAGGCCCGGCTCGCCGAGCTCGGCGTCGAGCGGACCTTCTTCACGCTGATCTTCTCGACCCGCCGGGACAAAGAGCAGTCCATGGCCGACAAGCTCGCCGCCGTCTCCTGAGCGATGGCCGGCCGGGGAGCCGCGGTGACGCGCCCCCGATCCGACCCGCATCCTCGCGCGTTCCCCCCGGTCCGGACGCGAAGGTGCCGGCAGGAGGACGGCATGACCGAGCAGAACACCGGCGACGTACGGATCGAACCCTACGACGGCCCGGCAGGCGGCTGGGGCTCGGCTCGCTCCCTCGTGGAGATCCTGACCCGCGAGGGCGTCCCGGTCACCGGCTCGGCCATGCTGGTGAAGCAGAACAAGCCGGACGGGTTCATGTGCGTGTCCTGCGCCTGGGCGAAGCCGGCCAAGCCGCTCGCCTTCGAGTATTGCGAGAACGGCGCCAAGGCCACCGCCTGGGAGCAGACCCGGCGGCGGGCAACCCCCGACTTCTTCGCCGCCCACACGGTCACCGAGCTGCTCGGCTGGAGCGACTACGCCCTCGAAGAACAGGGCCGGCTCACCCACCCCATGCGCTACGATCCCGAGACCGACCGGTACCGGCCGGTCTCCTGGAGCGAGGCGTTTGCCGAGATCGGGCGGGAGTTGAAGGCGCTGCGCGAGGAGGACCCGAAATCGGCGGTGTTCTACGCCTCGGGCCGGGCCTCGCTGGAGACCAGCTACATGTGGGCGCTGCTGGCGCGCCTCTACGGCAACAACAACCTGCCGGATTCCTCCAACATGTGCCACGAGCCGACCTCGGTGGCGCTGCCGCAATCGATCGGCGCGCCGGTCGGCACGGTGCTGCTCGAGGATTTCGAGACCACCGACCTGATCTTCTTCTTCGGCCAGAATGTCGGCTCGAACGCGCCGCGGATGCTCCACCCGCTCCAGGAAGCGCGGCGCCGGGGGGCGCAGATCATCACCTTCAACCCGCTGCGCGAGCGCGGGCTCGAACGCTTCACCAACCCGCAATCGCCGGTGGAGATGCTGACGCGATCGGCGACCAAGATCTCGACGCAGTATCACCAGGTCAAGGCCGGGGGCGACCTCGCGGCGATCACCGGGTTGTGCAAGTCGCTGCTCGCCATGGACCGGGACGCCACCGCGTCGGGCAAGCCCGCCATCCTCGACCACGCCTTCATCGCCGAGCACACCCATGGCTTCGACGCGTTCGTGGCGTTCTGCGATCGCGCGGATTGGGCGGCGATCGAGCGGCGTTCCGGCCTCACCCGCCCGGCCCTCGAAGCCGCGGCCGGGGCCTATGCCCGCGCCAAGGCGGTGATCGGCATCTACGGGATGGGCCTGACCCAGCACCGCAAGGGCACCGAGACCGTGCGGATGCTGGTGAACCTGATGCTCCTGCGCGGCAATATCGGCAAGCCCGGCGCCGGGATCTGCCCGGTGCGCGGCCACTCGAACGTCCAGGGCCAGCGCACGGTCGGCATCACCGAGAAGCCGGAGCTGGCGCCCCTCGACAAGCTGAAGGAACTCTACGATTTCGAGCCGCCGCGGGAGAAGGGCCTGAACACGGTCGAGACTTGCGAGGGCATCCTCGACGGCAGTGTCCGGGCCTTCGTCAGCCTCGGCGGCAATTTCCTGCGCGCGATCCCCGATACCGGGCGGATGGAGCCAGCCTGGCGGCGGCAGCGCCTGACGGTGCAGATCTCGACCAAGCTCAACCGCTCGCATCTGGTGAACGGCACGGTGGCCTACATGCTGCCATGCCTCGGCCGCATCGAGATCGACCAGCAGGCGAGCGGGCCGCAATCCGTCTCGATGGAGGACTCCACCGCGCGCTTCCACGGCTCCCGGGGCGTCGCCGACCCGGTCGGCCCCGAGGTGCGCTCCGAGCCGTGGATCGTCGCCGAGATCGCCAAGGCGGCGCTGCCGCATAACCCGCGGATCGACTGGGATGCCTGGGTCGCCGATTACGCCCGGGTCCGCGACGCGATCGAGGCGACCTACCCGAAGGTGTTCCACGACTTGAACGGGCAGATGTTCCGGCCCGGCGGCATCACCAAGCCGCTCGGCGCCCGCGATCGGAAATGGGAGACGGACACCGGCAGGGCGAACTTTTCGGTGCCGGAGGGGCTGGAGGCCGATCCCGACCTGCCGGCGCACGGCCCGGACGTGCTCGACCTGATCACCCTGCGCTCGAACGACCAGTTCAACACCACGGTCTACGGCTACGACGACCGTTTCCGCGGCGTGAAGGGCACCCGCGACATCCTGTTCATGAACCGGGGGGACATCGCCCGGCTCGGGCTCAAGGATGGCGGCTCCGTCGATGTCGAGGCGGTGGCGGGCGATCGGATCAAGCGGCGCGTCGGCGGCCTGCGGGTGATCGCCTACGACATCCCGCAGGGCAATTGCGGCGGCTACTACCCCGAGCTGAACGTCCTGCTGCCGCTCTGGCATCACGACGAGCAGTCCAAGACGCCGGCCGCGAAGGCCATCACCGTGCGGGTGAGCGCCGCGGCGACCTGAGCCGAGGGCTCTGGCGCGCCGCCGCTCTCTCCGGCAAAGAGCCAGGATGGATCAGGTCAGCCCTCGATACGTGGAGCCGCGCCTGCGCGGCCTCCTGGACCTGATCGCGGCCGGCACGCCCGTCCGCGAGCCGGGCCTCGACCTCGCGCATGTCGCGGCCGGCAGCACCGCCCTGGTGGCCCTCGGGTCGGCGCCCGTGGATCCGGAATCGGGCGGCCTCACCCTGGCCGGCGCCGACCTGTCGCGCGCGCGGATGGAAGAAGCCGACTTCTCCGGGGCGAACCTGCGCCGGGCCAGCCTCACCGGGGCGGTCGGGCGCTCGACCCGCTTCGCCGGGGCGATCCTGGAGGAGGCCGACCTGTCCGAGGCCGACCTATCGGGGGCGGACTTCACCGGCATCGTGGCGGGACAGGTCAAGCTAGCCGCCGCCATGCTGGAGGATGCGCGCTTCGGACACGCCGCGATGCGGTTCGCGGACCTGTCCGGCGCGCTGCTGGACGGGGCGAATTTCGCCGACGCCGACTTGTGGGGTGCAGATTTCTCCGGGGCCGACGCCGACGACACCGTGTTCCGCAACGCGCGGCTCGACGAGGCCAAGCTCGCTGACGCCAACCTGACCCATGCAGATTTCGAGGGCGCCAGCCTGACCAAGGCGTCGTTGGCCGGCTCGCGCCTGCGCGGCGCCAAGTTCACAGGGGCTAAGCTCGACGGCGCCGACCTGTCCGGCGCCGACCTGTCGGATACCGACCTCGTCCGGCTCAACCTCGCCACCTGCCGGCTGCGGCACGCCCGCTTCGCAGGCGCTTGGCTCAACGGTACCCGGATGAGCGTCGAGCAACTCGGCGGCGCCGTCGGCGAGGAGGTGTCCTGTGCCTACGAGCCGGCGCAGGCGAGCTACCTCGCCCTGGAACAGAACTGGAAGAGCATCGGCAGCCACGATGCGGCGAGCTGGGCCTACAAGCGCGGCCGGCGGATGGGCCGCTTCCATGCCGGGCAGCAAGCGCGCGAGGCTTGGGCCAGGCGCGACGGGGCCGGGATCCTGCGCCACGGCTACCGCTGGAGCGCCGACCGTTTCGTCGAGTGGCTGTGCGATTACGGGGAGAGCCTGTCGCGCATCGCCCGCGCCTTCGCGCTTCTGATCGTCGTGTTCGCCGGGCTCTACGGGCTCACCGGCGGCCTGATCGTGCTGGAAGGCCCCGAGGCCGGACCGACCTACAATCCCATCGACCTGATGAGCTACAGCGCGCTCAACATGATGACCGCCAACCCGCCGGACATCGGCCTCAAGCCGACCGGGCGGGTCACCAACCTGCTGGTCGGCCTGGAAGGCGCGGTCGGCATCATCCTGATGGGGCTCTACGGCTTCGTCCTGGGCAACCGTCTGCGGCGGTGAGATCCGTCAGTCGTTCCCGTTCACGCTCAGCCGCTCGATCAGCACGCCGAGATCCTTGCGCAAAGCCCGGATCTCCGGCTCGCTGAGTTCCAGCTGGCACATCACGCTCTCGCGCACCGTCACAGCCTCCGAGCGCAGAGCGGCCCCCTGGGGCGTCAGGGCGATCTCGACCTCGCGCTCGTCGGACTGGCGCCGGGTCCGGACCAGGAAGCCCGCGCTCTCCAGGCGCTTCAGCACCGGCGTCAGCGTGCCGGAATCGAGCCGCAGGCGCCGGCCGATCTCCGAGACCGTCACGCCGTCCTGCTCCCACAGCACCAGCAGGACGAGATATTGCGGATAGGTCAGGCCGAGCCGCTCCAGGAGCGGTCGGTAAGACTTCGTCATCCGATGCGCGGCAGCGTAGAGTGCATAGCAAAGCTGGTTATCGAGGAGGAGCGGATCCGTCGCCTGCTCCGTCTCGACCGTGTCCACTGGATACGACATGTTTCTCGCCCATCGCGGTCCGAGGGCCGCCTGTCTCGCACCGCGACCGCGGGTCGGTCATCCTTAACACAACACGCTCGATAGGCGTGCAAGCGCCTGCTCGACCAGACCTTTCTCAACAACCCCGGTGATCCTGCGCTCCGTCACCTGCAGTTGACAAGTTCGATAGGCTGTCCAGGAGCCCGGCTTCGTCTTCCAGCGTACGGAGGTCGAGCATGACCGCATCGCCGCTGATGCGGCCGATCACCGGCACCGGCAATCCGCGCAGGCGTTCGGCCAGGCGCTTGCAGCGCCCCCCGGCTCCGCGGCGACCGCCCTCCCCGGTGGGCACCAGCACCAGAGCGGCGCTGGGCAGGGTCTCCACCGGCAGCGCGCCGGAGCCGATCTGGCTGATGCATTCGGCGACCGTGACCGTGGCCCAGCCGGTAAGCCGTTCCGCCACGGCGGACGCGATGGCCCGGGCCTGCGCATCGATCGCCGCCTGCGGGCGGGTAAGGAGGCGCAGGGTCGGCAGCTCCTCGGCGAGCCGCTCGGGGTGGAGGTACAGACGCAGCACCGCCTCCAGGGCCGCGTAGGTCATCTTGTCGACCCGCAGTGCCCGCTTCAGCGGGTTCCTGCGCACCCGGGCGATCAGGTCCTTCCGCCCGGCCACGATCCCGCACTGGACCGCGCCGAGCAGCTTGTCGCCGCTGAAGGTCACCACGTCCGCCCGGGCCAGGGCCGCCCGGACGGTGGGCTCGGGGGGCAGGCCGTAGGCGGCGAGATCGACCAGACTGCCGCTGCCGAGATCCTCCGCCAGGGGCACGCCGTGCTCCCGGCAGAGAACATGGAGTGCGATCGGATCCGCCTCGGCGGTGAAGCCGGTGATCGCGTAGTTGCTCGGATGCACCTTCATGACCAGCCCGGTGCGCGGCCCGAGGGCCTCGGCGAAGTCGCGCAGATGGGTGCGGTTGGTAGTGCCGACCTCGCGCAGCCGGCAGCCGGCCCGGGCCATCACGTCGGGCACCCGGAACGAGCCGCCGATCTCCACCAATTCGCCGCGGGAGACGACGACCTCCTTGCGCATCGCCAGGGCGTTCAGCACCAGCAGGACCGCGGCGGCGTTGTTGTTGACGACGATGGCGGCTTCCGCCCCGGTCAGGCGGCAGATCAGGCCCTCGACGTGGTCGTCGCGCTCGCCCCGTGCGCCAGTGGCGAGATCGAATTCGAGGTTGCTCGCCTGGACCATCACGGCGGACACCGCGGCAGCGGCGGAGCGCGGCAGCAGCGCCCGGCCGAGATTGGTGTGCAGCACCGTTCCGGTGAGGTTGAACACCGGTCGCAGCGACGGCCGACGCTCGGCGGCGAGCATTTCGACGGCCGCGGAGCGGATCGCCGCCGCGTCCGGCACCGGCCCGCCCGCCGCCCGGATCCCGGCCAGCACCGCCCGGACCGCATCGGTGACGGCCGTGCGCCCATAGGCGGCGAGGACTTCCTCCGCAGCGCCGCCGACGAGATGCTCCACCGAGGGGATCCGGCGCGGGGCCTGCGCGGCATCGTCGGGAATCGAGCGGGGTGCTGCTGAGCGTGTCATGTGCCGCTGAGAGATAACCACGCCTGCGCGCAGGACCAGCCCGGCGCAGGTGGCGAAAGCGCCTGCGACGTGATCACCCGCGGCCGATCCGGAACCGGGCGGCCCGTCGCGGGACTACCCCTTAGCGTGAACGCGACGGCCCGGCCGCCTGCGGTGATCGCGGATGTGGGGAAGACCGATGAAGCACAAGCCGCTCAGCGAGCAGGTCGTGGTGATCACCGGCGCATCGTCCGGCATCGGTTTGGCGACCGCCCGGATGGCGGCCGAGCGCGGCGCCCGGGTGGTGCTGGCCGCGCGCAGCGGCGACGCCTTGGCCAAGATCCAGGCCGAGATCGAGGGCGTCGGCGGCAAGGCGCTCCACGTGGTCGCCGATGTCGGCAGCCGTGCCGACGTCCAGGCGGTGGCCGACCGGGCGATCGCGACGTTCGGCGGCTTCGACACCTGGGTCAACGTTGCGGGCGCCTCGATCTACGGGCGCCTGCGCGAGATCAGCGACGCGGATCACCAGCGCCTGATCCAGACCAATCTCTGGGGCACGATCTACGGGTCGCTGGTCGCCGTCGAGCACCTGCACAAGCAGGGCGGCGCGCTGATCAATGTCGGCAGCATCGCCTCCGACCTCGCCTTCCCGTTCCAGGGCATGTACGCGGCCTCGAAGCACGCCGTGAAAGGGTTTACCGACGCCCTGCGCATGGAGCTGATGGACGAGGACGCGCCGATCTCGGTGACCCTGGTTAAGCCCGCCTCGATCGACACGCCCCTGCCCCAGCGCGCGCGCAACTACATGGATCGCGAGCCGAGCCTGCCGCCGCCGATCTATCCGCCCGAGGAGGTCGCCAACGCGATCCTGCACGCGGCCGTGCACCCGCAGCGCGACATCTTCGTCGGGGGCGCCGGAAAAGCCTTCGTGGCCGGCAAGCAATTCGCCCCCGGGGCCTACGATTATCTGGCCCCGGCCATTATCGCGATGCAGAAGCGCGGCTTCCCGCCCCGCGACCCAGCAGGGGCCCTGCATGCGCCGGTGTCGGCCGGCGCAACCCGGGGCGACCCGCCCGTCTACGTGATGCGCACCAGTGCGTACACGCGGGCGAGCCTGCACCCCCTCGCCACGACGGCCGGGCTGCTCGGTGTCGGCGCGGTCGCGGCCCTGGCCTTGATCGGGACCGCCCCCAGCCGCAGGAAGCGGCTGTAATTGGCCGTCGCCGCGCGCTCCCTCCCGGGTCCCGCCCATCCGCCGCAGGATGGCAAGCTCGATCCGCGCATCGTGCCGCGCCGGCTTGTCCACCTCCCGGACGACCGGACCATCGCGTATGCCGAGACGGGATCGGGCCCCGATCTCGTGGCGATCCACGGCACGCTGATGTGCCTCGAGGACCAATGGCTCGGCCCGGTGCCGGCTTTGGCCGAGCATTTCCGGGTGATCGCGGTGGACCGTCCCGGGCATGGCTTCAGCGTGCGGCCGCGGGGCCGCGGCGCCGATGTCTGGGACCAGGCCGCCTGCATCCGGGATGCGGTTCGGCAACTCGGTCTGGAGAGGCCGGTGATCCTCGGCCACTCGTTCGGCGGTGCGGTCGCCCTGGCCTACGGAATGCTCTACCCGGACGAAATAGCCGGGATCGTCTCCCTGGCGCCGGTCTGCTTTCCGGAATTGCGCCTGGAGCACCTGCTGTTCGGCCCGCGGGCGCTGCCGCTTAGCGGCGATCTTCTGACCTGGATCCTGCACGCCTCGAGCGATCCGGCCCTGCTGCCGCTGCTCTGGAACGCGATGTTCCTGCCCCAGGCGATGCCCGCGCACTTTCGCCAGGACTTCCCGTTCGCCCTCGCCGGCCGCGCCGCACAGATCACCGCCGAGGGCGAGGATGCCGGCTCGCTCTGGCCGGCGCTGACGCGCAGCGCGCTGCGTTATCCCAACCTCCGGGTGCCCACCCGCATCCTGTGCGGTGGCGCCGACATCGTGGTGAACTCCTATCTCCACGGCGTCCTGGCGGCCCGGATGATCCCGGGCGCGACCCTCGCGATGCTGCCCGGGGCCGGGCACATGTTCCCGCACTTCCACGCCGACGCGGTCGTGCGGGCGGCTCTATCGATCGGGCGCTAACGCATCGTGCCGGATATCAGAGCCGGCACGATGCGTTAGGTCTTTGATTGTGCATCGCCATTTTCCGAAAGCCGGCAACCACCTTTCGGGGCGGTGCTCTCGTCGCCCGGATCCAGGCGGGGCTCGGGCAGCCAGCGTTCGTCGATCTCGGTGGCGTTGCGGTCAGCCAGCGGCTGCGTCTCGTCACCCTCGGCGAAGATCACCACGTCGCCCGGCCCGACATCGCGGCTGGCATAGAAATCCCAGCACCGATGGATCACCCGTGGGCCTCCGAACAGACGAACTGCGTTCCAATAGCGGTCGTCCCGGAAGCCGACATAATGGACCGACGGTGCGGACGGGCGCTCACCCAAGCCAGAGGACCTTGCGAGCCTCGGCCAGCAGGACGGCGTGCTGTACCGAAGCCGGCCCGGCATTCGGGATCGCGCTGCCGGCCTCGGCGATCAGCCGCCGAAACTTCTTCCGGTCGAGCCCACGCCAGCTCTGGCAGGCAAGGACGGCGGCCAGCACGGTCTGGACCGCCTCCGTCCGGTAATTCGCCTCCGCCAGGGCGAGGTGGCCGCCGCTCGGCCGGACCTTGCCATCGGCCGGATGCGCTTTCTCACGCGCCAGGCCGGGATCGGACCCGTCATCGGGGATCAGATTGATGTCCCAGGTCACGTTCTCCCGCACGACCCGGGCGGGCGACCCATACGCCAAGGTGTTGCCCGGGATCACGCCGCTGACGATCGACTGAGCTCCGATGATCGCGCCATCGCCGATATGCGCGCCCTTGAATACGCTGACATTGCGGCCGAGCCAGACCCGGTGACCGACATGGATCGGCCTCGACGGATTGATCCGGCGGCCGGATTCGAGGTCGACGATCGAAGGGGCATCGCTCACTCAGAAATTGCCCCCTTCCGAGATCAGGCAATTGTGCCCGATGGTGATCGGCTTCGTCTCGTGCACGAAGATCTGGCCCTCGTTGGCGAAGGCGCTGTGATGCCCGATCAGCAGCTTCGTATGCGGGCACACGTAGATCTGCGCGGAGGCCAGCCGCACACCGTGGCTGATATGCACGGTCGAACTCGGCCCGCAGGTGAGCGACATCCGCTCGAACGCATTGGCCCCGTCCCCGATCAGGACATGACTGCCATCGCCGTTGATGGTGATCGTCCCATCCGAAGTGTCGAGAAAATCCTGCGCGATCTGGATCTTGTTGTTGCCGTTGTTCAGCAGACGCACAGGCACACGACATCTCCGGCCACCACCACGCGAGCCCAGGTATGTAGTGTTGGGGCGGCGCGGATCGACCGGGCGTGAGGAATGCGGGTGCAGCGGCCCGGCGTCGGTCAGCCGCCGCAGGCGCGCGCGCCGACGATCCGCTCGGCCATCGCCGCCCGATCGGATCCGCGCACGAGATATGGTTTCTGGAAACTATTTGGGGAGGCGAGGCCCTCCGAAGGCCGGTACCCCGGTGAAGTCCTTGCCGACGCTGGTGGGCGGTGAGGGACTCGAACCCCCGACCCTCTCCGTGTAAATGCGATTCGGAGCGGAATCGCGGGGCGCCGGAAGGCATCATTAGGGATTGTTTATCAATTACTTCGGCGGCATACCCTCTTTCCGATGTGACCGGGCAACAGCGCTGGGAAGCAAAGGCTACGCTTCCCCGCCGCTTCCCGGCAGAGGGTCCCATGCGGTTAACGCGCGCAAACATCGCTACCTTGGAAATCCTGCCCGGGAAAACCGAGCGGATCGTCTTCGATGAGGGGCTTCCCGGCTTCGGCATCCGCCTAAGGGCTGGCGGCAAGCGCTCGTGGATCGTGCAATATCGGGTCGGCGCGAAGCACCGGCGGGTGACGCTGGCAAACGTAGCGGTTCTTGACCCCGAGGCGGCCCGAAAGCGCGCAAAGGAAATTCTCGCCAAGGCGCAGCTCGGCGGCGATCCGCAGACAGAAAAGATGGAAGCCCGCGCCCGCGCAGCCATCACCCTATCCACTGTCGCAACCGAATACCTCAAGCAGGCGGAAATCCGCTTGCGCCCGCGATCGTATGTCGAGGCCGAGCGATACCTGAACCGCTACCTGGTGCCGCTGCACGAAATGCCGGCCCACACCGTTGCGCGGCGCGACGTGGCGACCTGGCTCAATGACGTGGCAGAGAAGCACGGTCCCCACGCGGCCAATCGCGGTCGCACCTGCGTCTCGGCCCTTTTCACCTGGGCGATGCGCCAGGGCTTGGTTGAGGCGAATCCGGTTATCGCCACCGGGAAGGCCGTCGAGGAAACCAGCCGCACCCGCGTGCTAACTCGGACGGAAATAGGCGAGGTTTGGACAGCCTGCCGAGACGACGACCACGGCCGCATCATTCGCTTGCTGCTTTTGACGGGGCAGCGCCGCAACGAGGTTGGCGGCATGCGTTGGTCGGAAATCGACCGAGCCACGAATTTCTGGCGCTTGCCGGCCGAGCGCACCAAGAATGGGCTTCCGCACGACGTGCCGCTCTCGGCAGGTGCACTCGCCATTCTCAACAGCGTGCCGGTCAGACTGGGGCGAGACTGCATTTTTGGCGATGCGGATGGCCCTTTTCAGGGCTGGTCACGGTGCAAAACTTCTCTCGACAACCGCATAAACGAATCTCGAATTTGGTTTTTCGGGGAGAACGCACCCGGTATTCAGCCCTGGCGCATCCACGATTTGCGCCGCACCGTCGTAACTCACATGAATGAGCATCTTGGAATTCTGCCACATGTGGTCGAGGCTGTGGTCAACCACATAACCCGTCCTTCGAAAATGGGTGTTGCGGGAGTTTATAACAGGGCAGTGTACAACAAAGAAAAGAAAAGCGCCTTATCTGATTGGTCTGAATACGTCGATGGCGCTGCCAAGGAATTTCGCAAACGCTAAAATCATTTTAACCCACCTATCGACGAAAGATATTCCATAATGCAGCTTGATCTACCAGATATACCGAAATTATTGCGATTAAATGATCATCAAAGATCGGACCTGACCATTTTTGACATTACCAATGCTGTGCATAATTCGCTACTGTCTTGATAACACCGCTCATGGTCACGTATAATCCGCGTTGCGTTGCCGATACGCAGCGCATTGGAGCGAGCAAATGGCTCACAACTACCTCGAAAGCCTGCCGGCGGACCTTGCTTCCCAGATCGCCCTTAGAGTCCGTCCGAGAAGTCAGGGCGATCGGGCGAGGCGTCTGACGAGGATCATGATGGCTGCGGCGTAGAGGAAGGCTCTGGCGGAGGCGAGGGTCGCTTCCGCATCCTTCCAGAGGCGCCGGTTGCGGCTGATCCAGGCG
>NZ_JAKSYL010000198.1 GCF_022829515.1 Methylobacterium sp. J-048
GGAGGGGGGGCCGGCCGGCAGGCCGGGGCGGGAGGGGGGAAGCCGGTGTCCGGAAGGGGCCGCGCACGTGTGCGGGCCGGCGCGTTGTCCTGCCCCGCCGCTCCCCTCTCCCGACCCCCTTTCGGGGGCCCCCCTCCCCCGCAGAGGCTACGACATGCACACATCCCTGGCCGAGACGCGCTCTCCTCCCCCTGGCGGGGAGGAGTTGGAGGTGGGGGTGGTGCAGGATCGAGAGCAACGGTACCTTCTGGACCACCCCCACCCCTGACCCCTCCCCGCAAGGGGGAGGGAAAAAGCGCCTTTCTTTCAGAACCTCGGTGTTCGGGAGAGAAGTGCGAATCCGGTAGCCCTCGTCCTGAGGTGTCAGCGCAGCGAGCCTCGAAAGTGGGAGGTTCGAGGCGGATGACGTGTTCCTGACTTGAGAGTAGGCCCAAACAACGCTCCAATTACGCCACGCCATTGAAACCCAAAACCGAATCACCCCGCATAGGGCCGCGGCATCCGGAACGGCAGCATCAGCTGCACCAGCGGGTTGCGGAATCGATCCAGCGACAGGCTCTCGTGCACCGCCCGCACCGGCTCGCCGGCGAGCGTCGAGGCGAGCAGGGAGCGGGCATAGAACGGAGTGTCCTCGAAGGTGGTGAGCACCCGGGAACGGCCGTCGTCGCTGCGGGTCTCCCGGGGCATCCGCCAGAACGCGGTCGACGGCAGGGGCGCGGCCAGCGGCGGGCGGATCGCGCGGCGGCTGCCGTCGTGGGCGAAGCGCAGCGACAGGTTCTGGCCGCCGCCGTCGCGGTGGCGCACGTCGTACAGGATCGCGGCGCCGTCCGGCAGGTCGGCCCGGCACCAGGTCCAGCGGGTGAAGGCGGAGGCCAGCGGCTCGTCGCCGTCGTTGGTGTCGAAATAGCCGCTGCCGGTCCAGCGCAGGCCGGGCTGGTCGAAATCGACCTCGACGCGGGAGGATGGCGCCATCGGCCACCAGCGGTGGCGCCCGCCCGGGTCGAGGTGGAACGGGCCGGGGGTGAAGCCCCGCGGCTCGAGCCGCACCGTGCCGCGCAGGCGGCGGGGCAGGGGCGCGCCGCGCTCGTCGATCCGGACCGTCAGGGCCGTGCCGTCCCACGCCATCGCGCTCGGGCCGATGGCGATGTGGTGCGGCCCGCGCGACAGGCTCCTGGCGCCGCGCTCGGTCATGGCGAACCGGCTCCGGTCGCCATAGAGCACCACGTTCATGGCGCAATGAGCGAACGGATTCCCGTCGGCGCTCCAGCCATAGTAGGGCGAGAACACGCTGCCGATGAACGCGATGATCGTCAGCCCGTGGCGGCCGTCGTCGCTCACCGCATCGACGTACCACCACGCATAGCCGTTTTGCGCGACCGGGCCGTCGAATCGAGGTCCTGCAGGATCGCCGCCGCTGCCAGCCGGCCCGATTGCGCCGCCATCGGCACGCCCGGGCCGGGATGGATCGAGCCCCCCGCCAGGTACAGGCCCGGCAGGGCCGTCCGGGCGCCCGCCCGCTTGAAGGTCGAGGCCCAGCCCTGCGGCGCCCGGCCGTAGAGCGCCCCCGCGCTCCCCGGAAAGTGTCTCTCGAACCCGGCCGGATCGGTCACCACCGGGGGCGAGGCCATCGCCAGGGTCAGACCGCAGGCTTCCAGGCGGCGGCTCAGATTCGTCGCGCATGTCTCGATCTCCGAGGGCGTCAGCGGGCGCTCCCGGCCGCCGGCCGGAGCGTTGACGAGCATCAGCAGGCGCTCCGGCCCGGTGGGCTCCGGGCCTGCCTCGGTCCGGTCCTGGGCGCAGATGTAGACCGTGGGGTCGTCGGGCAGGCGGCGCCGGCGCAGGATCGTGTCGAACTCGGCCCGGTAATCGCCGGAGAAGAACACGTTGTGGTGGGCCAGCGGGAAGCCGCTGGGGACCGCATCGGCGCACAGGGTCACGGCCGAGAGCGAGCGCTCGGCCGGCGCCAGCCGCTCGCCCATCGGCGCCGCTTCCGGGCCGAACAGCCCGGCGCCGAGCGCCGTCGCATCGGCGTTGCAGACGACCCGGTCGGCCGGGATCCTCTCGCCGTCGGCCAACAGAACGCCGGAAACCCGGCCGCCTTCGGTGACGATCCGGTCGACATGGGCGCCGTAGCGGAACGTCGCGCCGCGCTCGGTCGCGAGATCCGCCACCGCCTTGGCCAGGGCACTCATGCCGCCCGCGACGGTCCAGACCCCGACCTGCTCGACATGGGCGACCAGCATCAGGGTGGCCGGCGCGGTGAACGGCGAGGCGCCGCAATAGGTGGCGTAGCGCCCGAACAGCTGCAACAACCGGGGATCGCGGAAGAACCCGCCCAGAGCCGACCACAGGGTGGAGAAGGGCTGGATCCGCCACAGGTCGCCGAGCCCGGAAATTCCGACCCGCTGCGCCAGCCCGGCCGGTCCGGTCCGGCCCTCGCGGATGAACGGCCCCTCCAGGGTCCGGTAGATTTCAGCCGACCGGGCGCAGAACCGGCGATAGCCCTCGGCCTCGCGCAGCCCGGCGAAGGCGTCGATCGCCGCTGCGGAGGTGTCAAGATCGGCGGACAGGTCGAGCCGCTCGTGGCGAGTCCAGGCGTGGCGGGCGAGGAGGCCGGCCGGCTCAGCCCGCGCGTGGTGTTCGAAGCAAGCACCGGATTCGGCGAACAATTCTTCGAAGACCCAGCGCATCGTGAACACCGTCGGACCGGATTCGACGCGTTTTGCGCCGACCGATCGGCTCGCCATCTTGCCGCCGGGTTGCGCGGCCCGTTCAACCACAGTGACCGCGAGCCCGGCGTGAGCCAACCGTAAGGCGGTGGCCAGACCGCCGATCCCGGCTCCGATCACGACGACGCGTTCCTGCGCCACGTTGAACCCCCGCCTCGACCGCTCCGATCGGGATTGATCTGCCGCTTTGAAAGTGTCAATAAGAAATGACACTTGTCGCTGACAACCGATCATAACACGGGAGGCGCGTCATGGAGTCGGGCCGGCGGATCGAACAGGCGCTGGATCGCGCCGTTGCTTATGCCGAGGCGCCGGGCGCGCCGCCCTTGCTAGCCGAAGCACTGCGTTACGCTGTCTTCCCCGGTGGACACCGGATCCGGCCGCGCCTGTGCCTGTCGGTGGCCCGCGCCTGCGGCGACGACGACCCGGCGTCCTCGGAAGCCGCCGCCGCCGCGATCGAGCTGCTGCATTGCGCCTCGCTGGTCCACGACGACCTGCCCTGCTTCGACGACGCGCCGCTCCGCCGCCAGAAACCCACGGTGCACGTTGCCTTCGGCGAGCCGATCGCGGTGCTCGCCGGCGATGCCCTGATCGTTCTGGCCTTCGAGACCCTGGCCCGGGCCGCTGGCCCCTATCCGGTCCGGCTCGGTCGCCTGGTCGGCCTCCTCGGTCGCGCCGCCGGTTCGCCCAGCGGCATCGCGGCCGGGCAGGCCTGGGAATCCGAAGTCCATATCAGTTTGAGCGACTACCAGCAGGCCAAGACCGGCGCCCTGTTCGCCGCCGCCACCGTGCTGGGCGCGGCCGCCGCCGGGTCCGATCCGGAACCTTGGCGTCGCCTCGGCGAGTGCCTGGGCGAAGCCTATCAGGTGGCCGACGACCTGCGCGACGTCGCCTGCCGCCAGGAGGAGATCGGCAAGCCCGCCGGCCGCGACGCCACCCTCGGTCGCCCCAATGCCGCCGCCCTGCTCGGCACCGACGGCGCGCTGGATCGCCTGGCCCGGCTCACCCGCGAGGCGGTGGCGGCGATCCCGGCCTGCCCGGGCGTGGCGCAGCTCACCGCCGAGATCGAGGCGCAGGCGCGGCTGTTCCTGCCTGCAAGCCTGCGCGCGGTGGCGGCCTGACTGCCGGCTCGGTTCCGCGCCCGGGAGCGGCCTTGGCCGCACCGGCTTCCCTCCGCGACCGCTGGCTCGGCTGGCGGAACCGCCTGGTCGCGAGCCCGCGCTTCCAGCGCTGGGCGGCCGGTTTCCCGCTGACCCGGGGCATCGCCCGGAAGAACACGCGGGCGCTGTTCGATCTGTGCGCCGGCTTCGTCTACGCGCAGGTGCTCACGGCCTGTATCCGCCTCGATGTGTTCACGATTTTGTCCGCGGGTCCGCTGGACCTCGATGGGCTGGCGCGCCGGCTCGATCTCCCGGTCGAGAACGCGCGCTGCCTGATGCGCGCCGCCGTCTCTCTCCGGCTGATCCGGGCGCTCCCCGGTGAGAAATTCGGCCTCGCCGATCTCGGCGCCGCGCTCACGGGCAATCCCGGCATCGCCGCGATGGTGGAGCACCACGCGCTGCTCTACGCCGATCTCGCCGACCCGGTGGCGCTGCTGCGCGGCCAGACCGGACCGACCCGGCTCGCGCGCTACTGGCCCTACGCCGCCGGCGAGACCGCCGATGCGGACTCGGTGGCCCCCTATGGCGGGCTGATGGGGTCTTCGCAGGCGCTGATCGCCGACGACGTGCTCGATGCTTGCGACCTCTCGCGGAGCCGGCACCTGATGGATGTCGGCGGCGGCGAGGGGGCGTTCCTGCAGGCGGTCGCGGCCCGGCATGACGCCCTGCCATTGACCCTGTTCGACCTTCCGGCGGTGGCCGGCCGCGCCGCCGACCGACTCGCGCAACATGGGTTGGCCGAGCGCATCGCCTGCCGCGGCGGCAGCTTCCACGACGGCCTGCCGGCCGGTGCCGACACGATCTCCCTGGTCCGGATCGTCCACGATCACGATGACGGGCCGGCCCTGGCTTTGCTCAAGGCCGCGCACGCGGCGCTGCCGCCCGGCGGAACGCTGATCCTGGCCGAACCGATGGCCGGCACGCCAGGCGCCGAGCCGGTCGGGGATGCGTATTTCGGCTTCTACCTCCTCGCCATGGGCTCAGGCCGTCCGCGCCGCGCCGAGGAGCTGCACGCCATGCTGCGCAAGGCGGGTTTTGCGACCACGCGCGAGCACCGGACCCGCCGTCCACTCCTCACACGTCTGATCGTCGCGCAGAAAGACGCGCGTTAATGTAAGAATGACTTGACGCGCCATTGTGTCTATCTAGGATGACACATAGCGGTTCCGCCAAAGCGAGGGTCGCAAAACACAGGGCGGATTATTCCAGTCATGGACGCTCTTGCCGTCATCCTCGAACGTCCGGAGCACTTGGCGCTCAGCCGCCTGGTCCTGACGCCTGCCGGAGCTGCCGACGCGGTCGTGGCGGTGTCCTGGAGCGGGATCAGCACCGGCACCGAGCGTCTCCTCTGGTCGGGCCGCATGCCGCCGTTCCCCGGGATGGGCTACCCGCTGGTCCCAGGCTACGAGTCGGTCGGCACGGTGGTCGAAGCCGCCGCCGATGCGCCGGTCCGGGTCGGCCAGACCGTCTTCGTTCCGGGCGCCCGCTGCTTCGGTACCGTCCGCGGCCTGTTCGGCGGCGCCGCCTCGCACCTCATCGCCCCGGCCGCGCGCCTTGTGGCGGTAAACCCGGCTCTCGGTGACACGGCCTGCCTGATTGCGCTGGCAGCCACCGCCTACAGGGCGCTCGGCGGCCTCCGTCCCGGAGCGACGCCGCTGATCGTCGGGCACGGCGTGCTCGGGCGGCTTCTTGCGCGCCTGACACTGGCCGCCGGCGCCGAGCCGACCGTCTGGGAGATGGACCCGGCCCGGCGGGAGGGCGCACCGGGCTACCAGGTCCTGGCGCCGGAGGACGATGCCCGGCGCGACTATGCGGTGATCACCGATGTCAGCGGTGACGCCTCCGGCCTCGACGGCCTGATCGCCCGCCTGGCGCCCGGCGGCGAGATCGTGCTCGCCGGCTTCTACGAGGCCCCCCTGTCCTTTGCCTTCCCGCCGGCCTTCATGCGGGAGGCCCGGATCCGGATCTCGGCCGAGTTCCGGCCCGAGGATCTCGCTGCCGTCACGGCGCTGATCGAAGGCGGACGGCTCTCCCTCGACGGGTTGATCACCCACCGCGCCCCGGCGGCGCAAGCCCAGGACGCCTATCGCCAAGCCTTCGCCGATCCCGCCTGCCTGAAGATGATTCTCGATTGGAGGGACGCCGCGTGAACGTTCAGCTCAACAAGGCCGCCCTCGATCAGGCCACCCAGCTCCGCGCCGAAGCGGCGATCGAGCCGGATGCGGTCCCGACCGCCCCGGTGAAGAAAGAGACGCAGATCATCGCGATCTACGGCAAGGGCGGCATCGGCAAGTCGTTCACCCTGGCCAATCTCAGCTACATGATGGCTCAGCAGGGCAAGAAGGTGCTGCTGATCGGCTGCGACCCGAAGAGCGACACCACCTCGCTGCTGTTCGGCGGCAAGGCCTGCCCGACCATCATCGAGACCTCGACCAAGAAGAAGCTTGCCGGCGAGCCGGTGGCGATCGGCGATGTCTGCTTCAAGCGCGACGGCGTCTACGCCATGGAGCTCGGCGGCCCCGAGGTCGGGCGCGGCTGCGGCGGACGCGGCATCATCCACGGCTTCGAGCTGCTGGAGAAGCTCGGCTTCCACGATTGGGGTTTCGACTTCGTCCTCCTCGACTTCCTGGGCGACGTGGTCTGCGGCGGCTTCGGCCTGCCGATCGCCCGGGACATGTGCCAGAAGGTCATCGTCGTCGGCTCGAACGACCTGCAATCGCTCTACGTCGCCAACAACGTCTGCTCGGCGGTGGAGTATTTCCGCAAGCTCGGCGGCAATGTCGGCGTCGGCGGCCTAGTGATCAACAAGGACGACGGCACCGGCGAGGCCCAGGCCTTCGCGGACGCCGCCGGCATCCCGGTCCTGGCCTCGATCCCGGCCGACGACGACATCCGCCGCAAGAGCGCGAATTACGAGATCATCGGCCGGCCGGAGAGCCGCTGGGGCAGTCTGTTCTCGGACCTCGCCGCCAACGTCGCGACCGCGGCCCCGCACCGGCCGACCCCGCTGACGCAGGATGGGCTGCTCGGCCTGTTCTCCAGTGACGTGACCGGCCGCGACGTGGTCCTGGTCCCGGCGACCCATGAGGACATGTGCGGCGTCGCGCACGTGACCAAGCCGTCCCTCGAAGTCGTCTACGACGAGGTTTGAGGCATGGCCGTCTCCCTCGACATCTCCGATCTGCGGGCCCGTCCCCGCCCTGCCGCCCCACCGGCCGAGGCGATCAACCTCGACGCTACGAAAGGCGACGGGCTGGGCTGCCATTCCGGCAAGGACGCGATGCGGGAAGCCGCCGAGGCGGCCGGGATGTCGGAGACCCTGGCGCAGCTCCGCAGCGATTACCCGCAGGGGCCGCATGACCAGCCGCAGAGCATGTGCCCGGCCTTCGGCTCGCTCCGGGTCGGCCTGCGGATGCGCCGCACCGCCACGATCCTGTCGGGCTCGGCCTGCTGCGTCTACGGCCTGACCTTCACGTCGCATTTCTACGGCGCCCGGCGCAGCGTCGGCTACGTGCCGTTCAACTCGGAGACGCTTGTCACCGGCAAGCTGTTCGAGGACATCCGCGACGCGGTCCACGCTACGGCCAAGCCCGAGGATTACGACGCGGTCGTCGTCATCAACCTCTGTGTGCCGACGGCTTCGGGCGTGCCGCTGCGCCTGTTGCCGAAGCAGATCGACGGCGTCCGGGTGATCGGCATCGATGTGCCGGGCTTCGGGGTCCCGACCCATGCCGAGGCCAAGGACGTGCTGGCCGGCGCCATGCTCAAGGTCGCCCGCACCGAGGCCGAGCAGGGGCCGGTCGCGACCCCGCGCGGCGGCCGCTCAGAGCGCCCGAGCGTGGCGCTGCTCGGCGAGGTCTTCCCGGCCGACCCGGTGGTGATCGGCGCCCTGCTGGAGCCGCTGGGCCTCGCGGCCGGACCGGTCGTGCCGACCCGCGAATGGCGCGAACTCTACGCCGCTTTGGACTGCGCCGCGGTGGCCGCCATCCACCCGTTCTACACCGCCTCGATCCGCGAGTTCGAGGCGGCGGGACGCCCCGTGGTCGGATCCGCGCCGGTGGGTGTCGATGGGACCGCGGATTGGCTCGACCGGATCGGCGAGGCCTGCGGCGTCAGCCGTGCCACCGTCGAGGCGGCCAAGAACAAGATCCTTCCGGGCATCCGCGGCGCGCTCGCCGCCACGCCGATCAAGGGCCGGATCACGCTCTCGGGTTACGAGGGGTCGGAGCTGCTGGTGGCGCGCCTGCTCATCGAGAGCGGCGCCGAGGTCCCGTATGTCGGCACCGCCTGCCCGCGCACGCCGTGGTCCGAGGCTGACCGCGATTGGCTCGAGGCACGCGGCACCGAAGTCCGCTACCGGGCTTCGCTCGAAGACGACCTGTTCGCCCTCGACGCTCTGAAGCCCGATCTCGCCATCGGCACGACCCCGGTGGTGCAGCGGGCCAAGGAGCGCGGCACGCCCGCCCTCTACTTCACCAACCTGATCTCGGCGCGCCCGCTGATGGGCGCGGCCGGCGCCGGTTCGCTCGCTACGGTGATCAACGCGGCGCTGGCCAACAAGCCCCGCTTCGACGCCATGCGCGACTTCTTCGAGGGCGTCGGCACCGGCTTCTCCGCCGGCGTCTGGCAGGACACGCCGCAACGGCGGCAGGGCCCGAAGATCGAAGGCCCGAAGAAGCCGATCGGGGAGATGGCGTGATGCTGATCCTCGATCACGACAGGGCCGGGGGCTACTGGGGCGCGGTCTACGTCTTCACGGCGATCAAGGGCTTGCAGGTCGTCATCGACGGCCCGGTCGGCTGCGAGAACCTGCCGGTGACCTCGGTGCTGCACTACACCGACGCGCTGCCGCCGCACGAATTGCCGATCGTCGTCACGGGCCTCGCCGAGGAAGAGCTCGGCCGCCACGGCACCGAGGGCGCGATGAAGCGCGCTCAAGCCACCCTCGATCCGGGCCAGCCCAGCGTGGTGGTCACCGGCTCGATCGCCGAGATGATCGGCGGCGGCGTGACCCCCGAGGGCACCGGCCTTCAGCGCTTTCTGCCGCGCACCATCGACGAGGACCAGTGGCAGGCCGCCGACCGGGCCATGCGCTGGCTCTGGCAGGAATACGGCGCCAAGAAATTCGCCAAGAAGGGCATCCCGGCCCGGCCCGAGAGGAAGCCCGGCGAGAAGCGGCGGGTGAACATCATCGGGCCGGCCTACGGCACCTTCAACATGCCCTCCGATCTCGCCGAGATCCGGCGGCTGGTGGAGGGGATCGGCGCCGAGGTGAACCTCACCTTCCCGCTGGGTTCGCACCTGGCGGACGTCCCCAAGCTCGTCAACGCCGACGCCAATGTCTGCCTCTATCGCGAGTTCGGTCGCCTGCTCTGCGAGGACCTGGAGCGGCCTTACCTGCAAGCACCGGTCGGCATCCTCTCGACCACCAAGTTCCTGCGCTCGCTGGGCGCGATCCTCGGACTCGATCCGGAGCCGTTCATCGAGCGCGAGCGCCACACCACGATCAAGCCGGTCTGGGATCTCTGGCGCTCGGTCACGCAGGACTTCTTCGGGACCGCCAGCTTCGGGATCGTCGCGACGGAGACCTACGCCCGCGGCGTCCGGCACTTCCTCGAAGACGAGATGGGCCTGCCCTGCCACTTCGCCTTCAGCCGGTCCGCCGGGCAGAAGCCCGATAACGACGCGGTCCGGAAGGCCGTCACCGAGCGTCCGCCGCTGGTGCTGTTCGGCTCGTTCAACGAGCGGATGTACCTCGCCGAGTGCGGGGCCCGGGCGACCTACATCCCGGCCTCGTTCCCCGGCGCGATCATCCGGCGGCACACCGGCACGCCGTTCATGGGTTTTGCCGGCGCGACCTACCTGGTCCAGGAAGTCTGCAACGCGCTGTTCGACACGCTCTTCCACATCCTGCCGCTCGCCCGCGACATGGACAAGGTCGAGGCCACCCCGGCGCGCCACCATCGCGAACTACCCTGGGACGAGGCGGCGCGTGCAGCCCTTGACGATTTGGTCGAGGCGCAGCCGGTCCTGGCCCGCATCTCCGCCGCCAAGCGCCTGCGCGACGCCGCCGAACGCGCGGCCCGCACCTCCGAATCCGCTGCCGTGGCCCCAGCCCATGTAGCGCGCGCCCGAGCCGACCTTGCCGGGGGGATCCCCGCATGAGCCGCCTATCCGTTCCCCCCAGAGGAGACCTGACGATGCGTACGATGGTCCCGACCGCGCGCCTGCACCACGAAGCTCTGCAGTTCCGGCTGATCCTCGCCGCGACCTACCCGTGCTTCCTCGCCGCCGCCGCCCTCGGACGCTTCAAGCCGGCCCGGGACGCGTCCCGCCCCGGATTCCAGCCGGCGCGCCGCTCGGTGTTCGGCGAGGCCCGGGCCATGGCGGTCCAGGCCATTCCCTTTGCCTTCATGGGCTGAACGCCCTGAACGAGATGCTTCCGTCCGGTGACGCGGGGGAAGTCACGCCGTGCCGCCAAGAGCGCCACGGCAGCACCCGTCGCGTTCCTCTCGGGAGCGCGGCCAACACACGGAGGTCTGAACGATGGCCGGTGGACCCGTTGCAACAGAAAGACCGAGCAGCCTGTCCGGGCTGACGGAACCGGAAGCCAAGGAGTTCCACGCGATCTTCCTGACGAGCTTCCTCATCTTCACGGCGATTGCCGTGGTCGCCCACATCCTCGTCTGGTTGTGGCGCCCGTGGCTTCCCGGACCGCAGGGCTACGCCTCTCTCGAAGGCGTCACCGATGCGGCCCGCGCCCTCGTCACGATGATCGGCTGAGGAGGAACGGATGCACAAGGTCTGGTTACTGTTCGATCCGCGGCGCACGCTGGTGGCTCTGTTCACCTTCCTCTTCATCCTGGCGCTGCTGATCCACTTCATCCTGCTCTCGACCGACCGGTTCAACTGGCTGGAAGGTCCGAAGGCGAACAAGGCGGCGAGCAACATCACGCTCGTCCTGCCCAGCATGCCTGCCTGACCCAGGCCGGCCGGGACCGCGGCAGCCAAGGCCGCGGTCCCGAAACCCGAAAAGATTTGCGGCCGGGCTGAGGAGTGTCCGCCATGGCGATGCTGAGCTTCGAGCGAAAGTACAGGATCCGCGGCGGGACGCTGCTCGGGGGCGACCTATTCGACTTCTGGGTCGGGCCGTTCTTCGTCGGATTCTTCGGCGTGACCGGGCTGTTCTTCACCGTGCTCGGCACCGCGCTGGTGATCTACGGCGCCGCGATCGGGCCGACCTGGAACGTCTGGCAGATCAACATCGCGCCGCCCGACATCAGTTACGGGCTGAAGCTCGCGCCGCTCAAGGAGGGTGGCCTCTGGCAGATCATCACGTTCTGCGCGCTGGGCTCGTTCCTCTCCTGGATGATGCGCGAGGTCGAGATCTGCCGGAAGCTCGGTATCGGCTATCACGTGCCGGCCGCCTTCGGCATGGCGATCTTCGCCTATTTCACCCTCGTGGTGTTCCGGCCGTTCCTGATGGGCGCCTGGGGCTACGGCTTCCCGTACGGCATCCTCAGCCATCTCGACTGGGTGTCGAACACCGGATACCAATATCTACACTTCCACTACAATCCGGCGCACATGCTGGCCGTGACATTCTTCTTCACGACCACCCTGGCGCTGGCGATGCACGGCGGCCTGATCCTCGCGGCGACCAACCCGAAGAAGGGCGAGACCGTGAAGACCCCCGAGCACGAGGACACGTTCTTCCGCGACACGATCGGCTACTCGATCGGCACGCTGGGCATCCACCGGCTCGGCCTGTTCCTCGCCTTGTCGGCGGGCTTCTGGAGCGCCGTCTGCATCGTGATCAGCGGGCCGTTCTGGACCCAGGGCTGGCCGCAATGGTGGGGCTGGTGGCTCAACCTGCCGGTCTGGCGCTGAGCAACCGCTCGCCCGCCGCAACACGGACGATCCAAGATCAATAATCCAAGCCGGCGCTGCACGACACGTGCGGCCGACCGGGGGAGGGCGGGCGATGGCCTATTATCAGAACATCTTCACCCAGGTTCAGGTGCGCCCGCTGGAGCCGGAGAACGGCATCCCGGTGAGTTCCGACGAACGGGTCGGCAAGCCGTTCAACAGCTACCTGTTCGGGCTCATCGGAAACAGCCAGGTCGGTCCGATCTACATCGGCTACGTCGCCGCCCTGTCGATGGTCTGCGGCCTGATCGCCTTCGAGATCATCGGGCTCAACATGTGGGCCTCGGTGAACTGGGATCCGGTGCAGTTCGCCCGGCAATTGCCCTGGCTCGCCCTGGAACCGCCCTTGCCGAAATACGGTCTGAAGGTCCTGCCACCGCTCAACGAGGGCGGCTGGTGGCTGATCGCCGGCTTCTTCCTGACCGCGGCGATCCTGCTCTGGTGGGTCCATCTCTACCGCCGGGCCCGGGCGCTGGGCCTCGGCACTCACGTGCCGTGGGCGTTCGCCTCGGCGATCTGGCTCTACCTGGTCCTCGGCTTCATCCGGCCGCTGATGATGGGCTCGTGGTCGGAGGCGGTGCCGTTCGGGATCTTCCCCCACCTCGATTGGACCGCGGCGTTCTCGCTCCGCTACGGCAATCTGTTCTACAACCCGTTCCACATGCTCTCGATCACGTTCCTCTACGGATCGACGCTGCTGTTCGCGATGCACGGGGGCACCATCCTGGCCTGCTCCCGCTACGGCGCCGACCGAGAGATCGACCAGATCGTCGATCGCGGCACCGCCACCGAGCGCGCCGCCCTGTTCTGGCGCTGGACCATGGGCTTCAACGCCACGATGGAATCGATCCATCGCTGGGCCTGGTGGTTCGCGGTTCTGACGACGCTGACCGGCGGCATCGGCATCCTGCTCACCGGCACCGTGGTCGACAACTGGTACCTCTGGGCGGTCAAGCACGGCGTCGCCCCGTCTTATCCGCAGGTCTACGGCCCGATCGTCGACCCCGCCCATCTCGCACCCGGCATGAAGCCGTGAGGAGGCCGTCATGAAGACGATTCTGGCGGTGGTCGGCGGGGCGCTGGCCCTGTTTCTCACTATCGCGATGTTTGGGGGCGCGGGCTGGACCCATCCCCCCATGGCGGTCAAGCAGACCGGCTTCCGCGGCACCGGCATGGACCTGATCCGGACCCGGTCCGGGAACGAGGCGCTCGCCGCGGCCAACGTCGCGCCGGCCCCCGCCGACCCGGCCGATGCCGGCGGCGACAAGGCGTCCGCGGTCTACGAGAACGTCCAGGTTCTGGGCGATCTCTCGGCCGAGCAGTTCAACCGGCTGATGGTGTCGATCACCGAGTGGGTGGCGCCCCAACAGGGCTGCACCTACTGCCACAGCACCGAGAACATGGCCTCCGACGAGCTGTACCAGAAGCGCGTCGCCCGCCGGATGCTGCAGATGACCCAGACGATCAATTCGTCCTGGAAGGAGAAGCACGTCCACGAGGCGGGCGTGACCTGCTACACCTGCCACCGGGGCAACCCGGTGCCGGCCAACATCTGGTTCGACCGCCCCGTCCAGGGCGCCGGACGGTTCATCCCGCGCAACAACAGCCAGAACCTGGCCTCCGCGGAGGTCGGCAACACCTCGCTGCCCTACGACGTCTACCAGGCGTTCTACCAGCACAAGGACACGTCCGAGGACGCGGTGCGGGTCAACGGCACCACGGTCCTGCCCGAGACGAAGGGCAAGCCGATCCAGGACGCGGAGAAGACCTTCGCGATCATGATCAGCATGTCGCAATCGCTCGGGGTGAACTGCACCTTCTGCCACAACACCCGGTCGGTGGCGCAGTGGGACACCAGTACGCCCAACCGGGTCCATGCCTGGTACGGCATCCGCATGGTGCGCGACCTGAACCAGGACTTCATGGAGCCGCTCACCGGGACCTTCCCGCGTAACCGCCTCGGAGCGCTGGGTGACGTGCCGAAGATCAACTGCGCCACCTGCCACAACGGCGCCAACAAGCCGCTGAACGGCGCCAACGTGATCAGCCCCTATCCGGAGCTGTCGCACCCGACCATCGAGGCGAGCCTACCCACCGGCGAAGCGAAGGATCCGATCCCGGGCACGAATACGCCGGCCCTCAAGCCGTCGAAGCCCTGAGGCGACCCGACGAAGCGCCGGAGCCATCCGGCGCTTCGTCACGCGCCAGCCACAGGGAACCGCGATACGCTATGGGCGTCGACCGTCAACGGCCGAGCTCGGCCCTGGAGGCGCCTGTGACCGTCACCATCTCGAACCTGCAGCCGCTCATCGCGATCCTGGCCGGGATCCTGATCCTGATCGTCCCGCGGCTCCTCAACTATATCGTCGCGATCTACCTGATCGTGGTCGGCGTGATCGGTCTCGGGCTGCTGCGCGGCATCTCTTGAGACCCCTGCGCAAGCTCGATTCCTGACAGACCGCCCCGGCCGTCAGGTCGGCGCGCACAAGCCCGCAATGCGTTCATCTTGCGTTGCGTTGCGGGATGGTCCAACCCGCGCCCATCAGCTCGGCCTGCGCCGGGCACCAGATATGGACGGGATCGACATGGCGACCGGCAGCGCGAAGTGGGTCTATGCCTTCGGCGACGGCAAAGCGGAGGGCAAGTCGCAGATGCGCGACCTGCTCGGCGGCAAGGGCGCCAACCTCGCCGAGATGTGCAACCTCGGCCTGCCGGTCCCGCCGGGCTTCACCATCACCACCGAAGTCTGCACTTCCTACTACGATAACGGGAAGGCCTACCCGCCGGAGCTGAAGGACCAGGTCGCGGCCGCGCTGAACCAGATCGGCACGCTGACCGGCCGCAAGTTCGGCGATGCGGCGAACCCGCTCCTGGTCTCGGTACGCTCGGGCGCCCGCGCCTCGATGCCGGGCATGATGGACACGGTGCTGAACCTCGGCCTCAACGACCAGACCGTGCTGGCGCTGGCCAAGGAGGCCGATGACGAGCGCTTCGCCTACGATTCCTACCGCCGCTTCATCACCATGTACTCGAACGTGGTGCTGGGCGTGGAGCACCATGCCTTCGAGGAGGCGCTGGAGCACTACAAGGAGGGCAAGGGCTACGACCTCGACACCGAACTCGGTGCGGAGGACTGGAAGACCCTGATCCAGACCTACAAAAAGATCGTCCGCGACGAGCACGGCTCCGACTTCCCGCAGGGGGCGGAAGACCAGCTCTGGGGCGCGATCAGCGCCGTGTTCAATTCCTGGATGATCCCGCGGGCGAAGAAGTATCGCGAGCTGAACAGCATCCCGGAGAGCTGGGGCACGGCCGTCAACGTCCAGGCCATGGTGTTCGGCAACATGGGCGACACCTCGGCCACCGGCGTCGCCTTCACCCGCAACCCGTCCACCGGCGAGAAGGCACTCTATGGCGAGTTCCTGATCAACGCCCAGGGCGAGGACGTGGTGGCGGGTATCCGCACGCCGCAGAACATCACCGAGAAGGCCAGGATCGAGGCCGAAAGCGACAAGCCTTCCATGGAGAAGGCTCTGCCCGAGAGCTACGCGGAGCTGACCCGGATCTACGGGATCCTGGAAGCCCATTACCGCGACATGCAGGACATGGAGTTTACCATCGAGAAGGGTAAGCTCTGGATGCTCCAGACCCGCAACGGCAAGCGCACCGCCAAGGCGGCCCTGCGCATCGCCGTGGATCTGGCCGGCGAGGGGCTGATCTCCCGCGAGGAGGCGATCGGCCGGGTCGAGCCCTCGGCCCTCGACCAGCTCCTGCATCCGACGATCGACCCGAAGGCGGATCGCAAGGTCATCGCCTCCGGCCTGCCGGCCTCCCCGGGCGCGGCCACCGGTGAGATCGTGTTCAACTCCGAGGACGCGGAGGCGCTGCGCAAGGCCGAGCGCAAGTGCATCCTGGTGCGCATCGAGACCTCGCCCGAGGACATCCACGGCATGCACGCCGCCGAGGGCATCCTGACCACCCGCGGCGGCATGACCAGCCACGCGGCGGTGGTCGCCCGCGGCATGGGCAAGCCCTGCGTCTCCGGCGTCGGCTCGATCCGGATCGACTACAAGGCGCAGACCATGAAGGTCGGCGACGCCACCCTGAAGGCCGGCGACCGGATCACCATCGACGGCTCGACGGGCCAGGTGATCCAGGGCGAGGTGAAGATGCTGGAGCCCGAGCTGTCGGGCGACTTCGCGACCCTGATGGAATGGGCCGACCAGTTCCGCGGCATGAAGGTGCGCGCCAACGCCGACACGCCGACCGACGCCCGCACGGCGCGGAATTTCGGCGCCGAGGGCATCGGCCTCTGCCGCACCGAGCACATGTTCTTCGAGGGTGACCGCATCATTGCGGTCCGCGAGATGATCCTGGCCGACGATGCCGAGGGCCGCCGGGCGGCGCTCGCGAAGATACTGCCCTACCAGCGCCAGGACTTCGTAGAGCTGTTCACGATCATGTCCGGGCTGCCGGTCACGATCCGCCTGCTCGATCCGCCGCTGCACGAGTTCCTGCCGCACACGGATGCGGAAGTCGCCGAGGTCGTGAAGGCGACCGGTGTGTCCGAGGACAAGATCCGGCACCGGATGCGCGAACTCTCAGAGCACAACCCGATGCTCGGCTTCCGCGGCTGCCGCCTGGCGATCGCCTTCCCGGAGATCGCGGAGATGCAGGCCCGGGCGATCTTCGAGGCCGCCGTCCAGGCCGCCGCCGATACCGGCAGCCCTGTCACCCCCGAGGTGATGGTGCCGCTGGTCTTCACCCGGACCGAGTTCGACATCGTGAAGGCCCGGATCGACGCCATGGCCAAGGCCGTGTCCGAGGAGAAGGGCGTCACCCTGGATTATCAGGTCGGCACCATGATCGAGCTGCCGCGGGCGGCGCTCAAGGCCGGCGAGATCGCGCAGACCGCCGAGTTCTTCTCGTTCGGCACCAACGACCTGACTCAGACGGCCCTCGGCATCTCCCGCGACGACGCGGCGACCTTCCTGGGTCCCTACACCCAGAAGGGCATCCTGCCGGCCGACCCGTTCATCACCATCGATCAGGAGGGCGTGGGCGAGTTGGTGCGCATCGGCGTCGAGCGCGGCCGGGCCACCCGTCCGGACATCAAGCTCGGCATCTGCGGCGAGCATGGCGGCGACCCGGCCTCGATCGGCTTCTGCCAGGAAGTCGGGCTCGATTACGTGTCGTGCTCGCCCTACCGGGTGCCGATTGCACGCCTCGCCGCGGCCCAGGCGGCGCTCGGCAAGGTGCAGGGCAAGGAAGGCTGAGGCGATCGTCTCCAGCCGGTATCGGGGGCTGTTCGCCGTGCCCGATACCGGCCGTCAACCAATCGAGACGAATCACTGTTGAAAATCGTTCAGGGCAGTTGAACCCGGCGCAAGACCGGCCGTTTATTGATCGATCCGGCGGATTGCGCGTGATGCTCATCGCTCCGTCCCGGGCCTAGCGTCAGGCGCCAGAATCACCAGCCATGATTCCCCGCAGCCCTTCTCCGCTGTACCTCGACACCGCAGCCGCGGCCCCCGTTCCGCGCCTGGCCGTGAGGGCTTATTTCGCGACGGTCGCCGGACTCGGGGCGGTCGTGACCGCCGTGATGCTGATGATGTCGGTCGCAGCCAACAGCGGCGGCGAGGCTGAGCGCATCGCCGATACTCAGGACGACGGCTACACAGCGACGTTGGTCTCGGCCCTCGCGATCAGCCTGTCCAAGTTGCTGCGCTGAACCCGGTCCCGTCCGACCCTTCGAGCCTCAACGTGCCCCGCGCGTCGCCGAGCCGGTGAACCGTGCGGCCGTCAGTTCGTCGCCGGGGCTCTTCGCGCTGAACTTGGTCGAGACCGGGCCGGGCTTTGCCACGACGACTGCGTCCGGGGCCGCATCGCGGAGGCGGGTCGCGGCCAGCCGGACCGGGGCGCTGCGGCTTGCGGGTGCCGCGACCGGACCGGCCGACGCCGCCTCGAACAGGGCGCGCAACTGCGTCTTCGCATCGGCATCCGCGGCGACCAGCGGGCGCCGCGGTGCCGACTCGACCACGGACTCCTTTGCCAGAGCGCGCGTGGCGGTCGGCGCCGACAGGTTGGCCATGCCCCCGTCGAGCGAGGCGAACTGGACCGGACGCGGCGGCGGCAACGGCATGGTGATGGCGGCCGCTGCGACGGCAGTGAACCCGGAGGGCCGGCGCGGCGGCAGGGGTGCGAGGACGGCGGCAACGGCATCGTCGGCGACCGCCGCCGGCTTCTCGACGGTGAGCAGGGCGCGCGCGTCCACCGGCTGGCTCCCGGCACCCTTTACCGGGTCGGGCCGCCCGAGCGTGTTGCGCAGCGTGTCGTCCGCCGTCGGCGCGGCGTAGGCCAGGGCGGCGCGGGTGCCGACCGGGTCCTGCGGATCGGCGCTGGCCACCGCGATGACCGGGGCCTGACGGCTGCGCTTCGCCACCGGAGCGGGCGGCGGTGCCGCTTCCGGCTCGGGTGCCGAGGATCCGCCGCCGAACAGGCTCGCCAGGAAGCCGAACAGGCCGGGCCCGTCCTCCTCCTCGCCGCTCGCCATCTGGGTGGTGAGGCCGGCCACGGTGCCGCCGCGGGCCAGGATCTCGGCCTTCGCCTCGTCGTAGCGGGCGAAGGGGCGGTTGTCGCTCGCGAGGTGGACGGTCTTGCCGTCCGGGAACAGCCGGGCGAGCTGGTCGTGCGTCATGCGCGGCCACATCCGCACCGAGCCGACATCGAGATGGACGAAGGGCGTACCGGCATGCGGGTACCAGCCCACGCCGCCGCGCTGCATCTGGAGCCCGACCTCGCGGATCCGGTCGATCGAGACCTCGGGCAGGTAGAAGTCCATCGCCTTGCCGAGCATGTGCTGGCTGAACTCGGCGACCATCCGGGAGCGGCGGCGCAGCATCGCGTTGGTGCCGGGCGAGCGATAGGCCGAGACCACGTGGATCGGCTGCGTCGCGCCGACCTGCCGATAGGCCTCCCAGACCGTGTCGAACAGGCGTGGATCCATCTTGATCGGCTCGTTGACCCGCCAATCGCGCAGCAGCCAATTCATCTGCTCGAGGGCTGCACGGTCGTAGCGGCCATCGCGCTTGAACGTGATGGTCGCGCTCTCCTTGGTGTGTGTGTGGAAGATCGTGAGCGAGCGGGTATCGCCGTTGGCGACCGCGTTCTCGGTCTCCGCCGCGCCGGCGATCAGGCCGAGCGCTGTGCCGCACAGGGCGAGGCCGAGGTGTCGGGCAAGTCTTCGAAGGCTCGGCACGATGGTCCTGATCCTCTCCCGAACCCGCGAAGGGCATTCGGCGGATGTCCGGTCGAAGCGGTCGGCCCGTTATGGCCGACATCGCTTCGCTGCGCCGAGTCTGCGATGAGAACGGCTAAGGCTGGACCGTGGCGAAATCGTGCCCGGCTGTGCGGCCGCACACTTCAGGGTTGATGGCGCGAAGACCTGCCCGGCCTTCAGGACGCGACGCCTACCACCAGCTACGCGGCGCCGGAGCCGGAGCGGGCGTCCACAGGCCGGGCTCGCCATATTCCGGAGCGCTGTCGGCCCGGGCAGCGCGGCGCACGTGCCGACGGGGCACATCGTAATCGTCGTAGCGTGCGCTGGGCTCGCGTTCTTCGGTGTAGCGGCGCGGGCGTGCGGCCTCCCGGCGCGGCGCGGCCTGCGCATGGGCCGCCGGCGCGCCTTCGATCTTGCGCCGCACCGGTTCGTCCGGAAGCCGCGCGATCGCCGGACCACCACCACCGGGCAGGCCGAGGGCCGCGCGCATCGGCGCGTCGTAGCCGTAGAGATCGGGCAGGGTGCGGAACGTGCCGCCATCGTCCACGTAGGCGGTGAAATAAGCCAGATGCACCGGCAGCTTGGCCGGAAGCCGGATCGTGCGCTCGCCCTTGCCGATGAGCTTCTTCAGCCGTGCCTCGGACCAGTCGGGAAGCACGGCATCGGCCAGGCGGAACGGATCATCGACGCGGACGCAGCCATGGCTGAAATCGCGCTTGGCTGCCGAGAACAGCGAGCGGTTCGGCGTATCGTGCAGATAGACGGCGTGCTGGTTCGGGAACATGAACTTGATGAAGCCCAGCGCGTTGCGCTCGCCCGGCGGCTGGCGCAGCGAGACGTGCCCGCCGTGGCGCACCACCTCGTAGCCGCCCCAGGTCTTGCCGCCGTAGCCCGCGAGCTTCGGCGCCATGGTCTTCAGGATCGAGGGCGGCACGTACCAGGACGGGTTGACCACCGCGTATTCCATCAGCCCAGAGAACAGCGGCGTGCGCGATTCCGGCTTGCCGACGATGACTCGGGCCTCGTCGCGCAGGCTGCCGCCGCGATAGGCGCGCAGGCGGTATTCCGGGATGTTGACCAGGATGTAGTCCGAGCCGAGGTCGCCCGGCAGCCAGCGCCAGCGCTCCATGTTGACGATGAGCTCGGCCTCGCTGCCGCTGGCCCGTGCGGGGCGGCCGGCATCGGCGAACGCCAGAACGGTCTGGATGTTGAGCACGCCGTTTCCAGGCAACCCACGGCCGCGCTGGAACTTCGCCACGGCGTCCGAAACCGTGGCATCGTACTCCTCCGGCTCACCGGGCGCACGGTCGAGGGTGCCGGCCGGGCGTGTCTCCAGGCCGAAATGCGTGCGCAGCAGCGGCACGCGGGCATCGCGCATGCCGACCCGTAGGGCGGGACCCGGGGGCAGGCGCAGCGGCTTCACGGCGGTGGGTGCCGGGCCGCGGAGCGTGGCCAGACGGGTCTTGAGGGCCTGATAGCCAGGGGAGGACGGGTTGTAGCCCTGGAGCGCGTCGCCGGCCTTGGCGCCCGCGTCGGAGAGCTTGGTCAGCACCGCGCTGGCGTCGGGCAGGTCGAGCTGCGGCGTGATGAGCCGTGAGATCGACGCCAGGTTCACCCGGCCGCCGCGTGCGTCCCGGGCATAGAGCAAAGCCGCCGCGGAGAAGCGGAGATCGGCATCGGCGACGGCCTTCTCGTCGGGTTTCCCGGCGAGGTTCGGAATCGCGTAGGCCCGGGCATCGAGCCCATCCTCGCTGGCGGCGGCCAAGCGGGCCGAGACCGACTTGGCGGTCTCCGTCCAGGCACCGTCGGCGATCCAGAGCGGTTTGTAGGCGCGGGCTTCGTAGAACGCGCGGATCCCGTCGCGATCCTTGCTGGTGAGACGCAGGAGCAACGGCGCGGGCTCGCCGAACCGCGCCAAGACGGCCCCGCCCAGCGGATCGGTGGGGGCGACCGGCGTCGCGGCGACGGGAGCCGGGGTCGGTTCGGGCTTCGGCGCCTCGGGCTTGTAGTCGGGCAGGGCGGTCGAGACCGGGTCGGACCCGCCCGGCGCCGACGGCGTGGCCGGCTGCGTGGCCGGCGCCGGCTCGGGCGGGCTCGCGGGCGTGCCGAGGGTCGCCGGATCGAGCGCGGCCGTCTGGGCGCCGAGCGCGCCGGCCGAGGCCAGCGTTCCGGTCAGTAGGGCGGCCAGCGCGACGAGGCTGGAGCGCGGGACGCGCATCGTGATCTCCCGGGACGCGGCGGCAGGGCCGCACGCTCAGATTGTGATTATCCGCTCAAGCGTGGCGTTGAGCAACTGCAGTCTTCGTCTTGTAGTGTTTAATCATCGCGCCATGATATCTGAACAGAATGGCAGATGACGCCTGTTTGATTGCTCAGGCCAACCGCATTCATGGAACTGCGGAGTTATTAGTCGGGCGTCCGCTTTCGGAGCCGCACGGTGCGCTAGCACACCCTGCAACCCTCAGGCGGCGTCCTCGGCTTTCTCGTCGCCTTCCAGACCGAGATCCTTCAGTTTGCGGTAGAGGGTGGATCGGCCAATTCCGAGGCGGCGGGATACCTCCGACATGCGCTGGCGATAGAATTGCAGCGCGAAGCGGATGATCTCCGCCTCCAGCACCTCCATGGTCTTCATCTCGCCGGTCTCCTCGGTGACCAGCGACATGGCGTGCGGATCGCGGACCTCGACCCGGACGATCTCGCGCACCGGCTCGGGGGCATAGGCCGGCATCTGCGGCTGGGCGGGCGCGGCCGGGATCCGGACGTCGAACCCTTCGACCTGGGCGGCGATCTGCGGGAATTCGGCCACCGTCAGCTCGTCGCAATCGGCGAGCACCACCGCGCGGAACAGTGCGTTCTCCAATTGGCGAACGTTTCCGGGCCAGGGATAGCGGGTGAGCAGCGCCATCGCTTCCGGGGTGATCGCCCGGATCCGCTTGCCTTCCTCCGCGGAAAACCGGGCGCAGAAGGAGCGCACCAGATCGGGAATGTCCTCCCGGCGGGCGCGCAGGGGCGGCAGCGTCATGGGAAAGACGTTCAGCCGATAATACAGGTCCTCGCGGAATTTGCCCTGCTTGACCAAGTCGAGCAGCGAACGGTTCGTGGCCGAGACGAGGCGGATATCGACCCGCACCGAGCGCTTGCCGCCGACCGGATCGACCTCGCCTTCCTGGAGGGCGCGGAGCAGCTTCACCTGGGCGTCGAGGGGCAACTCGCCGATTTCGTCGAGGAACAGGGTACCGCCCGAGGCTTCGACGAACTTGCCGGCGTGCTTTTCGGTGGCACCCGTGAACGCCCCCTTCTCGTGGCCGAACAGGGTCGATTCCACGAGGTTTTCGGGGATCGCCCCGCAATTGACCGTCACGAACGCCTTGCCTCGGCGGTCGCCCGACCCTTGGATCGCCCGGGCCAGCACCTCCTTGCCGACGCCGGACTCGCCCTCGATCAGAACCGGGATGTTGGATTTGGCCGCCCGCTCCGCGAGGCGGATCACCCGCTCCATGTCGGGGCTCTTGGATGTCAGGTCCTTGAAGGTCAGTGCCCCGGAGGCGCGGCGACGCATCCGGCGCACCTCCTCTTCCAGCACATCGACTCGCAATGCGTTCTTGATCGAGACCTGAAGCCGCTCGGCGCCGGCGGGCTTGACCACGAAGTCGACGGCGCCCGCCCGCATGGCGTTGACCACGGCGTCGATCGAGCCGTTCGATGTCTGGACGATCACCGGCGTGTCGAGGCCGCTGCTGCGCATCTCGGCGAGGACGCCGAGCCCGTCGAGCCCCGGCATCACCAGATCGAGGAGCACCACGTCCGCGCCCTCTGTCTTGAGCACGGTCAGCGCGTCGGCCCCCGTCTCCACGACCCGGGCGTTGAAGCCGAACCGGCGCACTGCCGCCTCGGCGAGGCGACGCTGGACCGGATCGTCGTCCACGATGAGTACGGTGGTGGACATGGCGGCTCCCTGCGCGGCGCGTCAAGCGGGATTCGGCACGGGACAGGCCCGCGCCTCACCGCCTGAGTCGGCGAGTGTTTCGTTTCGAACCGGAGGGTGCCGGATAGATGTAAAGTCGCGCTTAACGACGTTCGCGCAGAGGCGTGAACGCGATGGCGGATCCGTCCGTGTTGAACGCATGGCCGCGCGCTCGATATCAAGGTACGGGTCTGAGCCCCCTCACCAGGATTGCGAGACATGATGCCGAGCACCACCGCTTCGCCGGTGAACGTCCGTCTGCCGGAGGGCCTGAGCGCCGCACGCGCCGCCGCCAAGGCCGTCGACCTCGGCCATCTTCCGGAATGGGACCTGTCCGACCTCTATGCCGGGATCGACGCGCCGGAATTCTCCGCCGACATGACCCGGGCCACAGAGGAGTGTCGCGTCTTCTCGGAAACGTATGCGGGTCGTATCGCCGAACTGGCGGTAGCCGGGGACGCATCCGAGCGCCTCGCAGAGGCGGTCCGGGCTTACGAAGGGATCGAGGAACTCCTGGGCCGGCTGATGTCGTTTGCCGGCCTGGTCTATTCCGGGGATACCACCGACGAGGCGCGGGCCAAGTTCTACGGCGACACCCGCGAGCGCCTGACCGACGCTTCGGCCGACCTGCTGTTCTTCGCCCTGGAATTGAACCGTGTGGACGATGCGGCGATGGACGCCGCGATGTCCAAGGGGCCGCTCGCGCATTACGCACCGTGGATCGAGGATTTGCGGCGCGAGAAGCCGCACCAGCTCGACGACCGCACCGAGAAGCTGTTCCTTGAGAAGTCGGTCACCGCGAACGCAGCCTGGGACCGGCTGTTCAACGAGACGATCGCGGGCCTGCGCTTCACGGTCCAGGGCGAGCAGATGCCGCTCGAACCGACCCTGAACAAGCTCCAGGACCCGGACGGCTCTGTCCGCAAGGAGGCGGCCGGGGCGATCAGCGAGGTTCTGCGCGGCAATCTCCGCGTGTTCACGCTGATCACCAACACCCTGGCCAAGGACAAGGAAATTTCCGACCGCTGGCGCGGCTTCAAGGACGTCGCCGACGCGCGCCATCTGGCGAACCGGGTCGAGCCCGAGGTCGTGGCGGCTTTGGTCGACGCCGTGCAGGCTGCCTATCCCCGTCTGTCGCACCGCTATTACAGGCTGAAGGCCAAGTGGTTCGGGCAGGACGCGCTGCCTTACTGGGACCGGAACGCACCGCTTCCGAAGATCGAGCAGCGCACCATCCCGTGGACGGAGGCCCGCGACACGGTCCTGTCGGCCTACGATTCCTTCTCGCCGAAGATGGCCGGGATCGCGAAGCGGTTCTTCGACGAGCGCTGGATCGACGCGCCGACCCGGCCCGGCAAGGCGCCGGGCGCCTTCGCGCATCCGACGGTCCCCTCGGTCCACCCCTACGTGCTGGTGAATTATCAGGGCAAGCCGCGGGACGTGATGACGCTGGCCCACGAATTGGGTCACGGCGTCCACCAAGTGCTGGCCGGCCCGAACGGGGCTCTGATGGCGCCGACGCCCCTGACTCTGGCCGAGACCGCCAGCGTCTTCGGCGAGATGCTGACCTTCCGCAAGCTGCTCGCGGCGACCACCGACACGACCCAGCGGCGGGCCATGCTCGCCGCCAAGGTCGAGGACATGATCAATACGGTGGTGCGCCAGATCGCGTTCTACACGTTCGAGCGGAAGGTCCACCTCGCCCGGGCCAAGGGCGAACTGACCAGCGACCAGATCAACGCGCTCTGGATGTCGGTGCAGACCGAATCCCTCGGGCCGGCGATCACCCTGGATGCGGGCTACGAACCGTTCTGGGCCTACATTCCGCACTTCATCCATTCGCCGTTCTACGTCTACGCCTACGCGTTCGGCGATTGCCTCGTGAACTCGCTCTACGGGGTCTACGCCCAGGCCGAGTCGGGCTTTGTGGAGCGCTACTTCGCGCTGCTCGCCGCCGGCGGCTCGAAGCCCTACGGCGAATTGCTGGCGCCGTTCGGGCTCGACGCGAAGGATCCGGGCTTCTGGCAGATCGGCCTCGGGATGATCGAAGGGATGATCGTCGAGTTGGAGGGGATGGAGGGACGGGCCTAACCCGCTTCCAAGGCGACCCCCGGGATGTTATACAAAACGTACAACATCCCGGGGGTCGTCATGAAGCTTGAGGTGAAGCGCGTCGGGAACTCGACCGGTCTGATCCTGCCCAAGGATTTCCTCGGCAAGCTGAATCTGGCGCAGGGCGACTGGCTCTACGTGACCGAGAATGCCGACGGCTCCGTGCGGCTGTCGCCCTACGACCCGGCGTTCGAGAAGGGCATGAAAGTCGCCGAGAAGGCGATGAAGACCTATCGCAATGCTTTGGCGGAACTTGCGAAATGAGCACCGATCGCGAGATCGTCTGGCTCACGAGCGACCTCGTGAAAGCGATCCACGCCCTGCAGTTGAAGCAGTTCGGCGGGCCGCCCGGTCTACGCGACGAAGGCGCTCTCGAATCGGCGCTTGGGCGGCCGGTCAATCGGATCGCCTATGCCGAGGATGGCGCGGAGATCGATCTCGCCGAACTCGCGGCGGCTTACGCCTTCGGTATCGCCAAGAACCATCCGTTTATCGACGGCAACAAGCGGGCTGCCCTTCTGGCCCTCATCACGTTCCTGGGGCTGAACGATATCGATTTCGTCGCCGACGAAGCCGAGGCCGTCGTGATGATACGCGGTCTCGCCGCGGGCGAGATCGATGAATCCGGCCTCACCCGCTGGATTCGGGACAACTGGCCCGCCGGCTGAGCCGCCGCGGCGCAGCGACCCGGCGGTCTGGCGCGCAAGGCCGAAACGCTTATCTCCGGCCCTGCACCAAGGAAGATCCTGGACCATGGCCGAGACCGATCGCGAAGCCAATCGCTTCTCCGCCCGCGCGGGGCGCTACGCCAGCGTGGGCGCCAATGTCGGGGGCGTCGCCGCCCGCATGGCGATGTCGAAGCTGTTAGGGAAGGAGGGGACGACCAGCGCGGCTGCCCTCGCGCAGGCGCTCGGCGGTCTCAAAGGGCCGATCATGAAGGTGGCGCAGCTGCTCGCCACGATCCCGGATCTGCTGCCGCCCGAATACGCCGCCGAGCTTCAGAAGCTCCAGGCCGATGCGCCACCCATGGGGGCGGCCTTCGTCAAGCGCCGGATGCAGTCCGAACTGGGGGCCGGCTGGCAGGATCGCTTCGGCAGCTTCGACCTGAAACCCGCCGCCGCGGCGTCGCTGGGGCAGGTCCATCGCGCGACCGCGAAGGATGGCGAGCGTCTGGCCTGCAAGCTCCAATACCCCGACATGCAATCGGCCGTGGAGGCCGATCTCAAGCAGCTGGAGATCGCCTTCGCGCTTCATCGACGCATGAACAGCTGGCTCGATACCCGCGAGATCGCCAAAGAGATCGGCGCCCGGGTGCGGGAGGAACTCGATTACGAACACGAAGCCAAGCACGCCAGCCTTTACGGCGACGTGCTTCAGGATGTCGATGCGGTACGCGTGCCCCGCGTCTTCCCGGATCTGTCGACCAAGCGCCTGCTCACGCTCGGCTGGCTCGACGGCGACAAGATCCTCGGCTTCGCGGAAGAACCTGTCGAGGTGCGCAACCGCATCGCGCAGTCGATGTTCAAGGCCTGGTGGCATCCGTTCAGCCGCGCCGCCGTGATCCACGGCGATCCGCATCTGGGCAACTACACGGTCTTCTCGGAGGGCGGCGAGGCGGCCGGCATCAACCTGCTGGATTACGGCTGCGTGCGGATCTTCCATCCGCGCTTCGTCGGCGGCGTGGTCGATCTGTATCGCGGCCTGTTGGAGGAGGATGCGGCCCGCATCGTCCACGCCTACGAGGTCTGGGGCTTCAAGAACCTCGACAAGGAGAAGATCGAGATCCTGAATATCTGGGCGCGCTTCATCTACGGGCCGCTGTTGGAGGATCGCACCCGCACGGTCGCCGATGGGGTCAAGCCCGGCGATTATGGCCGGCGGCAGGCGTTCCAGGTCCATCAGGCGCTCAAGGAGCGGGGGCCTGTGACGGTGCCCCAGGAATTCGTGTTCATGGACCGCGCTGCCGTGGGCCTTGGCGCGGTGTTCCTGCATCTCCGCTCGGAGTTGAACTACCACCGGCTCTTTGAGGCCGAGATCGAGCATTTTTCGCTGGAGGAGCTGGGTGTGCGACAGAACCAGATCCTCGCCCGGGCCGGTTTGCCGAAGCCGGTGTGAATTGACCTTCGGGAATTCACCGAGAGGGCGATCAACTTGCGGACGTCCGATTGCGGCAGGTAAACGCTTGAGCTACATCCCGGGGTGACCACAAGAAGTCGCACCTGAGGGAAACGAGCGCACGATGGCCGAGAGTGAGACGGTGGCCGGGCACACCTACAGCCCGGCGATGGACGCGAGCACCCACGAGCAGACCTATCGCGGCTTCGTGCGCTTCGTCGAGATCGGTACCGGCGTGGTGATCTGCTGGGTTCTGGCGCTCGCCGTGGGCGGGATTCGCGAGGCTTGGCTGCTCGCGATCCTCAGCGTGATCGTCTCCGGCGCGGCAGGCGCCGTTGGGGCCCTGGCCCCCGCCATCGGTTGGCGCGGACCTCTTGTCGTCGCGATCCTGCTCTTCCTCTACCTCGCTTTCGCCTGAGCCCGTTCCGGGACCGCTCGCCGGGGTTGGCAGAGCGGCTCGACGACGCGTTGAAACGCGGCGGTCCGGTCGACACGCCGCTGGTTACATTCGCTGTTATTCCAACAGTGCAACCTCCTTTCGCGTCTCGAAAAGTCGTGTTGGTTCGCGCATTCGAGAGGCCAAGCTTATTCAGGGGAAGCCTCGCATGCGCATTGCTGTGCTGTCCGAGACGGACTCTGCGGAACCGCGGGTGGCCGCGGTCCCGGAGACCGTAAAGAAGTTCAAGACGCTCGGCGCCGACATCACCGTGCAGGCTGGCGCGGGGCTGAAGGCCGGGATCCTCGATTCCGAGTATGAGGCCGCCGGTGCCGAGATCGCCGGCAGCGCCGCCGATGCGGCCCGTGATGCCGACCTCGTCCTCAAGGTCCGCCGTCCGGCGGGCGAGGAGCTGTCGCTGTTCAAGCGCGGCGCCACGATCATCGCGATCATGGATCCCTACGGCAACGAGGCCGCCTTGAAGGCCCTGGCCGAGGCAGGGGTCTCGGGTTTCGCCATGGAGCTGATGCCGCGCATCACCCGGGCGCAGGTGATGGACGTGCTGTCCTCTCAGGCGAACCTCGCCGGCTACCGGGCCGTCGTCGACGGCGCCGCCGAGTACGGCCGGGCCATGCCGATGATGATGACCGCGGCCGGTACCGTGCCGGCCGCCCGCGTCTTCATCATGGGCGTCGGCGTCGCAGGGCTGCAGGCCATCGCCACGGCCCGGCGTATGGGTGCGGTCGTGACCGCCACGGATGTGCGCCCCGCCACCAAGGAGCAGGTCGAGTCGCTCGGCGCCAAGTTCGTCGCGGTCGAGGACGACGAGTTCAAGCAGGCCGAGACCGCGGGCGGCTACGCCAAGGAGATGTCGGCCGGCTATCAGGCCAAGCAGGCCGAGCTGGTGAAGGGCCATATCGCCAAGCAGGACATCGTCATCACGACGGCCCTGATCCCCGGCCGTCCGGCTCCGAAGCTCGTCTCGGAGGAGATGGTCGCCTCAATGAAGCCGGGCTCGGTCCTGATTGATCTCGCGGTCGAGCGCGGCGGCAACGTCGCCGGCGCCAAGCCGGGCGAGATCGTGGTGACCGACCGCGGCGTGAAGATCGTCGGCCACACCAACGTGCCGGGGCGCCTCGCCGCCACGGCGTCGAGCCTCTATGCGCGCAACCTCTACGCCTTCGTCGAGACCCTGATCGACAAGGAGAGCAAGGCGCTGGCGATCAATTGGGACGACGAATTGGTGAAGGCCACCAACCTGACCCGCGACGGGTCCGTGGTCCACGCCTCCTTCCAGTCCAAGACCGATGGCCCCGCCTCGGAAGCTGCGGCGGTGGGTCTCGCCAAGTCGGAGACCGGCAAGGCCGAGGCCGCCCCGGCCCCGTCGGGCACGCACTGAAGACCGATCGCGAGGAGAAGCAGAATGGCAAACCTTGTCGTCCCTCCCGATCAGGCGGCTGATCAGACCCGCGTGCTGGCGGATGCCGCGCGCGCCGCAGCCGATGTCGCCCGCAACGCGGCCGATCAGGCCCAGGCCATCGCGTCCGGCATGGGCCATGGGATCAGCGCGGCCACCGGCGGCGCCGTCGATCCGTTCATCTTCCAGTTCGCCATCTTCGTGCTGGCGATCTTCGTCGGTTACTACGTGGTCTGGTCCGTGACCCCGGCGCTGCACACGCCGCTGATGTCGGTCACGAACGCGATCTCCTCGGTAATTATCGTCGGTGCGATCCTGGCGGCCGGCGTGCCGCTTCTGGAGAAGGGCACCGGTTGGGCCCGCGCCTTCGGATTCATCGGCATCGTCCTGGCCAGCGTGAATATTTTCGGGGGCTTCCTCGTCACCCAGCGCATGCTCGGCATGTACAAGAAGAAGGCCTGAGACGATGTCCCAGAACGTCTCCGCGCTTCTCTACATCGTCGCCGGCGTCCTGTTCATCATGGCGTTGCGGGGGCTCTCGCACCCGACCACGTCGCGGCAGGGCAACCTCTACGGCATGATCGGCATGGCGCTCGCCGTGCTTACCACCCTGGTCGGCCATCCGCCGGCCGGGTTCGGCGCCTGGATCCTGGTGATCCTGGGCATCGGCATCGGCGGCGGAGCCGGCGCGGTCATCGCCAAACGCGTGCCGATGACGGCGATGCCGCAGCTCGTGGCTGCCTTCCACTCGCTGGTCGGCCTCGCGGCCGTGGCCGGCGCCGCGGCGACGCTCTACGCGCCGCAGGCGGTGGGCATCCTCGAGAACGGCCACATTCACAAGCAGTCGCTGTTCGAGATGGCCCTGGGCGCGGCCATCGGCGCGATCACCTTCACCGGGTCGGTCATCGCCTTCGCCAAGCTCGACGGGCGGATGTCCGGCAAGCCGATCATGCTGCCGCAGCGGCACCTCATCAACATCGGCATCGCGGTGGCACTGGTGGTGCTGATCGCGCTGTTCATCGGCAATGAGAGCAAGGCGGTCTTCTGGCTGATCGTATTGCTGTCCTTCGCGCTGGGCGGCCTGCTGATCATCCCGATCGGCGGCGCCGACATGCCTGTCGTCGTGTCGATGCTCAATTCCTACTCGGGCTGGGCGGCGGCCGGCATCGGCTTCACCCTGGGCAACCTCGCGCTGATCATCACCGGCTCTCTGGTCGGCTCGTCGGGCGCGATCCTGTCCTACATCATGTGCCACGCGATGAACCGGTCGTTCATCTCGGTCATCCTGGGCGGGTTCGGCGGCGACACCGCCGCTGCAGGCGGTCCGGGCCAAGTCGAGACGCGCCCGGTCAAGCAAGGCTCGGCCGACGACGCGGCCTACATCATGAAGAACGCCGAGCGGGTGATCATCGTCCCGGGCTACGGCATGGCGGTGGCGCAGGCGCAGCACTCCCTGCGCGAGATGGCCGACATGCTGAAGAAGGAGGGCGTCGACGTGAAGTACGCCATCCACCCGGTGGCGGGCCGCATGCCGGGCCACATGAACGTGCTGCTCGCCGAGGCGAACGTGCCCTACGACGAGGTGTTCGAGCTGGAGGACATCAACGGCGAGTTCCCGCAGGCGGATGTCGCCTTCGTGATCGGTGCCAACGACGTCACCAACCCGGCCGCCAAGACCGACAAGGCCTCGCCGATCTACGGCATGCCGATCCTGGACGTGGAGCGGGCCAAGACCGTGCTGTTCATCAAGCGCGGCATGGGCTCGGGCTATGCCGGCGTCGAGAACGAGGTGTTCTTCCGCGACAACACCATGATGCTGTTCGGTGATGCCAAGAAGGTGGTCGACAACATCCTCAAGGCATTCTGAGACTGCGTCAAAATCGGTTTCGGCAAGGGGCGGGCAGCGATGTCCGCCCCTTCGTTTTGCCGACCCAACTTCGTGCGCGGCCGCTGTTGCCGCGGCGCCCGCGATTCCGCCGCCGACCCGGTGTAGAGTGCCGCCCGTGTCCGCCGCCACCGCCTCGCTGATCACCGATCCGCCGCCGTTCCTGGGTGTCGCCGCCTCCGTGACCGGACGGCGCTGGCAGGAGCGCTGTGCCGGCATGGCAGTGCAGAACCACATCGCCAAGATGGTCCAGGCCCACGGCCTGCCCGAGTTGCTGGCGCGCGTCCTCGCCGGACGGCAAGTGGCGCCGGACCAGGCCGCCCGCCACCTGGCCCCGCGTCTGCGCGACCTGATGCCGGATCCGGACATCCTGCTCGACATGGATGCGGCCGTGCGCCGGCTCGTGCGGGCCATCCGCCGGGGCGAGATCGTCGCCGTGTTCGGCGATTACGACGTCGATGGTGCGGCCAGCGCGGCGCTGCTCGCGGGCTATCTGCGCCAGGTCGGCCTGCGGGCGCCGATCCACATCCCGGACCGGATCACCGAGGGCTATGGCCCCAACGCCGCGGCGATCACCGCCCTGGCGGCCGAGGGCGCGACCCTGCTGGTCTGCGTCGATTGCGGCACGAGCGGCCACGGGCCCCTGGAAGAGGCCGAGAAGCTCGGCCTCGACGTGATCGTGCTGGATCACCACGCCGCCGCCGAGCAGCTGCCCCCGGCCCGGGCCGTGGTGAACCCCAACCGGCTCGACGACCTCTCCGGCCTCGGCCATCTCTGCGCCGCCGGCGTCGTGTTCTTGACGCTGGCCGCCCTCAACCGCGCCCTGCGCCGGGACGGCTTTTTCGGCCCGGATCGCCCGGAGCCGACTCTCACCGACGCCCTCGACCTCGTGGCGCTGGCGACGGTGGCCGACGTGGTGCCGCTGGTCGGCTTGAACCGCGCCTTCGTCACGCAGGGGCTGACGGTGATGCGCCACCGGGGCCGCACCGGCCTGGCGGCCCTGCTCGACGCCGCCTCCCTCAGCGAGCCCCCGGAGGCCTGGCATCTCGGCTTCGTGCTCGGGCCGCGGATCAATGCCGGCGGCCGGATCGGCGATTCGGCCCTCGGGGCGCGCCTGCTCACGACGGCCGATCCGGTCGAGGCTGCCCGGATCGCCGCCGATCTCGACCGGCTCAACCGCGAGCGCCAGGCGATCGAGGCCCATGCGGTGTCCGAGGCCGAGGCCGAGATGGATCGTGCCCTGACCCTCGACCCGGCGCGCGCCGTGCTGGTGACCGGCAACACGGAATGGCATCCCGGCATCGTCGGGCTGATCGCGGCGCGCCTGAAGGAGCGCTTCAACCGGCCGGCCTTCGCCTTCGCGATCCGACCTGACGGCAGCGCGACCGGCTCCGGACGCTCGATCCCCGGGGCCGATCTCGGCCTCGCCGTCCGCGCCTGCGTCGAGGCCGGGCTCGCCAGCAAGGGCGGCGGCCACGCCATGGCGGCGGGCGTCACCCTGCGGGCCGACGACATCCCGCGGTTCGAGACGCACTTGGCCGCGCTTCTCGGCGCCAGCGTCGCGGTCTCGCGGGCGGCCGACGCCCTGATGATCGACGGCAGCCTGAGCGCCGGCGGGGCCACCGCCGAGACCGTCCGGCTGCTGCAGCGGGCCGGCCCGTTCGGGCAGGGCGCGCCGGAGCCGCTCTTCGCGCTCGGACGCCACCGCCTCGTCGATGCCGCGGTGGTCGGCTCGGGCCATGTCCGCGCACGCCTGCGCAGCCGCGACGGCCAGGCCGTGGGCGCGATCTGCTTCCGCGCGGCCGAACGCCCGCTCGGACAGGCCCTGTTGAAGGGGATCGGCCAGGAGATGCACGTGGCCGGCACGCTGTCCTGCGACCGCTGGCGCGGTGCCGAGCGGGCGCAGCTGCGGATCGTCGATCTGGCTTCGGCCGAGCCCTGAGCGATCAGCCGCCCGCCATCACCAGCGCCCAGAACCGCTTGTAGCGGGTATCGGGCGCATCGACCCGGGCGATGCCGATCCGCCGGATCTGCGGGAGCAGCATGTTCTTGTTGTGCTCGGGGCTCGCCTTCCAGCGTGCCAGCACCTGCTCGAAGGTTTCGGAACCGGCGCTGAGATTTTCCGCGGCGTAGGACCTCGCCAGACCGGCAGAGGCCATGCGCGCGGTGAAGCTGCCGCCGACATCGTGGCTGAGCTGCCCGTGTCGGGCATTGTTGCCGGCCTGGAAGGCGGCAACCTTCACCAGGCCGTTGTCGACGATGACCGGGCTCAGTCCGTGCTGGACGCGATAGGCCGAGATCGCAGCCGCGGCCGCGACTTCGTCAAGGATCGCGGTGTGGGTCGCGGTCTCAGCGGTCGGTTCGGGCGTGAACGACAAGCCACCGCAACCGGCGAGCGACAGCGATAGGGCAACAGCGAAGGCGGGGAGAAGTTTCGACACGGGGACAGCGCTTCCGGATGGGATGCGTCTCCCTCCGACCGGGTTGCGGCGAAACCGCGGCGTTCCTCGGGGTTCGCGAACCGTGATGCCGGAGCGTGGCGCCATGGTCACGGTAATCATGCCGCCAGCGCATCGCCCCCGAGCATGACCGGCGCGAAGATCCGCAGCAGATCGGGGTCGAGATGGCCGGACCCGTCGGTCATGATCGCCAGAGCCTCAGCGGGGCTCGCCGGCTTCCTGTAGGCGCGGCGCTCGGTCAGCGCCGAAAACACGTCGCAAATCGCCACGATCCGCACCAGATCGGAGATGGCTGCGCCCCGGAGCCGATCCGGATAGCCGGTCCCGTCGAGACGCTCATGATGGTGCAGGACGACGTCGATGACCTCGTCCTCAAAGGTCCCCTGTGCCCGGAGAAGATCGGCGCCGATCACCGGATGACGCTGCATCAACCGCAACTCCTCGGGATCGAGACGGCCGGGCTTGTTCAGGATCTCGCTTGGGATCCGCGATTTGCCGATATCATGGAGGAGGGCGGATCGTACCAATCGCCCGAGATCGACCCGGCTCAGGCCGATCTGCGCGCCGAAGCTCGCGGCATGGCCGGCCACCCCCAGGGTGTGCTGGTAGACGCCGACATCGTGGCGCCAGACTTCGGCCAGCCAATCCGTGATCCCGGCTTCCGAGACGGCAGCGAGTACCAATTCGGTCCCGCGCTCGACATCGGCCCGCTGCAGGCCAGCGCCCAAGGCGGCGCTGTCGAACAGTTCGGATACGATCGCGGTCGCGTCCGAGACGCGCCCGGCGAGTTTCTGCCGGCGCGTCTCCGCCGAGCGTGTCACAGCCTCGATCATCGCGAAGACATTCGCCAGCACGAGCTGACGCGGAGCGGCCGCCGGCAGCTGGCGCAGGTGAGGCGAGGGTTTCGCGGGCTCGCCGCGAACCAGGACGAGGCGCGGGACCGGTAGCCCGCGATGGCTCAAAGCTGGCTCCAGCGCAGCGGCCTGAACCGGATGCAGATCCAGCACGATGAGGTGTGGTCGCCCAGACGGTATCGCCGAACCGGCAGCGACCGCCCGGCAATCCATCACGAGGGCGATAGCCCGTTCCAGGGCCGCCCGTTCGGACGGACGATCCGAGACCAGCAGGACAAACGGACCGTCCGAAGTCCGTGAAGAGATGCCGAGGGCCAACGCGGTTGCTCCCTCGCCCGCATGGTCAACGATCCGTTGACGCTAGCGGAAACCCTTGAGCAAAGTGTTAACCCTACGCAGTCTGCGCCCGTATAGATCCCGGAAAGGCCGTTTTCAGGCGAGGCTGACGGTGCCGTCCCGGCGGGCCGGCTGAGCGGTCGCCTTGCCGGCCTCGGAAGACGGGCTCAGGAGATCGGCGAGCTTGACGGCAAGCAGGGCCTGACAAGCGGCGAGGGCGACAAACACGACGAGGAAGCTGGCGATCATCGGGAAGCTCCGGTGCGGCTCGGCAAGACGACGATATTGCGATGCAAGAGATGTCATGCCGCGCTGCAAACTGGTATGCCAGATACCGAATTCCAGTCATGCTCGGATTGCATGCCGCGGCGGCAGCCCGAACAGCGGTCCCAATTCCCGTCGTGGCATCGCCCGCTCGGCGTTTGACGCGTCGAAGATGGCCGCTCGTATGAAGAGTGCCTTTTGCACCGCAATCGGAGTGCGACACGCGATCCGGCACGCGCGAACACGCGTCGTCGCCCGGTCGGCGATCCTCAGTCGAGGTAATCGCCGTAGGTGTCGACATGCTGGGCGAGGCCGAGGCCGTGCTCGCGCACGAGGCGCTCCGCATTCTCCGCGTCGCGCGCTTCCAGGGCCGCGATGATCGCCACGTGCTCGCGGATCGACCGCGCGGCCCGGTCGCCCTGGCGGAGGGCGGTGCTGCGGATGCCCCGGACATGCATCAGCAGATTGCTGGTCAACTCGGCGATCGGCTCGCAATGACCTAGGGCAATGATCCGCTGATGAAACCGGATATTGGCATCCGAGTATTCATCGATATGTTCGGCCGGCTGACCCTCGTAGAATTCCGGGAATGATTCGCGCAGGGCGCGAAGCTGCGTGTCAGTGGCACGGGTGCAGGCGAGACGGGCCGCCATGCTCTCGAGCGCCGTCCAGGCGTGGATCATGCCGACGATCTCGCGCTTGTTCTTCTTGATGACGAACACACCGCGCCGTGCTTCGGACCGAACGAATCCTTCCTGCTCCAGGACCGTGAGCGCCTCGCGGACAGGTGTGCGGCTGACGCCGAGATCCTGCGACAGTTTCCGCTCGTCGAGCCGCACCTCATCGGGCCGCCCGTAGATGTCCATGTTGGTGATCGCAGTCTTGAGCGCTTCATAGGCCAATGTCCTGAGACTGGAACTGGCGACGATCGGTTTAACGCTCAACGGTTCGGAGTTCGACATGCCTCGTCCAGTCGGCCCATGCCCAAGATTTTTCGCACGTGTTCTCTGTCGTGCGCTCGTAAAACGAACTAGCCCAAACCTTTGCTCGATCCTAGTCAATTGCGAGCCAACTCCACAGACCGGCAACTGCGGCTGCAGCAGATGTGCAAGGCTCTTCGGGCAGAAACCGGAACCGTTATGCCGAAACCGAGCCCACGTTTGACAGGACCCCGCAATCCCGCGGGGCAATCATGTATTTTTGTGCATGTTTGATTGACAGAATCGCCCAGCCTCAGCACCATCCTTCTGGCATACCGTAGACCAGTCGAGGGTGTGCGTGATCGCTCGGCGGTGGATGGCGGCACTCAAGAGACTTGATTTGTCCGCCGGACAAGAATTTTTCAAAGCACGCCGCTCGCTTTGTTCTGCCCGGCGCGTCTCTGTCCAGGCATAACTATGACTGGCGATGAACACAAAATAATAAATCCAACTTGGAGAGATACGTATGTCCGAGATCGGCAAACCAGTCGGGCGGGGCCGATGGCTCCAGCTGGCATTCGGCGTCGTCTGCATGTGCATGATCGCCAACATGCAGTACGGCTGGACGTTCTTCGTGAACCCGATGCAGGAGCGTCACGGCTGGGATCGCGCCGCGATCCAGGTCGCGTTCACGCTGTTCGTGGTCACCGAGACCTGGCTCGTGCCGATCGAAGGCTGGTTCGTCGATAAGTACGGCCCGCGGATCGTCACCCTGTTCGGCGGCCTGCTCTGCGGCGTTGCCTGGGTGATGAATTCCTACGCGGAAACGCTCACGATGCTCTACGTGGCGGCTGCCATCGGCGGCACCGGCGCGGGTGCGGTCTACGGGACCTGCGTGGGCAACTCCCTCAAGTGGTTCCCGGATCGCCGCGGCCTTGCCGCCGGCATCACCGCGATGGGCTTCGGCGCCGGCTCAGCGCTGACCGTCGTGCCGATCCAGGCGATGATCAAGGCGCAGGGCTACGAGGCTGCGTTCTTCTACTTCGGCATCGGCCAGGGCCTGATCGTGATGCTGATCGCCCTGTTCCTGCGCTCGCCGGTGAAGGGCCAGGTCCCGGACGTCGCCCGGGTCAGCCAATCCAAGCGCGATTTCAAGCCGGGCGAGATGGTGCGGACCCCGATCTTCTGGGTGATGTACGCGATGTTCGTCATGATGGCCGCCGGCGGCCTGATGGCAACCGCGCAGCTCGGACCCATCGCCAAGGACTTCAAGATCGCCGACGTTCCGGTCTCGCTGCTCGGGATCACGCTGCCGGCGCTGACCTTCGCGGCGACGCTGGACCGGGTGCTCAACGGCGTGACGCGACCGTTCTTCGGCTGGGTCTCGGACCATATCGGCCGCGAGAATACGATGTTCATCTCGTTTGCGATCGAGGGCCTGGGTATCTACGCGCTGAGCCAGTTCGGTGAGAACCCGATCGCCTTCGTGCTGCTCACCGGCCTGGTCTTCTTCGCCTGGGGTGAGATCTACTCGCTGTTCCCCGCGACCTGCGGCGACACCTTCGGCTCCAAATACGCCGCCACCAATGCCGGCCTGCTCTACACCGCCAAGGGCACGGCGGCGCTGATCGTGCCTTATACCAGCGTGCTCACGACGATGACCGGGAGCTGGCACACGGTGTTCCTGGTGGCGGCCGGGCTCAACATCCTGGCGGCGCTCCTGGCCCTGTTCGTGCTCAAGCCAATGCGGGCGGCTTACACCAAGGCGCCGCAGGCCAACCTCGCACCGGTGCTGGCCCAGTAAGGCGCATCGCATCGAACGAAGGCCCGGCGCCGGCTTTACGGCGCCGGGCCTTCGCGCGTACCCGGTACCGGGTTCATCCGAGGATCGGGCATGGATACGGACGAGCGGATCGCACGCGAGAGCGTCGTGGCGGCGGCGCGGGACCTGGACGCGCAGGGCCTGAACCGTGGTACCTCGGGCAACGTCTCGGTGCGGTTTCGCGACGGCATTCTGATCACGCCCTCGGGACTGCCCACCGCGCGCATGGACCCGGACGATATCGTGCCTTTGGCGTTCGACGGAACGCATCCGGCAGGGCTGAAACCATCCTCGGAATGGCGTTTCCACCGGGACATCCTGGCGGCGCGTCTCGAGATCGGCGCCGTCGTCCACGCCCACCCGATCCACTGCACCGCCTTCGCCCTGTGCGGGCGGGAGATCCCGGCGGTGCATTACATGATCGCGGCCTTCGGCGGCCCGAACGTGCGCTGTGCCCCCTACGCATCCTACGGCACGGCGGAGCTCTCAGAGCTGGCCCTGGCGGCGCTCAAGGACCGGAACGTTTGCCTGCTTGCCAACCACGGCATGATCGCCGCCGGGGAGAGCCTGGGAAAGGCGCTGTGGCTCGCCGTCGAGCTGGAGACCCTGTGCTGGCAATATGCCGTGGCGCTCCAAGTCGGCGCCCCGAACATCTTGTCGGACCACGAGATCAACAGCACCGTCGAGCGCTTCCGCGGCTACGGACTGAACGCCGCCGACTGATACCGATACGGGTTCCGCGTTCAGCGGCCCAAAATCTGCCCCAGCGCGATGCCGCCGGAGGCCGCGAACTCCGCGGCCGCGATCTTCTTGCCGTCCTCCGGCTTGACCTTGCGGATTTCGATCCGGCCGCCCTGCGCGCAGACGCTGAACCCGTCCCCGTCGACCGCGATCACCTCGCCGGGCTTGCCCTTCACGTCGCCGAGGCGGCGGACTGGGTGCAACTGTGCGTCGAAAATCTGCAGCTTTTTGCCGTCGAGCGTGGTCCAGGCCCCGGGGGCCGGGTTCGCGGCCCGGATCAGGTTGTAGATCTGGTCGGCATGGGCCGACCAGCGGATCTCGGCCTCCGCGGCGCGGAACCAGCCCTCGTAGCTCGCCGCGTCCTCGTCCTGATCGATCTCGATGTGCTGGCCAGCGACCACGAGGTCGGCCGCCTCCAGCATCGCGTCGACGCCCATCGGGAACAGGTTGTTGAAGTAGATGTCGCCGAGCGTGGCGTCGCCGCCGATCTCGCAGGTCTTCTGAAGGATCACCGGACCTTCATCGAGGCCGTCGGTGGGACGGAAGATCGTCAGTCCGGTCTGGAGGTCGCCCTTGGCGATCGGCCAGTTGATCGAGGACGGGCCGCGATAGCGCGGCAGCAGGCTCGGATGGTACTGGATCGTCCCGTGCTTCGGGATGGTGACGAAGCTCTGCGGCGCGAATTGCAGCACGTAGGCCATGATGCCGATATCGGCGTCGAGGCCGCGCATCGCCGCCTCGGCCTCCGGGCTCTTCAGGCTCGGGAACTGGAAGACCGGCAGGTCCTTCTCCAGCGCCGCAGTCTTGAGTACGTCCGGCTTGGCCCCGGGCTTCTCCGGCGCGCAGAAGACGCCCGCGACGGTGTCCCCACGCTTCAGGAACGCCTCCAAGACGGCCTTGCCGAAATCCTGCTGACCGATGACGGCGATGCGCATGGGCGATCCCTGGCGTCGTCCGGCCCCGAAGCGGGGCCGAATTCTTTTCGGATAAGACGGTGGTGGCGTGCCGCTTAGCGGCGATCCTAGGCGGATGGCCCGGGATCGCCAGCCGTCCTCACTCCGCGGCGATCTTCTGCAAGCCGCCGATGGCGCCGGACCCGGTGATCTCTTCGACCTCCTCGGTCGAGTATTTCAGCACGTCGCGCAGGATCTCGTCGGTGTGCTCGCCGAGCAGGGGCGAACGCACCACCTCGGTGGGGCTCGCCGACAGCTTGATCGGATTGCCAACCGACAGGTAGCGGCCGCGGGTCGGGTGATCGACTTCGACGATGGTGCCGGTCGCCCGCAGCGCCTCGTCGGCCGCGATCTCCTTCATGGACAGGATCGGGCCGCACGGGATGTCGTGGCCGTTCAGAATGTCCATGGCCTCGAACTTGGACATCTTCATTGTCCAGGCCTCGATGCGCGTGAAGATCTCGTTGAGATGCGGCAGGCGCGCCTTCGGGGAGGCGTAGTTCGGGTCGGCCTTCCAGCCGGGCTCGCCGATGATATCGCAGATCGGATCCCAGACCGCGGCCTGCGTGATCACGTAGATGTAGGCGTTCGGGTCCTGCTCCCAGCCCTTGCAGCGCAGGATCCGCCCCGGCTGGCCGCCGCCGGAATCGTTGCCGGCCCGCGGGGTCGCTTCGCCGAACGGGATGCCTTCGCCGAACTGGCTGTATTCCTTCAGCGGGCCGTGCTCCAGGCGCTGCTGGTCTCGCAGCTTCACCCGGCAGAGGTTGAGCACCCCGTCCTGCATGGCGCAGTCGACCTTCTGGCCGAGCCCGGTCTGGGTGCGGTGGTACAGCGCCGTGACGATGCCGAGCGCCAAGTGCAGGCCGGTGCCGGAATCACCGATCTGGGCGCCGGTCACCATCGGGATGCCATCGCGAAAACCGGTGGTGGAGGCCGAGCCGCCGGCGCATTGCGCGACGTTCTCGTAGACCTTGCACTCCTCGTAGCGGCCGGGCCCGAACCCCTTCACCGAGGCGAGGATCATGCGCGGGTTCTTCGCGTGGATCTTCTCCCAGGTCAGCCCCATCCGGGCCAGCGCCCCGGGGGCGAAGTTCTCGACCAGGACATCGCATTCCTCGATCAGGCGCCAGAGCACCTCCTTGCCCTTCGGGTTCTTCGAATCGAGCGTGAGCGAGCGCTTGTTGTGGTTCAGCATCGTGAAATAGAGGCTGTCCACATCCGGAATGTCCTGCAACTGCTGGCGGGTGGCGTCGCCGATGCCGGGCCGCTCGACCTTGATCACGTCTGCCCCGAACCAAGCCAGGAGCTGGGTACAGGTCGGGCCGGATTGAACGTGGGTGAAGTCCAGGATGCGGACGCCTTCGAGGGCCTTGGTCATGATCGGTCTCGGATCTCGGGTCGGGTTTCGGGATGCGGCGACGGGAGGTGACTCAGATCGATATCACGCGCGCCGCGACATCGCGGAGACTGCACAGTGGGTCTGGAAACACGCGTCTCGCGTTCTCGAACGGACCATGCCGAAACTCCCTCCCGATGCGCGGTCCCGTCGAATCGCGGTTCCGTTGCGCCGGCCCGGTCTGGCGGGCCTTCGTGTTTGTATACCACATGCCATCTGCGCGACGCGAGTAGAAAGAAACACTCGCGAAGGTTGTGTTCAACTCCTGAGCTTAGACCCAAGAGTTTTAAGTCTCAACGCGCACGCGCATGTGCAAAGGGAGAACCGAGCCTGGCCCCCTTGGCATACGTCTCAAGGCGGTCCATCATTCCGCCAAAATCGATCGGCCGTGCCGCGGTCAATCGCCTAACAACGCTGAACGAGGAACGCCCATGCTCGCCAGCACCAGCTTGATCAAGTCGTCCTGGATCGCCGTCGATGTCGACCGCGATCGTGCGGAGCGCGTGCTCGTGGTCGAAACCTACATCGCCGTGAGCCCGCTGGAACCGAACTACGACGCCGCGCAGTACGAGCGCGTCCTGTGCTGCGTGCAGAAGGTGCTGAAGGCACATCCGGAGATCGACCGGGCCTCGATCCTCAGCATGCATCGCGGCTCCGGCTGCACCGCCCTGTTCCGCGAGCCGCCGGCGGATCTGGCCCGGCCGGCTGCGGCCTGACGCTACATTCCTTCAGGGCCGGCTGCCTATGATTCTCGCGCGGCCCGATCAGCCGCGCTGACCGGCCCTCATCGAGGAAGGTCAGGGCGTGTCCGCCTCCGGACTGGCTGGCGGCTCGTGCGATTCGAGCGCGACCCGAGCGGCATGGAACCACCAGAGCGGGATGTCGCGATTGGCCTTGGTCAATTCCGACGCCCAGCCTTCCTTCGGCATCACATCGGCCCGGTCGGCGAACAGCCGGAGCGCGCTCTCGGCCCGCTCCCGCCGACAGCGCTCGCGGATCGCGGTCCGTTCGGCCTCCGCCCGGGCATCGGTCTGCTCGATCAACCGGCGTGTCGCCAACTCGTCCGCGTCGAAGGCGAAGTGCTGCCAGAACGACTCCGCCTCCCGGGCGACGTCCCGTTCCCGCTGGGCCAGGGCGAGCGCAGCTTCGGCGGTATCCCGGGCGGCCTCGGCCGCGTTGGCCCGCGCGAGCACGCGGTTGTTGGCTTCAAGGAGTTCGCGTTCGCGCTCCGGGGCCATGCGCTGGCGGCGCAGGACGCGCAGTTCCTCGTCGCGCGCGGTAAGCCCGTTCAAATCCGTGATCAGGGCGGCGAGGGGACCATCGGCCAGGGCGTCGGCACGCCGGAGATACCGCTCGCGCAGGCCGGGATCGCGCGTGTCCAGGGCCTCACCGTCCCACGCCGGATGGTCGGCGATTCCGTTTCCATCGTGTTCGTAGAGCGTCCGCGCCAGGGCGTGACGCAGGTCGTCGGACGACGGAATCGCGGCGTGTTCGCTCATGACGCTACGCTGGCGGCGAGTAATGGGACGGCTGTCAACGCGCCTGCGCCGCCGGACGCCCCCTGGGCGCATGACGATCCGGTCTTGTCGTCCGGACAATCGTCATCCGCATGCAATGGCCCGACCACTCGAAGACGCGACACGATTGAGACTCTTTCATCGCACGGTCGTTCCGGCAATCCGGTAAAGATACCGCGGCGATTTTTACGGGGTGGCCGACACACGTCGCCCGCGTACATCTTTCGCGATGCAGCGACCATCGCGGAGGATTGCGGGCCGGACCTGTCCGCGCGCACGAAATTGCGACGTGTTTGCAGATCGATACAGCCGATCCGCCACGTTCTGCGTTGCGTGTTCGGGGCTTACGCTTCGGATTTCCGGGCGATGCGCTCCAGCGCCTCGAACATGGGCTCCAGTTCGTCGGCGTCGAGCTGGTGGAAGCCCAGGGTCCGGCCCATGATCACGCCCAGGATCGCGAAGAACAGGACCGAGCCCTCGCCCGGGCAGGCGCCGTTCATCCCGGCAAGCCGGTCGAGCCGGTCCGCCACGAAGGCGCGGTAATCGTTCAGGGCCTCGGGATACTCGATCGAGGCCAGGAGCAGGGCGCGCGACGACTCGTCGTCGTCGCAATAATGCGAGCGGACATGCGCCACCATCGCCATCGGCAGCTGCGCCGGCCCGGGCGGGATTTCGGCCTCGCAGGCGGCGATGTCCTCCCGCAGCTCGGCGAGCTTGCGGGCGACGAGAGCCAGAATCAGCGCATCCTTCGACGCGAAGTGATGCAGCACGCCGCCCTTGCTCAGCCCGGCCTCGGCCGCAACGGCATCGATGGTCAGCGCCCGCGCGCCGCCCTTGCGGAGCACGGCGTCGGCCGCGTCCAGGATGATCTCAGGCCGCTCTGCCAGCCGCTGCCGTTTCACGCGCATGGGTCACCATTCTAAAAACCGACTGGACGGTATGTAAGCGATGACGTAGGAATGCGTCACGTCGTCGGGCCGCCTTTTCGCCGCGACGGCTGACCGCAAGATCCGCATGACCGCTTACCGCTACACAGCTCTGGTGCTCGCGACGATCGCCCTCGCATCGGCGGCTCAGGCCGCCGAGCCTGCGACGGCGCCCGATTCGGCCCTCGCGCGGGTCCGGATCGTCGAGGCCCGGCGCACGCCGGTCGCGTCGGAGGTGGTCCTCACCGGTGACATCCAGGCCCAGGCGCAGGTCAACGTCTCGTTCCGGACGAACGGCAAGGTCGCCGAGCGCCGGGTCGAGGTCGGCGATCACGTCGAGGCCGATCAGGTGCTCGCCGTGCTGGAGCCGCTGACCCAGCGGGCCAACCTCGACAACGCCAAGGCCGCCCTGGTCTCGGCCGAGGCGCTGCTGACCCAGGCCAAGATGGGCTACGAGCGTCAGAAGCAGCTGCTGGCCGGCGGGTACACGACGCGGCCGAGCTACGACAATGCCGAGCAGGAGCTGCGCACCACGCAGGCCGCGGTCGAGTCCGCCAAGGCAGCCCTCGGGACCGCACAGGAGCAGTTCTCGTACACGGAGCTGCGCGCCGGCGTCGCCGGGATCGTGACGAGCCGCAGCGTCGAGGTCGGCCAGGTGGTTCAGTCCGGCCAGACCGTCCTCGTGCTGGCCCAGGACGGCCCGCGGGATGCGGTGTTCAACGTCTACGAATCGCTCACTGCGCGACCGCCGGGCGACAAGACCATCACGGTCGCGCTGCAGACGAACCCGGCGATCACGGTGCGCGGCACGGTCCGCGAGATTTCGCCCACGGTCGATGCGTCGAGCGGCACGGTGCGGGTCAAGATCGGCCTGGAGCAGACGCCGCCCGCCATGGGGCTGGGGGCCGTCGTCGTCGGCCACGGGCGGTTCGCGCCGCACGACGCGGTGATCCTGCCCTGGTCCGCGCTCTATCGCTACGACGGCCATCCGGCGGTCTGGATCTACGACACCGGCAAGCGGACCGTGGCGGTCCGCACTGTCGAGATCGACCGATACGGGCCGGACGTCATCGCCCTGACGGGCGGCGTCGAGCCGGGTGAGCGCGTGGTCATCGCGGGCATTCAATTTCTGCGTCCCGGGCAGGAGGTCGCTGCCGCCGTCGTCGAGAGCAACCCATGAGTGCGCGTGCGGTTCTGCTCCTCGCCGCCTGCGCGGCGGTTCTCGGCGGCTGCGGCGGCCACGGCGACGAGCCCAAGGATCCAGCCGCCGCGGCCGTGCCCGTGCGTCCGGTCCTCACCGAGGTTGCCGTGCCGACCGATTCCATTACGTTCGGCCCCTTCGCCGGCACGATCGAGCCGCGCTACCAGTCGCAGCTCGGCTTCCAGATTCCCGGTCGCATGGTGGCGCGCGACGTGACCGTCGGGGACATCGTCAAGAAGGGGCAGCGGCTGGCCGCCCTGGATACCGTGGTCACGCGGTTCGACTTGACCCGAGCGGAAGCCGACCTCGCCGATGCCCGCGCGCAGGCCGAGAATGCCGAGGCCGCCGAGGCGCGCGCCCGGCGTCTCATGGCGGGCAACAACGTCTCGCAGGCGACCCTCGATCAGGCCGTGGCCAAACGTGACACGGCCCGGGCGCGGCTCGATCAGGCCGCGGCGAGCCTGCAGAAGGCCCGCGACCAGATGGGCTACACGGAACTCAAGGCCGAGTTCGACGGCGTCGTCACCCAGCGCCTCGCCGAGATCGGGCAGGTGCTGAGCGCCGGACAGGGCGTCGTCACCGTCGCCCGGCCGGAAATCCGCGAAGCGGTCGTCGACATCCCGGAGCAATATGTCGGCGCGCTGCCGGCGGATGGCGTGTTCGCGGTATCGCTGCAGAGCGCACCGGAGCTGACCGCCCGCGGCCGCGTCCGCGAGATCGCCCCGCTGGCCGAGGCCGGGACGCGGTCCCGGCGCATCCGCATCACGCTCGATGATCCCGGGCCGGCCTTCCGCCTCGGTGCGACGATCGACGTCTCGCTCTCGCGCCAAGTGCCGCGCCGCTTCCTCCTGCCCGCCGCCGCGCTGCTGGACGACGGGCCGCGCCGGGCGGTCTGGGTCGTCGGTGCGGACGGCAAGTCGGTGACACGCCGCACTGTGACGCCGGCCTCCATGCCGGAAGCCGGGGAGGGCGGTCGGGTCGCCATCAGCGACGGTCTCGCACCGGGCGAGCGGATCGTGGTCGCGGGCGTCCACACCCTGCGCGAAGGCCAGGCCGTGCGCCTGACCGACGACGCCCGTTGAGCCGGTCGGACGAGGGTTTCCCGTGAAGGATTTCAATCTCTCCGACTGGGCGCTCGGGCATCGCTCGTTCGTCTGGTTCCTGATGGCGGTCTCGCTCGTCGCGGGCGTGATGGCCTATAGCCGCCTCGGCCGCGAGGAAGACCCGCCGTTCACGATCAAGACCATGGTCGTGCAGACGACGTGGCCGGGCGCCACGATCAAGGACACGATCGATCAGGTCACCGACCGGATCGAGAAGGAGCTGCAGCAGCTCAACGGCCTGGATTACGTCCGCAGCTACACCACGCCGGGCTCGTCCACCGTGTTCGTGCAGTTCCGCGATACGCTGAAGAAGTCCGAGGTTCAGCCGGCCTTCTACCAGGTCCGCAAGCGGCTCGGCGACATCAAGGGCCAGTTCCCGGACGGCGTGCAGGGCCCGTTCTTCAACGACGAGTTCGGCGACGTCTACGGCAACATCTACGCGTTCACCGCCGACGGCCTGACCTACCGGCAGTTGCGCGACTACGTCGAAAGCATCCGCACCGAGGTCCTGCGGGTGCCCGACATCGGCAAGACCCAGCTGATCGGGACCCAGGCCGAGACGATCTTTCTCGATTTCTCCACCCGAAAACTCGCCGGCTACGGCATCGATTTCCAGGCGCTGATCAAGGCGCTGCAAGCCCAGAACGCCGTCTCGGCCTCCGGCGTGGTGCAGGCCGGGCCGGAGCGCGTCTCGCTGCGGGTCAGTGGCTCTTTCACCTCGGAAGCCTCGCTCCAGGACGTGAACCTGCGGGTCAACGATCGCTTCTTCCGGCTCGCCGACATCGCCGACATCAGCCGCGGCTACGAGGATCCGCCCGCGCCGATGTTCCGGGTCAACGGCGAACCGGCGATCGGCCTCGCCATCGCCATGCGGCCCGGCGCCAACCTGCTGCATTTCGGCGAGGCCCTGAAGGCGCAGATGCGGCGGATCGAGGCGACGCTGCCGGTGGGCGTGGGCGTCCACCTGATCTCGGACCAGCCCAAGCAGGTCGAGCACGCGGTCGGCGGCTTCACCGAGGCGCTGGTCGAGGCCGTCGTGATCGTGCTCGCCGTCAGCTTCGTCAGCCTCGGCGTCCGGGCCGGGCTGGTGGTCTCGGTCTCGATCCCCCTCGTGCTGGCGATCGTCTTCGTCGTGATGCAGATGATGGACGTGACGCTGCAGCGCATCTCGCTCGGCGCGCTGATCATCGCGCTGGGCCTCCTGGTCGACGACGCCATGATCACGGTCGAGATGATGGTTGCCCGGCTGGAACAGGGCGATACGCTGCGCAAGGCCGCGACCTTCGCCTACACATCGACGGCGTTCCCAATGCTGACCGGCACCCTGGTAACGGTGGCGGGCTTCCTGCCGATCGGCTTCAACGGCTCGGGGGCGGGCGAGTACACCTACTCGCTGTTCGTGGTGCTGGCCGCCGCGTTGCTGGTCTCCTGGGTGGTGGCCGTGCTGTTCGCGCCCTTGATCGGCGTCACGCTGCTGCCGAAGACCGTGAAGCACCATGCCGAGAAGCGTGGGTTCCTCACCCGGCTGTTCCTGGCGGTGCTCAGGCTCGCCATGGCCTGGCGCTGGACCACGGTCGTCCTGTGCCTGGCTCTGATGGCGGTGGCGATCGTCGGGATGGGCCACGTCCAGCAGCAGTTCTTCCCGTCCTCGGACCGCTCCGAGGTTCTGGTCGACCTGACGCTGCCGCAGAACGCCACCATCGCCGAGACCAAGGCGCAGATGGACCGGTTCGAGGCGAAGCTGAAGGACGATCCGGACGTGACCGGCTGGTCGTCCTATGTCGGACAGGGGGCGGTGCGCTTCTACCTGCCCCTCGATCAGCAGCTCTCCAACGCCTTCTACGGGCAGATCGTGGTCGTCACGAAGTCCCTTGAGATCCGCGACCAGGTCATGGCGCGGCTCCAGGCGATCGGCCGGCGCGACTTCGTCGGCACCGACGTGCTGATCCAGCCCCTGAGCCTCGGGCCGCCGGTGGGCCGGCCGGTCCAGTACCGGCTCAGCGGGGCGAACATGGAAACCGTGCGCCGCCTTGCCCTCGACCTCGCCAATGTGGTCGCCACCGACCGGCGCCTCGACGTGCCGACCTTCGACTGGAACGAGCCCGGCAAGGTCCTGCGGGTCGAGATCCTCCAGGACAAGGCGCGCCAGCTCGGCGTGACCAGCCAGGACATCGCCGGCATCCTCAACGGCATCGAGGGCGGCCAGGCGATCACGCAGGTGCGGGACTCGATCTATCTGGTTAACGTCGTCGGGCGGGCGCGGGCGGCCGAGCGTTCGTCGCTCGACACACTGCAATCCCTGCAGGTCGGCCTCGCCAACGGCTCGGTGGTGCCGCTGCTGTCCTTCGCGCGGATCGGCTACGACCTTGAGCAGCCGATCGTCTGGCGGCGCAACCGGCTGGCGACCGTGACGGTGCGCGCCACGATCCGCGACACCACGCAGCCGGCCACCATCGTGACGGCCCTGCAACCCGGGATCGACGCCTACGCGAAGGCCTTGCCCGAGGGCTACACCCTGGAAACCGGCGGCGCCGTCGAGGAATCGGCCAAGGGTCAGGGCCCGATCGCGGCGGTTGTCCCGGTGATGCTGCTCACGATGGCGCTGCTGCTGATGGTCCAGCTTCAAAGCGTCGGCCGGATGCTGCTGGTCTTCACCGTGGCGCCCCTCGGGCTGATCGGCGTCGTGCCGGCGCTGCTGCTGTTCGACAAGCCGATGGGCTTCGTGGCGATCCTCGGCATCCTGGCGCTGATCGGCATCATCATCCGCAACGCCGTGATTCTGGTGAGCCAGATCGAGGAGTTCCGGGCCGAGGGGATGGCGCCCTGGGACGCCGTCTACGAGGCGACGCACCACCGGATGCGGCCGATCCTGCTCACCGCCGCCGCGGCCAGCCTGGGCCTGATCCCGATCGCCCGGGAGGTGTTCTGGGGACCGATGGCCTTCGCGATGATCGGCGGCATCCTGGCCGCGACGTTCCTGACGCTGCTGTTCCTGCCCGCGCTCTATGTCGGCTGCTACCGCATCAGGCCGGAGAGCCGCGACCCGGTTCCGGCGCAGGGCGCCTGAGGAACCGGCCACACGGATCGCAGCGTGGCCCCACGCTGCGGTGAGCGGTCGGCCCGCCCCTCCGCCCCCTCAGGGCGGGCCGACCGTAAGACGTTTCGCGGCGGGCCGGCGGAAACCCCGGACTGTTTCCGCGCGTAAGCGGGACGTGATCCGAGGAATCCCGCCCGCATGAACGCCTTCATCGCCGTCGTCCTGGTCTGCGCCAACGGTCTCGCCCAGGAGGCCTGCACCGATGCCGAGGCGCTGGAGGTGCGAAAAGTCCGCGTCGCCAACGAGCTCGGCTGCGCCACCGGCTGGCAGGAAATCATCGCCCGCACCGAGCGGCGCGAGGAGATCGGCAAGTCGGCCTACCTGAAGACCGAGTGCCGCCGGGTGAAGGAGCCGCAGTGACCGGGCGCCCCCCGGCGCCGCTACTTGTCATACTTGATGTAGGCGAAGCGCGGATCGGACGGCGTGCCGTCGAGCCCCTGCCCCTCCAGGGCCGGCTGCCAGGAGACGACCTCCTCGATCTTCCGGGCCAGGGCGAAATCCTTCTCGGTGATGCCCTTGGCCGCGTGGTTCATCAGCCGCACCTCGACCCAGGCATAGGATGCCGTGATGTCGGGATGGTGCCAGGCGGCCTCGGCGAGGTGGCCGACCGTGTTGATCACCATGAGCGTGCCCTTCCAGCCCGCCGTCTTGTAGGTGCGGCGAATCCAGCCGTCCTCCAGCCGCCAATCCGGCAGCTCGACCTTGAGCCGCGCCTCCACGGCCGCGTCATCCAGAACCCCTTCGCGCCGTTCGCTCATCCGCCTCGTCCTTCTCGTGTCGTCGTCGGGGGGCGAGGGTGCCCGCGCCGCCGGCGGCGCGCAAGCGCGCGAGGGCATTCGCCGCGGTGGACGGCGTGCCATGCGAGCCCTATGACCTTTTTCCAATGGCGTCAGGACAAGTCCACGCCCAAGTCTGCGCTCTGAAGACCGCACAATACGATGGGAGAAGTTGTGATGCTGTCACGGCGCGCAATGCTCGCCGGCGGCCTGCTCGGCGGCCTCGGCCTGCGGGCGGCGCGAGCGGACGTGCCGGTGATCCGCCTCGGGAGCCTGCCGTTCGGCACCTCGACCTGGGAAGCGGCGGTGATCAAGGCCCGCGGCCTCGATACCGCCAACGGCTTCCAGCTCGACGCGGTCAAGCTCGCCGGCAACGACGCGGCGCGGATCAGCTTCATCGGCAGTCAGGTCGACACGATCATCGGCGACCTGCTCTGGGCGGCGCGGCTGGGCAATGACGGCCAGGCCGTGCGCTTCATCCCGTACTCGACCTCGGAGGGCGCCGTGATGGTGCCAGCGGACAGCCCGATCAAGAGCCTGAAGGACCTCGACGGCAAGCGCTTCGGCGTCGCCGGGGGGCCGCTCGACAAGAACTGGTTGCTCCTGCGGGCCCAAGCCAAGGACGCCGCCGGGATCGACTTGGAGCACGCCGCCGAGATCGCCTACGGCGCGCCGCCGCTGATCACCCTGAAACTAGAGCAGGGCGCCCTCGACGCGGCGCTGACCTACTGGACCTATTGCGCGCGGCTCGAGGCCAAGGGCTTCCGCCGGCTGGTGGGTGCCGAGGACATCATGCACGCACTCGGCGTCGCCGGTGACGTCTCCCTGATCGGCTACCTGTTCCAGGACGCCATCGTGAAGGAGAAGCCCGAGGCGGTGGCCGGTTTCGCGCGGGCATCGCGCGCTGCCAAGGAGATGCTGGCCGCCGATCCCAGTACCTGGGAGGTCGTGCGCCCGCTGATGGCCGCCGAGAACGATGCGACCTTCGAGGCGCTCAAGCGCGATTTCCTGGCCGGCATCCCGCGCCGCTCGGTTGCGGCGGAGCGCACCGATGCCGAGACGCTCTACGCCGTGATGTCCCGCCTCGGCGGCACCCGGCTGGTGGGCAAGGGCGATGGTCTGCCGCCGGACCTCTACTACGACAGCGGCCGCAATGGCTGACCGACCCGTCAGGCTGGCCGCAGCGTCGGGGATCGCGATCGCCGGGACCGCATGGGCGCGCTGACCCGTATCGCGTCCCTGGTCGTGCTCATCGCCGCCTGGCAGTTCGCTGCGCTGGAGGCCGGATCGCGCCTGTTGCCGGCTCCGATGGCGGTGCTGCGCTTCATCATTCAGGAGGCCGAGCGCGGCGACCTCGCCCACAATGTCGGGATCACGCTGCTGCGGGTGGCGATCTCCTTCGCGGTGGCGATGGTGCTGGGCATCCTGCTGGGCGTCGCCCTCGGGCGCTCGAAGGCCGCCGACCTGACCGTCGACACGCCGCTCCTCGTCCTGCTCAACACGCCGGCCCTGGTGATCACCGTGCTGGCCTATGTCTGGGTCGGGCTGACCGAGACCGCCGCGATCCTGGCCGTAATCCTCAACAAGCTGCCGAACGTCGCGGTGATCGTGCGTGAGGGCGCGCGCAACCTCGATCCCGGCCTCGACGAGATGGCCCGCGCCTACCGGTTCGACCGCCGCACCTGGGTGCTGGACGTGCTGGTGCCGCAGCTCCAGCCCTACGTCGTCACGGCCGCGCGCTCCGGCCTCTCGCTCGCCTGGAAGATCGTGCTGGTGGTCGAGCTGCTGGGGCGGCCCGACGGGGTCGGCTTCGCGATCAATTACTACTTCGTGCAGAGCACCGACGTGGCCGCAATCATCGGCTACAGCCTCGTGTTCATGGCCGTGATGATCGGCATCGATGTTCTCCTCCTGCAGCGGCTCGAAGCCCATGTCCGCCGCTGGCGCTGAACCCGTCCTTCAGGTCGCGATCGCCGCGAAGGTCTATCGATCCAAGGGCGCCGAGCCGGTGGAGGCGGTCCGGAACCTGGCCTTCGGCGTCGGCTCAGGCGAGATCGTCTGCCTGATCGGGCCGTCCGGCGCCGGAAAGACCACCACGTTACGCATCCTGCTCGGGCTCGACACCGATTTCGAGGGCCGAGTCTCCGGAGCCGGCCAGGCCGGCATGGTGTTCCAGGAGCCGCGGCTGCTGCCCTGGCGCAGCGTCGAGCACAATGTCCGGCTGGGGCTGCTGCGGGCACGGCGCGGGCGCGACCTCGACGGCCTGTTCGCCCAGCTCGGCCTCACGCCCTGGCGCGGCAGCTACCCGAAGGCCTTGTCGCTCGGCATGCAGCGGCGGGTGGCCCTCGCCCGGGCGCTCGCCGACGATCCCCGCGTTCTGGTGCTCGACGAGCCGTTCGTGTCCCTGGACGATGCCGCCGCCGCCGAGCTGCGCGGGCTGGTGGTCGACACGGTGGAGTCCGCCCGGATGAGTGTCCTGATGGTGACCCACAACGTCGCCGAGGCGATCGGGATCGCCGACCGGCTGTTGCTGGTCTCGAAGCGGCCCGCGACCCTCATGGCGAATGTGACCCTCGACCGCCCACGCGGGCAGCGCGACCGTGCCTGGGCCGAGGCGACCCGGGCGACGCTGGCGGCGCAGCATCCCGGGATCATCGCAGAATAGAGCTATCTCGACGGCGCCGGTTTCGCCGCTGCGCATATTTGGTCGACTTGGCTTCGATTGGCGACGCTTCGGCGTTCCAGCGCGGTCACGATCGATTCAGTTATCGGACCGGGAATGTTCGTTCGCTTCCCGGTCCGGGTCCCGTTCCTCTGTGCGAGAGACGAACTGCCCTCTCTCCCGCAACCATTGCGCCGAACGCCTGAGGACGCGGCTTAGCCGGGACTGATGCTCAACCTTCAAGACAAGTGCCGCAGCGTAAAGAATGTGCGGTGTCAGCGACGCTCCCAATTGATCGTAGTAGGAACGAATCTCCGGTGGAGCGACATCGTATAGCTGCGACCGGCCCTCATAATTTAGCTCATACAGCATCCGCCCCAAGTTTTCCTTTGGATGGCTCTCCCAAGCAGCGATCTTGGCTTGTAGATCTGGGCCGATGGCGTTCAATGCAGGATGTTAGCTCACTGGATCGAGGCGTGAACCGCCTTCTGACTGCCGTGAATGTCATTATATCGGTTGGTCTATATCTGTAATCAAAATATTTCGTGATTGATTAAGCTCGATGCAGGCCCTTTTTCGGTGCGGCAACGGTTATTTCAAGATTCATCTTTGGATATTGTATTCAAAATAAATTGTTAGGTAATTATCCGCGTTGCCGTGTTGTCTGTTGCTGGTGTTCAACGCGCAGAAGCCGCTACGCCTCGTGCTCGGGAAGCGAGACATAGATCAGCACGCCCAGCACCGTCATGGCGAAGCGGAACGCCGAATCCTGGCCGTTCCACGTCTTCGACATCCACATCCCGAACCATTCTCCGCCGATCCCGAGGAACCCGGCCTGCCAGACCACGAACCCGGCGCTCAGGCCGGCGATCGCCCAGATCTTGCCTCGGGCGAAGCGCGCAGCCGGTGCCGTGAGACCGCGCAGCATCCAGGCGACGCCGAGCCACAGCAGGAGCGCGGTCAGTGCCTCGCCGGTGACGATCAGCACGAAGGCCGCGCGCTGCAGCGCCGGTTCGGTGATCGAGCGGTCGGTGATCCCGGACTCGGCCGGGACCGTATCCATCGACAGGACGTGCTGCACCATCCCGAAATTGATCGCCGGGTCGACGACGTTCCCGAACACCACCAGCGTGCAGGTCAGTGCGAGCGCGGCAACGAGCAGGATTTTGGACAAGCGAACCGCGATGATCACGGGGCGGTCAGTTCGCCTTGGCGTCCACGTCGATCCGCTCGAGCAGGGCGGCGGGCGAGCGGGCCGCGCCGATATCGATGAAGCCGATGCCGGCGGGCTCCTTGGACTTGGCGTGCAGCACGAGCTTGCCTGGCTTCATCACGAACTGCCCCATCGCCGCGCCGATGCCCTTGGCGGCCGCGGTGTTGCCCAGGATCACCGGGACGCCAAGGAGGCTGGCGGTGATGTATTCCTTGCGCAGTTCCTCCGGCTTCAGACTGAGATCCTTCGACTGGGCGGCGAGAAAGCGCTCGAACAGGCCGGCATTCTCGATCGTGAGGTCGAGGGTCTTGGCGCTGCCCGTGAACATCAGCATCGTGGTGGCCGGCAGGGTTCCGCTGAACAGTTCCGGCCCGATGCCACCCAGCGTGCCGGCAAGCCGGATCGTGCCGATGTCGCGGCCCGAAACGGTGACATCGCGCAGCGCCAGGTCGCGCGCCTTCCCGTCGAGCGCCGCGTCGGCGACGAGATCGAGATCGAGATCCCGGTAGCCGTAGGCCGGAAGCGCACCGAGGATCGGTGCCCCGGCCACGAGATCCGCCGGCAGGGTCAGGCCGGAAAGGGTCAGGCGGCCGGCGCTCGGCACGCCGTCCTGCGGCGGCCCGAACGACAAGGCGGCCTCACGCAGGGCGACCCGGCGGGTCGGCGCCGGTGTGATGGTGACCGCGAGCGGATCGCCGGGCTTCGCCTCCGGTGCCCTGGCATCAACAGACTTACCGTCCGCGGGTTTGGGCAAGGCCGGCCTGCCGGGCGCGGGCCCGCGGGCGGCGGGCCGTGGATCTTGCAACGGTGGCTTCGGAAGCTCCGCGTCGGGCGGCAGGTCGATGCTTAGGTCGGCCAGGGTCAGGCCGCCCAAAGCCGGCGTCAGGCGGCGCATCTCGGCGTCGCTGAACCCGCGCCGGGTCTCGGGTTCGGCGGCGAAATCGCGCAGGGCCGCGACCGTCGGGGCGAGCGAGACGTCGGTGAGCGCCAGGCGCCCGAGATGCGCGCGCAGGCTGCCGCGCGACAGGCTCATGTTCTCCAGGACCGTGCCGGATCCCGCACCGATGGCGCCGTAGGTCGCCCGGTCGATCTCGAACAGGACCGGCCCCTGTGGATCGGTGTTGCTGACGCTCAACCCCTGCATGTCGAGGCTGCCCAAAGTGGTCGCCTCGATCAGGTCGGCGGCCGAGGCCGCGAAGGTCCGCCGGTCGTGCGGCGGCTGGAAGCCCGCGGCCACGATCTCGAAGGCGCCGTTCCAGCCGTCCGGCACCTGCCGCCCGCCGAGGTCGCGGCCGTTCAGGCGCGCGATCTTCACGGTTGTGCCGCGGGCGTCCGAATAGGTCACGTCCGCCACCTGGATCGTGCCGTAGACCTTCTGCACCGGTCCCTTGCCGTCGCCCGGGACCGTGTAGAGGCGGCTCAGCGCCGCGAGATCGAGATCGGTCGCCCGGACCTCGCCGTAGGTGCCGTTGCCGCGATTCGGACCGGCCACCGCGCTCACCGTCGCGCCCGCGGCGGTGAGTTCCCGGACGCGGCCGGACTTCACGTCCCGGGCGACCACGTCGCGATAGGTCACGGTCTGACGGTCGTCGCCCGGGCCGGCATGCTCGGATGTCAGGACCGGGATGGTCAGGCTGCCGGCGTCGAGGCGCCCCAGCCGCACCTCCCAGGTGTCGGAAGAATCCGATTTCAGGATCGCCGCGAGTTCATCCTTGGAGAGGCGCGTGCCGCTGGCCGTCAGCTTCGGTGCCCGGAGCAGCGTGCCGCCCAGCGGCAACATGACATCCGTGACCGTGACGTCCTGGACCGCGGCGGCACCTTCCTGGGCCGCCAGCGGCGCGGGCAACCCCATGCCGGCGAGGCAGGCGAGGGCGCAGGTCGCGGCCAAAGCCGACCGGAGGCGGGATCGGGCCTTCGGATGGATCATGGGAGGGTCCGGATCACGGCTCGGGCGGGGTCTCCGCATGGGTGGCGCGTTTTACCGATCGAGGCAATCGCACACCGGGCGCATAGGCCCTGAGCCGGCTCCAGTGTCGTAGACGGGCAACGGCCCCGACGCGGCGGAGCCGTCGCGGCCGATCAGAGCGAGAACGAGGTGCCGCAGCCGCAGGAAGCGGTCGCCAGCGGGTTCTCGATCTTGAAAGACTGGCCGATCAGGTCATTGACGAAGTCGATGGTCGAGCCGGACATGTATTCCAGCGAGACCGGGTCGACGATCACGGTGGCGCCGTCGCGCTCGATCGCCACGTCCTGGGCTTCCCGGGACCGGGCGATGTCGAACGCGTAGGAGAAACCGGAGCAGCCGCCGCCGTTGACGCTGATGCGCAGCGTCGAGCCCGGGGGCTCCGCGCCCATGATCTCGTTGATGCGCTTGGCGGCGCGGGGGGTGAGGGTGATCTCAGCCATCTGTGCTTTGGCCACGCAAGTGTCCGGTGGATGGCGTCGCCCGGCCGTTGCCGAGCCCGCCTCGGCCCACAAGATATGGGTTCGAGGCTCGCGCCGCAACGCGCCGGGCGGGGAGGGGTCATGAATACGCTGCGCGAGATCGGGAGCGGACGCCGTGCGGCCGAACGGTGAGCGCTGGCGGGCGCCCTACGCCACGGACCCGTCGCGGACGCGCGGCCGGCTGATCATCGAAGACTCGTCGCCGACCCGCAGCGATTTCCAGCGCGACCGGGACCGGATCATCCATTCGACGGCGTTCCGGCGCCTGAAGCACAAGACCCAGGTCTTCGTGCATCACGAGGGCGATCATTACCGCACCCGCCTGACCCATACCCTCGAAGTCAGCCAGATTGCCCGGGCGCTCGCCCGCGCGCTGGGGCTCGACGAGGATCTGGCCGAGGCCTTGGCGCTGAGCCACGACCTCGGCCATACCTGCTTCGGGCATACCGGCGAAGACGCCCTCGACGCCTGCATGGCGGCTCATGGCGGGTTCGACCACAACGCCCAGGCCCTGCGGATCGTCACCCGGTTGGAGCGACGCTACGCCGGATTCGATGGCCTCAACCTCGCCTGGGAGACCCTGGAGGGGCTGGTCAAGCACAACGGGCCGCTGCTCGACCGGGACGGGCAGCCGACCGCGCGCTACGTCGAGCGCGGCATCCCAGCCGCGATCCTCGAATACGACGCCCTGAACCCGCTGGACCTGTGGAGCCAGGCCGGCCCGGAGGCGCAGGCGGCGTCGCTCGCCGACGACATCGCCTACGCGGCGCACGATCTCGACGACGGCCTGCGCGCCGGCCTGTTCGACATTCCGGACCTCCGTGCGGTCCCGTTCCTGGCCGACCTCCTCGACGAGATCGACCGGCTGCACCCCGGCCTCGAACCGTCCCGGGTGATCCACGAGCTCGCCCGGCGGGTGATCACCCGGTTCGTGGAAGACGTGATCCGCGAGGGCGGTCGCCGGATCGCTGCGCTCGACCCCGAGCGTGTCGAGGACATCCGCCACGCGGCCGAGCCGGTCATCGTCTTCTCGCCGGCCATCGTGGAGGCCGATGCCGAGATCATGCGCTTCCTCTGGGCGCGGATGTACCGGCACCCCGGGGTAGTGGCCGTGCGCAAGAAGGCCGACGCGATCGTCAATGACCTGTTTTCGGCCTTCACCGCCGCGCCGTCGCGGATGCCGGAAGAATGGAGCGCCGGACTAGAGGACGCCTCCGAGGGCCGCATCGCCCGGCGGGTCGCCGATTACATCGCCGGCATGACCGACACCTACGCGGTGTTGGCCCACCGCAAGCTCTACCCCGTGACGCCGGATCTCTATTGGGAGCTGCCGAGCCGGGGCCTGCCCCTCACCGAACCCTGAGGTCCGGCGAGGGGTATATTTCGCGATCAGCAGCCGCAGCCGCAGGTGAAGCTGCCGTAGCAGCCGCCGGAGCCGTATCCGCCATACCCGCCGCCATAGGCGGCCGGGTAGGCGTAATCGTAGCCGCCATAGGCCGCGGGGTAGCCATAGCCGTAACCGCCCCCGCCATAGCCATAGCCGCCGTAGAGGCTGCCGGCCGCGAGCCCGAGGCCCAGGCCGATGCCCGCCCCGGCCAGCCCGTAGCCGAGGCCGCGCCCGTAGCCGCCGCGGTATCCGTAGCCGCGACCGTAGCCAAAGCCGCGGCCGTAACCCCCGCGCCCGGCGAAGCCGCCGTGATAGCCGCCGTAACCGCCATGGAAGCCGCCGCCCCGGAAGCCCCGCGCCTCGGCGCTCGGCGCCGCCAGGACCACCGCACACAGCGCCGCGCCCGCCATCATCAAGGTCTTCATAGAGATCTCCAAGATCGAGAATTTTGCGATCGGGTCGATCACATAGATTCACGCCGGCCAAGACAAGATGCGCCCAGGTGCTTCGGTAGTCATCGCGTGGGGATAAACTGCGTCCGTTCGACCGAACGCCGATGCGTTTCGATGGCGCGGTTAACGCCGGCTTGCGGCGCGCGGCGGCCGGGAGGTGCAGGCGCCGTGACACCCTCCCGCCCCCTTGCTAGACGGCTTCGTGCGGGCGCAGGCCGAGACGGCCGGGCGGCAGCATCCCCGCGCGAGCGAGACCGAGACCGATGAACATCTTCGCCCTGTTCGAGGCGCGCGTGCGCGAGGCCGTGGAGGCGCTGACCCGCGCCGGCCAGCTGCCGGAGGGCCTCGACCTCGGCCGCGTCGTCGTCGAACCGCCGCGGGACACGTCGCATGGCGACCTCGCCACCAACGCCGCCTTGGTCCTCGCCAAGGAGGCGCGGACCAACCCGAAGGCCTTGGGCGAAGCGCTGGCGGCCGAACTCCGCACCGATCCGCGGATCCAGGAGGCCAGCGTCGCCGGCCCGGGCTTCATCAACCTACGCCTGGCCCCCGAAATCTTTCACGAGGTGGTGCGCAGCGCGCTTGCGGACCCGGAGCGGTTCGGCCGAGCGCAGCTGCAGGGCGGCCCGATCAACGTCGAGTACGTCTCGGCCAATCCGACCGGGCCGATGCATGTCGGCCATGGCCGCGGCGCGGTGTTCGGCGATGCCCTGTGCAATCTGCTGGTCGCGGCCGGCCGGAAGGTGACGCGCGAATATTACATCAACGATGCGGGCGCCCAGGTCGATGTGCTGGCCCGCTCCGCCTACCAGCGCTATCGCGAGGCCCTGGGCGAGCCGTTCGCGATCGCCGAGGGGCTCTATCCGGGCGATTACCTCAAGCCCGTCGGCGCCAGACTCGCCGAGACCCATGGCCGGGCGCTCCTCGACCAGCCGGAGGCCGCGTGGCTGCCGGTGGTCCGCGAAGTCGCGCTCGGCATGATGATGGACATGATCCGGGCCGATCTGGAGGCGATCGGCATCCGGCACGACGTGTTCTTCTCCGAGCGGACGCTCCAGCAGAGCGGGGCCGTGAAGGCCCTGCTTCAGGAGTTGCGCGAGAAGGGCCTCGTCTACGAAGGCCGCCTGCCGCCGCCCAAGGGCCAGTTGCCCGAGGATTGGGAGGACCGCGAGCAGACGCTGTTCCGCACGAAGGAGTTCGGCGACGACACCGACCGGCCGCTGCTCAAGTCGGACGGCTCGTACACCTACTTCGCCTCCGACATCGCCTACCACCGGGCGAAGTACCTGGCGGGTGCCACTGAGCTGATCGACGTGCTCGGCGCCGACCATGGCGGCTACGTCAAGCGCATGCAGGCGGCCGTGAAGGCGGTCAGCGACGGCCAGGCGACGCTGGACGTGAAGCTCTGCCAGCTGGTGCGGCTGTTGCGCGCGGGCGAGCCCGTAAAGATGTCGAAGCGGGCCGGAGAATTCGTCACCCTGCGCGACGTGATCGACGAGGTCGGCCGCGACGCGATCCGGTTCATGATGCTCTACCGGAAGAACGACGCGACCCTCGATTTCGACCTCGCCAAGGTGGTCGAGCAGTCGAAGGACAACCCGGTCTTCTACGTCCAGTACGCCCATGCCCGGGTCCGCTCGGTGCAGCGGCAGGCGCGCGAGGCGTTCCCGGGGGCGGAACTGTCCGCCGACGCATTGCTGCGCGAGGCCGAGTTCGGTCTTCTCGGCGATTCGGGCGAGATCGACGTGATGCGGCTGATCGCCCAATACCCGCGGGTCCTGGAATCGGCGGCGCTCGCGCACGAGCCGCATCGAATCGCGTTCCACCTCTACGAAATGGCGGCCGCGCTTCATACTTTATGGAACAAGGGCAAAGACTTGCCGCAATTACGGTTTGTTAATGCAACCGACCGAAAGTCGACCTGGGCGCGGCTGGCGCTCGTCGAGGCTCTCCGGAGTACCCTCGCGGCCGGCCTCGCGGTGCTCGGTGTGACCGCGCCGGACGAGATGCGATAGGCTCGATGACCATCGGGCCGGTGACCGGCCGTGATGTGAGGATGCTGCCATGACGAACGCTTCGCGCGCTCAGGTCGATTTGGACGCCCTCGCGCGCGATCTGCGTCAGGATCAGGCCCGCGGCGCCGCGGGCGCCAAGCCCGACCCGCTGGCCGAGCTTGCGCGGATCGTCGGGCAGGACGACCCCTTCCGCGCGCTGCTGGCGGCCCGGGACGAGATGCGTGGCGCGGCCACCGCGCAGCCGCAGGCCGCCTGGGATGGCCGGGTCGAGCCGAGCTTCGCCCCTGAGCCGGTCAAGCCAAATCCTGCGGACGCCTTCGACCAGTACCTCGCCTCGGTGGAGCGCGACACGCACGAGGAGCCGGTGGCCTACGGCGCCGACGATCAGCAGGATCCGGCAGCCGCGGAGTACGAGGACGGCCGCTCGCTCCGGCGGGTGAACCCGCGTCGCCGGCTCGCCTCCGTGGGGGCCGGCATCGCGATCGTCGCGGTCGCCGTCACCGGCGCGCTGACCTACAAAGGGCTTCAGGGCTCTGGCAGCGGCGGTGGCGTGCCCGTCGTCCAGGCCGATTCCACGCCCCTCAAGGTCGCCCCGAAGGTCGCTGACGGCGTCGAGATTCCGGACCAGAACCGGCAGATCTACGACAACAACAAGGGCAAGCCCAAGGACGGCCAGATCAAGATCGTCAACCGCGAGGAGCAGCCGATCGACGTGGCCGAGGCGGCTCGCGCGGCGCAGGGTACCGGTCCCGCCGGTGGCGCGCAGAGCGGCACCACGCCGGGCAACGGACCGTTCGAGGCCTTCGGCGAGCCGCGCCGGGTCCGCACCGTGGCGGTGAAGCCGGAGGCCCCGCCCGCGCCGGTGCAGCGCGAAGCGCAGGCCGATGCCGCCCCGGCCCCGATCCCGACCATGGTCCTGCCCACCGACGAGCCGCCGCAACAGACGAAAGCCAGGCCCGGCCGCCAGGCCGCCGCGGCGCTGCCGCCGCCCGCGCCGGAGCCGGTCCAGGCACCTCCGTCCCCCATCCCGGTCGAGGCCGCTCCGGCGAAGCCCGTCGCCATGAAGCCGCCGCCGAAGGTTGCCCAGCGGGTCGCTTCCGTGGCGACGCCCGCGTCGGACGCGCCGGAAGGCGTCGACGACACCGTCAAGACCGGTTCGGTCGGCGGGTTCTCGGTTCAGCTCGGAGTGCGCGGCAGCGCTGCCGAGGCGAAGGCCGCGCTCAAGCAGATGCAGGCCAAGTACAGCGAGCTCGCCGGAAAGCCCGAGCTGATCCGGCAGGCGGAGGTCAACGGCAAGACGATCTTCCGCGTCCGCGTCGGACCGCTGGCCAAGAATGAAGCCGCGAGCCTGTGCACAGCCCTGCAGGGCGAGGGCGGCCAGTGCTTCGTGGCCAAGAATTGAGGCAGCGGTAGCCGGCAACCGTAGCGCTCCGTCCCGAGCATGCTGCCGGGATCGAAGATTTCCGGATGAGGCTCGGGTCCCCTCTCCCGTGCGGGAGAGAGACAGGGTGAGGGGTGCGACTTTTCCGTAGAAACCTGAACCCTCACCCCAACCCTTTCCCGCACGGGAGAGGGGGGCGCGTCGCGGCCTCCGCAAGGCGCTGTGAGAACATCGCACCGAGCGGGGAGGGGGGAGGACTTGAACGCAAGACGCGAGTCCCTCCCGCAACACTCGGTCCCCCTGAATGCCTCAGATGGGCTGGGCACGCGGTTTCGCCTTGCCGGCTCCCATTTCCCGCCCGACTCTGCCGGCACCGATTCGCCGGACCCGCTTTTTCCTCGCCGCACCCGCGTGGCCACTGAGAACCCCGCATGACCGCCCGTGCCCTGATCCTCGGCTGCGCCGGCAAGACGCTCTCCGCCGAGGAGGCCGCCTTCTTCCGTGACGTGCGGCCCTGGGGCTTCATCCTGTTCAAGCGCAACATCGGCACGCCGGACGAGGTGCGCGCCCTGACCGCGTCGCTGCGCGATTGCCTGGGCTCCGCCGCAGCGCCGATCCTGATCGACCAGGAGGGCGGCCGGGTCCAGCGGATGGGGCCGCCGCACTGGCCGGCATATCCGGCGGGTGGGCGCTACGGCCGGCTGAACGGTAGCGCCACCGCGATCGCCCGGCTCGGCGCCCGGTTGATAGCGCACGATCTCGCCGAAGTCGGCATCAACGTCGATTGCGCCCCCGTGCTCGACGTCCCGGCCCCGGGCTCGCACGACATCATCGGCGACCGAGCCTACGGCTCGAACCCGGATTCGGTCGCCGAGATCGGCCGGGCCGTGGCCGAGGGCCTGATCGCCGGCGGCGTCCTGCCGGTTATGAAGCACGTGCCCGGCCACGGCCGCGCCGCCTGCGACAGCCATCACGGCCTGCCGGTGGTCGAAGCGACCCGCGAGGCCCTGGCCGGCCAGGATTTCCGGCCGTTCCAGGCGCTGGCCGACCTGCCGATGGCGATGAGCGCGCACGTGGTCTTCACCGCGATCGACCCAGATCGGCCGGCCACCCAGTCGGCCGCCGTCATCCGCGACGTGATCCGCGGCGCCATCGGCTTTGATGGCCTCCTGATGACCGACGATCTGTCCATGCACGCGCTCACCGGCACGTTCCGCGACCGGACGCAGGCCGCCTTCGCGGCGGGCATCGATATCGGGCTGCATTGCAATGGCGCGATGGACGAGATGCGCGCGGTCGCCGAAGCCGCCCCGGCTCTGTCGGACGAGGCCGCCCGGCGGGCCGCCGCCGCGCTGGCGCGCCTCGACCGCGCCGATGACGGGATCGACCTGCCCGAGGCCCGCGCCCGGTTCGCCGCGGCGCTCGCCACCGCAGCCTAGCGGAGCATCGTTTTCCGAAAGCCGGCAACGGCCTAGCGGGACGCGGCTTCAACCCGCGGCCTTCCACCGCCCCTGCACCCGCCTCTGCTTGTGTTCGGGCGGTCCGATCCCTAGGTTCGCCCGGAAATCTTCAACCGGTCGTGGCGTCACGCACCCACAGGTGGGCGCAGGCAGGTGGACGCACGCAGGAGGTTGCCATGGGCAGCATGAGTATCTGGCACTGGGTCATCGTTGCCGTCATCGTCATGCTGCTGTTCGGACGCGGCAAGGTCTCCGACCTGATGGGCGACGTCGCCAAGGGCATCAAGGCGTTCAAGAAGGGCATGGCCGAGGACGAGACTCCCCCGGCGAGCCAGCCGGTGCCGCCGAGCGAGCCGGTCCGCACCCTCCCGCACACCGCCGAAACGAGCCCCGGGACCGCGATCCCGGCGAGCCATCTCCCGGGCGGCGAGCGCAAGCCGGTCTGAGAGACTGTCAGCGCGCGCGCTGTGGTGTAGAGCCTGACGGGGGTTCGGACTCGGGTCCGGATCCCAGGGCAGCAGGACCGTCGACGACATGCTGGACATGAGTTGGGGCGAGGTGATGCTGATCGGCGGCGTCGCCCTCATCGTCATCGGGCCGAAGGATCTCCCGAAGGCGCTGCGCACCGTCGGGCAGATCACCACGAAGCTGCGCCGCATGGCCGGCGAGTTTCAGATGCAGTTCAACGAGGCGATCCGCGAAGCCGAGCTCGACGAGGTTCGCAAAGAGGTCGATGGCATCCGCAACACCGTCCGCTCGACGAGCACCGGCTTCAACCCGGTCCAGACGATCCGGGACGAGCTGAAGGGCGCAGTCGAGGGTCGGGTCGCCGCAAGGCAGGGCACCGAAACCCTCGGCCCCGAGAAGCCGGCGGCGGATACGCGCTCCCTGGCCGATGCTACCGCGCAGCTTAAGGCTGAGCAGGACGCCGCCGCGCCAACGGGCACCGAAGCCGCGCCCGCTGAGCCGACCGCTCATACCGATCCGCTCCAGCACGCTGCCCCGCCCGAAGCACCGCTCCCGATCCCGGGCTCGGTGGATGATCCCTACGGCCCGCCGCCCGAGCCGCCTGCGACGCACGACACGCCCATGGACCCGAAGAACGGCGCCACCGCCCGATGATCAGCGACGCCGACGAGGCCGAGATCGAAGCGTCCCGCGCGCCGCTCCTCGAACACCTGATTGAATTGCGTTCGCGGCTGATCAAGTCGCTGATCGCCTTCGTGGCGATGTTCTTCTGCTGCTTCTTTTTCTCGCGCAATATCTACAACATTTTGGTCTACCCGTACGTCTCGATCGTGGGCGTGCAGAATGCCGAGCTGATCGCGACGCATTTCCTCGAGCAGGTGTTCACCAACATCAAGCTCAGCGTGTTCGGCGCCGCGTTCCTCGCCTTTCCGGTGATCGCGACGCAGATCTACGCCTTCGTAGCGCCGGGGCTGTACCGCAACGAGCGCAAGGCGTTCCTGCCCTATCTGGTGGCCACGCCGATCTTCTTCGTGCTGGGCGCTCTGGTGGTGTTCTTCCTGGCGATGCCGCTCTTGATCAAGTTCTCGGTTTCGCTGCAGCAGGTCGGCGTCGCCGGCGAGCCGACGATCAAGCTGCTCCCCAAGGTCGACGAGTATCTCTCGCTGATCATGACGCTGATCTTCGCCTTCGGCATCGCGTTCCAGCTGCCGGTGATCCTGACGCTGCTCGGCCAGATCGGCATCATCGACGCGGCCTTCCTGCGCGAGAAGCGGCGCTACGCGATCGTGCTGGTCTTCGTGGTCGCCGCCGTGCTGACGCCGCCGGACGTCATCTCGCAGCTCTCGCTCGCGCTGCCGATGCTGATTCTCTACGAGGCTTCGGTATTCTCGGTGGCCCGCGTCGAGAAGCTGCGCGCGGCGCGGCGGGCGGCGGACGGGCTGGATCCGTAAGGATCGGATCGACAAGTCTGGGTTTCAAAAGGTCACGGACTTTTTGCGGGTCCAGGGCAGAACCCTAGCGCCTCGGGGCTGCGCGCCCCGAACCCCGCCAAAGGGCCGGAGGCCCTTTGGAAACCCGATCTTGCACTACGCCGTCCGCAGCAGCACGTGCCGTTTCTTGCCGAAGGACAGCTTGATCACCCCGTCTGCGGTCAGGTCCGCCGGCGTCAGCATCGCCTTCTCGTCCGTCACCGCGGCGTCGTTGACCCGCAACCCGCCGCCCTTGATCTGGCGCCGCGCCTCGCTGGTCGAGGGCACGAGTCTGGCGATCTCCGGCCCGAACGCGGTGAGCACGCCGAGCCCGGCTTCCAGGGTCGCGGCCGGCACGGTGACGCTCGGTAAATCCGCAGCGAGGGTGCCCTCCACAAAGGTCTTCCGCGCGGTCTCGGCGGCGGCCTCGGCGACCTCGCGGCCGTGCATCAGCGCGGTGGCCTCGGTGGCGAGCACCATCTTGGCCGCGTTGATCTCGGAGCCGGCGAGCGCCGCGAGCCGCGCGATCTCTTCCATCGGCAGCAGCGTGAACAGCTTGAGGAAGCGGGCCACGTCCGCATCCTCGGTGTTCCGCCAGAACTGCCAGTAATCGTACGGCTTGAGCATGTCCGGGTTCAGCCAGACCGCACCGGCGGCGGTCTTGCCCATCTTGGCGCCCGAGGACGTGGTCAGCAGCGGGCAGGTCAGGGCGTAGAGCTGGGGCGTGCCCATGCGCCGGCCGAGATCGATGCCGTTGACGATGTTGCCCCACTGGTCCGAGCCGCCCATCTGCAGGATGCAGCCGTAGCGGCGGTTCAGCTCGACGAAATCGTAGGATTGCAGGATCATGTAGTTGAATTCCAGGAACGACAGTTCCTGGTCGCGCTCCAGGCGCAGGCGGACGCTGTCCATCGACAGCATGCGGTTCACCGAGAAATGGCGGCCTATGTCGCGCAGCATCTCGATGTAGTTGAGCTTGGTCAGCCACTCGGCGTTGTCGACCATCACGGCGTCGCCCGCGCCCTCGCCGAAGCGCAGGAACCGGTCGAAGGTCTTGCGGATCTCGGCCTTGTTGGCGTCGATCTGCTCGACGGTGAGGATCTTGCGGGTCTCGTCGCGGCCGGACGGGTCGCCGACCCGGGTGGTGCCGCCGCCCATCAGGGCGATCGGCTTGCCTCCGGTGGCCTGCAGCCAGTGCAGCATCATGATCGACAGCAGGTGCCCGACATGGAGTGAGGCCGCCGTGCAATCGTAGCCGACATAGGTCGTCAGCCGCCCTTCGGAGGCCGCAGCGTCGATCCCGGCGAGGTCGGAAGTCTGGTGGATGTAGCCGCGCTCGGTCAGGATCCGCAGGAAGTCGGATTTCGGCGCAAGGCTCTCGGAGGTCATGGCTGCGGTCTCGGGTCGCCAGCCGGCGCGACAGGCCGAGGCTCTGCGTGCTAGCTCGCGCTGGGGTCAGGATACGGCGCGCTCTTAGCAGGGCGTTCGCCGAAAGGCACGGGGCAGGGCGGAATGGCGATGATGCGCGCGATCGGGCTGATGAGCGGCACCTCGCTGGACGGCGTCGACATCGCGCTGATCGAGACCGACGGCGAGCGGGTCCACGTGGTCAAAGGCCCGAACAACTTCCTGGAGCCCCTGGGGCCGACCGGGTATCGCGGCTATTCCGATGAGGAGAAAGCGCTCCTGCGCGCCGCCACCAAAGATGCCGAGTCGGTGCTCCATCCGGGCGACCGGCCCGGGCGCCTGCCCGAGGCAGAGGCGTTCGTAACCCAGGCCCATGCCGAGGCGGTGGAGCGTTTCCTGGCGGAGAACGGGCTTCAAGCAGATGAGATCGACGTCATCGGCTTCCACGGCCAGACCGTGATCCACCGGCCGGACCAGCGCATCTCCATCCAGATCGGTGACGGACAGGTGCTCGCCACCCGGCTCGGCATCCCGGTGGTCTCGGACCTGCGCCGGGCCGATATCGAGGCCGGCGGCCAGGGGGCGCCACTGGTGCCGGTGTTCCACAAGGCGCTGGCCGAGGCTTCGGGTTTCGACGGCCCGTTCGGCATCCTCAATATCGGCGGCGTCGCCAACGCGACGCTGATCGATTCCAAGGGCGGCGTGATCGCCTTCGACACCGGCCCCGGCAATGCCCTGATCGACGAATGGATGCAGGAGCGTGAGGGCAAGAACCTCGACGATGGCGGGCGCACCGCCGCCCGCGGCCGCGCCGACGAACCGCTGCTCGCCTGGCTGCTGATGCACCCGTTCTTCTTTCGCCGGCCTCCGAAATCCCTCGATCGGAACTGGTTCTCGCACAAGCTCGCCGGCCAGCTCTCGACCGAGGACGGGGCTGCGACGCTCACGGCCTTCACGGCTCGGGCGGTGGCCCGGGCGCTGGACCACGCCCCCGAGATCCCGACCCGCTGGATCGTGGCTGGCGGCGGCGCGCGCAACGGCGAGTTGGTGCGGTTGCTGAACTATCACCTGCGCGCCGAGATCACGACCGCGGACGCGATCGGTTGGTCCTCGGCCTACCTGGAGGCCCAGGCCTTCGCGTATCTCGCGGTGCGCTCGCTGCGGGGCCTGCCGATCACCTTCCCGCCGACCACCGGGGTGCGCGAGCCGATGACCGGCGGGGTCCTGGCGCGACCGAATGCCTGATCCCCGCGTCGGAAACCGATGTACGGCCCGGCGGTTGGCTCCCGATAGGATGCGATCGGGATTAAAGACCTTGGCCGAGACTTATCTGCGCTACCACGACGGCATCGAGACGCCGGCGCCGGACGAGAACGACACCATCGACGCGATCATCGCGTCGATGACCCGCGAAAGCGAGACCACGGCCAGTCGTTACGGCCACGCGGTGCGTGCCTCACACGCCAAGGTCAGCGGTGTGGTCATCGGCGAGCTTCAGGTGCCGGACGACCTCCCGCCCGAGCTGAAGCAGGGCCTGTTCGCCAAGGGCGGCACCTATCCGGTGATCGTTCGATTCGCGCAGGGGCCGGGCGAACTCCTGAAGGACAGCGTCTCGACCCACCGGGGCATGGCGATCAAGGTGCTGGGCGTCGAGGGCGAGAAGCTGCCCGGCCATAGCGCAGCGACCCAGGATTTCGTGCTCGCGACCGGCCCGGTTTTCCCGAACCCGGATGCCAAAGGGTTCCTCGGCAGGATGAAGCAGCTGGAGGCCGGCACGAAGGCGCCGGAAGCCGTGAAGGCTGCCGTTTCCGGGACCGCCCGGGCCATCGACACCGTCGTGAAGGCCGTGACGGGGGAGAGTTCGCCGCTCCTCGATTTCTTCGGGCACGAGCCCCTGCATCCGCTGGCCGAGCCGTATTATTCGCAAGCCGCGCTCCGCTACGGCGACCATGTCGCCAAGATCGCGGCCTTCCCGGCTGGCTCGAAGCAGGAGGCCCTGGCCGGCGAGAAGCTGCATCCGGGCGAGGACCCGGACGCGTTCCGGCATGCGGTCACGGCTTATTTCGGAGGCGATACGGCCGTGTTCGAGATTCGCGCACAACTCTGCACAAATCTCAACGACATGCCGGTCGAGGATGCGTCGAAGCGCTGGGACGAGGCGGCGAGCCCCTATCGCACCGTCGCGCGCCTGGTCCTGCCGGCGCAGGATTCCCGATCCGAAGCGCGCACCCGCTACGCCGACGATGTCCTGTCCTTCCGGCCGGCCCACGCTCTCGCGACGCACCGCCCGCTCGGTTCGCTGATGCGGGCGCGGCTCAAAACCTATCAGGCGCTCTCCAATTTCCGCCACGGGCGCAACCAGATTCCCGGGACGGAGCCGACCGCGATCGAGCAGGTGCCGGCCTGATGCCGGTCGCGATGTGAGCCTCGGCCACGCCCTGCGCCGGATCGTCGAGGAATACCCGCTCGCCCGGCTCGATCCGCCGGCCGGGCATCCCCTGGCGGCGGTGATCCGGCGCGGCGCACCGGACGAGCTGCGCGACGCCCTCGACACCATAGACGGCCCGTTCCTGGTGAAGGGCAGCCCCGGACGCGGCAGCCACTGGGCGGCCGTGCCCTGGCTCGCCGTGTTCGACCCGACTGTGACCACCAGCGCCACGCGCGGCTATTATCTGGTCTACCTGTTTCCGGCCCACCGCGAGGTCGTCCACCTGTCGCTGGCGCAGGGGACGGTGGCGGCGATCCGCAAGCACGGGTCACGGACTGACGCCTATCTGCGCGCCAGCGGCGATGCGCTGCGCACGCGCCTGTCCGACTTTGCCGAGAGCCTGCCGAACCGGTCCATCACCCTCGGCAGCGCGGGTGACCTGCCGAAAGGCTACGAGGCGGCGCACATCCTCGGTCTCAGCTACGACCTCGGCGGTTTGGGGGACGAGCGACGCCTGCGGGCGGATCTCGCTGTCGGGGTCGCGGCTTATCGGGCGCTCAAGGCGCGGGGCGGGCTCGCGGGGCAGCCGTGATAGTGGATGCGGGACGAGGCCCCCCGGCTCGCCGCTGACGAAGCCATGCCACGAGCACGTTCAGCGCGATCCCAAAGAAGATGAGCGCTGCGCCCGCCGCGTCGGCGGCTTCGAACGGTTCGTCGAGAAACCAACGCGAGCTGGACATGCCGATGATCGGGATCAGCAAGGCGAACGGCGTCACCGTGACGGCGGGGTAGCGGCTGAGCAACCGGTTCCAGAGCGCGAAGGCGAGGATCGTCGTCGGATAGGCGATGAACAGAACGGCGCCCCAGGTTTGCGCATCCGCCCGCCGGAACGCGGACGCGATGGCGTCGGGTCCTTCGATCACCAGCGACAGGACGAGGAGCGGCGGTGCCGCCACTAGACTGCCCCAGACCATCAGGGCGAGCATGTCGACGCGGCCAGCGGCCTTCACGATCACGTTGGCGACGCCCCAGAACAGGGCCGCCCCGATGACGAGCAGAAAGGGCCCCAGAAGCGCATGCTGTCCCTGCCAGACGGCGATGACGCCGACCCCGCAGCCGGCGATCAGAGCGCTGAGCAACTGGAGCCAGCTCGGACGCTCGCCGAAGACCAGGAAGGCGAGCCCGATCGTGAAGAAGACCTGCGTCTGAAGCACCAGCGAGGACAGGCCCGCCGGCATGCCGAGCGCCATGCCTAGAAAGAGAAGGCCGAACTTCACGACCCCGAGAATGAGGCCGAACGCGACGACGATGCGGAGGGAAGTCCGCGGCGGCTTCAAGATCAAGATGCCCGGGAAAGCCGCGAGCAGGAAGCGCAGGCCGGTCAAAAACAACGGCGGAAAGGCCACGAGGGCAATCTTGATCGCCACGAAATTCAAGCCGAATATCGTGACCACCACGAGCGCGATGCATATGTCCACCACCAGCATCCCGCATGCTCCCGGCTTTCCAAGCACATCCGTCAGCGACGGCATCGTGCATGGTCAAGCGTGAGCACGCGATGAGCCAAGTCCAGGTACAGTTCCGGCCGATCCACCGAAACTGTCCGGCCTTTCGAACAAGATAGTTTGACCCGAGCATCCCTGTCGGTCTGATGTTGTTATTTCAACACATTTACATCATTTGATATGAATAATTTGGACTTACGGCCCCGATGATTACCAAAAACCACTCCTGGGATGTCGTAGAACATCTTGATACGCCCGAGCGCATCGCCCTCTACATCGAGGCAATGCTCGAAGATGGCGATCCTGCGCTCATCGCTTCGGCCATCGGCGACTTGGCGCGGGCGCGCGGCATGGCCCAGATCGCGGCTGAGACAGGGCGATCGTGCGAGAGTCTCTATCGAGCCCTGTCCGAGAAGGGGGAACCCACAGCTCGACACGCTGGTGGGCGTCCTCAAGGCGATTAGCCTGAGACTCAGCGTTCAGCCGATAGCCGGCTCGGAGCCGGCATAAGATTTTGCGCGGGAAGACGGTTTGTGCCCCCGGCGCTCCCGCGCTAGACGGGCCGCGTCATGTCTCACAACACGTTCGGCCACCTGTTCCGCGTCACGACCTTCGGCGAGAGCCACGGGGTCGCGCTCGGCTGCGTGGTCGATGGCTGTCCGCCCGGGCTGGCGCTGGAGGCCGACGAGATCCAGGCTGAGCTCGACCGCCGCAAGCCCGGCCAGTCGCGCTTCACCACCCAGCGCCGCGAGCCCGATCAGGTGAAGATCCTGTCGGGGGTGTTCTCGGACGACCGCACGGGCGGGCGCCAGTTCACCACCGGCACGCCGATCGCCCTGATGATCGAGAACACCGACCAGCGCTCGAAGGATTATTCCGAGATCCGCGACAGCTATCGGCCGGGCCACGCCGACTACACCTACGACGCCAAGTACGGGATCCGCGATTATCGCGGCGGCGGCCGGTCCTCCGCCCGGGAGACCGCGGCGCGGGTCGCCGCCGGCGCCGTGGCGCGGAAGGTGATTCCGGGCATCACCATCCGGGCGGCCCTCGTCCAGATGGGGCCGCACGCCATCGACCGGTCCCGCTGGGACTGGGCCGAGACCGGCAACAACCCGTTCTTCTGCCCCGACGCCGAGGCGGCCGCCCAATACGAGACCTATCTGGACGGGATCCGCAAGGACGGCTCCTCGGTCGGCGCGGTGATCGAGGTGGTCGCCGAGAACGTGCCGCCGGGCCTGGGCGCCCCGGTCTACGGCAAGCTCGACGCGGATCTCGCCGCCGCCATGATGTCGATCAACGCCGTGAAGGGGGTCGAGATCGGCGACGGGTTCGCGGCCGCCGCCCTGCGGGGCGAGGACAATGCCGACGAGATGCGGGCCGGCAATGACGGACGCCCGCGCTTTCTCGCCAATCATGCCGGCGGCATCCTCGGGGGCATCTCCAACGGCGAGCCGGTGGTGGTGCGTTTTGCCGTGAAACCGACCTCCTCAATCCTGACCCCGCGCCGCTCCGTGACCCGCGACGGCGCCGAGGTCGATCTCATCACCAAGGGCCGCCATGACCCCTGCGTCGGCATCCGCGCCGTGCCTGTAGCGGAGGCCATGATGGCCTGCGTGCTGGCCGATCACTATCTACGCCATCGCGGGCAGGTGGGAGCGGCCTGTCCCGCCGGGGCTGTGCCCGATCGCGCCGCGATCGGCTAAGCTCCGAATCCGGACTTTTCACAGGCTCGCGCGCGCCGGACCGGGATCCCTGTCGGCGACGTGCGAGCCAGGCCTTTCCTCCCCTCGCGGGGCGGGGAGATGCGAGACGAGAGAGCGATCCGTGCCCCATTGCACCGTCACCGAGGCCATCGCGGCCTTCGCCCGCGGCGAGATCGTGGTCGTCACCGACGATGACGATCGCGAGAACGAGGGCGACCTCGTCGTCGCGGCCTCGCTCTGCACGCCGGAGAAGATGGCGTTCATCATCCGCAACACCTGCGGCATCGTCTGCGCGCCGATCACCCAGGACGAGGCCCGGCGGCTGCACCTCGATCCGATGGTGGCATCGAACGACGCGCCGCTCGGAACCGCCTTCACGGTCACGGTCGACGTCAAGCACGGGCTGACCACCGGCATCTCCGCGGAGCAGCGCTGCAACACCGTGCGGGCGCTCGCCAACGGCAACATGGGCGCCGGCGATTTCGTCAGGCCCGGCCATGTCTTCCCGCTGATCGCCCGCAACGGCGGCGTGCTGATGCGCTCGGGCCATACCGAGGCCGCGGTCGACCTGTGCAAGCTCGCCGAGCTGCCGCCGGTGGGCGTGATCTGCGAACTCGCCAACGACGACGGCACCGTGATGAAGGGGCCGCAGATCGAGGCGTTCTCCGAGACGCATGGGCTGAAGCGCGTCTCGGTCGCCGACCTGATCGCCTATCGGCAGGCCCGCGATCGGCTGGTCGAGCGGGTTGGGCATTTCTCCGTCCAGTCCAGCCACGGCGATGTGACGGCCTACGCGTTCTCGACGCCCTTTGAGGCGATCCAGCAATTCGCCTTCGTGATGGGCGAGATCGGCGACGGCCGGAACGTGCTGGTGCGGCTTCACCGCTCCAATGTCGCGGCCGATGTGATCGGCGGCGGCAAGCAGATTGATGCCGTGCTCAAGCGCTTCGCGTCCGAGGGCCGTGGGGTGCTGGTGTACCTGCGGGACGGGACGGCCGGCGTTCCGCTGAAGAGCGCCATGGAGGAGGGGACGGAGGCCCTGCGGGCCCGCCAGTGGCGCGAGGTCGGCCTCGGCGCCCAGATCCTGCGCGACCTCGGCGTCGTCTCGATCCGCAACCTCGCGACCTCGGCCCGCTCCTATGTCGGCCTGTCGGGCTTCGGCATCGAGCTGCTGGGCGACGAGCCGCTGGAGGGCTGATCGGTCAGGCCCGGCGCGCGACGGTCCAAACCGCCGCGCCGGCCATGATGGCGGCCGCACTCCGATTCAGCCGAGCGCGGAACACGGGTTTTCGCAGCGAATCGCGCGCCCGTGCCGCCAGGGCGGCATAGGGCGTCATGACCGCCACCAGCACCAACGCGGTCAGGCCGACGAGAGTGGCGTAATCGGTGCCCGTGACGGTCCGGAGATCGACCAGAGTGGGCAGCACGGCGAGATAGAAGACGATCGTCTTTGGGTTGGCCAGGGTGATGGTGATCCCGGCGAGGAAGCTCGCCAGCGGCCGGTCGGCCGGCCCGCCCTCGATCCGATCGGTTTTCCCGGCTGAGCGCCACAGGCGGACCGCCAGATGAGCGAGATACAGGCCGGCGCAGAGCCGGACGACGACGAAGACGTCGCCCAGCGTTTCCGCAATCAGGGTCAAGCCGAACACCGCCGCGGACAGGAAGGTCAGATCTCCGAGGATCAGCCCCACCGAGAACGCCATGGCAGCTCGGAAGCCTGAACTGAGCGCTCGGGCAATCAGCGCGACGACACCGGGGCCGGGTACGGCGGCCGCCACGCCGAGCGCCAGCGCGTAAGTGAGAAAGCCGGTAAGGGTCATCGATCGCTCCCCGAACGGACCGGAGGCGCATTCCGTTCACCGACCCGCATCCGCGAAGGCGGGGCGAAGCGCTTTGACGCCAGCATGAGTCCGATTCGTTCCCGAATCGGCCAATCATGCCGCGGTTCGCGCCGTCTGCAAACCGAATCGGCTTGCGCGCCGTTACCGCCCCATCAGCGCGTCCACATGGGCGGAGACGGATTTGGACAGCCCCTCCAGGCTGTAGCCGCCCTCCAGCACCGAGACGATCCGGCCGCCGGCGCAGCGCTCGGCCAGCTCCATCAGCTTGCGGGTCGCCCAGCCGAAATCCTCCGCTTCCAGCCGGAGGTTCGCCAGCGGGTCGAGGCGGTGGGCGTCGAATCCGGCCGAGATCACGATCACGTCGGGCCGGAAGCTCTCCAGCCGCGACAGGATGCCGGCCTCGAACGCCTCGCGAAACACCGCGCCGTCGTCGTTGGGCCGCAGCGGCACGTTTACGATCGTATCCTTCTCGCCCCGCTCGGAGGCGGCGCCGCTGCCTGGGAACAGCGGCATCTGGTGCGTCGAGCAGTAAAGAACGCTCGAATCGTCCCAGAAAATGTCTTGGCTGCCGTTGCCGTGGTGGACATCCCAGTCGACCAGGGCCACGCGCTCGGCGCCGTGCTTCTCCCGGGCGTAGCGGGCCGCGATGGCGGCATGATTGAACAGGCAGAAGCCCATGGACCGGGTCCGCTCGGCATGGTGGCCGGGCGGGCGCATCGCCACGAAGGCGTTGCGGCACTCGCCGGCCATGACCGCGTCGAGGGCGTGGTTGGCGCCCCCGATCGCCCGCAAGGTCGCCTCCAGGCTGCCGGGCGACAGGATCGTGTCGGCATCGATCCCGACCATCCCGTGCTCCGGCACGGCGGCCACCAGCGCGTCGACGTATTCCCGGGGATGCGCCAGGGTGGCCACTTCGACCTCCGCCCGCGGCGCCGCAACCCGCACCAGACCGACGAAGCGCTCGTCTTCAAGGGCGCGTTCGATCGCCCGCATCCGCGCCGGCCGCTCCGGATGCCCTTCCGGAACCTCGTGGTCGAAACTCGCGGGATGGCTGACGTAGAGGGTGGTCACGACGGTCGCTCCCGGATGCGGTCCTGTCGCGCGCCTGCAACAGGATCCGGCAATGTGCCATGGGCGCAACGCGCGGACTACGGCGGTGTGCCGGCCCTGCTTATAGTTGCTCAAATCTTCCGCGGGACGCGTCGAGACGGGGTTGGCAATCCCGACGTCCGGAAGCCGTCCGAGGACAGCCGCATGCGCATCATCCCAATCATCGCCTGTGCCGCGCTGCTCGGAGGCTGCACGTTCAAGTCCGTGCCGGATCCGAAAATCTCGGCCCGCGATGCGGAGTTCATGGCTCTCGTGCCCGAGGCCGAGTTCGACCCGCACTTCGCCCGCTACCAGGTGAGCGACCCGACCGGGCAGCCCCCGGGCACGATCGTCGTGGAGACCAGGGAGCGCCAGCTCTACCTCGTGCTGCCGGACGGCAAGGCGGTCCGCTACGGCGTGTCGGTGGGCGACGAAGCCTATGGATGGACCGGCACCGCCACGGTCGACCGCAAGGCGGAATGGCCGGCCTGGAATCCGCCGGCCGAGATGATCAAGCGGTGGCCCCACGTCCACGCCATGCAGGGCGGCCCGATGAATCCGCTCGGCGCCCGCGCCCTCTACCTGGCGGATCACGGCAAGGACACGCTCTACCGCATCCACGGCACCAACGAGCCGGAGAAGATCGGGCAGGCGGTCTCCTCGGGCTGCATCCGGATGCGCAACATCGACGTGGTGGACCTGTTCAATCGCGTCCCCGTCGGGGCCACGGTCATCGTCCGGTAACGCAACTGATCAACTTCCCAATAAGCCTGCTTGCTCGGTCCGTGTTTACCTGAACTTCCGTTCAGACCTTGCCGTTAACTTCCGGCAGGGGGGCCGTCCCGTAAGTTCAAATCACACCGGGACAAACACCGACCACAGCAAAGGTCGGAGGAGCAGGCAGCCATGACCATGATTTCCGTTCAACAGTTCTGCAACCATGCGGTTACGACTGGCGCGATCAGCGACGAGGACCTCCTGGTCCTCAAGCGCGAGGTCCTGCCGGAGGGAATCATGAGCCGCGACGAGGCCGACATGCTGATCGCCCTGGAGCGGGCCGTGATCGGCTCCGACGCCTTCGCGGATTTCCTGGTCGCCTCCGTGGTCGACTTCGCCGTGTGGGGCCTGCGCCCGACCGGCTATATCGACCGCGAAGTCGCGGCCTGGCTCGCCGGCTCGCTCACCGGCCGCGACGGCCCGAGCCCGGTCGGTGCCCGAATCGCCATGGAAATCGTCCGCGAGGCGCAGGGCAGCGCCGAGGCCCTGATGGCCTTCGCCCTTGATGCCAACCGCTGGACCCGCGAGGCGAGCCAGGCTCCGCGCATCACCTTCGCTCTCGCGGCTTGACGCCAAGGCCAAGGCGCAGCTTCCGTCCGCGGCGCAACTGATCTATCGGGACAGTCAAGCCGGTCTGCAATCCGGCGATCTCGAAAGCGATGCGCCAGCGATGTTCGATAAGATCCTGATCGCCAACCGGGGCGAGATCGCCTGCCGGGTCATCAAGACCGCCCGCAAGATGGGCATCAGGACGGTCGCAGTCTATTCGGACGCCGACCGCGATGCGGTCCACGTCGCCATGGCCGACGAGGCGGTCCATATCGGCCCCGCCGCCGCCGCGCAGTCGTACCTCGTCATCGAGAAGATCGTCGAGGCCTGCCGGCAGACCGGCGCCCAGGCGGTCCATCCCGGCTACGGCTTCCTGTCCGAGCGTGAGGCCTTCCCGAAGGCCCTCGAAGCCGCCGGCATCGTGTTCATCGGCCCCAATCCCGGCGCCATCGCCGCGATGGGCGACAAGATCGAATCGAAGAAGGCGGCCGCAGCCGCCAACGTTTCCACCGTCCCGGGCTTCCTCGGCGTGATCGAGAGCCCCGAGCACGCTGTCGAGATCGCCGACGGGATCGGCTACCCGGTGATGATCAAGGCCTCGGCCGGCGGCGGCGGCAAGGGCATGCGCATCGCCCATTCGTCGGGCGAGGTCGCGGAGGGCTTTGCCCGCGCCAAGTCGGAGGCGTCCTCGTCGTTCGGCGACGACCGGGTGTTCGTGGAAAAGTTCATCACCGACCCGCGGCATATCGAGATCCAGGTGATCGGCGATAAGCACGGCAACGTAATCTATCTCGGCGAGCGCGAGTGCTCGATTCAGCGTCGCAATCAGAAGGTGATCGAGGAGGCGCCGTCGCCTCTGCTCGACGCCGAAACCCGCCGGAAGATGGGCGAGCAGGCCGTCGCCCTCGCCAAGGCTGTTTCTTACGATTCCGCCGGCACGGTCGAGTTCGTCGCCGGCCAGGACAAGTCCTTCTACTTCCTCGAGATGAACACCCGCCTCCAGGTCGAGCATCCGGTGACCGAGATGATCACCGGCCTCGACCTCGTCGAGCTGATGATCCGGGTCGCGGCCGGCGAGAAGCTGCCGCTCACCCAGGAGCAGGTGAAGCTCGATGGCTGGGCGGTCGAGAGCCGCGTCTACGCCGAAGATCCGACCCGCAACTTCCTGCCCTCGATCGGCCGCCTGACCACCTACCGGCCGCCCGAGGAGGGCCGGCAGGGCACCGCGATCGTGCGCAACGATACCGGCGTGGAGGAGGGCGGCGAGATCGCGATCCACTACGATCCGATGATCGCCAAGCTGGTGACCTGGGCCCCGACCCGCGCCGAGGCGATCGCCGCGCAGGGCGATGCGCTGGACGCTTTCGCGATCGACGGCATCCGCCACAACATCCCGTTCCTCTCGGCGCTGATGGCCCATCCGCGCTGGCAGGCGGGTGAGCTCTCCACCGGTTTCATCGCCGAGGAGTTCCCGAACGGCTTCGTCGCCCCGGAGCCCGCGGGCGCGGTGGCGATTCGCATGATGGCCGCGGCGGCGGCGATCGACCACAAGCTCAACCAGCGCAAGCGCGGGATCTCCGGGCAGATGCGCGCCCCCGGCCTGTTCGCGTTCGAGCGCGACCGCGTCGTGATCCTGGCCGGCCAATCCTACCCCGTGACCATCGAGCCCGAGGGTGAGGACCTGATCGTCACCCGGGACGATGGCACGTCGCTCTCCGTGGCGAGCGCGTGGCGCCCGGGCGAGCCGGTCTGGATCGGCACGATCGGCTCCGAGCGCGTCGCCATCCAGGTGCGCGGCTTGCTGAACGGCGTGTTCCTGCAGCACGCCGGCGCGGCGGCCGAGGCGCGGGTCTTCACACGCCGCGAGGCCGAACTCGCCGCGCTGATGCCTGTGAAGGAGCAGGCCGGCTCGGGCAAGCAGGTGCTCTGCCCGATGCCGGGCCTCGTGAAGCAGATCCTGGTGACCGAGGGCCAGGAGGTGAAGAACGGCGAGCCGATCGCGGTGGTCGAGGCGATGAAGATGGAGAACATGCTTCGCGCCGAGCGCGACGCCACGGTCGCGAAAATCCACGCCAAGGAAGGCGACAGCCTTGCGGTCGACGCGGTAATCCTGGAATTCGCTTGATCGTAGCGCGTTCGTCGTGAGTGCGGTTCACAACGAGCAAACGAAGCTTCTGGCCACCGCGCTGAACAACATCGCGGTGGCTTACGTCGTCATCGGTTTTGTGACGCCAATTACCGCGATTAGTTTCGGGATCGCGAACGCGCCCCCTCTACGTCCGGCAACCGCCTTTTTTGTGGCGATCTGGCTTTGCACGGCCATCGGCTTACATTGGATGGGCAGACGCGTGCTGCGGAGCATCAGGCTATGAGCTCGGGCGAAATCTTCGTGACGTTCGTGATCCCCGCCATCACGCTCGCGGTGGCCTATGCGGCGATGCGTGCGAACGAATGGGCCGTGCAGCGCGACGAGCGCAAATCCGGGAAGTAACTCGGCCGGTCGGCCGCTGATCACGACGGCATGCCCCTCTACTTCGCCTACGGCGCGAACATGGATGCCACCGCGATGGCCCTGCGCTGCCCGGTCTCGCGGCTGATCGGCGGCGGGCGACTGCCGGGGTACCGCTTCATCATCATGCGCGAGGGCTACGCCTCGGTGGTGCGAGACCCTGCCCGCGCGGTCCATGGAATCTTGTGGGAGTTAGCGCTCGACGACATCCCGGCGCTGGACCGCTACGAGGGTGTCGCCGGCGGCCTTTATGCCAAGGCGACGCTGCCCGTGACCACGGCCGGCGGGGTCAAGCGGGCCCTGATCTACCTCGGCCGGTCCACCGCGCCCGGCCGGCCCCGGCCTGGCTACCTCGACGCCGTGGTGGCGGCCGCGCACGCCGAGCAGCTGCCGCCGGCGTATATTCGCGAACTCAGTAGCTGGATGCGCGGCCCGCCGGCCTGAACGCCCGGCAACTGGTACGCAACCTGCTTGCTCGCGATCGACCGGGGTGGCGACACCACCATGCGCCCCGGCCAGCTGTCGTGATTGCGCAGCGTGCCCTTCGGTCAACGGCGATCGGCGGCCGCGTGCGGGGAGAGGTTCGCATGTCCTATCTGGCGCCCGCCGATTTCGTGAAGAAGGCCGTCGATGCCGGCGAATCGAAGGTCTTCATGGCCACCAAAGACACGTTCATCCGGGCCTACATGGCCGGCGCGATCCTGGCGCTCGCGGCCGCCTTCGCGGTGACCATCAACCAGACCACCGGCCAGCCGCTGGTCGGGGCGCTGCTGTTCCCGGTCGGCTTCTCGATGCTGTACCTGCTCGGCTACGACCTGTTCACCGGCGTCTGCGTGCTCACGCCGCTCGCCCTGATCGACAAGCGCCCGGGCGTCACCGTGGCCGGCATCGCCCGCAACTGGACGCTGGTGTTCTTCGGCAACTTCGCCGGCGCGCTCACCACCGCCGTGATGATGGCGATCGTCTTCACCTTCGGCTTCGCCACCGAGCCGAACGCGGTCGGCAAGGCGATCGCCGGCATCGGCGAGGCCCGCACCCTCGGCTACGAGAAATACGGCGCCGCCGGCATGCTGACGCTCTTCGTGCGCGCCATGATGTGCAACTGGATGGTCTCCACCGGCGTCATTGGCGCGATGCTGTCCACCTCGGTCCCCGGCAAGGTGATCGCCATGTGGATGCCGATCACGGTGTTCTTCTTCATGACCTTCGAGCACTCGGTCGTGAACATGTTCCTGTTCCCGTCGGCGATCCTGATGGGCGGCCACCTGACCGTCATGGATTACCTGCTGTGGAACGAGATCCCGACGCTGCTCGGCAACATCGTCGGCGGCCTCGCCTTCACCGGCCTGATGCTCTACTCGACCCACGTCCGCACCGGCGAGACGCGCTCGGTCCCCATGGGCTCCGGCGTCCGTCGCCCGATGGCGGCCGAGTAAGGGTCTGGCGGCCCGCGCGTCTTTGCGCGGGCCTTTTGGGGACGGTGCCCATCTCGTGAGCACGTTGCGCACCGTCTCCGTCATCATCCAGGGACGCGTCCAGGGCGTGTCCTACCGGGCCTGGACCCAGGCCGAAGCGCGTGCGCGCGGTCTATTCGGCTTCGTGCGTAACCGCGACGACGGCTCGGTCGAAGCGCTGTTCGGCGGGCCGTCGGACGCCGTCGATCAGATCGTAGCGCAATGCTGGTCGGGGCCGCCCGGCGCACGGGTTTCCGACGTCACCGCGCATGAGGGCGGCGATCCACCGGCGTCGGACCGCTTCGAGATTTTGCGGGGCTGATCCGGTCCGACCGTCACCGGAAGACGATTCGGGCGGGTTCTGTCGCGAGGGCGGGACTGGTATGGCCCCTGGGGCCGCTCCCGATCTCCGCTTCTGGCCCCCCGAGACCATGACCGACCTGACCGCAGGCAGCGCCGCCTTCTCGCCCCTCGATCTCGGGGCGCTGCTCTACTTCATCGTCGCCTGGGTCGCGTACGGCCTGTCGGTCGGGCGCCTGCGCGGGCGCATGATCTCGCTGAGTCAGATCATGAACGTCCACCGGTCCAACTGGGCGCGGCAGGTGATCGGCCGTGACAACCGGGTGGTGGACACGCAGATCAACGCGTCGCTCCAGAACGGCACCGCCTTCTTCGCCTCGACCTCCCTGATCGCGCTCGGCTCGGTGCTGACCCTGTCGCGCTCCGGCGACGACGTGCTCAACCTGTTCGCGACGCTCCCGTTCGGGACGGTGGCGAACCGCACGACCTGGGAGCTGAAGGTCGCCGGCCTCGCCTTCGTGTTCGTCTATGCGTTCTTCAAATTCGCCTGGGCCTACCGACTGTTCAATTACGCGGCGATCCTGCTCGGTGCAGTGCCTTCGAAGGGTTCGGGCGTGAGCGAGACCGAGATGCTGCGCGCCGTCCGCCGGGTCGCGGCGATGAATGTCAGCGCCGGGCGGCACTTCGCCCGCGGGCAGCGGGCCTTCTTCTTCGCGCTCGCTTATCTCGGCTGGTTCATCAGCCCGTATGTGCTGATCGCCTCGACAAGCGTCGTGGTCGTCATCATGTGGCGTCGACAGTTCGCCTCGGAGATCCGCAAGGCGTTGCTGGAGGCCGGTGAAGGGCCGCATGAGGGTTCGCTTCTGGCCCCCGCCGAGGAGGCACGGACATGATCACGACCAAGGTGGACGAGGCAGCGATCGAGGAGACCCTGCTGGGCCTCGTGGCCGAGCGGGGCGCCGGCAAGACCATCTGCCCGTCCGAGGTGGCCCGCGCGCTGGGCGGCCCGCATCCGGACGGGTGGGGACCACTGATGCAGCCGGTGCGGCGGGTGGCGGTGCGGCTCGCCCATGCCGGCCAGGTCGCGATCCTGCGCAAGGGCAAGCCCGTCGATCCGGACGATTTCCGGGGCATCTACCGGCTGACGCTGTCCGGTGCCGCGACTGGCTCCGGCCCCGGCAGCCAGTCCGGCGTGTAGCCGGCGAGCCGGTAGACGACGAGGCCGATCCATTCCTTCACGGCCAGATCGAGCTGCAGCAGGCCGTCGGAGGCGAAACCCTTGAACCGGGTCACATCGACCCAACCCCGGGTGCGGTAATCGACCGGAAAGGCGTCGACCGTGAATCCGGCCTGCCGGAAGCACCCGATCGCCCGGGGCATATGCCAGGCCGAGGTGACCAGGAGCCAGCGCTCGCCTGGTTTCGGCTGGACCAGGGCCGCCGAGAAGGTCGCATTCTCGTAGGTGTTGCGCGAGCGGTTCTCCAAGATCAGCCGCGAGCGGGGCAGACCCATCGGGTCGGCCTCGTGGCTTACGATGTCCGCCTCGGGCGTTCCGCCCCCGACGACGCCGCTGCCGCCGGTGAAGACGAGACGTGCATCCGGAAAGCGGCGTGCGAGGTCGGCGAAGTAGATCTGTCTTTCCGCGGCGTCATTGACGACGATCTGCCCGCGCGCCTCCGCCACGCCGGTCATGATCGCACCGCCGAGGACGATGATCCCCGTCGGAGGTGCGCGATCGGCGACGGGATAGGCCGCGAACCTCTGCTCCAAGGGCAGCAAGATCAGCGCGGATAGCGGCGTCAGCCCGCCGAGCAGCAGCCCGAGGAAGCCGAACGCCCCGAACGCGATGCCGGCCGCGCGGCGGCGCATCATCAGGAGAGCGAATCCGATCAACCCCAGGAAGATGAAGAAATTTGACGGCGTGACCAGGAAATAGGTCACTTTGGAAATTGCAAGAAACATGGTTCGAGTCAGGCCGATTTCGCCTCGGCCTCGAACCGGGCCAGTGCGGCGGCGTCCGGCGGCAGCAGGCTGGCGAGGCTCTCGCCCTTCTCGACTTCGCGCTGGATCCACAGGTCGAGGCGCTGCTGCTCGACCGCTTCCAGGGCGACCCGCTCGGCGAGGTCGGCCGGCAGCGCGACGATGCCACCGGGTCCGCAGACCACGATATCGCCCGGATGGATCGCGGCACCGCCGCAGGAGACAGGTTCCTGGGCGCCGACCAGGGCCAGGGTCTCGCTCCCGGCCTCCGGCGCGGACCAGACCGGCAGGCCGACCGTATCCGGCAGGGCGCCGTCGGTGACGAGGCCGGCCACGCCGCGCTGGGCGAGGCGCGCCGCGACGATCGCTCCGAAGGGCAGGGCGAGCCCGGAACCGGCGGCATCGATTACCAGGATTGCGCCCTCCGGAACCGCATCGATCGCGGCGGCGAGGTCGCCCGCGGCGTCGTTGCGGGCGGGGATCATCCGCAACGTGTAGGCGGGGCCGATGGCGCTGCCGCCGCGCCCGGACAGGCCGCGTGGGCTGAACGCCTTAACGCTGGCCCGCGCCAGCGCCCGGGCCAAGCTCGCCGGCGTCACAGCGGAGAGCGCGTCGCGCAGGGTCGGGTCGATCGCCATCAGGGGCTCCGTGGAAGGCTGGCGCCGGACGGATCGGCCAGTCCGCTCAAGGTGGATCGAACCGGCGCGCCGGCAAGGCCGGGCTTGGACTCAACCGATCGGTTCGCCGAGCGCCCGTGCCGCCCCGGGCCGGGCCGCGATCCGCTCGTACCAGCGGCGCAGGGCGGGGCGCTCGACGCGTTGGGCCGGCAGGTTCAGCCAGCGATGCGCCGCGCAGCCGAGCGCGATATCGGCGATGCCGAAGCTTTGGCCAACCACGTAGTCCCGGTCGGACAAATGCGCCTCCAGGATCGCGGCGAAGGCCTCCGTGCGCTTCAGCGAGGCGGCGATCACGGCCTGGTCCGGATTGGAAGACCGGTAGAGCTGCCAGAACGCCTCGCGCATGGCGGGCGTGAAGGTGGTGGACTGCCAATCGAGCCATTGCTCGAGATGGCCGCGCACCCGCGGATCGACCGGCAGCGCCAGGGCGGGCGCGGTCGCCGCCACGTAGCGCAGGATGGCGTTCGACTCCCAGAGCACGAATCCGTCCTCCTCCAGGGTCGGGACCAGCCCGTTCGGATTCCTGGCGCGATAGGCGGGATCGTCGACGACGCCATGCGCGCCGCCGGCCTCGATCCGCTCGTAGGCGAGCCCGGCTTCGTCCAGCGCCCAGACCGCTTTCTGCACGTTCACCGAGGTGAGCCGGCCCCAGAGCTTGCGCATCGTCACGAAAACATCTCCGCTACGCCTTCGGCGGGTAGGCGTGCTCGCACCCGTTCGGATCGGTAACCCGCGTCTCGCCTTCTGAGCCGCGCAGGTAGCCGGGTCCAACCGGTACTTTGCCGTGGCCGCCGGGGATGTCGAGCACGTAGGTCGGCTGCGCCAGGCCGGAGAGGCGGCCGCGCAGGGCGCGCATCAGCGCCTGCCCTTCGGTCAGGCTGGTGCGCAGATGCCCGGTGCCGGGGGCGAGGTCCCCGTGATGCAGGTAATAGGGCTTGATCCGGTTCTCCACGAAGGCCCGCATCAGCGCTTCCAAAGTCGCCGCGTCGTCGTTGACCCCGCGCAGCAGCACCGACTGGCTGACCATCGGGATCCCGGCATCGACCAGCTTGGCGCAGGCCGCTTGGGCCGCCGGGGTGAACTCGCGCGGGTGGTTGGCGTGCAGGGCCACGAACACCGCGCGCCCGAACTGCTTGAGGGATTGAACCACATCGTCGCCGACGAGGTCGGGCTTCACCACCGGCACGCGGGTGTGGATCCGCATCACCCGGACGTGCGCGATCGCCGCCAGACGCTCAGCAATGATCCCGAGCCGCCGGGCCGAGAGCGCGAACGGGTCGCCGCCGGTGAGCACCACCTCCCAGATCCGCGGGTCCCGGGCGATGTAGGCCAATGCACCGTCGAGTTCGGCGTCGGTGAGCGAGCCGAGCCCATCGGGCCCGACCATCTCCCGGCGGAAGCAGAAGCGGCAATAGACCGGGCAGATATGCAGCGGCTTCAGCAGGACGCGGTCCGGGTAGCGGTGGACGATCCCCACCACCGGAGCGTGGGCTTCGTCACCGATCGGGTCGGCCCGCTCCTCCGCGGCGAGCACGGACTCCGCGACCTGCGGCACGAATTGGCGGCCGATCGGATCGGCAGTATCGTCCGGGTCGATCAACTCGGCCATGTCGGGCGTGATCGAGACGGCGTAGCGGGCCAGGACATGGCGCAACGCGTCCGCCTCGGGACCCGACAGCAATCCGGCCTCGGCAAGGTCGACGGCGCTGCGCAGGGTGCGGTTCACGGCAACGTCTCCGCCACCGGCGTCCAGAGGACGTCGTCGATCCGGTTCGCGCCGCAGGCCAGCATGGCCAGGCGGTCGAAGCCGAGGGCGATTCCCGAGGCATCGGGCAGGATGGCCATCGCTGCGAAGAAATCCTCGTCGAACGGGTAGGTCTCGGCGTAGACCTTCAGCTTCTCTTCCATCTCCGATTCGAAACGCCTGCGCAGGGAAACCGGATCGGTCAATTCGCCGAAGGCATTGGCGAGTTCGACCCCGCAGGCATAGAGCTCGAACCGTTCGGCCACCCGTGGATCGTCAGGAGCTGGCCGGGCGAGGGCGGCCTCGCTGATCGGGTACTCGCACAGGATCGTCGGGCGCCCGATGCCGAGATGCGGCTCGACCCGTGCCACCAGCACCCGGGAAAACAGGTCGGCCCAACTATCATCGGGCGCGACCCGAAGGTCTGCCGCCGAGACGGCAGTGGCGAGGCCGTCCCGGTCGGTCTCGCCGGTGCGCGATACGGTCCTGAGAAGATCGATGCCGGCAAAACGCTCGAAGGCCTCCGCGAGGGTGAGCCGCTCCGGTTCGGCAAGGGGGTCGGCTTCCCGGCCGCGGTAGGTGAAGCGGCGCGTGCCGGCGGTTTCGGCGGCAAGTGCCAGCAGCTCGGCGCAATCGGCCATCAGGTCGGTGTAGGGCACGCTGGCCCGATACCATTCCAGCATGGTGAATTCCGGGTGGTGCAGCGGTCCGCGCTCGCGATTGCGGAACACCCGGGCGACGCTGAGCAGCCGCGTCTCGCCCGCCGCCAGCAGCTTCTTGCAGGCAAATTCCGGCGAGGTGTGCAGGTAGAGCGGCGTCCGCGCCCCGCTCGGACCGATCGCCTCCGTGGCGAAGGCGGACAGATGCGCCTCGTTGCCGGGGGACACCTGCAGGCAGGCGGCCTCGGCCTCGACGAAGTCGCGCGCGGCGAACCACGCCCGGAAGGCGGCGAGGATGCGGTTGCGCATCAGCAGGCGCGGGCGCCGGTCGGCGTGGCGCTCGGGGGACCACCAGGGGGAGGGGATTGCGGTCAAAGTCCAGCTCCCGGGCGGCCGAGCGCGTCCCGTTCCGCCGGTGTACGGGTGCTGCGTCGGGCGGGCACGTCGATCCTGAACGTCGTCATCGCGCGATCCTGACAGGCTCCCGGTCGGACTGCCGAATGCCCGCATCGCCGTATGTGACGCGGGTCCCTTCTCCCGTTCGGGAGAGGGGGCGTGTCGCGTCATTCGCGGGCCGATGTGCAACTATCATAGCTTGGTCGGGCGTGCGCACCGAGCCCACGCGTCCCGGTTGCCGCCCGCCGGCTGGCAACGGCGCCGGAGATGCGATAGTGCCGGGGGCTTGAAATCCCGTGCACGCGCTTGGCGTGTGCCGACCCGCCTTGTCAATGCAGGACGCAATTCCGTGAAGGTGATCGCCTCAACGCTCCGTAAGGGCAACGTCGTCGAGAAGGACGGCAAGCTCTACGTGATCCTGTTCGCCGAGAACATCCACCCCGGCAAGGGCACACCGGTGACCCAGCTCGACATGCGCCGCATCACGGACGGCGTGAAGGTGTCCGAGCGCTACCGCACCACCGAGCAGGTCGAGCGGGCCTTCGTGGAGGATCGTGAGCACACCTTCCTGTACAGCGATGCCGAAGGGTTCCACTTCATGAACCCTGAGAGCTACGAGCAGGTCGCGGTGCCGGCGGACGTGGTCGGCGATGCCGCCCCCTACCTCCAGGAGGGCATGGCCGTGATGCTGGCGAGCCACAACGACGTGCCGCTGACCATCGAGCTGCCCCAGCGCGTGACCCTGGAGGTCGCCGAGACCGAGCCGGTGCTCAAGGGCCAGACCGCCTCCTCGTCCTACAAGCCGGCGACCCTCTCGAACGGCGTACGCACCACCGTGCCGCCCCACATCGCCGCCGGTACCCGGGTCGTCGTGATGACGGCGGACGGCGCCTACGTCGAGCGCGCCAAGGACTGATTTTTTGAGGGGGGCGGCCGCCGAACGACTATCGCGCGGTGGATCCCCTTGTCCCCTCCGCGCCCTCATCCTGAGGTGCCGGAGCGAAGCGGAGGCCTCGAAGGAGGCCTCCAACCAGCCGCGCGATCCCTGGAGATCGCCTTCGCGGCCTGCTGCGCGCGCCCTCAGAAGTAGGGCGTGGATTGGGGCATCCAACGTCCCCCCTCACCGGGGCATCCGGGACGCCGCTTCGATCGCCCCGTAGCACCCCTGCGATATGGCCTGCGCCCTCAGCCGTTCCTGCGGGCTGAACGGCCGGCCATCCTCCCGAAAAAGATCCTCCTGGATCAGCGCCT
>NZ_JAKSYL010000199.1 GCF_022829515.1 Methylobacterium sp. J-048
TTTTCGACGGCCCTCCAGTTTGGCGACTGGGGGGCCGTTGGCTTTTCAGGGGTCGACTTGCGGCGGCGGTGTCTCCTGATGGTTCCGGCGACTCGCACAGAGCACGCGCCAGCCGGACATGGCATGTCGGCCGGACGGCACGGTTAAGTCAACGTTGAGGAGCCGCAGTGACCGAGCTTGAGAGGGTTGAGCGTGAGATCGCCACCTGCAAGAGAGCGTCCGGTCCTCGTTGCGCGCACTTGAAGACCCAGACCTGTCCGCGGAAGGGGCACGGCGCGAACGAGCGAGCATCGAGCTCTACCGGCGGCATCTCAGCGACCTGCTCGCAAAACGCGACGACCTGCAGGCTCTGATGGGCGAATGAGTATGGCTGTCCTGAACCAGCCGGCGAGGCGCAACGCTTCGTTGACCGCTTAGATGTAGGTTTTCTTCAGCGACCGGGCTCAGCGCCCGAACACTGGCAGAGCAGCACGGTCCACGCCCCCGGACGTCGTGCAGCCCCACCAGCATCGTCGCGTGAAGGCCCGTCCCCGTCGACCTGTCGAGGGCGGGCCTTCTGCGTTTCGCTTTCGTGCCAAGCCTCGACCAACACGGCGTGCGATGGCTCGACGCATTGGGCTTAGTGGACCTTCTGCCCCTGCGGTTGCTCGGGTGCTGGCGGCTCATCCTGCAGTGATGCTGCGATCTGTTGGCCAAGCTCTTTCAGGAGGGCGTCGATCAACAGGCGCATGCGACCTGAGCTGGCCGCATCCAGGGTGCGGATCAACTCGCAGGCCTCGATCGCCCGATCAGCGATACGCTCCAAAACAGCCCCCGACGTCTCGAAAGCCGCGAGGAAATGCGCCGGGCCATCGAGTTGTCCATCGGTCCGGCTGTCAGTGACGTCGATGACGATCCCGCGCCCGAGCATCCGTCCCTTGGTATCCCGCTCGTAGTGACCGCGCGCGAGCACCCAGCGCACGATACCCGGCTCCGGCAGGATGCGGTGCTCCCACACGAACAGTCCGCCCTCCTCGCGCACACTTCGGCTAAGCTCCGGGTCCTGCACGACGTCTTCCGGGTGGAAAATCGACATGAGGTGCGCGCGCGAGATGCCTTCGGTGACCTCAGCGTCGAACAGCCCGAACATCCGAGCCATGACCGCATCGCCCCGGATGCAATCGGCGTCGACGTCCTCCTCCCACAAGCCGATGTCGAGGGTCGTCATCGGCAGCGAGGCAGCGGACAGAGCGTTATGCGATGACCGACGCGGCATGCAGTTCCTGAGCCCTTCACAAGCTGGAGAGGGACCAAGATCACAACTTTCCGTCGCACTGCAATAAGCACATACAACCCTATGGGTCACAAATGTGCTAGGTCGTGGATGACCGAGCGCTATGACGGTGACCGCCGCGACGTCGGCCTCCCTTCAGTAGACCAAGCTGCTGCGACACGTGAGCGCGAGCGCAAATTGCGGGTTTTGAGGCGGATCAGCGACGCCTTGGGCAGACCGGTCGAAGACTTTTACAAAGCCGAGCGTGACGTTCTTCCAGACACGTCAGGCGGTAAGACTCAAAGGTGAGGGATAGGGCCTGCCCGCACTTGCCCCGGCGCCGGTGTCTTGGCACGCCGCAGCCGTGAGGCGGCCGGCGTGGATTTCACCAACGGCGGCGAGCCCGGCGTGAAACTGCACCGGAAGGATCCAGCGTGACTGTCGAGCCCCCTCCCCGCGAACGCCTGCCCGAAGTCCGCCGCCTCACGGAAGCTCTGATCGATCAGGTCCTTGAGGCCCAGATCGTAGGCCGTCCAGTTCCGCGGGAGCAGGGCGAAGCGCTGATCAAAGCCGCCTTCTTCCTGCGCGATTGCAATCTGCCATCATGGCCGATGCTCGCCCAGGCGCTCCATGGCTTAGGCCGGGACGACGACGAGACGTCGCTGACGGCGCCTGCTGAGGATGAGGCGCTGGAGGATATCGACCGGCGTGGGCTAAGACCCCGTTTCATAAGGCTCTGGCGAGCCGCCTGACGAGGATCATGGCCGCGGCGAGCACGAGGAAGGCGAGAGCGGAGGACGGGGTCGCTTCGTGGTCGCGCGCGAGCCTGCGGCAGCGGCTGATCCAACTGAATG
>NZ_JAKSYL010000205.1 GCF_022829515.1 Methylobacterium sp. J-048
GTCATTGGAGACGGCCGGGACAACGGCCTCCTGGTCGTCGTTTCCCTGAGAGCTGGCAAAAAACGTCTCGACCGGCACCTTGAGCTGATCGGCGATCCTCTGCAGCCGGCTGGCGCCGATGCGATTGCGACCCTTCTCGTACTTCTGGACCTGTTGGAAGCTGACCCCGATGGCGTGACCGAGCGCGGTCTGGCTCAGACCCTGTGCCGCCCGAACCGCCGCGATGCGACTGCCAATCTCACGGTCAGCTTCGGTCGCTTGCTTCGGTGCATTGGTGGCGGTCATCGCAAGATCAGCTCTCGTCGAGGAGAAGACTGAACGCGCCGCTGGCGGTCCAATCGCTTAAAACTGACCCAGGATTGTACACGATTGCGCTGCACAACCGTTAGTGCAGGCCAGCAACAGCTGCAACTTGCGCAGGGCACCAGTGCAACTCTGGGTATTTCCTAACGGTAGCGGCGATGGTAACGGTTTCGTGAGGGCTATGAACCCTGGCGAGGTTGAGCATCGCTCATGGACGAGATCGAGGAGCGGCGGCACGTCGTGCTGTGCAACCTCGCGGCACATGCTGGTCCGGCACGAGGCCGTCTGTGCCTGTCCCTGGAAAATGCAGCCCGATTGGCACGCCTCGCACCCGAGGTCATCGCAGCTATCGAGAACGGCAGCGGCGGTACGACTTCGCTCGCTGTGCTGACGCGCGTCGCACTATTCCTGGGGTTGACCGAGCTTGGCATGCCACGCCCTCGGCCGTCGGGGATGGAGTAGCCAAGTCTCAAAAAGCTCGTCGGGGGAAACTTCGGCCGGAGCCGGCACGTACCGCTGGCCCATGAGCGACCAAGACGACGAGCCTACCACCCTGAATGCCGCGATAGCGGCGCAGATCCACGCTGCCCGCTTGCGTGGGGCCTACTCGATCGAGACCTTGTCCGCGCTAGCCCAGGTGGATCCCGAGGCGATCGTCAGGCTTGAGAATGGCGCGTCGATCGCCGACGTCGGAGCTCGGGACCGCGTCATGGACGTGCTCGGTCTGCGTCCAGGTGGTCACCGATTTTCAACGCGGATGACAGATATCACCCCGCAGGCCGATGAGTGAGACCGAGCTCGTGACTGCCTACGGACAACCTTGGCTGCCAAGTGCCCTTACCCAGCTACACGTAGGATCCTAGGTTCCACAGCCTGTAGAAATTGCACGTTGACGCTGGCGCCGGACCTCTGCCGAACTTCGCAGCTGAACCTGCGTCCGTCACAATCGACGGTCAGTTCGAACCGCTCGGGGACATGAGCGTGCATCCGAGCATGCAGTCGCGCGCCACCGTCAGATAGGTCGCGGATCGAGCAAGCGATGGAGCCGCCAGGCACATGGATGCTGGCCGGCAGCAGAACACGGGTCCGGCGCTCGTTGCGCCGCTCCTCCATGCCCACCGTCCAGTCGTCCAGGCTCGTGCTGATGCTCGACACACCTTCGGCTGCGTGCCGCATGCTGGCGAGGATCTCCCCGGTCGCCCAGGTCTGCTCATCCATCGACGCGCTCACGCCATCAACATGGGCGCTGATCGTGCCGATCGCCGCGGTGATCGATGCCAGCGTCGTCGCGACCTCCGCCGACACAGCCTGCATGCCGGTGACTTCGCCGCTGATCCGGTTCGTGGCCGTAGCGGCCTGACTGGCCAGATCCTTTACCTCGGCTGCGACTACCGCGAAGCCGCGTCCCGCAGCTCCAGCCCGCGCCGCCTCGATCGTGGCGTTCAGCGCCAACAAGTTTATCTGCTGGGCGATGCCGGCGATCACGGCGGCGACACCACCCATCGCGCCTGCCGCCGCACGCAACCGCTCGGTCGCCGCGTCCGCTTCGCTCGTCCGCCCGTGGATGTCGTCCACAGCCGTCTTGGACTGCGCCATGCTGCGCGAGATCTCCTGCGCTGCGGCGTTCATGGTCTCCGCGGCGTCGGTTACCGCCTGGACGTTGTCGAGGGTTCGCTCGGCCGCCTGCACCGCGACGGATCGCGCTCCCATGTTGGCGGTGACGTCGGTGGCGTATTTGACGACCTTGGTCAGCCGACCGTTGGGGTCGAAGATCGGGTTGTAGCTCGCCTGGATCCAAATCGAGCGACCGCCCTTGCCGAAGCGCTGGAACATGCCGGAGGAGAAGTCGCCACCGCGCAGGCGATCCCAGAAGGCCGCATAATCTGACGTCTGCGCGTAGCCTGGCTCGACGAACATGGCGTGGTGCTGCCCGCGGATTTCCTCGATCCGATAGCCGACCGCCGCGAGGAAGTTTGCGTTGGCATCCAGAACCGTACCGTCGGGGGCGAACTGGATCACCGCCTGGGATCGATTGACGGCCGCGAGCTGACCTGCCGCGTCAGTGGTCTGTAGCTTCTGCTCCGTGACGTCAGTGGCGAACTTTACCACCTTCACCGGCTTGCCGTCCCGATCGCGGATCGGGTTGTAGGTCGCCTGGATCCAGACCTCGCGGCCGCCCTTGGCGATGCGACGGAACTCGCCGGCTGCAAACTCACCGCGTGCGAGTTTCGCCCAGAACTCGCGGTAGGCCACACCCTCTCGCTCGGTGGGATCCACGAACAGTCCGTGGTGGTGGCCCTGGACCTCGTCGAGGCTGTAGCCCACCGCGTCGAGGAAATTCTGGTTGGCGGTCAGGATCGTGCCGTCGAGGCCGAACTCGATCACGGCCTGGGAGTGGTGCAGGGCATTGAGCTGGCCGTCGTGGTCGATGTGGCGCAGCACCTGCGCGGTCGCATCGGACGCGAACTTGACGATCCGCGTGACGCGTCCCGCGCGATTGAGGACGGGGTTGTAGGTCGCCTGGATCCAGACCTCGCGGCCGCCCTTGGCGATGCGCTTGAACTCTCGGGTTTGTGCTTCACCGCGGCGCAAGGCGTCCCAAAACACGTGGTAGGCGTCGCCATCGCGCTCGCTTGGGGGCACGAACATCGTGTGATGCTGTCCCTTCACCTCGGCGAGGGTGTAGCCCGTCAGGTCGAGGAACAACGCGTTGGCGGCCAGAACCGTACCATCGGGGGCGAATTCGATTCGAGCCCTGGACTTGTCGATCGCCGCCATGAGCGAGCGCAGATCGGCATCGAATAAGGGCACGGAGTCTTCTCGCGAGACGCTAATGATGGCGCCCCCGTTCATACGGGCACCTGCTTAACGACCTTCTCAAACGACGCCCACTGCCGCAAAAGTGGGTTGGATTTTATGCATTCCCCGGCGGTTTTCTTACTGGCTCATCTGCGATGGCTACGCAAAAGTACGAGGCGGAATATGCGCGTTTTCAGAACCGGTATGACCGTCGTCGCCTTGATCGTCGCGCTCGCTGCGGCTGGATCGGCTCGCGCCGACCTTTCCAACGTCATCAGGATCGTGTTGCAGAAGGGCCGACACTACGATCCCAGCGACCTGTTTCTGCGCAGGGGCGATACCATCACCCTCGTCAACGGTAACGACAGCGCGATCCATCACGCCTTCATCGAGGCCGATCGCTTCGCGTTCGACGCCGGCGACCAGGAACCCGGCAAGCAGGCGAGGCTGACCCTCAAGGAGCCCGGCGACTTCGTGATCTGAGGCTGTGGGGTAGACGGACCGTCGTAGCGGCCCTCCTACTGGACGTGGAGGGTGAGCTTCATCTTTGGGTGGATGCCGCACTCGATCACGAAGTCGCCGGGCTCCTTGAGGGTCAGCCTCGCCTGCTTGCCG
>NZ_JAKSYL010000207.1 GCF_022829515.1 Methylobacterium sp. J-048
AATTATCGCGGCCCCAGCAGCCTCGAGCGCTGCGCCATCCGGCGGATCGATCCGCCGAGCGAGGATGCGATCCGCCGCGCGCGCCACGATTGCAACGACGGTTACGGCGGATCGGGCTCAGGCCTGTTCGACGAGGCCGGCAGCGACGCAGTTGCACGCCGCGCTATGCGAGATCGCCAGCGCGGCCCACCTGAGTGATCCACGTTGGCCAAGCCATGCGCAGGCGGTTGGCATGGCGGTGAAGCGGCCTGGATCGGCGCGGAGAGCCTTGGCGACTGCCGACTTTCCGAAACAGGCTGCCAGCGCTACCAATTCGCCCCTCCATGGCGCACCACGTTGGTGCGCTGGAGACGACTAGGATACCGCGATGGCTACCGGCACTG
>NZ_JAKSYL010000213.1 GCF_022829515.1 Methylobacterium sp. J-048
CGAAGGCTGTTCAAGCTTGGGTCACCGGCGTCAGAGCAAAGGCGGCTTACCGCACTCCGGGCTCACCGTGAGAGAATGGCTACGTCGAAAGCTGCAACGCGCGCCTTCGCGACGAACTGCTCAACGGTGATATCTTCTACACACTCAAGGAGGCGCAGATCGTGATCGAAAGCTGGAGACGTCACAACAACACCGTACACCCGCACGCCTCACTAGGATACCGGCCGCCGGCACCAGAAGTGTTCATGCCAGCCTTCACCGCTTGGCCGGCTGCGCTCGCCCGACCAGCTCCGCCGGCCAAGCTACCCATAGTGGAGCGGCCTACCGCGCACTAACTTTAACCTTGGACCACCCTGTGGGGGCCGATCATTGTTGCCCCGCGACTGCATCACCTCCACAAGCTTATGGGCGTGGTCTCTGCGACAATCGGCTAACGAGAGGTCCCCAACGGTCGTGTAGACTTGAGCAAACACTCGCTCCGCATCCGCCTTGAATTTGGGCTTCTGCCCCCTGGGATGAAGCTTGAGGTAGATTTCTAGGGCATCACTCAGGCGTGGCTCAGGGATCGTCTCGCCCTCCTTAAGGAGCCGAACGGCCTCACGTTCTGCGGGAGTCCAGAGGTCTTCTACGTCCATCCGGTCGCTGTAAGGGCCGTGGCGTGCATCGACGTAGGCTTGCCCGTACCGCCGCTGGAAGTAGCCATCCAAGGTCTCGGTTGGGTCCTCCCACATCTCAAGCTTACGGCCCAACATGCCAGGGGTGAGGTTGAGCGCCACCAGAAGCAGCTTGGCTGCCTCACGGACATCCGAGGTGGGACCACCTGTCTCCTCTCCACCCTTCAGCGTGGCCCAGAGGATGTCATCTGCCTTTGCCATCTTGGCAGCCGCCGCGGCCGCAACCTTCGGGTCACGGGTCTTGAGGCTCCTGCGGATCTGGGGCTTGCCGCCATGGTGGGGCTGGGCGTGCTTCGGGATGCGGCGGATATACCAGAGCGAGCCATCGCCCTTGAAGTCATGCACGTAGCGGGTCGTCACCACCAGCCACCCCAGATCGAGGAACTTCCGAGCCATGGGTACACCCAGAGTTACACCTGGGACGACCCTAAGAGGCCCTTAAGCTCCTCTATCTTCGACATAAAATCAAGATGACTTGGTGCCGGTGGAGAGGATCGAACTCCCGACCTTCGGTTTACAAAACCGCTGCACTACCGCTGTGCTACACCGGCCCGCGACACGCTTGCTATCAGTCGCGGTCCCGCCGCTCAAGCCGGGCCGGGCGATGATGTGAGGTGTCGGATGCGCGGGCCGGCGCCCGGGGGCGCTAGCGCCCCGAGTTGCGGACCAGGGCCTTCAGGCGCTGGTCCGCCCGGTCGATGCGCTCGGCGATGCCGCGGCGGATGCAGCGGTCGACCGAGTCGCCGGCGTAGAAGCCGACCGTCTTGTCCTGGTGCCGGCAGGCCTGGATCGGGGGCCAGGCGACGACGGCCGCCACGACCAGCAGCACGACCAGGGCATCGACGACGAGCCAGCCCTTCCAGCCGAGGCGGAAGCCGCCCCGGCCGAGGTTCCGCGGGCCCGGCCGGCGGCCCTGCCGGCTCTCCGGCTCGGTGCCGAGCCGCGCCATGCGGGCGTGGAACTGGGCCTCCTCGACCGCGTCGGAGGCGGCGCCGGAGGACGATGACGGGCGGGGCCGGCTGGACATGGCGGGAACTCGCAAGGATCGGCGCGGAGCGGGACACGGCGGGCTTCTTGCCCGGTCGCCTCAGTCGATCAGCCGTTTCAGGAGGGCGAAGTTGTCCTGCATCGACAGGACGTTGCCGATCATCTCGCTGCGCGCGCAGGCGCCCGCGCCGACGAGGCCAAGCCAGCCCGCAGCGGCGGGGCGCGCGCTGCAATCGGCGAAGCTGCCGTAGAGGAACATCGCCACGGGCAGTGCGAAGACCGCGAGCTTCACAAGCCCGATCATCCGCCCGAACAGGCTCCTGCGGGGACGCCGCGGCTCATCCCAGTCGTCGTCCCAATCCGCCTCGGGGGCGTCCCTGTCTCGACGGTCCATCGCGCTGTCGTGTCCGGCCGGAGCAAAAGTCTCCGGATAAACTGACACGCTTTCGTGAAGCGTCGCCTAAAAGGGATGTTTAAAGGCTGCTGAACCCATCTTCCGTTCGCCAATACACGTCGCGTCAGGCGGCGAGCGCCCGTCTCACGGTGGCGCGCAGATCCGCCAGGGAGAACGGCTTGGTCAGCACGTCGGTGACGATCGCGTCGAGCCCGCGGGCGCGCTCCCGCTGGTCGGCGAAGCCGGTCATCAGCAGGATGGTCAGGTCCGGGAAGTCGCGCTTGGCAGCGAGCGCCAGGGCGATGCCGTCCATGAGCGGCATGCGGATGTCGGTCAGCATCAGGTCGAACCCACCATCGGCCTCGTTGAGCCGGTCGAGCCCGTCGCTGCCGTCGTTGGCGGTCACGACGGCGTGGCCGTCGATCTCCAGCCCCCGCTTGAGGAAGCCGCGGACGGTCTCTTCGTCATCCACGAGGAGGATGCGCGCCATGGGGTTCCGTGAACGTTCCTGATCCCGGGCCTGATTCCGAGGGCGTCCCGCCAGGATGAGACTTCAGGCCTGTTTATGGATAACAGATCACGAACGGAACCGTTGCCCTGTCAAGTCACGCGGCGGGAAAACAATCGCATCGCTGGGCGCCGCGGCGAAAATGCCGCGCCGGATCGCGGGCGGGTCAGGCCTCGTCGAACAGGTCCGGGGCGCCGCTGTCGAAATCGACCACACCCACGAAGGGCAACTGGCGGAAGGCGTGGGCCGCATCCATTCCGTAGCCGACAACGAACACATCCGGGCAGGTGAAGCCGACGAAATCGGCGTCGATCGTCACGGCGCGCTTGCCCGGCTTCTCCAGCAGCACCGCGGTGAGCACCCGCTTGGCGCCCCGGGCCATGAGCAGGTCCTTGGCGAACACCACGGTCCGGCCGGATTCGAGGATGTCGTCCACCAGCAGCACGTCCCGCCCGCGCACCTCGCTCTGCACGTCGCGCAGGATCTCGACCTGTCCGGTGGAGACCGTGCCGGTGCGGTAGCTCGACAGGTGGACGAACTCCACCTGCGGCGAGAGCCCGACCCGGTGCAGGGCCCGGAGCAGGTCGGCGGCGAACATGAAGCTGCCCTTGAGCACTGCGACGACCAGAAGATCCTCCGGGTTCGCCGACAGGATCTCCTGCGCCAACTCGGTGTTGCGCTTGGCGATCGCCGCCTCGTCGAACAGGGTGCGGACGCGCCGCTCGGGGATGCTCATCTGACGGGTCCCGGGAGTTTCTTGTTTGTGCGGGCTCGCCGCCGCGATCGAGACCGATCTTAACGCCCAGGACCCGCCGGGGGAACTCCGGATCGAGCCGGCGGCCTGCCGTCAGCCGTTGTCGCCGCGGATCGCCGCGATCACCGCCTCCGTGACCGCGCGGGTGGTGGCCGTGCCGCCGAGATCGGGCGTGTGCAGGGCGGGATCGGCGGTGACGCGCTCGACCGCGCGCATCAGCCGGTCGGCGGCGGGCTTTTCGCCCAGATGCTCCAGCATCTGGCAGGCGGTCCAGAAGGTGCCGACCGGGTTGGCGATGCCCTTGCCGGTGATGTCGAAAGCCGAGCCGTGGATCGGCTCGAACATCGAGGGAAACCGGCGCTCGGGGTTGATGTTGGCGGTGGGCGCGATGCCCAGCGACCCGGCCAGGGCGGCCGCCAGATCCGACAGGATGTCGGCGTGCAGGTTGGTCGCCACGATCGTGTCGAGGGTCTGGGGCTTCATGGTCATGCGCATGGTCATGGCGTCGACCAGCATCTTGTCCCAGCTCACGTCCGGGAAGTCGGCCGCGACCTCGGCCGCGATCTCGTCCCACATTACCATGGCGTGGCGCTGGGCGTTCGATTTGGTGACCACCGTGAGCAGCTTGCGCGGGCGTGTGCGCGCCAGCTCGAACGCGTAGCGGATGATGCGCTCGACGCCGGAGCGGGTCATCATCGAGACGTCGGTGGCGACCTCGTTGGCATGGCCCTGGTGCACCCGGCCGCCGACGCCGGCATACTCGCCCTCCGAATTCTCGCGCACGATCACCCAGTCGAGCTCCGGCCCGGTGACGTGGCGCAGCGGGCTGGTGATGCCGGGCAGGATCCGGGTCGGCCGGACGTTGGCGTATTGGTCGAAGGGCTGGCAGATCGCGAGCCGCAGGCCCCAGAGGGTGATGTGGTCGGGCACGTCCGGAGCGCCCACCGCGCCGAAGAAGATCGCGTCGTGATCCTTGATCCGCGCCAGCCCATCCGCGGGCATCATCACGCCGTGAGCCTTGTAGTAGTCCGAGCCCCAGTCGAACGGGTCGAAGGCGAAGCGGAAGCCACCCTCGCGCTCGGCGAGGGCGTCGAGCACTTCGATGCCGGCGGCGATGACCTCCTTGCCGATCCCGTCCCCCGGGATGGCGGCGATGCGGTACTGCTTCATGGGCGGTCTCCCTGATGTTGACCCCACGCCCGTCGAGGGGCGTCGGTATCCCGGCAGGATGGCACACGGCCGCCGCTCTGCCGACACCAGTCCGTGGTCTGCGGTTCCGCGGGTGGGGCCTGCTCGTGCCGCTCAAGAGATCCGGAAACGCAAAAGGGGTCGGCGATCCGCCAACCCCTTGCGCTGTCGAGTTGAATGAATGGTACCACCGCCCCGGCTCGAACGGGGGACCCCCAGATCCACAATCTGGTGCTCTAACCAACTGAGCTACGGCGGCACTGGCGGGCGGTGTATCGTGGGCCGCGGCAGTTTTCAAGGCGATCCGTGCAGGCTGATGCAGGGTCGGTGGACGCAGGGTGGATTCGCTCCATAAGGGGACGACGAAACCGTAGGTCGGCCAGGGCGAATCGGGGGTAGGGGTCGAGTGTGAGCGCGCGAGAGCCGGCGCCGGCCGCGACCGGGACCCCGGATTCGGTCCAGGCCTCCGAGACGAGGGCGGTTGCCCGGCCGGCCCGGAAACCTGCGCGGTCTGGCAACCGCCCCCGCGGGCGCTGGAGCCGCTCCCGGATCCTCCTGGCGCCCGGGCGGCTGCGCAGCCTCGTCCGGCGCAGCGAGGGCGGTCTCGTCCTGCTGGCGACCCTGGTGGGGTGCGTGGCCGGGCTGGCGGTCTCGGCCATGACCTGGGTGACGCAGGCCCTGCGCGAGGCGCTGTACCACCTGCCGGCGGGAACGCGGCTCAGCGCCGCCGACGCCGTGGCGCCGCCGCTCCTGCTGATCGGTCCCTGTCTCGGCGGTGCGCTGCTCGGGCTGCTGATCGTCGCGGCGAACTACGTCCGCGGCCCGCGCAAGCGCCCGGCCATCGACCCGATCGAGGCGAACGCCCTGCATGGCGGCCGGATGTCCCTGCGCGACAGCCTCTACCTCGCCCTCCAGAACGTGATCTCGAACGGCTCTGGCGCCTCGGTGGGGTTGGAGGCCGGCTATACGCAGCTCGCCTCCGGCCTCGCCTCGCGGCTGGGCATCGCCTTCGAGGTGCGCCGGGGCGACCTGCGGACCCTGGTCGGGTGCGGGGCGGCCGGCGCCATCGCGGCGGGGTTCGGGGCGCCGCTGGCCGGGGCGTTCTACGCGTTCGAGCTGATCATCGGCACCTACACGATCGCCACCCTGGCGCCGGTGGTGGTCGCGGCGCTCTGCGGCAACCTCGTCTCCCGGGCGCTGATCCACACGCAGCCGCTGGTCGATCTCGGCAACATGCAGGCGGTCACGACCTCGCACATCACCAGCCTGGAGATCCTGCCGAGCCTCGCCCTCGGGCTGATCTGCGCGCTGCTCGGCATCCTGATCATGCGCGGCGTCACCCTGGTCGAGCGGCTGGTCCAGGCCTCCGGCCTGCCGCGGGCGGCCGGGCCCGCCTTCGGGGGGCTGTGCGTCGGAGCCCTGGCGCTCATCGCGACGCCGCAGGTGCTCTCGGGCGGCCACGGCGCCCTGCACATGCACTTCGCCGCCGAGGGGCAGGGCCACGGAGCCGCGGTCCTGGCCGGGCTGTTCGCCGCCAAGGCGACGGCGACGGCGATCTCGATCGGATCCGGGTTCCGCGGCGGCCTGTTCTTCGCCTCGCTGTTCCTCGGGGCGATCGCCGGCAAGCTGTTCGCTGTCGTGGCGCCGGATCTCCTGCCCGCGATGGCGGGTTTCGGCCTCACGCCCCTGGCCTACGCGGTGATCGGCATGAGCGCGCTCGCGGTGGCGATCATCGGCGGCCCGCTGACCATGACGTTCCTGGCGCTGGAGATCACCGGCAGCCTGCCGATCACCGGACTCGTGCTGGCGGCGGTGCTCGCGTCCTCGCTGACCGTCCGGAAAATCTTCGGCTATTCCTTCGCCACCTGGCGCTTCCACCTGCGCGGCGAGAGCATCCGCAGCCCGCACGATGTCGGCTGGATCCGCTCGCTGACCGTGGGCCGGCTGATGCGCCGGGACGTCCCCACCGCGGCTTTGGACACGCCGCTGCCGACCTTCCTGCGCGCCCATCCGCTCGGCTCGCCCTCCCGGGTGATCGCCGTGGATGACCAGGGCCGCTATGCCGGGATCGTCAACGTCCCCGAGGCGCATGCCGCCGCCCGGGACGCCGAGGCCGGCGCGGCGCCGGTGCTGGCCGACCTCCTGCACCACAGCGACCTGTTCCTGACGCCCGAGATGAACGCCAAGGACGCGGCCGCCACCTTCGACCGCAGCGAGAGCGAGGCGCTCGCGGTGGTCCAGAGCGCCGAGAGCCGCCAGGTCCTGGGGCTCCTCACGGAGAGCCACACGCTCAAGCGCTACAGCGAGGAGTTGGACCGTCAGCGCCGGGCCATGGCGGGCGAATCGACTTGATTGTCAGTCAGGGGTGTTGACCGCGTGGGCGCGTTCAACACCCTGGCACCGGACAACCCAGGGCCGGCAGGCGGCCCGTGACGCGACACCCGTGAGGATCCATGGCCGGTCAAGACAGCAGCTCCCAGCGCCGCTACCGCATCGCGGTGATCCCGGGCGACGGCATCGGCAAGGAGGTCGTGCCCGAGGGCGTGCGCGTGCTCGAGCAGGCGGCCAAGCGGCACGGCTTCGCGCTCCAGCTCGACTGGTTCGATTTCGCGAGCTGCGACTATTACGAGCAGCACGGCCGGATGATGCCGGAGGACTGGAAGCCGCAGATCGAAAAACACGACGCGATCTATTTCGGCGCCGTGGGCATGCCGGAGCGGGTGCCCGATCATATCTCCCTGTGGGGCTCGCTGATCCTGTTCCGGCGGGAATTCGACCAGTACGCCAACCTGCGCCCGGTGCGTCTGATGCCCGGGGTGAAGTGCCCGCTCGCCGACCGCAAGCCCGGCGACATCGACTTCTGGGTGGTCCGGGAGAACACCGAGGGCGAGTACTCGAACGCCGGCGGCCGGATGTTCGCCGGCACCGACCGGGAATTCGCCCTGCAGGAGACGATCATGACCCGCCACGGGGTCGACCGGATCCTGAAATTCGCCTTCGATCTGGCCCAGACCCGACCGAAGAAGCACCTGACCTCGGCCACGAAGTCGAACGGCATCTCGATCACCATGCCGTACTGGGACGAGCGCGTGAAGGCCGTGGCCGAAGGCTATCCGGACGTGCGGTGGGACCAGTACCACATCGACATCCTGACCGCGCATTTCGTGCTCAACCCGGACCGGTTCGACGTGGTGGTCGCCTCGAACCTGTTCGGCGACATCCTGTCGGATCTGGGCCCCGCCTGCACGGGTACGATCGGCATCGCGCCGTCCGGCAACATCAACCCGGAGCGGGTACACCCCTCGGTGTTCGAGCCGGTCCACGGCTCGGCCCCCGACATCGCGGGCCAGGGCATCGCCAACCCGATCGGCCAGATCTGGTCGGGCGCGATGATGCTGGAGCATCTCGGCGAGCACGAAGCCGCCCGGGAGATCGTGAGCGGGATCGAGCGCGTGCTGTCCGAGCGGACGCTGCGCACGCGCGACCTGGGCGGCAATGCCGACACGCAGGCCTGCGGGAAAGCCGTGGCGGAGGCATTGGGGTAGGGGCGGTCGGTCCCCGCAACCTCCCATCAACCCCCCTCATCCTGAGGAGCCCGTGCCAGCGGGCCTCGAAGGAGCCCTCCAGGGATCGCGAGACCGCTGGAGGGCTCCTTCGAGGGCTACGCTGCGCTTCGCCGCCTCAGGATGAGGCAATTGGGTTGGACCGTCGTCGCGTTCAAAAAATCAGCGCGGGCGGCGGTGGACGCTCACGACGTTGCTCGCCTGCTCGACCTGGCCGGAAGCGGCCGGCAGGGTAGCGAGCGCGGTCTTGACGATGGTGGCGGCGTCGAGACCGGCCTCGGCGTACATCTTCTCCGGGCTGTCGTGGTCCTGGTAGGTGTCCGGCAGCGTCAGCGTCCGGACCCGCACCCGGCCCGCGTCCAGCGCGCCCTGCTCCGACAACAGGTGCAGCACCATCGCCCCGAACCCGCCGCGCGAGCCCTCCTCGATGGTGATCAGCACCTCGTGGCTCTGCGCCAGATCCAGGATCAGCGCCTCGTCCAGAGGCTTGGCGAAGCGCGCATCCGCTACCGTCACGGCCACACCCTGCTCCGACAGCGCATCCGCCGCCTTCAGCGCCTCGGACAGCCGCGTGCCGAGGCTGAGGATCGCCACCCGCGCCTCCGGGTCCCGGCGGACCACCCGGCCCTTGCCGATCGCCAGCACTTCGCCCCGCTCCGGCAGCTCGACGCCGACGCCCTCGCCGCGCGGGTAGCGCAGCGCGATCGGGCCGCTGTCATGGGCATGCGCCGTCGCCACCATGTGCACCAGTTCGGCCTCGTCGGACGCCGCCATCACGGTCATGTTCGGCAGGCAGCACAGATACGCCAGATCGAACGCCCCGGCATGCGTCGCCCCGTCGGCGCCGACCAAGCCGGCCCGGTCCAGACAG
>NZ_JAKSYL010000218.1 GCF_022829515.1 Methylobacterium sp. J-048
CTGTCTGGACCGGGCCGGCTTGGTCGGCGCCGACGGGGCGACGCATGCCGGGGCGTTCGATCTGGCGTATCTGTGCTGCCTGCCGAACATGACCGTGATGGCGGCGTCCGACGAGGCCGAACTGGTGCACATGGTGGCGACCGCCCACGCCCATGACACCGGCCCGATCGCCCTGCGCTACCCGCGCGGCGAGGGCGTCGGCGTCGAGCTGCCGGAGCGGGGCGAGGTGCTGGCGATCGGCAAGGGCCGGATGGTCCGCCGGGACCCGGAGGCGCGTGTGGCGATCCTCAGCCTCGGCACGCGGCTGTCCGAGGCCCTGAAGGCGGCGGATGCGCTGTCGGAGCAGGGCGTGGCGGTGAGCGTGGCGGATGCGCGCTTCGCCAAGCCCTTGGACGAGGCGCTGATCCTGGATCTGGCGCAGAACCACGAGGTTCTGATCACCATCGAGGAGGGCTCGCGCGGCGGGTTCGGGGCGATGGTGCTGCACCTGCTGTCCGAGCAGGGCGCGCTGGACGCGGGCCGGGTGCGGGTCCGGACGCTGACGCTGCCGGACACCTACCAGGACCACGACAGCCCGGAGAAGATGTACGCTGAGGCCGGTCTCGACGCCGCCACCATCGTCAAGACCGCGCTCGCTACCCTGCCGGAGCGCAAGGAAGGCCGCTCGCGCCTGCGCCTGGCCTGATCCAGGCGCGAAGCAGCGGGGGATGCGGTCACGCCCCTCGCTTGCCGCCTGGGCGGTTCGATGACACAAGCGCGGCGCGGCGGGGTCCCCCGCCCGCGCCGGCATTCCGCAACGCTTTAGACATGTGATGGTTGAGGCCACTTCCTCCGGCCCGTCCGAGGTCGGCCCCGTGCTGATCACTGGCGCGAGCGGGTTCCTCGGTTCAGCCCTGGTCGACGTGTTCCGCCGGGCCGGCTTCCCGGTGCGCATCCTCGTGCGCGCCACGAGCCCGCGCCGGAACCTGACCTGGACCGATGTCGAGATCGCCGAGGGCGACATGCGTGATCCGGCGGCTGTCGCCGCCGCCCTACGCGGCCAGCGCTACCTGATCCACGCTGCGGCCGATTACCGGCTTTGGGCGCCGGATATGGAGGAGATCGTCCGCACCAACCGCGACGGCACCCGCCTGATGATGCGCGCCGCCCTCGATGCCGGCGTCGAGCGGGTGGTCTATACGTCGAGCGTCGCCACCATCAAGCCGCCGGCCGACGGGGTCACGCCCTCCGACGAGACCATGCCGCTGACCCCCGAGACCGCCATCGGCGCCTACAAGCGCAGCAAGGTCGTGGCCGAGCGCGTTGTCGAGGAGATGATCGCCCGGGACGGGTTGCAGGCGGTGATCGTCAACCCCTCGACGCCGATCGGCCCCCGGGACGTGAAGCCGACCCCCACCGGCCGGATCATCCAGGAGGCCGCGCTGGGCAAGATGCCGGCCTTCGTCGATACCGGTCTGAACCTCGCCCATGTCGACGACGTGGCCCACGGCCATCTGCTGGCCCTGCGCCGGGGCCGGGTCGGCGAGCGTTACATCCTCGGCGGCGAGGACGTGTTCCTGTCGCAGATGCTCGCCGACATCGCCGGGATGGTCGGCCGCAAGCCGCCGACCGTGAACCTGCCGCGCGCCGCGGTCTACCCGGTGGCGTTCTTCGCCCAGCTCGCCGCCCGGGTCACCGGCCGCCAGCCGTTCGCCACCATCGACGGCATCCGCATGTCCCGCTACCGGATGTTCTTTTCGGACCGGAAGGCGCGCCTCGAACTGGGCTACACCGCGCGGCCGTACCGCGAGGGCCTGTCCGACGCGATCGCGTGGTTCCGCCAGGCCGGGTATCTCGGATGAGCCAGCTCGACACCGCGACCGACGCGCGCTCCGGCAAGGGCCACCGCGACGAGAACTTTCCCGTCGCCTCGCACCTGATCCACCCGCGCCACCGCGGCGCGATCCTGGCCTTCTACAACTTCGTCCGCGCCGGCGACGACGTGGCCGATCACACGGAACTCGCGTCCGAGCGCAAGCTCGAATTGCTCGATCAGCTGGCCGACGCGCTCACCGGCGCCGGCCCGTCCGACCCCGAGGCGGAGCCGCTCAAGCGCGAGCTCGCCGCCCGCGGCCTGCCGCCCCGCCACGCGCTGGAACTGCTCGACGCGTTCCGGATGGACGCGCGCAAGAACCGCACGGCCAACTGGGACGAGCTGATCCACTATTGCCGCTACTCGGCGATGCCGGTCGGGCGCTTCCTCCTCGACGTGCACGGCGAGGATCCGGCGCGGGTCTATAAGGCCTCGGACGCGATCTGTGCGGCGCTCCAGATCATCAATCACCTCCAGGATTGCGGCAAGGATTTCTCGGGACTCGACCGGGTCTACATCCCGCAAGACACCCTGGACCGGCATGGCGCGAGCATCGCGATGCTGGGCGCCCCGAAGGCGAGCCCGCAACTCCGGGCGGTGATCGCCGAACTAGCGCAACGCTGCCTCGACCTCCTCGACGAGGGCGCCGTCCTGCCGGACCTGATCGACGACCTGCGCCTGTCCCTTGAGATCGCCGCGATCCACCGCCTCGCCGTGGTCCTCGCCAAGGGGCTGACCACGCGCGATCCGCTCTCCGAGAAAGTCCATCACGGCAAGGCCGCCTTCGCGCTCACCGCGCTCGGCGGCGTCGCCGCCACCCTGGCGCGCCGCCCCTTCCGGGGCCGGACCGTGCGGGACGCGGCTCAGGGAATCCGCTCGTGAGCGCCACCGCGACCACCGCCCCCGCCGACGACTCCGCCGCCCCGGCCCTGCCGGCCGCCGGCTCCTCGTTCTACACCGCCATGCGTCTGCTCCCGAAGGAACGGCGCGAGGCGATGTACGCCGTCTACGCCTTCTGCCGCGCCGTCGACGACGTCGCCGACGATGGCGGCCCCCGGGCGGTGCGCCAGGTCGAACTCGACCGCTGGCGCGCCGATATCGACGCCCTCTATGCCGGCCGTCCGGCGCCGCGGGTGCGCGACCTCGTCGAGCCGGTGCGCCGCTACGACCTCAAGCGCGAGGATTTCCAGGCGGTCATCGACGGTATGGCCATGGATGCGGTCGAGGACATCGTCGCTCCCGATGCCGAGACCCTCGATCTCTACTGCGACCGGGTCGCCAGCGCGGTCGGGCGGCTGTCGGTGCGGATCTTCGGCATGCCGGAGGCGGACGGGATCCGGCTCGCCTGGCACCAGGGCCGGGCGCTCCAGCTCACCAACATCCTCCGGGACATCGACGAGGATGCCGAGCGCGGCCGCCTCTACCTGCCCCGCGAGAAGCTGGCCGCCATCGGCCTGACCAATCCGACGCCCCTGGAGGCGATCGGCCACCCGCGCATCGGCGAGGTCTGCCTGTCGGTGGCCCGGGAGGCCGAGGAGCACTACCAGGCGACCTGGGAGATCATCCGGCGCAGCCCCCGCAAGGCGACCAAGGCCGCCCGGTTGATGGCGGCGGCCTACCACCTCTACCTCAAGGCGGTGATCGCCCGCGGCTGGGCAATGCCCCGCGCCCGGGTGAAGCCCGGCAAGCTCGCGCTGCTCGCCGTCGTCCTCCGCCATGGCGTGATCTGATGGGACGCATCCACGTCGTCGGCGCTGGCCTCGCCGGCCTCTCCGCGGCCGTCGCGCTGGCCGAGACCGGCGCCCAGGTGGTGCTGCACGAGGCCGCCAAGCAGGCCGGCGGGCGCTGCCGCTCCTATTACGACCCGTCGCTGGGCCTGACGATCGACAACGGCAACCACCTGCTGCTGTCGGGCAATGCCGACGCCCTGGGTTTCCTCAAGACCGTCGGCGCCCCCGCGGACGCGCTGACCGGCCCCGACGAGGCGGCGTTCGACTTCGCCGACCTGAAGACCGGCGACCGCTGGTGCCTGCGCCCCAATGCCGGCCGTCTGCCCTGGTGGGTGATGAGCCCGTCGCGCCGCGTCCCTGGCACCCGCGCCCGGGACTATCTCGCTCCGCTCGGAATCCTGCGCGCCGCCTCCGGCAAGCCGGAAGGCGCGGGCGGCACGATCGGCGAGAGCATGGCCTGTGAGGGCGATCTCTACGCCAAGCTCTGGCACCCGGTGCTGCTCGCCGCGCTCAACACCGAGCCGCGGGACAGCGATGTCGGGCTGGCGGCCAAGATTCTGCGCGAGACCCTGGGCGCCGGAGGCAAGGCCTGTCGTCCGCTGGTGGCGGTGGAGGGCCTGTCCTACGCCTTCGTGGACCCGGCCCTGCGCTACCTGACGGCCCGTGGCTGCGAGATCCGTCTGGGCCGGCGCCTGCGCGGCCTCGACCTCGCCGACGGCCGAGTCGGGCCGCTGCTGTTCTCGGACGGGCCGGAGACGATCGGTCCCGAGGACGGAATCGTGCTGGCCCTGCCGCCCTGGGTAGCCCGGGAGGTGTTGCCCGGTCTCCTCGCCCCGGTGGAATTCCGATCTATCGTGAACGCGCATTTTGCCATGGTGCCCAAGCCCGGCAGCCCGCTGCTCCTGGGCGTCGTAAACTCCCTGACGGAATGGCTTTTCGCTTATCCGGACCGGTACTCGGTGACGATTAGCGGTGCCGACCGGCTCCTCGACGTCCCCCGGGAAGACCTCGCTCGCCAGATCTGGGCTGAGATCGCAGAGTTGTGCAGTCTTGCTCCGGAACTGCCTAGCTGGCAGATCGTAAAGGAGAAGCGTGCGACCTTCGCGGCGACGCCGGCCGAGGCCGCGCGGCGCTCGGGGGCCGAAACCGCCTACGAGAATCTCGTCCTGGCAGGCGATTGGACCGCCACCGGCCTGCCATCGACGATCGAGGGAGCGATCCGTTCGGGCAAGACGGCGGCGCGTGCGCTGCGTCACGGATCCCCCGTGCGCGGCGGGTTACGCGCGCCGGTACAAGGCGCATTGGGCGCCGCTTGAGGCATGGCGGTCGCAACGCAGCGGCCGTTCGAGGCGAGGACCATGAGAGAGGCCGTAAGCAAGGTTGAGCCGCTTCAGCGCTCGAAGACCCAGGGGATCTCGCTCGACGACGTCGAGCGCGGCGTGGCGCAGGCGACGCGGTCGCTGATCAACCTGGCGCATGACGATGGGCATATATGCTTCGAGCTCGAGGCGGATGCCACGATTCCGTCCGAGTACGTCCTGTTCCACCATTTCCGCGGCACGCCCGTCGCCGACGGCCTTGAGGCCAAGATCGGCAACTACCTGCGCCGCACCCAAGGCCGGCACGGCGGCTGGGCCCTCGTCCACGAGGGGCCGTTCGACATGAGCTGCACGGTCAAGGCGTATTTCGCCCTCAAGATGATCGGCGACGACATCGAGGCCCCGCATATGCGCCGGGCCCGCGAGGCGATCCTGTCCCGCGGCGGCGCCGCGAACGCCAACGTCTTCACCCGCTTCATGCTGGCGCTCTACGGCGAGGTGCCGTGGCGCGCCGTGCCGGTGATGCCCGTGGAGGTGATGTTCCTGCCGAAGTGGTTCCCGTTCCACCTCGACAAGATCAGCTACTGGGCGCGCACCACCGTGGTGCCGCTGTTCGTGCTCCAGGCGACCAAGCCGCGCGCCCGCAACCCGCGCGGCATCAGCGTCCAGGAGCTGTTCATCACGCCGCCGGGGAGCGTTCGGACCTGGCCCGGCTCGCCGCACGCCACTTGGCCGTGGACGCCGATCTTCGGCTTCATCGACCGGATGCTGCAGCTGGTCGAGGATCGCCTGCCGCGCAAGAGCCGCCAGCGCGCCATGGAGAAGGCCCGTGCCTGGGTCAGCGAGCGCCTGAACGGCGAGGACGGTCTGGGCGCGATCTTCCCCGCCATGGTCAACTCGGTGCTGATGTACGAGGTGATGGGTTACCGGGCCGATCATCCGCAGGTCCGCGTCGCCTGCGATGCCATCGAGAAGCTCGTGGTCGAGAAGGCCGACGAGGCCTACGTCCAGCCCTGCGTCTCGCCGGTCTGGGATACGGCACTGGCCGCTCACGCGCTGCTGGAGGCGGGAAGCCCCGAGGCTGAGGCGCAGGCCCGCGCCGGGCTCGACTGGCTGAAGCCCCGCCAGATCCTCGACATCGTCGGCGACTGGGCGGCGCGCAAGCCGAAGGTCCGCCCGGGCGGCTGGGCCTTCCAGTACGCCAACGCCCACTATCCCGACCTCGACGACACCGCCGTGGTGGTGATGGCTATGGACCGGGCCATGCACCAGCACGGACTGGTCGCCGGCATGCCGGACTACAAGGCCTCGATCGCCCGCGCGCGCGAGTGGGTCGAGGGGCTGCAGTCCGAGGACGGCGGCTGGGCGGCGTTCGACGCCGACAACAACCACATGTACCTCAACCACATCCCGTTCTCGGACCACGGCGCGTTGCTCGATCCGCCGACCGCGGACGTGACCGCCCGGGTGGTCGGGATGCTGGCCCAGCTCGGCGAGACCCGGGAGACCTCCCGGGCGCTGGACCGCGGCGTGAACTACCTGCTCAACGACCAGGAAGAGGACGGCTCCTGGTACGGCCGCTGGGGCATGAACTTTATCTACGGCACGTGGTCGGTGCTGTGCGCCCTGAACGCCGCCGGGGTCGATTCCGCCGATCCGCGGATTCAGCGTGCGGTCTCCTGGCTGATCCGGATCCAGAACCCGGATGGCGGCTGGGGCGAGGATGCCAACTCGTACAAGATCGATCCGGCCTTCGAGGCGGGCTCGTCCACGGCCTCGCAGACCGCCTGGGCGCTGCTGGCCCTGATGGCGGCCGGCGCGGTTGATGATCCGGCCGTGACCCGGGGCATCAACTTCCTCACGCGCACGCAGGGGCCGGACGGGTTCTGGAACGAGGAGCGCTACACCGCCACGGGCTTCCCGCGGGTGTTCTACCTGCGGTACCATGGCTACCCGAAGTTCTTCCCGCTCTGGGCGATGGCGCGGTTCCGCAACCTGAAGCGCACCAACAGCCGGCGCGTCCAGTTCGGCATGTGATGCTGAAGGGACCGGCCCGCTGGGCCGGTCCCACCGGCGGCTCGCATTGTCCAACCGACCCGCGAACCCCGGTATCCCGCACGTGGCTCCCCCCGACGACGATCCCGCGACACCGGCTCCCCGGCAGTCGCGGCTCCTTGCGGAGCTCGCCGGACTGGTCCACCAGCGCGCGATGATTGATCCCGCCGCGCCCGTCCTCGCCGTCACCGGGCTCGCCCGCGAGCGCCGCCTCGCCGCCGGGGAGGGGGTCGAGGCGGTCGGCGCCGGCGGCAACCCGCATCGCCTGCGCCAGCTGCTCGATGCGCGCCCGCAAGCGGGCTGCCGGGCGGTGATCAGCTTCGGCATCGCGGGCGGGCTCGACCCGTCCTTGAAGCCCGGCGACGTGGTGGTCGGCACCGGGATCGTCGGCGAGGACGGACGGCGCGCCGCCGATCTTGATCTCTCCGCCACGCTCCTCAACGCCCTGTCGGGCATCGGCCCCCGGGTGATCCCTGCGGATCTCGCAGGCGTCGACACGGCCGTTCTCGGGGTCGACGGCAAGGCCGAACTGCGCGCCCAGACGGGGGCGGCCGCCGTCGACATGGAATCCCACGTCGCCGCGGCTTTCGCGGGCCGCCACGGCCTGCCCTTCGCGGCCCTGCGGGTGATCTGCGACCCCGCCAACCAGGCGCTGCCCGCCTTCGCGGCCCAGGCCCTCACCCCGGACGGCGAGCCCGACATCGCCGCGGTCTTTTTCGCCTTCGCCCGGGGCCGGGCGCGGCTCGGCGATCTGATGCGGCTGGCGCGTGATTCGAACGCGGCGTTTGCGTCTCTTGGGAAGTGCCGGGCGCGGTTGGGGAAGGGGCTCGGGATTCCGGTACCGTCTCATTCCGTTTCCGGCTGATCGGTCCGCAACCGCTTTCACCGTCATTGCGAGTGCAGCGAAGCAACCCAGTGCCGAGCGTCGTTCACGCGCGTGGCGTGTCCCTGGGTCGCTTCGCTACGCTCGCGATGACGGTGCGGGTCCCATAGCCGAGAGACAATCGCAGGCGCATCGGACCGCACGCCACAACAAAAAACGCCGGCCTGTTCGGCCGGCGTCAGTCGGGAGGAAGCATGAGGCGGCGCGGGGAGGGGAGAACCCCCGCGCCGGGTAGAGACCGGCCTCAGCCGGCGTTCTTGCTGAGCGAGACCGCCACGAAGCGGGTCTGGCCCTTGCTGCTCTTCACTCGCATCAGCACCGCCTTGCGGCCGCTCGACTCCGCCGTGCGGATCTGCGCGGCGACGTCGGAGGGGCGGGACACGCTCTGGCCGCCGACATCCAGGATTACGTCGCCGGCCTCGATGCCCTTGGCGGCGGCAGGACCGTCCGGATCGACCTGGACCACCGCGACACCCTGCTCGGACAGGCCGACATCGGCGGCCGGCGCGAGGTTCAGGCCGAGCCGCGGCTGACCGTTGCCCGAATCGTCCTCCCGGGCGGCGACCTTGGTGCCGTCGGTGGGCATGGCGCCGAGCGTCACCGTCGCCGTGTCGGCCTTGCCACCGCGCAGGTAGCCCAGCTCGACCTTGGCGCCGGGCTTCATGCCGGCGATCCGGCGCGATAGCTCGCGAGCGCTGTCCACCGTGTCGCCGTTGACCTTCTCGATCACGTCGCCGGCCTTCAGCCCGGCCTTGGCCGCCGGGGTGCCGCTCTCAGCGTGGTCGACCAGGGCGCCCTTCGCCTTGTCCAAGCCGAGCCCGTCGGCGATGTCCTGCGTCACCGGCTGGATCTGCACGCCCAGGTAGCCACGGGCGACCTTGCCGTCGGTGCGGAGCTGCTCGACCACCGCCTGCACGGTCTCGGCCGGGATCGCGAAGGCCAGGCCGACGCTGCCGCCGGACGGAGACGCGATGGCGGTGTTCACGCCGACCACCTCGCCGTTGACGTTGAAGGTCGGGCCGCCGGAATTGCCCTTGTTGATCGGGGCGTCGATCTGCAGGAAGTCGTCGTAGGGGCCGGCGCCGATGTCGCGGCCGCGGGCCGAGACGATGCCGGCCGTGACGGTGCCGCCGAGGCCGAACGGGTTGCCGATCGCCACCACCCAATCGCCGACCTGCGGGGCGCTCTTGCCGAACTGCACGTAGGGGAAGTTCGAGCCCTCGTTGATCTTCAGCAGCGCGACGTCGGTCTTGGAGTCCTTGCCGATTACCTTCGCGTCGAGCGTGCGGCCGTCGTCCAGGGTCACCTGCACGGTTTTGGCATGGTCGACCACGTGATTGTTGGTGACCACGTAGCCGTCGGCCGAGATGATGAAGCCGGAGCCGACCGCGCCGCGGGAGCCCTGGTGCTGCGGCTGGGGCTGGCCGCCGCCGCCCGGGCCGTTCTGGCCGAAGCGGCGGAAGAACTCGCGCAGCTGCGGCGGCACGTTCTGGAGATTCTGGCCCTGGCCGGAGCCCTGGCCCGGACCGTCCTCGTCGTCGCTGCTCGCCGAATCGTCGAGCTTGACCTTCACCGAGACGACGCCGGGCTTCACCTTGTTGACGATGCCGGCAAACGAGCCCGGGGGATGCTCCGGGGCCTCGATCGGGGTCTTGGGCAGGGCCTGGGCGTAGGCCGGGGTGACGGAGGGCAGGGTGGTGCCCAGGGCACCGCCGGCGATCAGCGCAGCGGCGGCCACCGAGGCGAGGGCGCGGCGCGAGGTGCGGCCGGAGATCGGGTGTTGAGGACGGGTCTCGGTCATGGGGATCGCAACCTCTTGGGACGGATCGGGACGCCGCCGGGGGCGCGGCGGTCGATGCGATCGGTCTAAGGGGCGGCGCCTGACCCTGGCGTGGCGGTCGAATTACGGTTTGGACATGTGCGGGGGCTCGGTCGCGTCGCGTCGCGTCGGCACTGGAAAAATCGGCGGCCGGTGCCGCTTGTCACCTGCGCGCCTGAAAAGACGACGTAGATTCTTACGAGCCCCGGCAGGTCGTCATAAACGTCGATGCTATAGATGGCCGTGGCGCGAGACGCGAGAGGGTGCACCCATGAAGACGCTGTTGGCGGCGGCCATATTTTTGGGATCGACGGCCGGATCGATGGCTGCCGATGACTATTTGGAGTTTCGGAATTATTTCGAAGCCAAGCCTGCTTCCAGCGAGCGAACGAAACCGAAAGCTTCCAAGAAGAAGGACCTTTCGATCGAAAGCATCGACGCTCGGCGTTACGACGATGGCGCCGGCTCCAAGAACCCGGACAACTTGAAGGCGGGTTACAGGAACCGGGCCGGGATCTATGTGCCGCCCGATTATTCCACGCATCCGCGCGGCCCGTCAGGCGACGGCTTCGGAGGTTCGATCGAGGAATCGTACGGCAGCGTCAGTGCGCCCAACCCCTTCGTCGGTTCCCTCGGCACCCGCCGCTGATGTCGGACCCTCGTATCGGGGCCTTAGTGAACCACTGGGTACGACAACCCGAGCCGATCGCTCACGGCGGCCAGGCGTTGGTCGCGTGTCCAGATCCGGGAGCCTGGCACCAGCTTTGCCGAGGCCAGCAGATGGGTGTCGATGTAGCCGATCCCGAGACCGTGTAACGCGTGGTCTGCGATCAGACGCATGACTTCTCCCGACTCTGCGACCGGGGCAGGCGGCATTTTCTCCAGCAAGCCCAACACGGTTGAACGGTCCCGCAAGCTGCCCAGGGCGAGCTCGCCGATGACGAAGGGATGAACGCGTTGGCGGCTTTCTCCGAGGAGCGCCATCATCATCGGGTCGGCTTCGCGGAGATGGTCGATCCAGACGCTTGTGTCGATGAGGATCACGACTCAGAGCGTCGGCGCGGCCCGGCTTCGGCTGTGGGATCGCTGCCGCCGAGCAGGATCATGCGTCGGGATACCTCGCGCTGGATCAACGCCCGCAGGGCTTCGCGCAAGAGTTCCGATCGTTCATTGATGCCCGTGTAGCGTTGTGCATCCGCTACAAGTTCGTCATCGAGATTGATCGTCGTGCGCATGGGAATCCCTCACGTCCGCCATCATATAGCGCATCGAACGATGCTCATAAAGATGCGCACAAAACGATAGCTCACCCAAAAGCTTGACCGACGCGACGTCTCATCAAAAGCCTGCCCATTTTGTGAATATCCCACAGCGATCGCTCTGCACCGACCCATTGCGTCGCTCCTGATCGTAGGGCGAACGGGAGCAACGCTTAAGATGAAAGGGATGATCTCGTACCGAACTGTTCCCTCTTTCAGCGTCGAACGATCAATCCCCGCTCAGCCGGGCCAGAGCCTCCTCGATCTTCACGAGCCGCGCGGCCTCGGCGTCGCGACGCTCGCGATTCTCCTCGATGATCTCCTCGGGGGCGCGAGCGACGAAGTCGGCATTGCCGAGCTTGGCGTCGATCTTCTTGATCTCGCCCTGGGCCTTGCCCTGCTCCTTCTTCAGGCGCGCGACCTCGGCGGCGAGATCGACGATGCCTTCCAACGGCAGCGCCGCGACGCTGCCGCGCACGAGGAGCTGCACCGAGTTCTTCGGCGGTGTCTCGGAAAACGTGATCTCGGAGAGCCGGGCCAGGCGCAGCAGCGTGTCCCGCCAGGCCTCGACCCGGGTCTTCACCTCGGTGGACGCCCCGACCATCACCAGGGGGATCTGCGCCGCGGCCGGGACGCTGGTCTCGGAGCGGGCCGAGCGAACTTGGGTGACGAGATCGACAACGAAGCCGACTTCGGCCTCGGCCCCGGCATCCGTGAGCCCGGCGAGATCCGGCCAGGCGGCGAGCGTCAGGAGACCGCGCTCAGGGAGCGCCGCGCCCTTGATCGCCCAAAGCTCCTCGGTGAGGAACGGCATGAACGGGTGCAGCAGCTTGGCGACCTGATCGATCAGGAACGCCACCGTCGCCTGGGTCTCGGCCCGGACGGCCGGATCGACGCCCTCGCCCTGCAGCACCGGCTTGGCGAGCTCGAGGTACCAGTCACAGAAAATATTCCAGACGAACCGGTAGGCGGCGCCGGCCGCGTCATTGAACCGGTAGGCGTCGAGGGCGGTGGTCACCTCGTCCACGGCCCGGGCGGCCTCGGTCAGCGCCCAGCGGTTGATCGCGCCGGTGATCGCTCGCGGATCGTAGGCGGGATCGAGCCGGCAGCCGTTCAGCTCGGCGAAGCGGGCGGCGTTCCAGAGCTTGGTCGCGAAGTTTCGGTAGTCCTTGACCCTGTCCTCCGACAGCTTGATGTCGCGCCCCTGGACGGCGAGCGCGCACAGGGTGAAGCGCAGGGCGTCCGCCCCCATCTTCTCGATCAGCTCCAGGGGATCGACGACGTTGCCCTTCGACTTCGACATCTTGGCGCCGGAGGCGTCGCGCACCAGCGTGTGCAGGTAGACTGTGTCGAACGGCGCCCGGTCGGTGAGGTGCAGGCCCATCATCATCATCCGGGCGACCCAGAAGAACAGGATGTCCTTGCCGGTCACCAGGGCATTGGTCGGGTAATAGCGGGCGAGTTCCGGGGTCGAATCCGGCCAGCCCAGCGTCGAGAACGGCCAGAGCGCGGAGGAGAACCACGTGTCGAGGACGTCCTCGTCGCGGGTCAGCACAACCGGCTTGCCGTGCTTTGCCTCGGCCTGGGCCAGGGCCTCGGCCTCGCTCTCGGCCACGAAGACCCCGCCCGCCTCATCGTACCAGACCGGGATCTGATGGCCCCACCAGAGCTGGCGCGAGATGCACCAGGGCTCGATGTTGGTGAGCCACTGGAAGAAGATCTTTTCGTAGTTCTCGGGCACGAACTTGGTCTGGCCGTCGCGCACCGCCTGGAGCGCGCGCTCGGCGAGCGGCTTCACGTTCACGTACCACTGGTCGGTCAGATACGGCTCGATGACCACGCCCGAGCGGTCCCCGTGCGGAACCGCATGGGTGTTCGGTTCGATGGCGCGCAGGCGCCCGCGCGCCTCCATCAGGGCGACGACCGCCTTGCGCGCATACGCCCGGTCGTGGCCATGCAGCGCCAGGGCCTCGGCCTCTGGGGTCGCGTCGGCGAGGAAGGCCGCGTTGCCGTCGAGCAGCATCTGGCCCTCGGGATCGAGGATGTTGATCACGCGCAGGCCGCGGCGACGGCCGACATCGAAATCGTTGAAATCGTGCGCCGGCGTGATCTTGACCGCGCCGGTGCCCTTCTCAGGGTCGGAATACGCGTCGGCGACGATCGGGATCAGGCGGCCGACCAGGGGCAGGCGGACCTGCTTGCCGACCAGAGACCTGTAGCGCTCGTCCTCGGGATGGACCGCGATGCCGGTATCGCCCAGCATCGTCTCGGGCCGGGTGGTGGCGACCGTGATGACCTCGCCGGTCTCGGCGCCGGCTTCGTCCACGACCGGATAATCGAAGTGCCAGAGATGGCCCTTCACCTCGATCTGCTGGACTTCCAGGTCCGAAATTGCGGTCTGGAACTTCGGGTCCCAGTTCACCAGCCGCTTGTCGCGGTAGATCAGGCCTTGGCGGTGCAGGTCCACGAAGGTCTTGAGCACGGCGCGGCTCAGGCCCTCGTCCATGGTGAAGCGCTCCCGCGACCAGTCGCAGGAGGCACCCAGCCGCCTGAGCTGGTTGACGATGGCGCCGCCGGATTCCGCCTTCCAGGCCCAGACCTTCTCGACGAAGGCCGCGCGGCCGATCGCCCGGCGGCCGGGCTCCTGACGCTCCATCATCCGGCGCTCAACCACCATCTGGGTGGCGATGCCGGCGTGGTCGGTGCCGGGCTGCCAGAGCACGTCCTTGCCGCGCATGCGCTCGAACCGGCACAGCACGTCCTGCAGCGTGTTGTTGAGGGCGTGGCCCATATGCAGCGAGCCCGTCACGTTCGGCGGCGGGATCACGATGCAATAGGGCGGCGCCCCGGCACGCTCGGGCCGGCCGGCGCGGAAGGCATCCGCCTCAACCCAGGCGGCGGAGATCCGCGCCTCGACGGAGGCGGGCTCGAAGGTCTTGTCCATCATCGCTTGTATGGGCCGAACGCGTGTCCACCGGAGTTGGACCCGCTTTCGACCGTCGCGCCGCGTCCGTCAACACGTACCCGGCACCGGGCCGGCCCCCACACGCGCAGGGGCCGTCGGCTCAGCGGCCGCGCGAGACCCGCTCGATCTCGGCGCGCACGAGCCGCTCGACCACCGCCGGCAGGTTGTCGTCCAGCCAGGATTTGAGCATCGGCCGGAGCATGTCCTTGACCAGATCCTCGAGGGTTCGGGCGTTCTGGGTCAGGACCGTGTGGGCCAGCAGGTTGAACGCGCCGTTGACGCTGGCGTCCGTCGCCGGCGAGACCAGGGTCTCGACCTCGGGCTCCGGCCGCGGCGGCGCCTGGAACACCGGCTGCGGCTGCGGCGCTGGGGTCGGACGGGCGGGCGGCGGCTCAGGTTCCGGCTCGGCGAACGCCTCGTCCTCGAAATCGATCGCGTCGAAATCGAGGGGGGCTGGCGTCGGCTCCGGCGGCGGCACGGCGCGGGGCCGCATCACCGGCTCGGCGACTTCGGCGAGGTCGAGAACATCGTCGGGCTCAGGCGCGGGCGCGGTCTCGGCGGGCTTGGCCGCCTGATCGTCCGCGATGATCCGCCTGATCGAAGCGAGGATCTCTTCCATCGAAGGCTCATGCGCCTTCTCGGCAGCCTTGTCCGGGAATTTCGAGTCCGGAATCTTGGGGCTCGCTGCACTCATCAACAGGCGCGCTCGGGCATGGGATATTCGGAAGATGACCCGATCGGGCCGCTCGTCAAACAGTATTCCATGCCAATTCGTCGCGGCAAGCGCGCCTGCACCACACTCCCCGTGGAAAAGACCTCAGCGCCCGTCCGGCGTGCGCAGGCCGAACCACAGATCCTTGACCTGGTCGTAGTGGATCTTGGCGCTGTAGTACTCCACCGGCAGGGCCGTGAAGCGGGCGGTCAGCTGGCCGATCGCCTGGACGACGCCGTAGGAGAAGATCACCCGGTCGCGCTGGGCCAGGATCAGGTTCACCCGCGAGTTCAGCAGTTCCTGCTGCGCGTTGAGCACGTCGAGGGTGGTGCGCTGGCCGACGCGGGCCTCCTCGCGGACGCCGTTCAGCGCCACCTCGTTGGCCTGGACCTGCGCCTGGGCGGCGATCACCTGCGCCTTGGCGGCTTCCAGACGGCCCCAGAAATCGACGATCTGCGCCCTAACCTGGTCGCGGGCCTGGTCGACCTGGATGCGGTACTGGCCGACCGTCTCCTTCGCCTGGCGGATCTGCGCGTAGGTCTGGCCGCCCTCGTAGATCGGGATGTTCAGCCGGCCGCCCACGAACCCGACGAAGAAGCTCTGGTTCGGCCCGTTCTGATCGTAGAGCTGGCTGAGCGAGCCCTGCAGGCTGAGCGACGGCGCCAGCTGGCCTTCCAGGATCTTGACCTGGGCCTCCGCACCGTCGACCGCGTGGATCGCCGACACGATCTGCGGATGCTCGCGCAGGCCGATGGCGATGGCCGCGTCGAGGCTGACCGGCACGTACCGGTCGAGGGGGCGGCCCGGGGCGAGCTGCCGGGGCTCGACGCCGATATTCTGCCGATAGATGCCGATGCTGGTGCGCAGGGTCGACTCGGCGGCGCTGACCTGGGAGCGCGCGCCGGCCAGCCGGGCTTCCGCCTGGGCCACGTCGGTGCGGGTCACCTCGCCGACGTTGAAGCGGTCGCGCGTCTGGCGCAGCTGCTCCTCCAGGACCTCGACGTTGTTGCGGTTGAGTTCCAGCGTCGCGGTGTTGCTGAGCACGTTCATGTACGCCTGGACGGCGTTGTAGAGCACCGTGATCTCGGTGAACCGCAGGGTTTCGCGCTGGCTGTAGACGGTGGACTCGGCCCGGCGGACGGTGTTGTCGGTCTGGAAGCCGTTGAAGATCGTCTGCGAGACGGTCAGGCTCGCGCTGCTCGGGAGATAGGTGGTGCGCGTCGTCCGGTTCGAGGCGACGACCTGGGACGTGACGTCGTTGGTCGAGGTCGCGCCCCCGGCCGCCTGACCGGCGGTGTTCGAGGCCAGGCCCCCCGCCGACGTGCCGGTGCTTCCGACGCCCGTGGAGCCGGTGGCCGCCCCGGTCGCGGATCCGCTGGCCGTGCCGCCGAGCCCCGAAGACGATGCGCCCGTCGTTCCCCCGGCGGTCGCTCCCGTGCTGGCCGTGCTGGCACCCGTGCTGGTTGCGCCCGCGGCCGCGGAGACGGTGCTGCCGCTGCGGGTCTGCAGATACTGCACGCCGATCGCCGCGCCGACATTGACCTGCGGCCGGTAGCCCGCCTGCGCGATGGCGACGTTCTCGTCGATGGCACGGACACCGGCGCGGCCGGCATTCAGGGACGGATTGCCCTGGTAGGCTTTCGCGAGCGCGCTCTCCAAAGTTTCGGCGAGGGAAGGATTGGTCGCCAAGAGTGCAAGTCCGGACGCTATTCCGATGGCTCGGAGCGTGGGGCAACTCGCTGGTGGACGTATTGTCACGATTAACAAGCCCTTGCGGTCTCTTAACGGTCCGGATGTCCGCCACGAAAACGGCCAAGGTACGGCGTTACGCAGGGATCCGATCAAGCCCGCCCCACCGTCACGCTTAGCGCAAAACCGCCGGTTTGGCTCGGGCTTGCCTCACGCTGGCGTCGAAATCTGGCGCGTTGGGGCATTAAGGTGACACATGACGGGCCGTCACCGGCAGGCTTCCGGCCCCGCCGTCTCCCGATCTCGGGGCAACGGTTTCTGTCGTGATTTGAAGAGGATGCGACCCTCCCGACAGGTCGGCGCGAGCGATCAGGCGTCCTCCGTTGGGCTCGTTGCCCGCGCCTGCCGGGCGATGGCGCCCGTCGCAAGCTCTGCAGTCGGAGACCGGACGGCACCGAGAACGACGAGACGAACCGGTTGACCGGCCTCTAATAGCGATCTTCAGCCGCCATTCCTGCCCCGGGGGCCGGCAGCGTGGCATCGTCGGCGCCTTGTTCCGGTTCGCGCGGCGCGCGCGCCGGACGCCGGTTGGCGACCGAGCCCGTCAGGATCGGCGATGGCTTGGCCTTGAACGCCGCAGGCGGCGATGCGGTCTTGCCGATCGGTCCCGGCACGCCCTGCGGGCCGCGCGGTCCAGGCGGCCCCGCCTGTCCTGCGCTCCCTGCCGGCCCCTCGATCCCCGGCGGACCGCGCTCGCCCTGTGCGCCGATGGGACCGTCGGCTCCCGGAGGGCCCGGTGGTCCCATGTCTCCCTGCGGCCCGGGTTGTCCCCGCGCGCCGGCCTCGCCGCGCGGTCCGGGTGGTCCGGGAAGGCCCGGCGCCTGCTGGCCGCACTCGCCCACGACGACGCTACGGGCCTGTTTGGGCGTCCGCAACGTCGCGATACAGGTCGCCGGATGATAAACCACGTGGAACTCGAAGTAGCCGCGGCTATCGGTGCGTTGCGAGAAGCGGCCGTCGAGGGTGATGTCGGCATCCGGTTCGCCGGCATTGCCCAGAACCCAGAGATCGCCGGCGGTAATCTTCGCCGCCTCAATGCGCATGTCCGCTTTTGCCGGGGAGATACAGAAAGCCGGCACCGCAACGATGTGCATGATGAGGATGTTCTGCCGCGATCGACGCATGGCGGGTCCCGCGCTTTTCATGTCGGCAAGATGCCATTCATATAGGGATTCGCAATAACGCGAGAGAATTGCTATGTGAAAAGCGTCGTTTTAGCGGTCGTCGCGATCGAATTCGGTATTCGCCTGGCCGACATGCTTAATTTGGCCGATGCCGGCTCGCGGCGGCCGGCCCCGCGCGGCACCGGCAGGTGTGATGACACCACACCCATGCGGTCGCAGGGGTCTGCGACGCAGCTTCGTATCCCACTGCCTTCGGATCCCGGCCCTCAGAGGCGGCATTTCTCTGCGGAACCGGCATCCGCAAGGGCCTCGGCACCCACGCGCAATGCTCGGTGAACGTCTGTCCAGATCCCCGACGGGGGCTTTGGATCGGACGCTCACAGAGTCGCGAAAGCCTGTTCAGATCCGATGCAACGGTTTCGGCATGTGGTTCGTTTGGGGGGAGCGGCGGTGCAGCATGGCGGCTTGGTCCGCCGCAGCCACACGAGTCGTGGACTTGCGGAACGTCAAGATCCCGCTTGTGCAGCGCACAATCTAATACTGCGTAAGTTGTTGCCCAGGCCGTTCTTTCGGCCCGACTGCCTCTGCGACTCAGTGCCAACTACTGAACCTGAGGTTTGCGTGACGGCCCGGCGCGCTGCGGCTTAATCCCCCGAATATATGCATTTTTTTACAAACCTAACCTGTTTATGAGCCTGAAACAAAATAACCACCGCCTTGTCGCCCCGCTAAATGTCGTCTATAAGCCGGTTAGAAACTAATCATTAACCACCCGCCATGGACCTCAACCGAGGAGCTGAGACCATGCACGGTCGTGCCAAATCCCCCACATCCACACGCGCTTCTGCGCCGCACCATAGGGTTGAGATGTCTGATGTGGCTGAGCAGCTTGCGGGTCAGGTGAGCGAGGCGGCTGAGGCGGTGGCGGAGGCGGTTTTGCCGGAGACGCCGTTCGTGGCGCGGGGTCTGCGGCTGGACTG
>NZ_JAKSYL010000231.1 GCF_022829515.1 Methylobacterium sp. J-048
GACCGAACCGCCGACGTACCGGCGTGAGACGCTCCCGGCCTCGGTATCAAGCGCGATCCGAGGCCGGTCCGCCGCCGACCGGATGATTCCTACCAACGCGATTGATAGTGGCGCACCTGCCGTTCGCGGCGTCGCTCGTCGATGCGAGATGGCATCGGAGCATGCTGCCGCCGGGGCTCTCCTTATCGGCGACCGGCATCGGCCTGTGTGCATGTCAACGACCGTTTTCGACGCCCATCCGACCGTGGTGACGCTGCGGTAGCCGCTTGCCACCGGCAGGGCCCCCTGGGGGGCAGACAGGGCCTGGGTTACGGGATCGTCCCGAACCCGCCCCCGCGGATCACGACGGTGCGCCAGGTCCGGAACGCCCAGGACGAGCGATGTTCGTCCCATGCCATGATCGCGAATGTGCCTCGACATTTGGCCCGAGGGCCGCAGGCGATATCCCCCTGCGCCACCTGAAGGAGGGAGATCGGCTCCCGACAGGATACGAGCGGATCACCGCCGCGCGGTCGTTTCCAAGGTGACGTCGAGATGGACCGGGTTGTGCAACGTGTTCGCCACCGGCGACCACAGCACCGCGTGCTTGACCAATGAGTCAAGCGCCTTCCGCGAAGCGTCCGCGTCGATCCTCACCGAGACCCGTATCGCCTCGAAACCGATGGTCTTGGGATGGAGGTCACCGGTTCCCCAGGCGGCCGTGGTGTTGATGTCGGCCTCGACGCCGAGTTCGAGCGCCCTGATCGGGATGCCCCGCGCGAGGGCGTTGGCGTGGATGCCGATGGAGAGGCATGACCCGAAGGCAGCGAGGAGCGCCTCCGAGGCGTTCGGCGCGGCGGTCTCGCCGAGCAGGCCGTCGGGTTCGTCCTCCATCACCCGCTGGGGCGGCAGGTCGCGGATGTAGTTGAGCTGCCGCAGGCGCCCTTGCGCGACCGTGCGGCACCGCAGGGTCCGGATCGCGGCCGGGTCCGACTTCCCGTCGGCGATGACAGCCTGGAGCCGACGCCCGTCGACGGTGTCGGGGAGCGGAGATCCGGGCTTGATGGGGGGCAGCGCCATACTTGTGTCCTTCGTCCTGAATAACTGGCGCAAAAGTTATGCGTCTGAAAATAAATCCTCGTTGGCGATTGTCGCGTATTGAGTATAAGCTTTTCCTTGATGAAGTCGGCTTCCAAAGTCGGCGAGGGGAGATGCAAAAACGGATGGCGGCGCGCGGATGCTGGACTGGGATGACCTGAGGTTCTTCCTGGCGCTCTCGCGGCATGGCTCGCTCTCCGCGGCCGCCAAGGCGCTCCACGTCTCCCAATCGACCGTCGGGCGGCGCCTGACCTCGCTGGAGGCGACCCTGGCGGTGCGGCTGCTCAACCGCACGCCGGAGGGCTACGTGCCGACCCTTGCCGGTGCCGCCGTGCGCGAGAAGGCGGAACGGGTCGAGGTGGAGGCCATCGCGCTCGAACGGGACGTCAGCGGCCGCGACGCCCGATTGCGGGGCCTGGTCCGTGTCACCTGCGCCGAGACGATGGCCGCGCACGTCCTGGCCCCGAGCTTCGCCCGGCTCCACGCGACGCATCCCGACGTGGTGATCGAGCTCATCCCCAATTCGCGGGAGCTCAGCCTGTCGATGCGCGAGGCCGACATTTCGGTGCGGCTGAGCCAACCCGAGCAGCACGACCTCGTCGTCCGACGCATCGGCGGCATCGCCTTCGGCATCTACGCGACGGCGGAGTACCTGCGGGATTACGGCGCGATGGACTTCGACGAAGGCTGCTCGGGGCATCGCCTCATCACGCAACTCGACGACGTGCAGGAGATGACGCAATCGGCCTGGCTCACCGAGATAGCCTCGCGGGCGACAGTGGTCCTGCAGACCAGCAGCCACGAGGCCGCGGTGCTCGCAGCGGCCAACGGCGGCGGCCTGGCTTGCCTGGCACGGTTCCGAGCGGACGCCGAGCCGCGACTGATCCGGCTCCCGGTGCCGATCGAGCCGCCCGGCGCCGACGTCCTCCTGCTGGTCCACAAGGACAACCGCGACACCCCACGGATACGGGTTGTGCTCACGCACATCACAGACTGCATCCACGGGCTTGCGCCGATGCTTCAGCCTCAGGATACGACCGTCCGGGTGGTCGAGCGGTCGTGAGACCGACCCCGGGACGCGGGTCTGCCCCGCATTCGATGTTGCGACGCAGCAAAGTGGTAAGCGTAGGATCGAGGAAGCGCTACCCTCGCATCGACGGGTGAGGGACGGCATCGGGTCGAACGCCCGGCGGGCGGAACCGCGATGCTGCCGGCAAGCCGAAGGCTACCCCGATGCGCATCATCCCCAACCTTGCGATCCTCGCCCTCGCCCTCGCGCCGCTTCCCGCGCTGGCATCCTCCTGTGCCGAGCAGATCGGCACCATCGAGAGACGACTCGACAGCGCCGGTGCGGTGCAGGTCTCCGGTCTACGGGCCGGGCATGTCCTGCGCCCCGGTTCGCTCAGGGCCGTGGCAGCAGTCCGCGTCGACCCGCCGAGCGACCCGGAGACCGTCTCGACCCCCGGTCACATGGCGGAGGCGGAGGTCCTCATCGTTCGTGCGGCCGGGGAGGATCAGAGAGGCGACCAACGCGCCTGCGAGAACACCATGACCCAAGCCAAGGGCATGATCGGCGCCCTGCCGTAATCGCCGAGCGGAGCCGGGGGCGCCACGCTGCTCGGACGGCTTCCAGGCGACGCAATCCGGTCCATGACTGGTCCTCGGGATCGCGTTCAAGCGACGAAGAATATGGATCGGCGTCGAAGCGTGCCCATTCCACAGGCGGGCTTAAGTTATGGAGATGGCAAGTGAAGTGTATGATTAGGTGAGTCCATGATCGACGCCGATTGCTAGCACGCATAAATCTCAGATTTTGGACTCAATACAAAAAGCTGGACGTATTTGTTCAAAGATCACGCTTCGATATTGCTTCACAAACAGATCGCCAACCGGTCATAGCTGCTAGCCCCCGTGAGCCCCGCGGACGAGGGTGCGTATTACGGCTCAGGTTGAAGATTTTATGATGAATCGAGAAGCGGAAACAAAATGTATTACGAATAAATCCCGCAACCGCTAAAATGATGTAATGTGAGAAACCGGACATAGGCGACGATCGTCCGCTGAAGATTGATCTCAATGGCTCTTTTAACGATCCTGCAGCCCTCCGAAGACAGTGCTTTCGCTCGTCGTCGCAAGGTGGCCCTCGCCAATACGAAGTGGTTCCGCGCCATGGGGTGGCGCGCGCTCCGTGATGGCGCACCGAAGAGTGAACTGCGGGCCGCCAACGCACGGGCTGCCGCTCAAATCATCCTTCGGCAGGCCAAGCGCGAGGCGATAATCAATCGCCTTGCCACCGGTGCCTTGGCAGTCGTGGGCTAGCATCCGCAACCGGCTCTCTGTCACAGAAGCATGGGAATATAATAACGATAGCGAGCGATTGTTATTTGAACCATCTAGGAAACAATATCTAAAAATATAAACTGTAGACGTATCCTTCGGATCGGCTTAATCATTCAGATCGTTCCTGCAAGATATCCATGCTGCCTTCGCCGGTCGTCGCTGGAGAATCGACTATGAAATACTTGCTGGTTTCGCTCGGTCTTTTCGCGTTCATTCCAACTGAGGCCAGTGCGATGGTCTGCGCCAGGGGCATCTATCGTGCGGGCTGCGTCGGACCCAATGGCGCCATAGGGGTCCGCCGGGGCGTCCCTGGACGTTGGGCCGGGATACACAGGCCCATGGTCGGACTGTACGGGCGGGGCGCCCGAGGTGTCGCGTTCCGCGGCGGCGGGTTCCGGGGTAACTCTCGCCGCTGACCGCCGCCCGCATGGCCTCTCGGCCGTGGTGCAGGCAAGCCCAGCCACGCTCAAATAAATCTGCGGAGGCATCGGTCATGCAAAGACAATACGTGCGTATTGCCGGCACCATCGCGGAGAAGGTCATCTTGGCTCTTGAGGAAATGGGCCCGGACAAGAGGCTCTTCGGAGCGGGTAGAGAAACTGCTGCTCGTGGCCTGAGGCGGGAACTGGTGGCCGTCATGCCAACCCCGTCTGCGGGAATGCTCGCCGATGCCTGCAACCGATATCTCGCGACAATGCCAGATCGGGGATCGTCGGCTCCTCAGGTCGAGAGGATCAGCACGTTTGATGGGTCCGTAACGATGCGGGCCGGCACAAGGGCATAACCCACGCTCGACACGACCCTCGCGGTGAGCCGTTCGGTTTCTGCCCCATCGCGACAAGGCCGACCCACCCTGAGCCTGGATCGCGTCGCCGCTTGCCGGAGCGGTCGCCCCGGATGCCGGCGGTCCGGGGATTCGCCGGCGATGGCATTCCGGAGGCGAAATCTAGCGACAGCGAGATATTGATGCCGCCGTCAATTTTGACGATCTGGTTTGCAAAAATGAATGCTGTCGAGAGGCGTAAATCTGCCTAACTGCTCGCGAGTATCCTGCGAGTTAGTCTCGCAACTCCTCGCCGATTGTTGCTGGAGAGCGCATCATGAAGCACCTGATGGTTTCACTCGGTCTTTTCGTTGGGATGTTCGCACTCGTCCCGAGCGAAGCCAGTGCGATGGTCTGCGCTCGGGGCATCTATCGCGCTGGTTGCGTCGGCCCCAACGGCGCCGTGGGCGTCCGCCGTGGCGTCTACGGACCTCGGGTGGGGATGTACGGACGCGGAGCCCGAGGTGTCGCGTTCCGTGGCGGCGTGTTCAGGCGTGGCTTCCGCCGCTGAGACGCTCCCGCGGCACGTGCAGGGTCTGCCCGCGGAATAGCGCTTCTGCCGCGTTCCGATGGCTGCAAACCACACCCTAGCAAGCGGCGAAATAGCAATCGGACTGAGAGATCGACTGATGTGGAAACCAGTTATCTTCCTGCTTTCAATGTTTTTAGCGGTCGCGGCTGCTCAAGCGAAGGACGTTCCTCATTTCGACATCGAGGCGATCTGTCGCGAGGCGCCGTCGCTCGGTCAGAGCATGAAAAGTACCGATCAAGGCTGCATTCATGACGAAACACAGGCCCGGGCGCAGGTCGGTCAGCAGTGGTCCCGTTTCACATCCCAGCATCGGGACGAATGCGTTCAAGAAGCAACCATAGGAGGGCCACCAAGCTATGTCGCTCTGCTTACCTGTTTGCAGATGTAGCTTGAATATTAGGCGATAGGAGCACGAGATGGTTGGCGCTTCGTCGATTGCAGCGACCCAGCTCGCTCCTGCGACAACGCCCATTGTTCGTGAAGGTATGCGTTGGATACCCGGCGGGACCTTCCGCATGGGATCGGATCGGCACTATCCCGAGGAAGCGCCGGCTCGGCGCGTGGCCTTGGACGGCTTCTGGATCGACGAGGCCCCGCTAACGAACGCACAGTTCGCGAAGTTCGTGATGGATACCGGCCACCGCACCGTGGCCGAGATCCCCCCGGATCCGAGGGATTATCCCGGGGCCCTTCCGCACATGCTCCATCCCGGGTCACTCGTGTTCATGCCGCCACGCGAGCCGGTGAACCTGCGTTTCCCGAGCCAATGGTGGACGTTCATGGCGGGCGCGGACTGGCGGCACCCCTATGGACCGGGAAGCGCGTCCGAAGGGCTTCACGACCATCCCGTCGTGCATGTCGCGTTCGCGGATGCCGAGGCCTACGCGATGTGGGCGGGGAAGGCCCTGCCGACCGAGGCCGAATGGGAGTTCGCCGCCCGGGGCGGCCTCGAAGAGACGGAGTTCGCCTGGGGGAACGTGCTCGACCCCGGGGGGACGCTGATGGCGAACATCTGGGAAGGCCAGTTCCCCCACAGGAACACCTCCTCGTTCGAGAGGACGTCGCCCGTCGGCAGCTTCCCGGCGAACGGTTACGGCCTGTCCGACATGATCGGCAACGTCTGGGAGTGGACCACGGATTGGTATGCCTCCGGATCGAGGGATGCCTCCCAACAATCCTGCTGCATCCCCCGGAACCCGCGGGGTGGTCGCGAGGAGGACAGTCTCGATCCTGGCCAGCCTCGCATCAGGATCCCCCGCAAGGTGGTGAAGGGCGGATCGCATCTCTGCGCGCCCAACTACTGCCGGCGCTACCGGCCGGCCGCACGGCACGCGCAGCCGGTCGACACGTCGATGAGCCATGTCGGCTTCCGATGCATCATCAGGGAAGGAAACCGGACGTGAGACGCAACGCGACGGACGAAGGCCGCGCGGTCGATGAGGACCATGTGGCCATGAATCGCCGCAACATGCTTCTCAGCGGCACCTCGTTGCTCGCGACGGCCGGGCTCGTGGCCGCCGCCCAGGTCAAGCCCGCTACGGCTCAGCCGTCGACGCCGCCATCGGGGCAGAAACCGAACATCGTGGTCATCATGGGCGACGACATCGGCATCTGGAATATCGGCGCCTACCACCGTGGCATGATGGCGGGACGCACGCCCCACCTCGACAAGGTCGCCGCCGAGGGCATGCTGTTCACCGACTACTACGCCGAGGCGAGCTGCACGGCGGGACGCGCCGCCTTCATCACCGGCGAGTTGCCGATCCGTACCGGCATGACCACCGTCGGCCAGGCCGGTGCCCCGACCGGCCTCCCGGCCCAGGCGGTGACCATCGCCACCGCGCTGAAGGGAATGGGCTACGCCACCGGCCAGTTCGGCAAGAACCACCTCGGCGACAAGAACGAGTTCCTGCCCACCGTGCACGGCTTCGACGAGTTCTTCGGCTACCTCTACCACCTCGACGCGATGGAGGACCCGGCGCATCCCGCCTATCCGCAGGACCTGCTGGGCAGGGTCGGCCCGCGCAACATGGTCCATTCGTGGGCGACCACCGCGGACGATGCCACCGACGACCCACGCTGGGGCAAGGTCGGTAAGCAGCGGATCGAGGACGCCGGGACACTCTATCCGAAGCGGATGGAGACGGTGGACGACGAGATCCGCGATCTGGCCCTCGGCTTCATCGACAAGGCCAAAGCCGACGGCAAGCCGTTCTTCGTGTGGCTGAACCCGACCCGGATGCACGTCACGACGCACCTGTCGCCGAAGTATCAGGCGTTGCGCAACTCGAACAACGGCTGGACCATCCACGAGGCCGGCATGGCACAGCTCGACGATGATGTCGGCCTAGTGATGAAGAAGCTGACGGACTTGGGCGTGGACGACAATACCATCGTCGTCTTCACCACCGACAATGGTACCGAGGTCTTCACCTGGCCGGACGGCGGCCAGACCCCGTTCGCGCAGTCGAAGGGCACGGTGATGGAGGGCGGCTTCCGCGCACCGGCGATGATCCGCTGGCCGGGCAAGGTGCCGGCCGGCAAGGTCGAGAACGGCGTCATCTCCGGCCTCGACTGGTTCCCGACCCTGGTCGCGGCCGCGGGCAATGCGAACGTCGCCGAGGAGCTCAAGGCTGGCAAGACCATCGGTGACCAGACCTACAAGGTCCATCTCGACGGCTACAACCAGATGGATTTGATCACCGGCAAGGGCCCCTCGAACCGCGACGTCATCTGGTATTTCGGCGAGAGCGATCTCGGTGCCGTGCGGGTCGGCGACTACAAGTACCGCTTCGTCGATCAACCTGGCGGATGGTTGGGCGACAAGACAAAGCCGGACGTACCCTACATCACGAACCTGCGCCTGGATCCCTTTGAGCGCACCGGCTGGCCCGCGGACGGGACCAAGGCCGGGTCGCAATATTACATGAGCTGGTTCCTGTACGAGTTCTGGCGCTTCGCGTTCGTCCAGCAGGAGGTCGAGAAGCTGGCCATGACTGCGGTCGAGTTCCCGCCGATGCAGAAGGGCGCGAGCTTCAACCTCGATGCGGTGAAGGCGAAGATCGTGGCGGCCAGGTCGGCGATGGGCAAGTGACGGATGGTTTTTCGGGCCCTGATCCAAGCATAGCTCATTTGAGAGCATGGCTTTTCTAGCTTACTTGGAGAGCGTGATGCTTGATCTTAGCCGTTCAATGTGCGCATACGCCCTTGCGGTGCTCGTTGCAGCGTGTGTGCTTATTCCCAAAGAGGCCGATGCGGCCGAAGCAGCGCAGGGTGTATACATACTGGGTAATCGCGGACCGCTGGCGGGGGTGACGCCCCCGCCGGGCTTCTACTTCGAGAGCGAGACCTACTTCTACCAGGGCGATCTCGGCGGCAACCGCACCTTCCAAAGCGGCGGCGTCGTGGCGGCGAACGTGAAGCTCGATATCTCCGCGACCTTCATGACACCGGTCTGGGTCACGCCGGTCGAGATCCTGGGGGGGAACCTCGGCTTCTCCATCACCATTCCGTTCGGGACGCCCAACGTAAGCGCGGGGGCGGTCCTCTCGTCGCCCCGGATCGACCGGATCATCAGCGGGCGCGAGCGGGACGCGGTGTTCGACGTCGGCGACATCTACCTCGCCTCGTTCGTAGGCTGGCATTCCGGCAACTTCCACTGGAGCGCCACGGCCCTCGGGGTCGTCCCATCCGGCTCCTACGAGACCGGGCAACTGTCCAACATCTCGCTCAATCGCCCGGCGCTCGACCTCAGCGGGGCGCTGACCTACCTCGATCCGGTCCTCGGCTACGAACTCTCGGTGGTGCCGGGGATCACCTTCAACTGGATCAACCCGGCGACGCAGTACCTCACGGGCACCGAATTCCACCTGGAATGGTCGGCGTCGAAATACCTGAGCAAGGAATTGTCGCTGGGCCTCGTCGGGTATTTCTACGACCAGCTCACGGGGGATGGCGGATCCGGCGACAGGATCGGGCCCTTCAAGGGCCGGGTCACGGCCCTCGGTGGCCAGATCGGCTACACGCTCAAGGTCGGCGAGATCCCCGTCTCCACGAACGTGCGCGTTCTGCGCGAGTTCGATGTCACGAACCGTTTCCAAGGCACGGCGACCTACCTGACCATCTCGGCCCCGCTCTGGGTGGCCCCCCCAAGGGCCGCCGTCGCCCCTGCACCGGTCATCGCCAAATTCTGACGCGGGATAGATCGGGCGGCCTCTGGGATCTCAGCGGTGGAAGCCGCCGCGGAACGCGCCACCACGGAAGGCGGCACCCCGCGCGCCGTGTCCGTACATCCCGACCCGGGGACCGTAGACGCCGCGCCGGATCCCGACGGCACCGTTGGGTCCGACGCATCCGGCGCGACAGATGCCCCTGGCGCAGACCATCGTCTTGGGAATGGCGAGGCCCGGTGGAGCTCGCCAAGCGGACCGTGATGACGTCGTTTCCGCACATCAGGCCATCCGGCGATACAATCCTCTCGGCGGCGATGCCGCCTGTCTTATTGGGCGCCACGGGGCTACGGTCGATCCAGGGCGCCCGATGACCCATCGATATCGCGAAGTTTCCTAGCCGTCCTACCTTCTTGCTCTTGGTCAGGCCCGGCACCCGCTGGAAGCCTGGGAGGCCGTCCAGTCCGGCTGATCCCACCGGGATGCCAGGATCCCAATTCGCCTCGGTTGGGAACCGGAAGCATCCAGGGCCCTCTCCGCCCCGGACCCGCACGATGAACGATGGATACGAGACCGTCCTGATGAGGGAGGGTGGCGCGATGGGGGCGCTGATCCGTGACCACGATTGGTCCGCGACCCCGTTTGGGCCGACGGCGGAGTGGGGGAGGCCCCTGCGCGCGGTCCTGGCGATGTGCCTGACCTCGCCGGCCATCAGCGCGCTTTTCTGGGGGCCCGACTTCAGGCTGCTCTACAACGATGCCTACGCGCCGGCCCTGGCCGAGCGACACCCCGGGGCGCTCGGCCGGCCCGTCGCGCAGGTCTGGTCCGAGATCTGGGACATCCTCGGCGCCCAGCTCATCGCCGTGATGGAGACCGGGCAGGGCCTGGTGACCGAGAACCAGTTGCTCATGATCGAGCGACGGGGCCGCCGCGAGGAGACGTTCTGGTCCTACAGCCTGGTGCCCGTGCGCGACGAAGGCGCGGCGGTGGCCGGCATCTACGTCACGGCGAGCGACAGGACCGCTCAGGTGCAGGCCGAACGGCGGCTCGCGTCCGCGACCGCGCGGCAGCGCCGGCTGTTCGAGTGCGCCCCGGGCTTCATCGCGATACTCCAGGGGCCCGAGCACGTCTTCGAGTTCGCCAACGAGGCCTACGTCCGCCTCGTGGGAGAGCGCGAGCTACTCGGAATGAAGGTCCGAAGCGCCTTGCCGGACATCGAGGGACAGGGTTTCTTCGAGCTCCTCGACGAGGTCTACGCGTCGGGTCGGCGCCATCTCGCCGATCGCGTGCCGATCCGCCTCCGCCGATCCTCGGAGGTGGTGGAGGAGCGCTTCGTGGCATTCATCTACGAACCCACCCGTGACGAGGCGGGCCGGGTCACCGGCATCTTCGTGGAGGGGCACGACGTCACCGAGACTCACCTGACGCAGGAGGCCCTGCGCGAGAGCGAGGAGTTCAACCGGCGCATCCTCGCCAGCAGCACCGATTGCATCAAGGTGCTCGACCTCGACGGCAGGCTGGTCTTCATGAGCGAGGGCGGACGGCTCGCGATGGAAGTCGCGGATCTCGACGCCATCGTCGGGAAGCCATGGCCGGACCTCTGGCCGGGTCAGGGACATCGGGACGCGCTGGACGCTGTCGCGGCCGCCCGGGCCGGGCAGCCCAAATACTTCCAAGCTCTGGCCATTACGGCGGCCGGGACGCCGAAGTGGTGGGACGTCCGGGTCACGCCCATCCTCGATGCGGCGGGACGGCCGGAGCGGATCCTCTGCGTATCCCGGGACGTTACCGCCACCCGGACGGCCGAGGAGTCCCTCAGAGACTTGAACGCGACGCTGGAGCAGCGGATCGAGGATCGCACGCGCGAACGAGACCGGGCCTGGAAGAATTCCCGCGACCTCCAGGCCGTCGTCGGTGCGGACGGTATCTTTCATGCCGTCAACGGGTCCTGGACGACTGTCCTCGGATGGCACCCCGACGAGGTCGTCGGGCGATGCCACCTCGACTTCAACCATCCCGACGATATCCAGGCGAGCACCGCGGCGCGGGACAGGGCGGCGACCGAGGGGTTGCCGGTCTACGAGAACCGCGTGCTGCACAAGGACGGCACGTATCGCTGGATCTCGTGGGTGGCCGCGCCCGAGGATGGGGTGATCTACGCGAGCGGTCGGAACGTCACCGCGGAAAGGGAGGCGGCCGCCACCCTCGAAGCGGCGCAGGATCAGCTTCGCCAGGCGCAGAAGCTGGAGGCGGTGGGCCAGCTCACCGGCGGCGTCGCGCACGATTTCAACAACCTGTTGACCGTCATCAAGTCGTCGACCGATCTGCTCAAGCGACCGGACCTCCCGGAGGAGCGGCGCGCCCGCTACATCGCCGCCATCTCGGATACCGTCGCGCGCGCGGCCAAGCTCACGGGCCAACTCCTGGCCTTCGCGCGGCGACAGGCGCTCAAGCCCGAGGTGTTCGACGTGGGCCGGAGCGTCGGCACGGTCGGCGACATGGTCTCCTCCCTGACCGGGTCGCGCATCGAGATCGTCACGAACCTGCCGGACGTGCCCTGCTTCGTCCGCGCCGACCCGAGCCAGTTCGATACGGCCCTGGTCAACCTGGCGGTGAACGCCCGGGATGCCATGGACGGCCAGGGTCGGCTTACCATCCGGGTCTCGGTGGTGGACGGCATACCTGCGGTCCGTCGGCATAGGCTGGTGAGCGGAAGCTACGTCGCGGTTTCGATATCCGATACGGGAAGCGGCATCCCGCCGGACCTCGTGGAGCGGATCTTCGAGCCGTTCTTCACCACGAAGCGCGTGGGACAGGGCACCGGGCTCGGCCTCTCCCAGGTCTTCGGGTTCACCAAGCAGTCGGATGGCGAGATCCGAGTCGAGAGCGCCGTCGGGGAGGGGACCACCTTCACCCTCTATCTGCCGGCCGTCGCCGGGGATGTCCGCGTGGCGGACACGAGCGAGCCCGACACCCTGGTGGACGGGCACGGCACGTGTGTGCTCATGGTCGAGGACAACATGGAGGTCGGTGCGTTTGCGGCCCAGACTCTGGCCGAACTCGGATACACCACGGTCTGGTCGGTGAACGCCGAGGAGGCCTTGGTCGAGCTGGAGAAAGACACCCAGCGCTTCGACGTGGTGTTTTCCGACGTCGTGATGCCGGGCATGGGCGGGGTCGAGCTCGGCCACGCCGTCAGGAAGCTTCATCCGGACCTGCCGGTGGTCCTCACCTCCGGCTACAGCCACGTCCTGGCGCAGAACGGCACCTACGGATTCGAGCTCCTGCACAAGCCCTACTCGGTCGAGCAACTGTCGCGTATCCTGCGAAAGGCCGCGAGCTGGAAGCGGCGCAGACCCCTGACGACCGAGTAGCGCCACGGGGGGCGGGCGTCCCTTCGTCATCGCAGCCGTTCGGGCCGTGCCCGGAGCGCTGGTTACCGTTTCACGCGGCGACCTGCTCTGTCGCGTCGTGAGATGCGGAACCGCTGGGGTGTGCCGTCATCATCGAGGGGGGATCGTCCTGCGCGGCCAGGGTTCGATGACGGACTTCCGGCTCGGCGTGAAGCGCGCCCGCGGCGGTCGTCCAGAGCGGCATCCGTGATCCCTCGGGCCGTTGGTTGTGCTCCCCGCGGCCATCAATCACCCTGCTGCTTGATCTTGTGGTCGATCCGAGCCGACATCGCTTCCCCGCGGGCGGCGCCCTCGTCGCCATGGGTTTCCCCGGAACCGATCAGCCGTGCGTGGTGCCACAGCTCCCAGAGCCAACTCGCCCGTCGGTCCGTGCCATTTTCGGAGCCCGCACGCACGCGAACCTCGTAGCCGTTCTCGTCTTTCATGATTCATGACCTTGCGGGCGACCGGTTTCGGAGGCTTCTTCGTTCGATGGTCGCATGGACTGGCCTTCACGCCGTCCGCATCGTCACCGCCCCCTGGACGGGGTTGACAGCCTCGACGCGCGGGACCGACAGGCCGCATTCCGCCAAGGCGGCGAGGTAGCGGTTGCAGGCCGCGACGAGAATGTCACCGGAGGGGGTGGGCAGCACCGCCAGCAACTCGCGCGTCAGACCGGCGACGGCGGCGTCCCGGCTCGCGTCGGGAAGCCGCTCGTCCGCATCCAGCCGCTCGAGGGCTTGGACGACGTTCTCGGCGACGATGCCGGCGGAGCGCATGGTGTCGCCCCGGATCAGCATGGTGCCCCGAGGTTGGCCGGCGAGAAGGTTCAGCGGACGTGCCGAAGGCAAGAACCGTCCAACCGTCTGGCGGCTTCCCAGGTCCGGGCCGCCGCGGAATAGGAACACCGAACCAGTAATCCGGGCCTTTGGAAAGCATCATAATTGCGGGGCCGGTCGTCATAATCAATCGGCGCCAAAGAATTACCAGAGTTGCTAGACTTATCCCTATGGGTCGCCGGTCGGCATCCCGGCCGGTGCATGGGTAGCTCACCCGATCCGCCGGTGCACCGGGACTTCATCCGGTTCCGATGGAAGGATGACCATGCTGACGCACATCTGCATCGATCCGACCGATCAATACGGCGAGGCCGAGGTCGTGGTCGTGTTCAAGAAAAGCGATGGCGCCATCCGTCTGATCACGGTGACCGATACCGGGCACCACGACATCCTTCCCGATCTTGAGGAGGTCCAGCGACAGGACCTCCTGCATGAGATCGCCGAGGCCTTCCGCGGGCCGGCGCGGCTGCGGGCTCAAGAAAGCGCATGCTGACATGGATCGGCCGTCTAATGCCGCGTGGCGACGGCGAGCCCGGCTTCGCGGGAATGAGCCGATGCGCTCGGGCGGCGGGGTCCGCCATCGCGCGACGGTGGAATGCGGTCCGGTGGGATCGGCGCCTGCATGGAGACGGGGGCACGATGCGTCCGGTCGCATTGCCCGTCGTTTCATCGATCCTGCTCACGGGCGTGGGCCTATGGTTCGTCCTGACGAACATACGCGCTTGAGGCCGGACGGGGGCAGCCGCTCGGGTCCGCGACACCGATGTCCCGGGACATGGTCGCACGCCCGGCCGGCATCCCGCCGGCTGCCCGCTGGTGGCAGACGCAGATCCCTCAAGGTCAGGTGCATCATGAAAGCATATGCGGGGGCCTTCGGGGTCGACGGAAGGAACGCGGTCGAACTCGCCGCCGACATCGTCTCGGCCTATGTGTCGAACAATCCGGCCCTGCCTTCCGAGATGCCGGGCATTCTCGCCGCCGTTCACGCAGCGCTTGTCGGGTTGCGCCGGGATGGCCCGGCCCGGAAGCCCACGGCGGCCTCGATCCGGAAATCGGTCACGCGCGAAGCGTTGATCTCGTTCGAGGACGGCAAGCCTTACAAGACCCTGAGGCGTCACCTCGGCGCCTTGGGGCTCACCCCTGAACTCTACCGGGAGAAATGGGGTCTGCCGCGGGACTACCCGCTGGTGGCGGCCGGCTACTCGGCCGCGCGGTCGGCCTCCGCCAAGAGGATTGGTTTCGGCCAGCCTCGGAGGGCGGGCGCGCCGGGATCGTGCGTCGTGGCGCGTGCAAGTCCGGACGCGGCGAAGCGTGCCGGGACGGCGGGAGTCTTCGCGGCGGCGGGTGCAGCCTGCATCCCCGAGCAGGCTGCTGCCGAGTAGGCCGCTTGCCACCCGGGCCCCACGCGCGCCGCGCAAGCCAGAGCACGCCTCGGCGACGATCACCTCACGCACAAGCCCAGGGAGGGCTCCGATGCCAGATCATTCGACCATGCGGCGCGCGATTGCCGAACTGCTCGGCACGTTCTGGCTGACGTTCGGCGGATGCGGGGCGGCGGTCTTGTCGGCAGCCTTCCCCGAACTCGGCATCGGCTTCCTGGGCGTATCCTTCGCCTTCGGCTTTACCGTCCTGACCATGGCCTACGCCGTCGGGCACATCTCCGGCGGCCACTTCAATCCTGCCGTCACCCTCGGCCTCTGGTCTGCCAAGCGATGCGCGACCAGGCATGTCGTCCCGTACGTCGTAGCGCAGGTCGCGGGCGCGGTCCTCGCCGCCGGTGCCCTCTACCTCATTGCGTCAGGCAAGCCGGAATGGGTCCCGAACGGATTCGCCTCGAACGGCTACGGCGATCTCAGCCCCGGCAAGTTCGGCGTCGGCGCCTGCCTCGCCATGGAGTTCCTGGCGACGTTCTTCTTCCTGTTCATCATCATCGGCACAACCTCGAAGGGGGCGGCGGTGGGTTTTGCCGGCATCCCCATCGGTTTCGCCTTGGTACTGATCCACCTGATCTCGATCCCGGTGACCAACACCTCGGTCAACCCGGCGCGAAGCACGGGACCGGCGCTGTTCGCGGGCGGGCCGTATCTCGCGCAGCTCTGGTTGTTCTGGCTCGCGCCCATCGCCGGGGCCATGGTCGCGGGCAGCCTCGCCCGCTGGTTCTATGAGCCGGCCGACATCGTCGAGACCACGGTGGTCGAGAAGGCCGCCGTCCTGCCGGCCTGAGGTCGTGCCCCCGAACGCAGTAAGGACGAGGCGGCTGGATGCCCGTCATCGCGGAGCCGGGTTCACTTCACTGAGCGCCCGCCGTGTCGTGGGTCCGGCCTCAATCCACTTATCGTATCGCAGCACCGTCTCGGTACCAGTCGAGACGCCGGATCGATCCCGGCCAGCCTCTATGTTCGCGGACGGCATGCTGATCCGGTCGTCCGTCGTGAGATGATTTGTGACACGACAGCTTGAGTCAGATCGCGACCGGCTCGTAACCCTGGAGTCCACACCGCGTAGTGCCACCTTGATGAACGCCTACCGTGGCAAGTCCCCCTGGGTCCGTATAAAAAGGGGCCTTTTTCAGCGATACATCAACGCGATCGTACAAGCATCAGAGCAAGAGTATCCTAGACGAGGAGCTCACTCATACTTGGCGTCGCTCTCGGTGACGGCCACGAACACGTCGCTGTTTGAGATCGCCGCCGCAGCAGGCGATCACATCATCACTATCTGCCCGACAGCGGGTGCACTCTGCTGTCCGACGGCGTTCGGCCTTGCCGAAGAAGCATGCACTTCAGCGAGATAGCTCGCTCCGCGTTTACCGGAGACTTTGCAGTGGGTCAGTGAGGACTAGCCGACGATCACAGCAATATTGTGCTGCGTCCGCGGTCGTCCACTCGGATCTCGCATCGCTGTCAGAGCCCAAGTTGGACCCCGGCAGACCGGGACTCAAAAACGCCAGATGATTCAAGCAATTAAACGAATCAAATGGCGGAGACGGAGGGATTCGAACCCTCGATACCCCTTTCGGGGTATGCTCATTTAGCAAACGAGTGCCTTCAGCCGCTCGGCCACGTCTCCGGCGCTCTGGCTCTAGAAGGTCGGATCGGGCGGGTCAACCCGATCCGGGCCGGTGGCTGCGCGGCGGCGGCGTTCGTAGTGCTTGGCGATGCGCAGATGCCGCGACATCGCGTAGTTCATGGCCGTCAGGAAGCCGTAGGTTCCGCGCAGGACGTGGCGCCGGCCGAGATAGGCCTTGAGGAAATTACCCGGCAACTCGACGAACACGCGCCAGCTCGGAATCACCACGCCCCGGGCTTCGAGGTCATCCGCCTGCTGGTCGGAATAGCGGTTGAGCTTGTCCAGCTGGTCGCCCAGCGAGCGCACCGAGAAATGGTGGATGATCCCCCGGAGGCGGCCGGGCTTCACCCCGGGCTCCAAGGCGACGCGGTCGTGGACCGGGGAGGGGGCATAGCGGCCCCGGTCCTTGCGGTAGAGCCGCACCGGGGTGAGCGTGTAGGCCCAGGGATGGGGCCGCCCCTCGCCGGGAAACACCTCCGCGATGCCGATCCGCCAAGCCGGCCGGCTGGGCTCGCCGGCGGCTAACAGGGCGCGGATCTCGGCGGCGAGATCGGGGGGGACGACCTCGTCGGCGTCGAGGTTCAGCAGCCAGACGTGCCGGCACTGCTCCTCGGCGAAGCGTTTCTGCGGGCCGTAGCCCGGCCAGGGGTTGTGGATCACCCGGGCGCCGAGCGAAGCCGCCAGCGCCTGGGTGCCGTCCGTGGAGCCCGAATCGACCACCACGAGATCGTCGGTCAGGTCGCGCACCGCCCGGATGGTCGCGCCGATCCGGTCGGCCTCGTTCCGGGCGATGATGAAGATCGACAGCGGCAGCGGCGCTAGGCCGCTCGCCCGAGAGCCCATCAGCGCTTCGGTCACGCCAGCCAGTCCGGCACCCGGTCGAGGGCGACGAGAGCCTCCACGCTCACGCGCGGGCGCACCACGGCCGCCCGATCGCCGCGCACCAGCACCTCCGGCACCAGGGCGCGGGTGTTGTAGGTGCCGGCCTGGACCGCCCCGTAGGCGCCTGCGCTCATCACGGCGATCAGGTCGCCGGCCGTCACCGCGGGCATCTCGCGGTTGAGGGCGAGGTAGTCGCCGGTCTCGCAGACCGGGCCGACCACGTCGGCGACCATGCGGGGCGTGTCCGGCCCCGGCTCGGCGACGGGGCGCAGCCCGTGATAGGCCTCGTACAGGGTCGGGCGGATCAGATCGTTCATCGCGGCGTCAACGATCACGAAGGTGCGTCCCTCGGAGTGCTTCACGTACAGCACCCGGGTCACCAGGATCCCGGCATTGCCGGAAATCATCCGGCCGATCTCGAAGACCGGGCGCAGGCCGAGCGGCGTGAAATGCGGCCGGAGGGTCTCGGCCAGGGCGGCGGGGTCGGGCGGCGGGGCGTTGTCGTCGCGGTACGGGATGCCGAGGCCGCCGCCGAAATCGATGTGGCGCAGGGGATGGCCGGCCGCCAGGAGCTGCCGGGCAAGCTCGGCGAGCAGCTTGGCCGCGCTAGCGAATGGCGCCAGGTCGGTGATCTGGCTGCCGATATGCATGTCGACGCCGTGGATCGCGATCCCCGGCAGCGCGGCGGCCGCGGCATAGACCGCCGGGGCCCGGGTGATCGGGATGCCGAACTTGTTCTCGTACTTGCCGGTGGAGATCTTGGCGTGGGTGCCGGCATCCACGTCCGGGTTGACCCGCACCGAGACGGGGGCCTTCAGGCCGAGGGCGACGGCCGTCTCGGAAAGCTGGGCCAGCTCCGGATCGCTCTCGACGTTGAAGCAGAAGATGCCGGCCTGGAGCGCCGCCACCATCTCGTCCCGGGTCTTGCCGACGCCGGAGAACACGATCTTGGCTGGATCGACCCCGGCCGCCAGCGCCCGGTGCAGCTCGCCGCCGGAGACGATGTCCATGCCGGCGCCCTGGTTGGCGAGCGTCCGCAGCACGGCCTGATTCGAGTTCGCCTTCATGGCGAAGCAGACCAGCGCGTCGTCACCCGCGAAGGCTTCGGCGAACACGCGGTAATGCCGCTCCAGGGTGGCGGTGCTGTAGCAGTAGAACGGCGTGCCGACCTCCGCGGCGAGGCCCGTCAGGTCGACGTCCTCGGCCTGCAGGCGGCCGTCGCGATAGTGGAAATGGTGCATCTCGGCCGTGTCTCTCCTGCACGCCGGAGCGCAGGGTGTTTCCCGTGAAACATCCCGACGGCCTGCCGGCGGGGCGCCCAACGACGAGGGGCGCGAGACGGCGCAGGCGCGGAGCGCGGCTCCGGCACAAGCCGTCTACAGCAGCGGATCGAGAATGAAAGGCTCCTTGGGGATCCGATAGCCGCGCTTCGCGCCGCGGCTGGTCTCGATCGGCGCCCCGGTGCCGCCCGGCGGAACCGCCGCGACGGAGAGTTCGTCCCCGGACCGCACGCCCTCGGCCGTCGGCTCTTCCGCGCCGCCGCCGAGGCCGACCGAGACCGGCAGGGTCCGGCGGCCGTTGGCCGTGTCGGATCCCGCCTGCGCGGCCGGGGCCGGGGCTGCAGTCTGCGGCGGCTCGAGAGAGCCCCGTCGTCCGCAGGCGGAGACCGCAAGGGCGACGAGGCCGGACACGGCGAGGAGCTTCAGGGCGGGAGACGACAACATCACGCGCGGGTCCGACGGGCTCGGCGCCGGCGCTCGAGAGCCGGCGGGAACGCTAGCTTAGCGGTTGCCGGGCGCCGGCGCGAGCGCGCAGCCGCCACACGAGTCCCGGTCTCGCCTCAGCCGCGTTGGTCCTTGGTGCCCTGCGCGCCCTGCTTGCCCTTGGCCGGGGCGTCCTGCTGCTGCTGGGCCTCGTAGGCGTCGATCGCCCGGCGGCAATTCTCGCTGAGCTTCTTCCAGTTCTTCTGGAAGCAAGCGTCCGTGGCGGGATCGTCGGGGGCCAGGTTGCCGCAATAGGTCAGGTAGTCGCCGGTGCAGTATTTCTTCAGGGTCTCGTTGCCGCGCTTCGACTGCTGCGCCGCAGCCGGCAGCGTCAGGGCGGTGGCCGCCGCGACGGCGAGAAGGATTGGCTTCAGGCGCATGGGGATACGTACCATCTCTTGGAGTCAGGAATGTCGGGATCAATCCGGGTTGCGATGATGCCTTTGCATGGTCGAAACAAGGCAACCCGCGAAGGTTTCTCGGTGGCGATCGGCCGGCGCGGCCCGGTCAGACGCGCTCGGGCTGCGGGGCCGGGAACGCCGCCCTGGGCAGCCGGTCCTGACCGGTCAGGGCGTCGGCGACCTCGGTGATCCGCCGGCGCAGATCGGCGTATTCCCCCTCGGGGCCGCCCTGGCGATCCGCCAGAGTCTGGGCCAGGGCCTCCTCGGCCGCCTTCAGGCTGGCGCGCAGGGCGTCGCGCTCAGCTGCCAGGGCGGCCTGATCGTCACCCTGCGGCTGATCGGCCCTTCGGCCCTGCCGGACCGCCAGCAGGCTGTCGAGCAGATCCGCATGCGCCTCTTCGAGGACGCGCAGGGTGGCGACGCTCGCGGTGCCGTCCTCGCGGGCGCTGGCCAGCTCGGTCTCGAGCTCCCGAGACTTGGCCTGCGCCTGCGCGATCTCCGCGTCCCGGGCCGCCACGTCCCGGGCGAGGGCGGCCGCCCGCATCGCGCCGGCGCCGATCGCCGCGAGGTCCTCGTGGCGCTTGGCCTGCACGGTCTCGACCCGGCGCTCCAGGCGCCGCTGCTGCACGGCGAATTGCGCGCGCAGGAAATCCCGCTCCGCGGCGATCTCGGCCGGCGACAGCGGCAGCCGTGCCTCGGCGCGTCGCCGCGCCAGGCGTGCCGCGCGCGCGTTGAGCGCCGGGAGCAGCAGCAGGCCACACAGGCTCGCCGCCAGAAAACCCAGCGCGAAGATCATCACGGTTTCGATCACGAGGGAGCAGCCCGCGCATACGGCCGGAAGACCCGGCCCGGCCTCAGTCTAACCCAGGTCGGTTGCCGGGGCGAAATCAAGCTACGCTCATCAATCAGAACGGGTTCCAGGTCGCCTCCCGGGTGAACTTGAGATAGCCGACATTGATGCCCAGCCGCGCGCCGACGCCGCTGCGGATCGGGACCACGATGATGCGGTCGCTCACCACCGCGGTCATGCCGAAGCCGCCGACCAGATAGGCCGAGCCGTCGACGCCGCCGAAGCGCCGGAACAGCTCGCGCACGTTCGGCAGGTTGTAGACCAGCATCATGGTGCGCGCGCCGTCGCCGCCGACATCGAAGCCCACGGACGGACCCTGCCAGTAGACGTGCTTCTGACCGGCATTGCGGGTGTAGAGCGTCCCCTCGCCGTAGCGGACGCCGGCCACCACCGCGCCCCCGCCCTCCTGGCCGAGGATGTAGCCGTTCGGCTCCCCCCAGCGCCGCCCCGCCTCCTCGACGGTGAGCGCCAGACCGCGGGAGACCGAACCGAAGAAGCGGTGGCCCGATTCGACGATCTCGCCGGGGCGGAACGTCTCGGGCGTATCCTGGTCCTCGCCGCGGGCCAAAGCCGCGCCGATCCCGGCGAGGCCCGCCAGCGGCGTGCCCAGCGCCAGGCCGAGGCCCGCGCGGAGCAGGTGGCGGCGGTGGGTGCCGCGCTCGTCTCGTGCCGTCATCGTTGCCTCCTCGCCCGGTTCGACTCCGCATCGCCTTTTTCCCGAAAGCCGGTGGCCACCTTTCGGGACGATGCTCTAACGGTTCCGCGGTGGATCCTGTCGCCACGCCCACGGGCCGGTCTCAGCCGCCGCCGCGACCGGGATCGTCTCGCGATCCGGGACGGCGCGGACCGCTCCGTCGGACCAGCTTCTGAGGAAAACCGCAAGATGTGGTTAACGCGCCCTGACGCCGCCCCCGCACCGGGCTCGATGCGCGCGCCGGATCGCGACGCCGGACCTCATGGTGTTCATGCATCTCCGGACGAGGCGCGGGTCCCCTCTCCCGTGCGGGAGAGGGACAGGGTGAGGGGTGCGACCTTTCCGGAAAGACCTGGTCCCTCACCCCAACCCTCTCCCGCACGGGAGAGGGGGTGCGTGGCGGCTTTCGCAAGCCGATGTGTGAACGTCGTAGCCACCAAGAGGGTGGGGGAAAGGCCTAGTGTTTCAGGGGCTTGCTGCCGATACCGACGGGTCGATCAGCTAGGCCCCGCACCGGGGGCAACCGATCTTCTCAAATGCGCCGGTCGCATCAAGAAACTATGCCTCCGCCCGATCGCATCGCGATCGGGAACCGCCAAAGCTCTGTTGCTCGCCGCCCTCCTGATCACGGCCGGTGTGCCGGCAGTGGCCGAGCCGGCAGCAACCACGATCGAGCTGCTGGCGCTGCAGGGCTTCGACCCGGTCAGCTACTTCCTGAAGGACGGGCCGGTGGCCGGCGCCGCGCGGTTCGAGCTGTCCTGGGGCGGCCGGGTCTGGCGCTTCGCCAGCGGCGCCGACAGGGCGGCCTTCCGAGACAATCCGGAGGTCTACGCCCCGCGGCTCGGCGGCTTCGACGCCGCCGGGATCCTGGACGGGCGCCTGGTCGATGCCGACCCGCTGGTCTTCGCGGTGATCGGCGAGCGCCTCTATCTGTTCCGGGACGGGGAGCGGCGCGCCCGGTTCCTGGCCGAGCCCGCGCTGGTCCGACAGGCGGAAGCCGCCTGGCCCGGCCTTCAGGATCAACTGGATATGCCGATCAGGGATGCGCCGCGGTGAGGCGCGTCTTCGGCGTTCGCCCCTTTCCGCCTGGGGCGGGCAGGGCGAGCCCGATAGCCAAGTCCGGGTCGCCCAGGGCCGCGAACGGCCCGTTGCGGTAAGCGGCCCCATAGCGTCCGTACAGGATCGGACCGCCGCCCGGGACCACCACGCAGCCGCCGGCCGCCGTCAGGATGTGGTCGCCGGCGGCCGTATCCCATTCCATGGTCGGGCCGCAGCGGATGTAGACGTCCGCCTCGCCGGCGGCGATCAGGCCGAACTTGAGCGCGGATCCGGATTGGCGGGTCTCCGACACGGGCAGCGCTGCGAGGCAGGTGGCGGTCTCGGGATCGCCGTGGCGCCGGCTCCCCAGGGCCATGAGGCCGCTGCGCGGCGCAGGGCGGGTCCGCACCGGCCGGCCCGCGCCCGGTCGCCCCTCGATCACCGGGCCCTCGACGCTGGCCTGTCCCGCCCACCAGACCCGGCCGAGGCCGGGGGCGACGAGGGCGGCGGCCACCGGCCGCTCCCCCGCCACCAGGGCGATGTTGACCGAATAGTCGGGCGTCCCGGCCAGGAAGTCGCGGGTGCCGTCCAGGGGATCGACCAGGAAGAAGCTTTGGGCCGGCCGCGCCGCGAGGTCGTCGGCCTGCGCACTTTCCTCGGCGATGATTGCGATCCCGGGAAAGCGCGCGGTGAGCGCCGCGACGATCAGGGCCTCGGCCTCGACATCGGCGTCGCTCGACGGCGAGCCGTCCGGCTTGAGGGCGTGCGAGCAAGGGCCGCGATGATAGCGGCGCAGAACCTCACCAGCGGCGCAGGCGATCTCGGCGAGCGCTGCGGCAATCCGCTCGCGCTCAGGCCCCGAAAACATCGCCGCGCCGATCATTGTTGCCTCCCGTACCCGCCTGCATGCCCGAGCGGGTTGAGATTGTCGACGGTTTCGGCCGGGAAACGGTTCCGTTGCGTGGTCCTGCGCGTGGGAAAAGTCGCCGCCGAACGGACCGCTTCGACCTTGGCGCGGGCGATTCAGGCACGATCCATCCCTCACGGCCCAGCGCGGGCCCCCTCAAACACCTCAGAACGACGCGCCGAAGAAAAAACCGACCGTGCGATCTCTTCTTAAGGAACAGCTAAACCGGGACCGGATAGTTCTGTGCGATATCAGGCAAAAAACTTGCGGTTGGGCTGCGAGTTTTGTTACGCAGATCGACCAAGCTAAATCCGAGACACGTCATGGCTCCAGGAAGACATTTAACGCTGCCGATATATTTGCTTATTTTGTTTTGGTCTTTTGGTACGAATGCAGCAGATTTGGATGCCATCAAGGCTCAATACAAGAGGCCGACCGCGATTACATTCCCGGAGGATGCGCCGTTCTCGCCACAGACGGCGACCCTCGGCAAGATGCTGTTCTTCGATCCCCGGCTGAGCGGGAAGCAGAATCTCAGCTGCGCGAGCTGCCACAATCCGTCCTTCGGGTTCGAGGTTCCCGTCCCCGGGGCGATCGGGGCGGCCAACACGCCGCTCGCCCGCAAGGCGCCGACCCTGCTGAACGCCGCCTGGATCCCGACGCTCTTCTGGGACGGGCGCGCCCCGAACCTGGAGACGCAGGCGATGGGACCGATCACGGCCGAGGCCGAGATGGACGGCAAGTTCACCGAGATCGTCGCCACGCTCACGCGCATACCGGAATACCGGGCCTGGTTCGGCAAGCTGTTCCCGCGTGACGGCATCACCCAGGACAACCTCCTGACCGCGATCGCCACCTACGAGCGGACGGTCGTGGCGGAATGGGCGCCGTTCGACCGCTGGATCGAGGGCGACGCGACCGCGATCTCGCCGGCCGCACAGCGCGGTTTCGCCCTGTTCACCGGCAAGACCGGCTGCTCGGGCTGCCATACCGGCTGGAACTTCACCGACAACAAGTTCCACGATCTCGGCATCCCGACGACGGATATCGGGCGCGGCGCCTTCGAGCCCGACAATCCGCTGGCGCAATATGCGTTCAAGACGCCGGGGCTGCGCAACCTGACCTACCGGTCGCCGTTCGGGCATGCCGGCCAGTTCGCCAACCTCGAAGAGATCGTCGCGTTCTACGAGACCGGCGGTGTCGATCGGCCATCGAAGTCGCCGCTGATGAAGCCGCTCACTTTGAGCCCGGAGGAGCGCGCGGACCTGATCGCCTTCCTGCGCTCGCTGACCGCGGAACAGACCCGGACCGCCTTGCCGAACCTGCCGAACTAGCGCGTCGCCCCGGATGCCGGATCCGGGGCGACGCGCCAAAGCTTTGATTTTGCATCATTTTTTCCCGATAGCCGGCAATCGTCCTTCGGGATGGTGCGCCAAGCGGTAAACCGGGAAGTCGCCATGTCCATCCGCTACAAGATCCTGCTCCCGCTCCTCGGCTTCCTGCTGCTTGCCGGCCTCCTGGCCGGGATCACCGGCCTCGTCGGCCTCGGCGCGGTCGGCGATCTGTCGCGGCTCGCCGACCGCACCACCGAGGCGGCCGAGACGAGCCGCGCCGCCCGCGACCAGTTTTACCGGGCCGAAGACCTGGTCGGGCGCGTGAGCGCGATGACCGACCTCCTCGACATGGCGCCGATCCAGACGGAGTTCACCGGGGCGGGCGACCGATTGACGGTGCTGCTCGGGCGCCTGAACGAGATCGCCCTGTCCGAGCCGATGCAGGCTTTGGTCCGGAGCGCGGAAGCCGAGGCGCGGCAATGGCGCGGCGATGCCGAGGTGCTGCTCGGCATCCGGCCGGCGCGGGAGATCCCGGTTCAGGAGCGGATGGCCCAGCAGAGCCGGCGCCTGCGGCAGCGATTCGACGAAGCCGTAGCCCTCGCCGCCGCGGATGCCCGGGCCCAGATGCAGGCGACCCGCGAGGCCACGGCCTGGAAGATCTGGGCGATGCTCGGGCTCGGGGGCGGCGTGGTCCTCATCGGATCGATCACGGCGTGGTGGCTCGCCGGAAACCTGGGCCGGCCGCTGGTCAGGCTGACCGACGAGACCATCCGCTTGGCGAACGGCGACACGAGCGTCGCGCTGGCTGCCGCGCACCGCCGGGACGAGATCGGCGCCATCGCCCGCGCCGTCGTGGCGATCCGCGACACCTCCCGCGCGGAGGCCGCTCAGCAGGTCGAGGCCACCGAGGCCGGCCGCCTGCGTGAGGAGCAGGCCCGGCGCGCGATGCTGCACGATCTCGCCGACCGGTTCGAGCGCTCGGTCGGCGGGATCGTCGCCCATGTGACCGAGGCGGTGACCGGCCTGCAGGCCTCGTCCGGCACGATGCAGGTCGCCGTGGGGGGGACGGCCCTGCGCTCCACCAGCGCCGCGGAGGCCGCGCACCGGACCGCCGGGAACGTCAACGCCGTGGCGGCGGCGGCCGAGGCTCTGGGCTCGACCGTGCAGGAGATCGGCCGGCAGGTCGCCCATGCCGCCGACATGTCCTCCGCCGCCGTGGAGGCCGCCGCGCGCACCGATGCGATCATGGCGGCCTTGTCCGCGGCCGCGACCCGGATCGGTGACGTGGTGGGCTTGGTCTCCACCATCGCGGGCCAGACCAATCTGCTGGCGCTCAACGCCACGATCGAGGCGGCCCGCGCCGGGGAGGCCGGCCGGGGCTTCGCCGTGGTGGCGTCCGAAGTGAAGGAGCTGGCCGCGCAGACCGCCAAGGCCACCGACGAGATCGGCCAGCAGATCGGCGCCATCCAGGGTGCGACCAGCGGGGCCGCCGAGGCGATCCAGGACATCACGGCCCAGATCCACGCGCTGAGCGGCGTGACGACGCGCATCGCCGGCGCGGTCGACGGGCAGGGCGTCACCACGCGGGAGATCGTGCGCAGCATGTCCGATGCGTCGGGGGGGACCGACAAGGTCACCGCCGACATCTCCGAGGTCGCCCGCTCGGCGGGCGATGCCGGTCATGCCGCCAAGGCCGTCGCCACCTCCGCCGACGATCTGGCGGTCCAGTCCCGCGCCCTGCACACGGAGATCGATCAGTTCCTTAGAAACGTCCGGGCCGCCTGAACGCGTCGCCGATGGGGCGATGCCCTATCCTGGGGACGCTCCGATCACCGTCCGCTTGATCCGCGCCAGCAGCGCGCAAGTCCGGCGCCGGTGGCGATGCAACTCCGCCGCGAGGCTGCGGGCATCGGGCAGGCCCACGGCCTTGGCGATCTGCCGGGCGGCGCTGTCGGAGGGGACGGCGCCGGGATCGGTCATCACCAGCCGCTGCCACTGGTAGACCGCGTCGAGGAAGTCGTAGGTCTCCGCCAGGGGCTCGGCCATGGCGGCGGGCAGCAGACCGTGCTCACCGGCCCGGCGCAGGATCGCCTCGCCGGAGAGATCGATGCCGTCGTGCCAGGCTTGGGGGTGGCTCAGCACGATGGACTGCGCCAGGAAATCGAGATCGAACAGCCCGCCGGGGGCGAGCTTCAAGTCGTAGGGCCCGGCATGGCCGCGCTCGTTGGCCACCAGCCTGCGCATGTCCCCGGCCGCGGCGCAGACCTGGGCTGGATCGCGCGGCTGCGCGATCGTCTCGGCGATCACCGCCATGACCGCCGCCCCGAGTTCGGGATCGCCCGCCACCACCCGGGCCCGGGTCAGGGCCATGTGCTCCCAGGGTTCGGCCGCCTCGCGCTGATAGGTCACGAAGCCGTTGAACTGCACGGCGGGCGGGCTGTGGCTGCCGTAGGGCCGCAGGCGCAAATCGACCGCGTAGAGCCGGCCGCGGCGTGTGGCGGTGGTGAGCGCCGCGTAGAGGCGCTGGGCCAGGCGGTTATAGGCCACGACCGCGTCGAGCGGGCGCGGGCCGTCGCTCATCCGGTTCTCCGGATCGAAATCGTACAGGAACACCAGATCGAGGTCGGAGACCGCGCTGAGCTGCCGGGATCCGAGCCGGCCGAGCGCCAGGACGCAGCACCGGCCCTTGGGCACGGCGCCGTGGTCCCGGGCGAAGCGGCGCTCTTCCGCTTCGAGGTTCAGCGCGACCGTCGCCTCGGCGATGGCCGAATAGGCCTCCCCGGCCTGGCGCGGCGTGATCAGGCCGGACAGGAGCCGCGCCCCCGTGACGAAGGCCATCTGGCGGGTGGCGTCCCGGCACCGGTCCCAAAACTCCTCGCGGCTCGCGGGCTGCCCGACCAGCGCTCGGTATTGTTCCTGCACCTGCTCGGGGGCCGGCACCGGCGCCACGAAATCCGGGTCGAGCACCGTGTCGAGCACGTGGGGGCTGAGGCTCACCGTGTCGGCGAGATGGGGCGAGGTCCCGAGAATATCGGCGAACAGCAGGCGCAGGCGCGCGTGCGAGCGCAGGATGGCGAGCAACTCCGCCACCGCGGGCATCCGGGCGAAGGCCCGGTCGAGGGTGAGGAGAGCGGCGTCCGGATCGTTGGTTCCGCCGAGCGCCCGCAGGAGGCTCGGGAGCAGCTCGGTCAGGATCTCCCGCGCGCGGCCCGCTTGGAGCGCCGGCCGGCGGCCGACATGCCAGCCCTGCACGGTCTCCCAGGCCAGCCGGGAATCGCGGAACCCGAATGCGGCCAGGGTCTCCAAGGTGGCGGGGTCGGGCTCGCTCTCGCCGAAGACCAATAGGTCCTCCGGTTCGCCGTCCCCCGGCCGCGCCTCGAACAGCAGGGCGTAATGGGCCTGGACCCGGCCGGCTTGGTGGAGCAGCGCCGCCTCGAACTCCGCCCGCGTGTCGAAGCCCGAAAACCGCGCCAGGGCGTCGAGCGCCGCATCCCCGGTGGGCAGGCGCTGGGTCTGCTCGTCGCGGATCATCTGGATCCGGTGCTCGAGGGTGCGCAGGAACCCGTAGGCCGCCGTGAGCTCGTCGCGGGCTTTCGCGTCGATCCAGCCCTCCTCCACGAGGCGGGCCAACATCTCGACGGTCCGGCGCCCCCGCAGGGCGGGCTTGCGGCCGCCGAACACGAGCTGCTGGGTCTGGACGAAGAACTCGATCTCCCGGATGCCGCCGCGGCCGATCTTGATGTCGTGGCCGGCCACCGTGATCGTGTCGTGCCCGCGAACCAGGTGGATCTGGCGCTTCATCGCGTGGATCTCGGCGATGGCCGCGAAGTCGAAATGCCGGCGCCAGATGAACGGCGCGAGATCGGCCAGGAACGCCGCCCCGGCCGGGATGTCGCCGGCGATCGGCCGGGCCTTGATGAAGGCGGCGCGCTCCCAGTTCTGGCCCAGCGTCTGGTAATAGTCGAAGGCGAAGCCGGTGGAGAGCGCCACCGCCGTCGAGCCCGGGTCCGGCCGCAGCCGGTAGTCGATCCGGTGGACGTAGCCGTCGGCGGTACGCTCCGACAGGAGCTTCACCAGGCCTTGCGCGAGCTTGACGAAGAACGCCTTGGGATCCCCGCCGGTCGCGGCGGCTGCGCGCTCGCCCTCGTAGAAAACGATCAGGTCGATGTCGCTGGAATAGTTCAGCTCGGCTCCGCCATGCTTGCCGAGCGCCAGGATCACGAGCCCGGAGTCGACCTGGGGTGCCTCCGGGTCCCGCGGATGGAACCGCCCGGCCGCCATGCCCTGCCGGAGCAGGGCGTCGGTGGCTGCGCTCACCGACGCGTCGGCGAAATCGGACAGGGCTCGGACGACCGCGTCGATGTCCCAGCAGCCGCCGAGATCGGCGAGCGCCACCAGGAGGGCGTGCTCTTCCCGGTTGCGGCGGAGCCAGCGTGCGACCTCCGCCAGATCGGGATTGTCGCCGCAGGCGCCGCCCACCGCGCGCTGCCGGGCGATGATCGCGCGGCTCGCGGCCTCGGGCGGCTGTTCCATCAGGCCGACCAGGCGCTCGGGCGAGCGGGTGACCGCCTGCCAGAGGAAGGGCGAATGGTCAGCCAGCCCGAGCAGCAGGGCGCGGCAAGCGGGGGTGAGGAAGCCCGGCGGGCAGGCCGGTTCGATCTCGGCGAGCCGGGCACGCGCCACGTCGGGATCGGCGGGCTTCAAGCTGGGGCGGAGGTTTTCGCGCAGGGACGGTGCGGGCTGCATCGGGCGGGGCCAGATCAGCGAGGGCGGTCGGGTGCCGCGGGCCGGCGCACCGGGACGCGGGCTGCCTGACGCCCGATGGCGGTTTCGCGTCTCACGCCGCTTCCTCCCTGGCTCGAGCCGGGTTCGATCGCGTCGGGCCGTGGGACGGCTCGCGCGGGTTGGCCGCCACCGTACCCGATCCGGGCGCGGCCGGCACCGGGGCCGGTCGAACCGGCCGGTAACGCTTTTCAAAGCCGACCGTGGCGTCTATCCGTGCGGACCGATCCATCGCCCCCGGTCCGACCGGCGGGCCGCGTGGGATGTTTCGCGGGGACTCGACCGCTGATTGGGCGGCCAAGGATCGGTGAGTCCGATCGGCGGCTCCGAAGCGATGAGCCGGCCCGCAGAGTGTCCGACGTACAGATCCGCCCGCCCGGAGCGCACCATGTCCTCCCCGAACGCACCCCGCCTGAATCTCGACGGCCTCGACCTCGCCGCCCTGCTTTGCTCCCGCGTCTGCCACGACGTGATCAGCCCCGTCGGCGCGATCGTGAACGGGCTGGAGGTGCTGGAGGACGACGATGACGAATCGATGCGGGTCTTCGCCCTCGAACTGATCGGCAAGAGTGCCCGGCAGGCCTCGGCCCGGCTGAAATTCGCCCGGATCGCCTTCGGGGCGGCGGGCTCCGCCGGCGCCTCGATCGACCTCGCCGATGCCGAGGGCGTGGCCAAGGGCATGTTCAGCGACGAGAAGACCAAGCTCGCCTGGAGCGCGCCACAGGCCCTGTTCCCCAAGAACAAGGTCAAGCTGCTCCTGAACCTCGTGATGATCGCCACCTCGGCGATCCCGCGGGGCGGGCTGATCGACGTCGTCGTTTCCGGCGACGGCGAGGCGCCGACCCTGGTGCTCAAGGCCAAGGGCTCGCATGCCCGCATCCCGCCCCATGTCGAGGAGCTGATGGCCGGCAGCCCGGAGAGCGGCACCGTCGATGCCCACGGCATCCTGCCGTTCTATGCCGGCCTCGTGGCGCAGGCCGCCGCCATGGATGTGCGATTCGCCATCGAAGGTGATGAAGTGACGATCACGGCCTCGCCGACAGTGATCGCGCCCCCCGCAGAGGCCGGTGACGAAGCTTCCGACACTGCTCTGGCCTAAAAAACTGGAAAACCTCGGGGTGGGGAGGGGATCGAAACGCTTCCCTAACCCCGCGTGAGTAAGTACGTTGCGCGAGAGCCTCTTCGTGTAACGAGTATCGCTTATGGACGACCTGCTTCGTGAATTTTTGACCGAGAGCGGGGAACACCTCGACACGGTCGATGCTGAATTGGTTCGGTTCGAACAAGATCCGAACAACCAGACGATATTGCGGAATATTTTTCGCCTCGTTCATACGATTAAAGGAACCTGCGGGTTTCTCGGGTTGCCGCGCCTCGAAGCCTTGGCGCACGCCGCCGAGACCTTGATGGGTCGCTTCCGGGATGGCCTGCCCGCCACCTCCGAATCAGTCACGGTGATTCTCTCGACCCTGGACCGGCTCAAGGCGATCCTGGCCGACCTGGAGGCCACCGGCACCGAGCCGGCGGGCTCCGACGACGATCTGATCTCCGAACTGGAGCGCATGGCGACGGCCGAGCCCGCGGCCACGCCGGCCCCCGCGCCCGAACCGGTTCTGCCGGAGCCGGTCTCCCGCGAGCTGAAGCCCGGCGAGGTCTCCCTGGACGATCTTGAGGCCGCGTTCCTGGCGGCGCCGGGTCCGAGCGAGGCGGATTTCGCCGCGCCGGTGGCGGCCCCCGTCGAGGCGCCCAAGGCCGAGGCGCCCAAGACCGAATCACCGAAGGCCGCCGCGCCGAAGCCTGCGACGCCGAGGGCCGAGGCCGCCGAGGTCGATTCGACCAAGGCCGAACCGGCGGGGGACGCCGAAGCCGTGGTGGCCACCGAGACCACGGCGACCGGCAGCAAGATCCAGACGATCCGCGTGAATGTGGATACGCTCGAGCACCTGATGACCATGGTCTCGGAGCTGGTGCTGACCCGCAACCAGCTCCTCGAGATCGCCCGCCGCCACGAGGATTCCAGCTACAAGGTGCCGCTCCAGCGCCTGTCCCACGTCACGGCCGAGCTGCAGGAGGGCGTCATGAAGACGCGCATGCAGCCGATCGGCAGCGCCTGGCAGAAGCTGCCCCGCGTGGTGCGCGACCTCTCGGCCGAACTCGGCAAGCAGATCGACCTCGTGATGGTCGGCGCGGAGACCGAGCTGGACCGGCAGGTCCTCGAGGTGATCAAGGACCCGCTGACCCACATGGTCCGCAACTCGGCCGATCATGGCCTCGAGTCGACCGCCGGGCGCGTGGCGGCGGGCAAGCCGGCCCGCGGCACGATCCGGCTCGCCGCCTATCACGAGGGCGGTACGATCACGATCGAGATCGCCGACGACGGCAAGGGCCTCGACCTCGCGGCGATCCGCAAGAAGGCGGTGGAGCGCGGGCTGGCGGCCCAGGCCGATGTCGAGCGGATGACCGACGCGCAGGTCGCCAAGTTCATCTTCGACGCCGGGTTCTCGACTGCGGCGGCGGTCACGTCGGTGTCGGGCCGCGGCGTCGGCATGGACGTGGTCAAGACCAACATCGAGACCATCGGCGGCATCATCGACATCGCCACCACGGCGGGCCGCGGCACCACCTTCACCATCAAGATCCCGCTGACGCTGGCCATCGTCGCCGCCCTGATCGTGCGGGCCGGCGAGCACCGCTTCGCCCTGCCGCAGGTGGCCGTGCTGGAACTCGTGCGGGTCGATGCCGGGGCGCAGCGGGTCGAGCGTATCAACGGCTCGCCGGTGCTGCGCCTGCGCGAGCGGCTGCTGCCGATCGTCTCCCTCACCGGCCTGCTCGGACAATCGGACGGGCAGGGCGCGGAGACCGAGCAGGCGGGCTTCGTGGTGGTGGCCCAGGTCGGGCGCGAGCGCTTCGGCATCCTGGTCGACGAGGTCTTCCATACGGAGGAGATCGTCGTGAAGCCGATGTCGGCCAAGCTCCGGCACATCCCGATGTTTGCCGGCAACACGATCCTGGGCGACGGCGCCGTCGTGCTGATCGTCGACCCCAACGGCGTAGCCCGGCAGGTGGCCCAGGGTATCCAGGGCAGCAACAGCCATGCCGATGCCGACGCCGAAAGCGAGGCGGCCGAGATGGGCGATGCCAAGACCACGCTGCTGGTGTTCAAGGGCGGCCAGGGCAGCTTCAAGGCGGTGCCGCTCTCGCTGGTCACCCGCCTCGAAGAGATCGAGTGCGACAAGGTCGAGTGGCTGGGCGGCCGTCCGCTGATCCAGTACCGCGGCCGTCTGATGCCGCTGGTCCCGGCCGACTCGGCAATCACGATCCGCTCCGAGGGCACGCAGGCGCTGGTGGTGTTCTCCGACGGCGAGCGGGCGATGGGCCTCGTGGTCGACGAGATCGTCGACATCGTCGAGGAGCGCCTCGACATCGAGATCGCGGCGGACCGCTCGGATCTGATCGGCTCGGCGGTGCTGCGCGGCCGCGCCACGGACATCATCAACATCGCCCACTTCCTGCCGCTCGCCTACGACGACTGGGCGCGCGGCCCGAAGAAGGCGGAGCAGGTCTCGACGCTTCTGCTGGTCGACGACTCGGCCTTCTTCCGCGACATGTTGAGCCCGGTTCTGAAGGCCGCGGGCTATCAGGTCGTCACAGCGGCGAGCGCCGAGGCCGCGCTGACGATCCTGCAGTCGGATGTGCGGATCGAGGTCGTGGTCACCGACCTGGAGATGCCGGGCCGCAGCGGCTTCGACCTCGTCGCCGCCATGCGGAGTGCCGAGCCGCGGCTCGCCGGCCTGCCGGTGATCGGCCTGACCGGGACGGTCGGCGCCGACGCGGTGGAGCGGGCCCGGGCGCTGGCGATCAGCGACCTCGTGGCCAAGTTCGACCGCAGCGGGCTGATCGCGGCTTTGGCCGAGATCAGTGCCACCAATGTCTCGCAAGCCGCCTGATCCCGGCTCCGCCCGCCACACGACGATCGAATCCGGAGAGTTCTGATGCAGGCTGCCAACGCCAACGGCGCCGAGACCGGCCCCACCGACGAGTATGTTACCGTCTATGTGGCCGACACCCTGTTCGGCCTGGCGATCGAGCGGGTCCACGACGTGTTCGTCCCCTCAGGGGTAACGCCGGTGCCCCTGGCGCCCAGCGAGATCGTCGGCCTGCTGAACCTGCGCGGGCGCGTGGTCACGGCGGTGTGCCTGCGCCGGCGCCTGGGCCTGCCCGATGCCGTGGCGCAGGACGACAAGGCCAGCCCCAAGATGGCGATCGGCCTGGAGCAGACCGGCGAGACCTTCGCGCTCGTGGTCGACGGCGTCGGCGAGGTGCTGAAGCTCGGCGCCGACAGCCGCGAGGCGGTGCCTATCAACCTGGATCCGCGCTGGCGCAACCTCGCCACCTGCGTCCACCGCCTCGACGGCCGCCTTCTGGTGATCCTCGACGTGGACGCGCTCCTCGGCTTCAGCGCTGCCGGCGCGAAGGCGGCGTGAGGGAGGGGGTATGAAAGCGCCACACGAGACGACCTGCCTAGTGGTCGACGATTCCGCGGTGATCCGAAAGGTCGCGCGGCGGATCATCGAGGCCCTGGGCATGAATGTAAGCGAGGCTGAGGACGGCAGCGCCGCCCTCGAAGCCTGCGCGGCCAACATGCCGGACGCGATCCTGCTCGATTGGAACATGCCGAACATGGACGGCTACACCTTCCTCCAGACCCTCCGCCGGAGCGAAGGGGGCGCAGCCCCGAAGGTCCTGTTCTGCACAACCGAGAACGATGTCGGAGCGATCGCCCGGGCTCTCCGAGCCGGGGCGGACGAGTACATCATGAAGCCGTTCGACCGCGACATCCTGGCGGCCAAGCTCGAACAGGTCGGCTTGGTCGCAGACGCGGCCTGAATTCGACACCGCCATCGCTCAAGACCCAGTTCCCGAGGCAATTATCATGGCCCTGAGCCCCGCGGTGGTCCCACTCCGCAGTCCGCCTGCACACTCTACGACCTCCGCGGCGGCGCCAATCCGCGTGCTGATCGCCGACGATTCCGCCGTCGTGCGCGGGCTCGTCGCCCGCTGGATCGCCGAGGCCGGGTTCGAACTCGCCGGCACCGCCTCCAACGGCCGCATCGCCCTGGAGATGATGGCCAAGCACGACCCGGATGTCGTGCTGCTCGACATCGAGATGCCGGAGCTCGACGGCACGACGGCGCTGCCGCGCATGCTCGCGATGAGCCCGAATCTCCAAGTCGTGATGATGTCGACGCTGACCACGCGCAACGCCGACATCTCGCTGAAATGCCTCGCCCTCGGCGCGGTCGACTACATCGCCAAACCCGAGAGCAACCGCGGCGTCACCACCTCGGAGACGTTCCGGGTCGAGCTGATCGAGCGCGTCCGGGTCTTCGGCGCCGCCCGCGCCCGGGCGCGGCGTCCCGCGGGTGCCCCGGGAGTCCAGCCGGCCCCCGCCCACGCGGCGCCCGCTCTGGCACCCGTCGCGCCGGCCCCGCGTCCGCCGACCCCCTTCACCCTCCGACCGAAGGTGCGAAGCCGCACCCAGCCCCGGGCCCTGCTGATCGGCTCCTCGACCGGCGGCCCCCGGGCCGTGGGCGAACTGCTGGAGGGCATCGGTGCCGCCACCCTGCGCCGCCTGCCGGTGCTGATCGTGCAGCACATGCCGCCGATCTTCACCGCCGTGTTCGCCGAGCATCTCTCCACCCGCACCGGCCTGCGCGCGGCCGAGGGCAAGGCGGACGAGCGCCTGGAGGCGGGCCGCATCTACGTTGCGCCGGGCGGGCGCCATATGGGGCTCGTGGCGGGTCCCAACGGGCCCACGATCCAGCTCACCGACGGGCCGCCGGTGAATTTCTGCCGCCCGGCGGTCGATGTGCTGTTCAAGGATGCGGCATTGGTCTTCGGGGCCGCCACCGCGACGGTGATCCTCACCGGGATGGGCTCGGACGGCACCAACGGCGCCCGCGCGCTCACCGATGCGGGCGGCCCGGTCCTCGCCCAGGACGAGGCGACCAGCACCGTCTGGGGCATGCCCGGCAGCGTCGCCCGGGCCGGCCTCGCCGAAGCCGTGCTGCCGCTCCCCGAACTCGCGACGGCGCTGCGCGCCCTGATCACGGGGCAGCCGTCATGACCGAACTCGAGTTCGAATATCTGCGCAGCTTCCTCAAGCAGCGCTCCGGCCTCGCGCTGACCGCGGAGAAGCGCTACCTCGTCGAGAGCCGCCTGACACCGGTTTGCCGCCGCTTCGGGCTCGCGACCCTCGGCGAGCTGATCGGGTCGCTCAAGCTCGGCCAGGACGGGGCGATCGAGCGCGCCGTGGTCGAGGCGATGACCACGAACGAGACCTTCTTCTTCCGCGACCGCATCCCGTTCGACCTGTTCCGCGACACGATCCTGCCCGAAGCCCTGGCGCGCAATGCCAGCAAGCGCCGGCTGCGGATCTGGTGCGCGGCGGCGTCCACCGGCCAGGAGCCTTATTCCCTGGCCATGCTGCTGCAGGAGGCCGCGCCCAAGCTCGCCGGGTGGCAGGTGGAGATCGTCGCCACCGACCTGTCCACCGAGGTGATCGAGAAGGCCAAGCTCGGCCTCTACAGCCACTTCGAGGTCCAGCGCGGCCTGCCGGTGCAGTGGCTGATCAAGTACTTCACCCAGATCGGCGAGCAGTGGCAGATCGCCCAGAGCCTGCGCTCCATGGTGGATTACCGGCAGCTCAACCTGCTGCACAGCTTCGCGTCGCTCGGCCAGTTCGACGTGATCTACTGCCGCAACGTGCTGATCTACTTCGACGCGCCGACCAAATCGGACGTGCTGGCCCGGCTCGCGGCCCAGCTCGCGCCGGGGGGCGCCCTGCTGCTCGGGGCCGCCGAGACGGTGATCGGCCTGACCGACCGGCTCAGCCCGAATCCGAAGCAGCGCGGCCTCTACGGCCACGCCGAGCCGGTGGGCCGGGCCCAAGAGATGGCCGCGCCCCTGCGCGTCGCTGCCGGCGTCTGACGGCCCGGCCGCTGGTCGAAGCCCGGTTCGGACCGGGGAAGCGGAAGCGGGAATCGCGCACGCCATCGGACCCCGGAGCTTCGTCCTGGATATCGGATCCAGACGCGGCTCCGGGGTTCTGCTGTCTCGGCAACCCGAAAGCTGGCATTCACCTTTCGGTGAGGCCTCAAAATGGGACCATCCAGATCTCTGTTTCGGAAAGACGCTTTTAAGAACCGCGTGGGTAATTTGCACACGGACCCGCCGCCGGGCGAATCCGGCGAATCCGTGCCCAGAGCGCCCGTATGAGTACCGTCTCCTCCGCCACGACCTCTCAGTTCGCGGTCCAGCGACCGCCGCCGCCCCAGGGCTCCGGCAAGACCCGGATGACCGACACGATCAGCAGCGAGCTGTCGGCCGGCACCCTCAGCAGCACCGACGCCACCGCCCTGACGAGCGCCCTCAGTTCGATCGATTCGAGCCTATCGTCGGGCACGACCGCCTCGACGTCGAGCAGCAGTGCCGCGGATACCAAGCTCGACCCGTCGTCGATGAAGGACCGGATCGACAGCCTGATCTCCAATCAGGTCAGCAGCGGCAGCCTGACGAGCGATCAGGCCACGGAGCTGAAGACCCTGTTCGCCAGCCACGGCCAATCGACCCAGACCGCCGACGCGACCGGTTCGAGCGCCGACGGCGTCTCCGGGGCCGGCGGCCCGCCTCCGGGGCCGCCGCCCGGCCCGCCCCCGGGTGCCGACGCTTCCGGAAGTTCGTCCAGCAGCACGTCCTCCGGCAGCACGTCCTCCAGCGGAACATCCTCGACCGGCACGTCCGCGAGCGACCTGCTCTCGACCTTCATCCAGCAGCTCCAGGCTTCCCAGTCGAGCGGCGCGAGCTACGGAGCGAGCGGCACGACCGGCTCAGGCACCAACGCCTCGGCCCTGCTGTTCGACTTCCAGAGCTGACACCGCGGCCGCGGAGGGAGCGACACCTTCGCGGCCCCGCCCTTGCCGCCATATCCGCGTCCCGTCGCCCGGCGCATCGCCCGCCTGCGCGCAGCGGGGTCGACCGCGGCCAGCCGAGCCTGCATTCAAGGGCCTGCATGGCCCGGGACCGGTGGACGGCCCGGCGGCGGCCAGGAGGCGCGGCATGGCGGCAAGATACGGGGCGGGATTGCCCAAGGTCGCGTTCATCGGCACGGGCGGGACGATCGCGTCGCTGGGGCGCGATGCCCTCGACATCCTCGACTATTCCGCCACCGACCGGCGCCTGGAGGCCGGGGCGATCCTGGACGCGGTCCCGGAACTTGCCGCCGTCGCCGCCGTGATCCCGGTGCCGTTCCGGGCGGTCCCGAGCCCGGCGATCGGGTTCGCCGAATGGCGCGACCTCGTCCTGTTGTGCGAGCGCACCGCCGCGGAACATCCCGATCTCGCCGGCATCGTCATCGGGCACGGCACCGCCACCCTGGAGGAGACCGCTTACGCGCTCAGCCTCACCTTGACGGTGGATCTACCGGTGGTGCTGGTCGGCTCGCAGCGGCCGATGAGCGCGCTGTCGACCGATGCCAAGCTCAATCTCGTCGCGGCGATCCGCACCGCCGCCGCGCCCGAATCCCGCGGGCGCGGCGTGCTGGTGGTGCTCAACGACGAGATCCAGGCGGCGCGCGAGGTGACCAAGACCTCGGTGGCCCGGCTGCAGACCTTCCGAACCCCGGATTTCGGCGTGCTGGGCCAGGTCGACGGCGATCATGTCCGGTACTACCGCCGCTCCGAGCGCGCGCACGCCCCGGGTACGCCCTTCGACATCCGAAGCCTGCCCGCGCTGCCGCGGGTCGACGTGTCCTACGGCTACGCCGACGCCGACGGCACCGCGGTGCGGGCGTTCCGGGCGGCCGGCGCCCGCGGCCTGGTCTCGGCCGGGCTCGCACCGGGCATGACCCCGCCGGGCGAGGCCGACGCCCTGGAAGAGGCTGCCGCCGCGGGCATCCTGGTGGTGATGTCGACCCGGGCCGGGAGCGGGGTGGTGCCGCTGACCACGCGCCTGCGCGCCCGCAATATCCTCAGCGCCGACAACCTGACGCCGCAGAAGGCGCGGATCCTGCTCGCGCTGGCGCTGACCGTAACGGCCGAGCCCGAGGCGGTCGCGCGCTTCTTCGCCACCTACTGAGGAACGATGCCGCTGATCGATCCCGCCCGTTCGCTTCTCCTGGTCATCGACCTCCAGGTCCGGCTGATGCCGGTCATCGCCGACGGCGCCGGGGTGATCGCCAATACGGGGCGCCTCGTCGCGGCGGCCGAGATGCTCGACGTGCCGGTCCTGTTCACCGAGCAGAATGCCGGCGGCCTCGGGCCGACCGTGCCGGACCTCGCCCCGGAGCCGGGAACGGCGTTGCCCAAGATGAGCTTCGGCGCCACCCAGGCGCCGGGTTTCCTCGACCGGATCGGCGATCGCGACCTCGTGGTCGCCGGCTGCGAGGCGCATATCTGCGTGCTGCAGACGGCGCTCGGGCTCCTCGAGGCCGGGCGGCGCGTCTCCGTGGTGGCCGACGCGGTCGGCTCGCGCCGGCCCGAGAACCGGGATGCCGGCCTCGCCCGGATGGCGGCCCACGGGGCCGAGATCGTCACCACCGAGATGGTGGTGTTCGAGTGGCTCGGCACCGCCCGGCACCCGCGGTTCCGCGAGGCGGTCAAGCTGATCAAGTAGGCGCTCAGCGACTGTCCAGCGCCGCCCGGGTGCGGGCATCGGTGCCGATATCGTCAGGGCCTTCGAGTTCCAGGACCTCGATCAGGCGCATCCGGGCGCGGCTGACCCGGCTCTTGATCGTTCCGACCGCGACGCCGCAGATCGCGGCGGCCTCCTCGTAGGTGAAGCTCTGGGCTCCCACCAGCACCAGGGCTTCCCGCTGGGCATGGGGCAGACGGTTCAGGGCGCTCTGGAACTGCGCCATCTCCACCCGGATCTCCTGCTCGGGCAGGGAGGTCAGCTGGCCGGCGAGCACGCCGTCGGCATCCTCGACCTCGCGCTTGCGCTTGCGTTGTTCCGAGTAGAATAGGTTGCGCAGGATCGTGAACAGCCAGGCCGTGAGGTTGGTCCCGCGGCGGAAGCTGCCGGCATTGACCCAGGCGCGCACCAGCGTGTCCTGGACGAGGTCGTCCGAGCGGTCGAAATCGTAGGTCAGCGAGAACGCGAAGGCCCGAAGCGCCGGGATCGCCCCGAGCAGGAGATCGCGCATCTCGGCATCGACCCCCTGGGATGGCGGCCCGGAATTGCTGCCGGCGGGAGCGGCTTGGGTCATCAGCATCGCGGGGCCTCCGTCTCGGAGCATGCGGCGAGGTCGTCGATCAGCGTTCGGAGCCGCTCCGGGATCGGCAGAGCCAGGACATCGGCGTAGTGCAGGCGCAGGCCGCGTCCGATCCGGGCGCGATCCGCGTCGCTGATCGCCCGGCGCCCGGGCGCGGACCCTTGGCCGGGGCCATCGGGCAGGGGGGCGGTATCGTTTGCGGGCGCCAACTCGGCTCCGTCCGCGCCTCCGACGAGGCGCGTCACCACCCGGTCATCCTTGCCCTGGCTCATGATCACGCCCCGACCATCGACGATGCGGCCCGAGGGGCCGGTGCTCCGCCGTCCCGGTCTCGCGATCGGCCTCGGCGGAAACGCGATTCATCGCCTTCCGACGGCGCTGGTAGGCGCGATGGATTTAATCGGTTCTGAACTTCGCATTCATCAAATCTTAATGTCGTAATTTATGAGCTAGACCATGATTAATCGACGTAAATAACAGATACAATGCAGAAATACTGGACTTAGCTTGGCTGTAAATCAAGGTCGTGTGCGACGGCTGAATGAATGCTGAGCACGCGTCTCCGGCTTCCGGCCCCGCGCTCCCCCGCCGGACGGGGCAGACCGCACGGTGCACGCGCGGCCGAAGTGGAAACTGACGGGTTGCCGAGGCAAGCAATGAGCTGCGGACTTCAGCCGCTCGCGCTCCACGGCGCGCATTGCGCCGGAATATGGTGCCGGTGGAGAGGAGCAAAAGGCTCTAAAGAGCATCCTAAGATGTTGATTTACAATGATTTTAACTTGCGCTCAAGGCCTCTTGTTACACCAGATGATACACCAAGTGGTCTCGGTTTGGGATACGCGTGGAGGGGTTTAGGCTCACAGAGTGTTCCCCGCTTTAGCTATGAGATGTAGGAAAGACCCGGAGCACCAGTTGCGAGGTGGCGTTATTGACCTAGCAAGGGATTTCTGAAGCGCTCCCTGGGCGGGCTTTTCATGGCAAGCACCGTTGGATCGATAGCCGCCATAGCCTCATCCAGCGTGCTCACACGGCGTCTTCGGATTTGCACAGGGACGTTGAGGGTTACCGGGCTTGGTATGTTCGCAGCCGAGACACGAACCCGGATCACTCCTCGGACCATCTCCGAACCATCGCTCTCCATCAGCACGCGCCAATCAAAATTCTCGGGGTCGAGTTGGTGCCGGAACTGCTCACAACGAAGTTCCCACTCAGCGGATGGCTCATCGTGCCGAGGGTGGAAATAAAAGCCGTAAGGATCGCGCGTGGAACTGCCTGCTAAAGATTTGTAGAGCGGAATCGCTGGAAGGCCTGAGCCTTGGAAGGCATCTGAGTTACCAATCGAGCGCACAGCATCGAAGATACTCGCCCCCATCCCTCCTTCTGGAGCATATACGCCCGATGGCGGCTTTGGAGGAGATGTAAGGCCGCCGTTGTTCTCCTCTCGAAATTCCCTGACCAAATCCAAACAAACTCCCGACTTACAAACGAACGATATGGCTAAGTCATCGGCGGGCGTTGAGCCGCTGTTGATCAACTCAAAGTGAACATGCGCCTTGGCCTCCTTGTTGTTGAGGTACGTATGGTATGATCTCAATGACTTCTCGATGCCTTCTCGCCATCTCTCGTGCCTTGTGTTGTAGTGGGACACATCAATGTCGGAGGGCGGACTCCAGACGACGCGACCAAACACGCCCTGATACGCCCCTCCGACACCTTTGCGGCTCTTGCCGGTTTCTGGCTCCGGAAAATCACGCTTTGGTGGATGCAAACGGTCAAGTTCTGCCTTGATTGTGGCAAGTTCATCAGCTGTGAGAGTTTCATACTGAGTCACTTCGACGTCCAGGCGCTCGATGAACCCTCCACTCGGATCCTTAGCTTGCACAGAGAGAACGGGTTGATCGTCCCCCTGTGAAGTGGTCCGCCCTGAAGCATGGCTTTTGAGCCGACAGAGGACGGAACAGATGGCCTAACGACCCAAGCCGGAGGAGATCGTGAGTAAGCTGCTTCAGTTCGACGTGCTGGTCTCACACGGACAGAGCGTCGCCGCGTCGATCAGGGCGACAGGCGTGCCCGAGTGAACATACCATGGCGGCCGCAAAGAGTACGGCAGCCTG